>MTOV01000007.1 GCA_002011815.1 Nitrospirae bacterium JdFR-86 | reverse complement strand
GTTTAAAAAATTTTACCGGAGGCAGACCGAGTAAGCCGTATAGAAATTTTCATGGGGCGCCCTTTTTGCGCTACTTTTTGGGCGAGCAAAAAGTAGCAAGGGTAAAGCAGCAAGGAGTTTGGGGCAGAGCCCTATCGAAGCGTTAAGATTTAAAAAATGTCCTTGACCTCAGGATGTTTAAACGGACTGCCTCTTAGTATGCGGTTTAACTTAAGAGGTCTTTCCTTAAGCTCAAACACAGCCATTCCGCGTTCTTCATAGGTCTTGCCTTTGGCAGTCCATCTGCCTTCCCAGGAGACATTCAGATACACAGTGTCTTTTTCTATTTCCACCCATCGGGGGGTAAAGGAAAGCTCCACGCTGTCGAATTCCTTAAGTTCTTTTTTAATCCCGCTATAGCCTGTCTCTGTGCAGTATTTCTTGAATGCTTTAAAGTCTTTTTTCACATAGGCACTTCTTAAGTTTTCCGCAAGGTCGAATGACTCAAGCGCAATAACCGAATCCTCGGACGGAGGCCTTACTTCCTTCCCGCAGGCAGAAAGGAGCACAACTGCAAGAGCCAAAAACAGAAGGTTTTTCATAATGGAAATTCTCATCGGCATTTAGCATACCACAAATCACCTGCCTTTGCCTTCCTTGCCAGACATACTTTCCAGATGATATTCTAAAAAGATGAACCTTTCACGCTTTCAGCGTCCAAGCAGATACATAAACAATGAGATAAACGCCATAAAAAAGGACGCCTTTCTTAAAGTCGCCCTTGCCTTCCCGGACATCTACGATGTTGGAATGTCGCATCTTGGGCTTAAAATCCTCTATGACATAATAAACAAAATTCCCTATGCATCCGCTGAAAGAGTCTTTCACCCGTGGCTTGACATGGACGGTGCAATGCGTGAAGCACATACCACACTTACTTCCCTTGAATCGAACAGACCCCTGTATGAATTCGACATAGTAGGCTTTAGCCTTCAGTATGAGCTTTCATACACCTCTGTGCTTAACATGCTTTCCCTCGGAGGCATTCCTCTCAGGTCTTCAGAAAGAGATACCTCTCATCCGGTGGTAATCGCCGGAGGTCCATGCACAGTAAACCCGCTGCCTGTATCTCCTTTCATTGACGCATTCCTTATCGGCGACGGAGAAGAAGCAATAGAAGAGATAATCGAGACTGCCTTCAGATGGAAATCAGAAGGAGACCGTAAAAGACAATCCCTTCTTCAGGCTCTTTCTGAAATCGAAGGCGTTTACGTTCCCTCTATACACAGGGAAAACACCACACGCATAAAGAGGCGTTTCATAAAATCTCTTGATGATGCTCCTTTTCCGCTTGCACCTGTAGTGCCTTACACATCCATAGTGCACGACAGGATAAACATTGAGGTCTCCAGAGGATGCACCATGGGATGCAGGTTCTGTCAGGCAGGCATGATATACAGACCACTTAGGGAAAGGTCACCGCAGAAGGTGCTTGAGATAGCAGAGCAGTCTCTCAGGAACACAGGCTACGAAGAGGTTGCATTTACATCCTTAAGCGCAGGCGACTACAGCGCACTCCTGCCGCTTATAAAAGCATTCACAAGAAGGTTTAAGATGACGTCTGTGTCGCTTCCGTCACTCAGGGTTAAGGCTGTCAATCAGGACATTCTAAGAGAAATACGCTCTGTCCGAAAGACAGGCTTTACCATAGCTCCTGAGGCGGCTACCGAAAGACTCAGGTGCGTGATAAACAAGGACTTCTCAGAGGACGATTACGAACAGGCACTTGAAGCGCTCTTTAAGGAAGGATGGCACAACCTCAAGCTCTACTATATGATAGGTCTTCCGACAGAAAAAGAAGAAGACATAGAGGCAATACCGAAGATGGCAATGAAAGCACTCAGGATTGCAAAAAAGCATACATCAAGATTCGTAAACATAAGTGTCGCCATATCTCCTTTTGTCCCCAAGCCCCATACTCCGTTTCAGTGGTGCGGACAGGCAAATATGGAAGACATCCTGAGGAAGAAAAACTATCTGCTCGGAAGAATGAAAAAGCTGAACGTAAAAACCCATAACGAAGACATGAGCATGCTCGAGGCTGCATTTGCAAGAGGGGACGAAAGGCTTGCTGAACTGCTCCTTGCCGCATACGAGGAAGGCGCAAGGCTCGACGGATGGTCAGAGGCTTTTGACTTTCAGAAATGGCTCAAGGCAATGGAAAAAACAGGAATAGACGCCAAAGAGTACGCAACAAAACAATACACAAAAGAAGAGCCCCTGCCATGGGAAATTATAGACATTGGTATAAAGAAGGAATTTCTCTTAAAGGAGTTTGACCGTGCGCATTCAGTAGAGCTTACAGAGGACTGCAGGCGTGTCTGCACAGGCTGCGGACTTCAGTGTAAAGGAAACGGCAAAGAGCAGAAAGACATGCCGGCAAGCAGGGTCAGGTTTCAGGAGACACCACCGCGCAAGCCGATACGCGTAAGAGTGCAGTTTTCAAAGACAGGACTCATGCGTTTTCTTTCACACCGGGAGCTTATAACCCATGTAACGCGCGCAATAAGAAGAGCAGGGGTTATCGTGGAGTATACAAAAGGGTTTCACCCTTCGCCAAAGATAGCATTCGGACCGCCTCTTGGCGTAGGAGTCTCAGGACTCAGGGAATACTTCGACATGGAAATACTGCCTGTCACCTCCCTTGCCTCGCTTAAGGAGATGATAAATCGCGAACTCTCAGAAGGCATCGAGATTCAGGAGATAGCCCCTATCAGGGCTAAAGAACCATCCTTGCAGGATTTTATCTCAAGATACGAATACGAGATACTATGCCCTGAGCCAGTAGACATAAAGAGTTTTCTTGAAAAAGACAAAGTGCTTGTAGAAAGGGAAAACGGAACAGTGAACATAAGGGCAATGGTGGAAGATGCAAAACCAATAACACCGAATAGAATAAGATTGATGCTAAGGGATTTAAAAGACAAGAAGGTCAGACTCGATGAAATACTCATGGCGATATTCGGCATACCGTCCCATGAGCTTGAAATAACAAGGCTTTCCATGTATGGTTTTAAAGGGCAGTGGAGACTGCCTCTAGAGGTTAAAAAGACATGGCAGGTAGCATACTAATCAACGTTACAAGAGAAGAGATAAGGGTGGCACTGCTTGAAGGCGGGCAGGTAGTTGAGTTCTATGTCGAAAGAAAAAGGGATGCAAGCCTTGTGGGAAACATCTACAAAGGGAAGGTCGTCAAGATACTGCCAGGCATGCAGTCGGCTTTTGTGGACATAGGGCTTGATAAGTCCGCATTCCTTTATGTAGGCGACATAAGAACAGATATCATAGACGACTACGCCCACCTTTTCGAGGAGGAAAACTCTGTAAGCATCGAACTCATGCCCAAGAGAAGAAGACACGACCTTTTAATAGATGAACTCATACAGGAAGGACAGGAACTGCTTGTGCAGGTCTCCAAAGACCCGCTCGGAAGCAAAGGTGCGAGAGTAACTTCATATATGACCATTCCAGGCAGATACCTTGTTCTCATGCCCAATGTCGAGCACGTAGGCATCTCACGGCGTATAACTGATGAAAGGGAAAGAGCCCGGCTTAAAACAATAGTGGAGGACATCAAACCAAAAGGAGTCGGTCTGATAATAAGGACTGCAAGTGAAGGAGCAAACGACGAAGAGCTAAGAAAAGACCTTGAGTTTCTCACCCTGTTGTGGGAGAACATCCAGAAGAAAAAAGACAGGGTAAACGCCCCGTTTCTGCTTTACAGCGACCTCGACCTGATACTGAGAAGCGTGCGTGACCTCATGAGTCAGGACGTGGAACGGCTCGTAATAGACTCAGCACCTGAATACGAGGATGTCAAAGAGTTCGTAAAAACATACTTTCCAAAGCTTCTTGACAAAATAGAGTTTTACGAAGGCAGTGAGCCAATATTCGACGCCTTCGGCATAGAGCTTGACATCTCAAGAGCACTGGGAAGAAGGGTCTGGCTGAAGTCAGGCGGATACATCGTAATTGACCAGACAGAAGCCATGACCGTGATAGACGTAAACACAGGAAAGTTCGTCGGTAAAGAAGACCTTGAAGATACAATCCTCAAGACCAACCTCGAAGCCGTAAAAGAAATAGCCTACCAGATAAGACTCAGAAACCTCGGCGGTATCATAATAATAGACTTTATAGATATGGAAAAACCCGAAAACCGCGAGAAGGTCTTCAACGCCTTCACAGAGGCAATGGCAAAAGACAGGGCAAAGAACACAATCTCCCACATATCCGACCTCGGGCTTATACAGATGACGAGAAAGCGGGTAAGGGAAAGCATCGGAAGAATCCTCTGCGAGACATGCCCGTATTGCGAAGGAAAAGGCTTTGTAAAGTCTGCACGCACCCTCTGTTATGAAATCTTCCGGAAGCTGAAACAAATAGCAAGTCAGGGCGTGGACAAACTAATCGTAACGGCTCACCCTGCGGTCGCAGAACTCCTGTCCGATGAAGAACGACAGGGGATTGAAGACATAGAAAACCAGTATAACGTTAAGATTATCGTAACCGAAGACCCAAACTTCCATCAGGAAAACTACGAGATAGCAAGACTCTAAGAAGGCAGTGTAAGCTTACCCAGTATCACTTTTTTTGAAGCACCTGTGACCATTGGGAGATTCGAAGGTTTTCCTGAAAGCGTCTCATTGGCGAGCACTGCAAAAGAAAGCGCCTCTTTTGCCTGCGCAGGAATACCGTAATCGTCAATAAGACTAACCTTTACCGGACTGAACAGCTCCCTGATAATCCCAACCAGATATTTGTTTTTCGTGCCGCCGCCGGAAAGAACA
Source organism: Nitrospirae bacterium JdFR-86 (assembly GCA_002011815.1). Taxonomy (GTDB): domain Bacteria; phylum Nitrospirota; class Thermodesulfovibrionia; order Thermodesulfovibrionales; family JdFR-86; genus JdFR-86. The sequence goes on along the minus strand of MTOV01000007.1, from coordinate 149,246 downwards.
ATCTCATCAATTTTGCATCCGGGAAAAACAAACCTGTCATATGCATCTTTTATAGACAGGGCTGTAAAGTGCGTAAGCGTGGCTATCAGGTCTTCAGAAGCAAGACGGCTTTTCAGTATTTTGTTTAAGAGTTCTCTTCCGAATGTCTCTCTTCCTGTGGATTTCGGCGGCTTCTTTTTAAAATAAGGATTGCTGAGAAGTTTTCTCAGAAGTTTTTTGTCAGGCGTGCCTTTTTTTGCCGTCTTTCCGTCTCTATCAAAAGGTTTTTTGAAGAGGGTTTTCATCGCCTCATCTATAAGGCAGTTTCCCGGTCCTGTATCGAAGGCAAAGACATTTTCAATGTCAGGTGTGACAACGGTAACGTTCGATATGCCGCCGATGTTGTGCACGGCTTTGATTCCTTTCCCATGGAAGAGCATGTAGTCTGCGTAAGGGACAAGCGGTGCGCCTTCGCCACCTGCTGCCATGTCAGCAACCCTGAAGTCTGATACAACTGGTATGCCTGTCCTCTGGGCGATGACAGCGGACTCCCCTATCTGAAGTGTAGAGCCTTTCTTATTTTTCTCAGGTGGATGATGGCAGATGGTCTGTCCGTGAGATGCTATGGCAGTAACATCCCCTGGGTTTACGCCTGAAGCCTTTATGCATTTGACTGCCGCTCTTGCAAACACTTCTCCAAGCTCGAAATTAAGCCTGCAGATATCAGATGCGTTTCCAGTGAACGCAGAGGAGATTTTCTTTCGCAGGGCAGGCGGATAAGGGAAATGGCAGTGCCTGATGAGTTTAATCTTCGAGCCTCTGATACTTACCAGTGCGGCATCAACCCCGTCGTGTGAAGTGCCTGACATAAGCCCAAGAATCAGACAGGGTTTCTTCATGAAATAAGGTCTTTATTTACCTTTATACGCACCTGTTTTTTAAGTCCTTCGACAAAGGACCTGAGCGCTGCCTCTCTCTTTGCCTCAAGGAAGGTCTCTCTGGCTGTCTCATCATCCTTTATGCTTTTCAACTCTGAGGGAGAAAGATCCACTGATGCATAAACAAGGTTTTTTATCTTTTTAAGCATGAGCTCACGGCGTTTTGCCTCTTCGTAGTATCTTGGTGTCAGCCTGTTAAGCTCAAGTGTCCTGAGGTATATCTCCTTGCTGAATACACCGTCTCTTGTGAATGCAGGGTCATGGGTAATGGCATCTTCAAGCTCCTCGTCAGAGACGGTTATGCCTGCCTCTGCCGCTGCAATAAGAAGCACTCTTTCTTCTATAAGAAGGTTTAAGACCTTGTCTTTCAGATTCAGTTTTTCCTCGTCGAATTTCTCTTTATATATCTCCCTGTAAAGGTCTGCTATTCTGTCGTATGTGCGCCAGTATTCCTCAAGTGTTATTTTCCACTCTCCCACTTCAGCAAGAGGGACTGCATTGTTTTCGTCTATTCTGCCCACGCCCCAGAATATAAACGACAAGATTACCACAACGAACAGCACATAAAAATACTTTGCGTGTTTGCGCATCAGCTTAAGCATTTAGTACCTCCCTGTGAAGTAGTCTTGGAGTATATCTCTGTGGTCAAAGACGATGTCCTCCGGCAGGTTTTTTTCTGTAAAGACTGCTGCTGCTTTTGCATCGTCGCCTGCTTGAAGATTTCCTTTCGCCTCGGCAATGTAAACAGTGGTTATTGTATGGTGTCTTGGGTCGCGCTTTGGGTCTGAGTATGTATGAAATTGTCTTTTAAGTTTAACGTCCAGTCCTGTTTCTTCTTTTGCTTCTCTTACTGCTGCCTGTTCAAGGCTTTCTCCGTAGTCAACAAAGCCACCGGGCAGTGCCCAGCCAAGAGGCGGATTCTTCCTCCGGATTAAGACAATACCTCCAGCACATTCTATGATTATGTCAACAGTCGGAAGGGGATTTCTCACCGCTTGCTACTCTTTCAGTTCAATATCTCTCTCAGGCAGTATTGTGGATATAGCATGCTTATAAATAAGCTGTGTTGTTGATTCCTTGAGGACAACCACGAAATTGTCGAACCCCTTTATCAGTCCTTTTAGTCGCACACCGTTCGTCAGATATACAACCACGGGGATTCTTTCTCTTCTTAACTGGTTCAGGAAACTGTCCTGAAGCCCCTGCACTTTGCTATTTGCGCCCATAATACCTCTTTTCTTTTTTACATTATAAGATTTCATTTAATAATGCAAGGCAAATGACTATTTAGTTTTTTTATGAAACCACGGGGAAGCTTGTGGCAGTGCTTTTTGCCTTATATTCTGGTGCCGGAATTACAGGCGGACAAAAAAATAAACAAAAGCCTTGACATCGGATTAAAATTCTATATAATAATTCAACTCATAAAACAGATTTTAAAGCCTCGGAGATTTATGGAAGGGGGGCAAGATGACTAAATTCTTTTTCGCAGTTGTAATTGTAGCACTCTTATGCGTTCCCGCTGCCGCAAGCACAGACTGTCTGATATGTCACAGTGCAATGCAGGGCAAGATGGAGGGCAGAAAAGGGGTTGTTGATGTTCACATTGACATCGAGAAATTTGCGGACTCAGTGCATGGGGATTTTCAGTGCACTGACTGTCACATGACCTATGGCACTGGACCACATACGCCGCCAAGTGGCGATGTACCTGCTGATGTAGCAGAACTCATACCTTTTGTCTCCTTGAAAAGCAAGATAGACCCTGTTGCTCAAAGTGCCTGTGTCATTTGTCATCCAACTATTTACAAAGAGCTTCGTGAAAGCGTGCATGGTGAAAACATATTCGTAAAGAAAGAGACTGATGGTCCGCTCTGCCTTGACTGCCACGGTTCTCCGCATTACATAGTGCCGAAAACGGATGAAAACTCACACGTCAATCACGCCAATGTGCTCCACACCTGCGGTAAGTGCCACGAAGATGAAAAAATCGTAGAAAAATACGATATGAGCGCTCACGTCATAGAAAAGTATAAGGAGAGTTTCCACGGAAAGAAATACATACTGGGACACAAAAAAGTTCCTATATGCAATACCTGTCACGGAAGCCACAACATTACGAAATGGGACGCACCTGACTCTCCTGTAATAGGCGAAGGGAAGGTAAAGACCTGTGGTAAATGTCATGCAGGCGCTACCAAGAAGTTTGCTGCTGCACCTGCTCACAAGTATATCGGAAAGGAAAACCCAATACCATATTACGGTGAGAAATTACTAATACTACTGGTCTTCGGTGTCTTCGGCTTTACCATATCCCATGTACTTCTGGAGGCATTCGCTGAAATAAGAGACAACGTGTTCAGGAAAAAGAAAGGGGGACACCATGAGTAATAAAGAACTGCCGAAAGAAATAGAAAGATTTAATATCATATTTAGAATACAGCATATAATCTTGTTTACTACATTCCTTCTGCTTTCGTTTACAGGCTGGGCACTGAAATATCCAGAAGTTGAGCCGTCAGCCTGGTGGGTAAGAATATGGGGAGGACCGGAGATAGCCGGCAAGATACACAGAGTCGCCGGTGTTACGATGCTCCTTGACTTCCTGTGGCACGTGGCATATCTTGGCTATCTCTTTACCAAAGGCATGAAGATAAGGGCGGTCACAACAATCATTCCTCTTCCAAGAGACATTATAGACGTAATACACAATTATCTTTATTTCCTGGGTCTTTCAAAGACAAAGCCCAAGTTCGGCAGATTCAGCTACATTCACAAATTCGACTACTGGGCGGTCTTCTGGGGCATGGGAATTATCGGAGTATCAGGTTTTACACTTGCGTTCCCGGTGTTTTCTTCCCAGTTTTTCCCTGAATTCACGCTCGGCTGGATATGGCCCCTTTTAAGAATACTGCATAGTGACGAGGCGCTGCTTGCAATAGTGTTCATACTTTTCTGGCATTTCTACAACGAGCATTTAAAGGTAGGCAAGTTCCCGATGAGCTGGACATGGCTTACAGGTAAGATCTCTATTGAAGACCTCAAGCACGAACACGCACGGGAATTTGAATATCTTTTCCCTGAGGCTGCAAAAGATGAGTAGAAGGCTGGTATATCTCATACCTCTGCTTTTCCTCATCCTGTATGCGGGTGAGATAAAGGCAGGAGGACACGGCGAAGCAAAAAAAGAATCAGAATCCGCAAGGGTGGTAAAGAAATTCTCCCCCATAGTGGGGGTCTATTGGGTAAAAGAATCACCTCCTACTGTGCTTAGCAGAGAGGAGGCATTAAGCGCTCTTCCCTGCTTTAAGTGTCATTCGCTTGAAGCTTTCATGGGAGNGCCAAAGCCCGGAGTGTTCTCGCATGAGCTTCACTCCGCCTTTGACATCCACTGCAATCAGTGCCACGAGGTAAGGGGACACAAACGCCCGCAGGTAATTGCCGGCACATGCAACTCCTGCCATTCACTCAAAAAGCTTATTTACAGAGGCGGAGGCATGGGTAGGGTGCCCTTTAACCACGAATTCCACAGCATGGCATTCAGCTGTGGAGATTGTCATACAGGGCTTTTTCTTATGAAAAAAGGCTCTACACGCATGCGCATGACCGATATGTATAACGGGAAGTCCTGCGGCTCATGTCACAACGGTCGCCTGGCGTTTCCTTCAACCGACTGCATGAAGTGCCACAAGGGTTAAGGAGCACGGATTTAGACTCCCTCTGGCCTTCTAATGTAAAGGATGCACGAGAGGTTCAGAACACACTCAGAAAAAAGGTAAAAATCATCCCGCTTGAAAAACTCCCGCGATATATTGCATCCATAGATGCCTCTTTTGTAGACAACATGATTGTTGCAGTGGCATGTCTGTTTAAATACCCTGAGCTCGAACATGTTGAAGATGCAGTTTCAATAAAAAAGATAGAGTTTCCTTATGTCCCTGGGTATCTTACCTTCAGGGAAGGTCCTGCAGTTATTAAGGCTGTAAGTAGATTAAAGATTAAGCCTGAGCTTTTGCTTTTTGACGGTCAGGGCATTGCCCATCCAGCAGGAATGGGGATTGCCTCACATATCGGCGCATTACTTGATATTCCGAGTATCGGCTGTGCAAAATCTCTTCTTGTAGGCAGGTATAAAGAGCCGGGCAAAAAGAAAGGTGAGTTTTCAAAACTTATCTATAACGGAGAGACTGTAGGTGCAGTCCTCAGAACAAAAGATAATGTAAAGCCTATGTTTGTGTCCCCGGGACACAGGACAGACGTTGAAACATCAATAAATCTGGTGCTTAATTGCACAGGGCGTTACAGAATTCCCGAGCCTTTAAGATACGCCGATATCACTGCAAATAAAATTAGAAAAATGTTAAAATAACGAAAATGAAAAACCGCAGATATACAGAGCTTATATGCAAAAGGTTCTGTAGTTTTTACAAGCCGGGCAAGGAAAGACTCAAATGCGGGACATACACCTTTCTCCAGAGAAACCTCTCCACTGGTGAACTAACGCAGGTAGTAAAGAAGACTCCCTCCGGTTATGACTTTTCAGAAGACGCAACTATCAAAACACTTATATGCAGGAAATGCAGTTTTGTGGCTGACGACTGTGATTTCAGAGCCTCCAAGATTGCAACCACTTCACAAATCGGAAAGGGGAAAGGGACTGTGTCCCCTTGCGGCGGATACTCGATAGTCGCACAACTTCTGAAAGGGGTCAAAGACCCGTTTTAAAAAGACCCGTTTTAATCCGAGCCTGCAATTGAACTGACCACTCTGAAGTAAAACGGTGTCTGTGACACCTCAGCAGGTGAGGTGCAGGGCGGCGACGGCTTTTTTGTCCTTTGATATGCTGTTGTATATTTCAACCGCCTGTGCGGTCTTTGCCACATGAACTTCTATCCCTTTTGATTCGAGAAACTTTATAGTCTCCTCCGGCACCTGCATTACGCCTACTGCACCTGTGCCGATGACAACGACATCAGGCTTTGCATTCACCACATCCTCGAGGTCAACCGGCTGAAGATAATGCCCCTGCTTCCGCCACCATGAGGAATTGACTTTGTCAGGATAGATGATGACGTCAGAGGTGTAGGTCTTGCCCTCTATCGTAATACTTCCGAATGAGTAATGCGTGATTGTCATGTAACCTTCACCTTCCTTTGCTGTTCAAACATCTCGATTATTTCTTTTACAGTGTTTGCATCCTCAGGGTTTTTATCATCTCTTAAAAACCCCACTGCCCTTGGGAATCTAAGGGCATAGCCCACGCCTTCGGAGTCCTTGCCTGCTGTGTGCGATGGCGAGCGGGTTATCTCATCAGCAGTGACTGTAACCACATACTTAGGTTCGACCCATACATCAGCTTCCATAACGGAATCCACTCTCGGATGCTTGTGCTTAAGGGCAATGGCATCAAGCATCTTTTTAAGCTCTGTAAATTCATCTTCTGTAAAGCCAGAGCCTATCTTGCTTACGGTCTTGAATGTATCTGTCTCAGGCTCATACACTGCACCAAGCAGTGCGCCTATGCCGAACCTTGCTCTTGCTCCCTTCCCCATAAAATAGCCTACCACACAGACATCCACTGTGTCTGCAAGCTCACCTTTGTAGCTCCGCTTGAGTTTTATCCAGTTGAAGTTTCTTGAACCAGCAGTGTAAGGTGCATCAAGGCGTTTTGCAACCACGCCTTCAAGCCCTCTTTCAACCGCCTCTTCAAAATATTTATATATCTCCTTCGGGTCGTCTGTCTCGAACATCTCGGCAGGCTCTATAACAGGATTGTCTTTGATTATGGATTCGAGTTTTTTTCTTCTTTCCAGATATGTCTTTTCAGTATAGTCTATTCCATCTGCGTAAAGAAGCTCGAAGGCAAAGAATTTAAGCGGATATTCCTTTGCAATGGCTTCGATTCCGTGCTTGCGTTTTCTCTGTATGGTTACCTGAAACGGCAGGAGTTCGCCAGTGGTTTCGTTATATGCCAATGCCTCGCCTTCGAATATTGCGGTTTTTACAGGCAGTGCCTTTGCTGCCTCCCTTATCTCTGGGAACATGTGGGTTGTGCGCTCGAGGTTTCTTGAGAATATCTCTATTCTTTCCCCATCCTTATGCACCTGACAGCGAAAGCCGTCATACTTTGCCTCTATCGCTGCTCTGCCTATCTTTGAGATTATGTCCTCTGAAGAAGGCAGTCTTTCGCAAAGCGCCATCCTTATGGGATAGCCCACATGCACTTTGAATTTCCGCACCCCTTCTATCTTTTTTGTCTTGAGTGTCTTTGCCACAAGCCCGAGGTCTGAGCACAGGTTGTATGCCCTTTCAAGCTCAGGTCTGAGGCCTCTGTCTCCTTCTGAAAGTGCAAGGGCTTCAAGCACAGTAGGGTCTCCGATTCCAAGCCTGAGCCTGCCGATGACAAACCTTGCAATGTACTTTGCCTCTTTTGCCGAAACACCCCTCAGGAGACTGCTTAAAAGATTGATTTTCTGCTCCACACTGCCTTTGCCTGATGTCTCAGCAATCGTCCTGAGCTCTTTATACACCTGAGCCACATCTGGTTTTTGTCCGCCTGTGATGAGTTTTTCCGCCACAAGCCCGAGATCGCCTGTATGTCTGAACAGGTCTTCGATTTTTTTTGTCGGCGTGTTTGCCGCCTCTGAAAGCGCCCTTACAAGGAGCTTCTCTGACATTCCTATCTCGATGCCTTCAAAAGGCGGGGTAAGCTGTCCCTGACTGAGATATATAATCTTGTCAATATCCTCAGGGGATGCCTCACGAAAAAGTTCGGCAAGGATGTCGAACATCTCAAGCCGTTTTGTAGTGGCTTCAAGCCGCTCGAAATACTCAGTAAGCTTAAAAAACTTCATGACTTCGTGTTTATGATACTTAACTCTGTTTCCCTCGCAATGTCTTTATTATCTTAGCAGATGCAAGGGACTTGAGAAATCTCTCCCGCTCTTTTTTGTCCTTAATCTCTTTGATGGCTTTGGCTCTGAGACGCTTGATTTTCGTAAGATAAGCGCCGAACTGTTTGCCGTAAAGGGCTTCAAGTTCTTTTCTTATTGCCTTTGCCAGTGCCGGAGAAGTCCCTGAAGTAGAAATGGCAATCGTAAGCGGACCTCTTTTTACAGTAGAAGGCACTATGAAGGTGCAGAGCTCCGGTGTATCCACAACGTTAATCAAAGCGGGTTTTTCAGTAGCTATCTTTTTGTTCTCTTCAGGGGAGTCTGTGGCAACGATTACCAGAAAGGCGTCTTTAAGGTCGCCTTTTCGGTATCTGCGTTTTATGTGTTTTATCCTGCCTTTTGATTTTTCTTTTTCAAGCCGTTTTGTCAGCTCAGGACTTATGACTTTTACAAAAGCGCCTGCCCTGAGAAGGCTCAGGACCTTTCTTTCGGCGACACTGCCGCCGCCCACAACAACACAAACCCTGTCTTTTATGTCCAGAAAAACCGGATAGTAACTGTCTCTCACTTGTCAATCACTGTCCTGGGGGAGTTCTGCGAATTCTTTTTTCGCTTCTTCCACAGCTTTGCTTTCAGGATATTTTTTCATAAGCAGGCTGAAGTACTCCTTTGCCTTTTCGTTTTCGCCGAGCTTTTTATAGCTTATGGCAATGCGTAAGAGAACATCAGGTTCCTTCCCGTAGTCAGGAAATCTCTGAAGCAGCCCCAGGAATCTGCCTAATGCCCCGCGGTAAGCCTCTTTCTTGTAATAGAATTCACCCACCCGGTATTCATGGTCTGCTATTATCTCTTTACATCTTTCTATCTTAAAACCGACTTCCTCACGATAAGGGTTTCTCGGATACCTGCTGTTTAGTTGCTCGAACGCCTCAAGCGCTTTTGACGCAGCACCGTAGCCTCTTTCAGAGTCTTCTATAAGCCCGTAATACACCATGCCTATCTGGTAAATCGCATACGGAGAGTATTTGTGTTCAGGAAATGTCTCAAGGAACCTCCGGTATTCTTCAACAGCAAGCTCTGGTTCTTTTTCCTGCAAATAGGAGTCCGCTATTCTCAGCTGTGCAAGCGGGGTGTATTTCATTGTCTCGTCCTTCATTTTTATCTGCTGAAGTTTTTGTCTTGCATCTTCGTATCTTTTTTCTTTCAGAAGCTCGTTTGCCTCTTTAAACGCCTCTTCGATGCTGAAAGGACGGACTTTTACCTCCTGCTTTTTAGCGCAGGAGACTGAAAAGACAAAAATAAAAAAGATGGCAAGAAGTTTTCGCATATGGTATTAAAGCCTTTAGGGAATATCTTAGTCAAGCCTTCGTCTGCCAGGAAGCATTAAAAAAAGACCAGACCGGTCTTAGCAACCCCAAGGGTTTCAACCGCCTCCGCCACCCATAAGCATGCTGAGCAAATCAGACGGGTTGTGCTTTACGATGTTGTCCCCGCCACAGTACGGACACTTCTGCTTTTCTTCAGCACTTGAATTTTCAGCACGCTGGATTGTAAACAGTCTTCCACACCAAAGGCATATATAGTTATTGGACATTTCGCCCTCCTTCTGCAATTTTTAAAAATGGGATTATTAACCCTTCTGGAGTCTGGGTGTTGCACCCAGCTTATATACTATATTCGCCATCAGGCAAAAGCCTGTAAAGGCGAACACAATTAAGTTTACACCGACAAGCCCTGTTAAAATCAACCAGTATGGGCTCCACACCCATGCAAAAACAGCGCTTGCCAGGGCAAAGACTCCTGCAATGAGCCATATTATTCTTTCCAGATACCATCTGTCAGTCTGCGCCTTATACATTTGAATCTCCTTCTCGCCCTTCCTGTGGCTTAGGAGGGCAGGTTCTGTTTTTAAAGAATTCGTAATAAAGAATCGGCACTGCCACCAGCGTCAGTCCTGTTGCAGCAACAGCACCGAACATCATTGATATTGCAAGCCCCTGAAAGATAGGGTCAAAGAGTATCACGAACGAGCCGACCACAACCGCTGCTGCTGTAAGCACAATAGGTCTGAACCTCACAGCGCCTGCCTTTATCACTGCGTCTTTAAGGCTTCCGCAGTATGACCACTCCATCTCTATGAAGTCCACAAGCAGTATGGAGTTTCTTACGATTATGCCTGCAAGCGCTATAAAGCCGATCATGGATGTCGCCGTGAAGAACGCACTGAACATCCAGTGCCCTGGCAGTATGCCTACAAGCGTAAGCGGAATAGGCGACATTATAACAACCGGCGTAAGGAAGTTTCTAAACCACGCAACAACAAGAATGTATATGAGCACAAGCACTGCACCGAATGCAATGCCGAGGTCTCTGAAGACCTCGTATGTTATATGCCATTCACCGTCCCACTTCATTGCGTACCTGTCTTCAAGCCACGGCTGAACAGCAGAATACTGCTTGAGTTCATAGCCTTCAGGAAGCTTCAGGTTCTTAATCTTCTCTTTCATCTTCAGTATTGCATAGACAGGGCTTTCCTCTATGCCTGCCACATCACCTGTCACATAAGTAACCCGTTTCAGGTTCTTGTGGTATATGGTCTTGTCTGCAATCTCTTCTCTTATTTTTACGAGCTCGGAAAGCGGCACAAATTTTCCTGAACGTGAAGGCACTTTTATCTCTTTAAGAGAAGCGATGTCCGAGCGCTCTGGAAGCGGCATCCTCAAGAAGATTTCCACAGGCTCTTTTTCTTTTTCAAAGTGCACGAGTCCTGCGCCCATGCCGTTAAGTGCAATCCTGAGGCTTTGAGAGACCGCATCAGTGCTTATGCCGTTAAGTGCGGCTTTTTCCTTGTCCACCTCGAAGATTATCTTTTTCTGGTCATCCTCCACAAACCAGTCCACATCAACAACGCCGTCTGTGCTTTCAAATATCTCCTTGATGTCTCTTGCTATTTCCACCTGCCTTTTTGGGTCAGGTCCGTAGACTTCAGCCACGAGCGTGCTTAGCACAGGCGGACCCGGCGGTATCTCAGCCACCTTTATGCGTGCGCCGTATCTGTCTGCTATCTTCTTAAGCTCAGGACGCAGACGCTTTGCTATGTCATGGCTCTGAGCCTTTCTTTCATGCTTCGGAAGAAAGTTCACCTGTATGTCAGCTACATTACTTCCTCTTCGCAGGAAATAATGCCTCACAAGACCATTGAAGTTAAACGGTGCTGAAGTTCCCACATAAGCCTGATAGTTCGTTACCTCAGGCACGGTCTTCAGGTACTCGCCCATGTCTCTTGCCAAAGCCGCAGTCTCTTCAAGGGTAGTGCCTTCAGGCATGTCGATGATTACCTGAAGCTCGCTCTTGTTGTCAAAAGGAAGCATCTTTACGGTCACTGCCTTAAAAGGCAAGAGCAACAAGGCAAGCCCGAGTAAAAAGGCGACTGCACCAAGGGCGATAAACCTTTTTCTCCTCTTGTCAATAAGCGGAGAAAGAACCTTCTTATAAAACGCATGGAGCTTTTCGTTCTCCCCGCCTTCTTTCGTAGGCTTTACATGCTTCAGCACCTTGTAGCTCATCCACGGGCTTACGATGAAAGCCACAAGCAGTGAAAACAGCATCGCCGCAGATGCACCCACCGGAATGGGTCTCATATACGGACCCATAAGTCCTGAGACGAACGCCATAGGCAGAAGTGCAGCAATAACAGTGAACGTGGCAAGTATAGTTGGATTGCCTACCTCATCCACAGCAAGCACAGCAGTCAAGAGCCCGCCTTTACGCATCTTAAAATGCCTGTGGATGTTCTCCACAACAACGATTGCATCATCCACAAGTATGCCGATGGAGAATATCAGGGCAAAAAGCGTCACACGATTGAGCGTGTAGCCGTAAAGATAATTTGTAAGCAATGTAAGCGCAAGTGTAACAGGCACTGCCACTGCAACAACTATAGACTCCCTCCAGCCAAGTGCAAGCGCAATGAGAACAATGACCGAGATTGTTGCAATCATCATGTGCTCAAGAAGCTCGTCTGATTTTTCCTTTGCTGTGTCTCCGTAGTTTCTCGTTATGGTCACGTTCACATCAGAAGGTATGAGAGAGCCTTTAAGCTCCTCTACTTTTTCTATTGCCCTGTGGGCAATCACTGTGGCATTAGCGCCTTTTTTCTTGGCTACGGCTATGGTTACTGCCTCATATTGCCCTGCCCTGCTGGTTGACTCTGAAGCCGGACCAAGCCCCATGAACACATAATCCGAAGGCTCTTCAGGACCGTCAACGATGTCTGCTATATCCCTGAGATATACAGGTCTTCCGTTAAACACGCCTATTACCACATTGCCTACTTCTTCGGCGTTCTTCAGAAATCCTCCGGTCTCAACAAGGTATTCCCTGCCTCCTGATTGAAAAGCCCCTGAAGGCAGAACAAAATTCGCTTTCTTAAGCGCATCCATTATCTGAAGCGCAGAGGCATTGTAGGCATGAAGCCTTGAAGGGTCGAGTATGACCCTCACCTGCCTTCTCTGCCCGCCTATAATGGAGATTTCCGAGACGTCAGTATCCTGCTTTATGTTGTTTCTTATCTCTTCTGCAATGCGCCTTAGTTCATAGCCGGAATAACCGTCACCCCAGAGCGTAAGAGTAAGTATCGAAACATCGTCTATTGACTTCGGCTTTACAAGCGGTTGAGACACACCCGGAGGTATGAGGTCGTAGTTGGACATGAGCTTGTTATAAAGCTTTACAAGACTGTCCTCCATATCCTCGCCGACATAAAACCTAACAATCGTCAGGTTCATGCCCGGCCTTGCAATCGAATACACATACTCAACGCCTTTTATCTCCCACAAAAGCCTCTCCATTGGTCTTGTAACCCGCTCTTCCACTTCTTTTGCAGACGCCCCGGGATATGTAACAAACACATCAACCATGGGCACGAGTATCTGCGGCTCTTCCTCTCTGGGCGTTACAATTACTGCAAAGATTCCGAGCAAAAGAGCGGCAATCACCAATAGAGGCGTAAGCTTGGACGTAATAAACGCTTTAGCTATTCTTCCTGATATGCCGATACCTTTCATCCTTCACTCACCTCTTTGAGCACTCCACCGTCAATCGCTTCTTCCACGCCTTTGACTATCACCCTGTCGCCGGAGGTTATACCGGAAAGTATCTCCACCATATCTTCATACTGTTTTCCAACCCTCACGAGCCTGTATGTAACCATTCCGTCTTCATCCACGGCATAAACACCTGTAAGCTGTCCTTTCTCGACTACTGCCTCAGCCGGAACGAATATCGCCTGTTTTACTCCCACAGGAAACTTCACCTTTCCATAAAGACCACTTCTTAAACCCTTACCATTTAGCTCTATCTTTACGAGGAATGTCCGTGTCATCGGGTCTACAGCCGGCACTATCTCAACAACCTTTCCTTCGGTCTTCATACTGGTTGATTCGATGGTTATCTGAGCAGTCATACCGGGCTTTATCACCCCAAGAAGCCCCTCATCCACATTGACCTCTATCCTGTAGACAGAGTCGTCTTCAATCGTAAGAAGCGGCACTCCTGGTGCAGTCATGCTTCCGATGTCCGTCTTCTTTTCCGTTACTATTCCGTCAACAGGGGAAGTGACTCTTGTAAAACTCAGATAAACCTTTGCTTCCTTAAGTGCTGCCTTTGCACGGTTGACTACAGCCTGAACCCTATTAAATTCAGACTCTGCCACTTTCTTCTTTGTCTTTATCTGGTCGAGTTCCTGCTCTGTCAGTGCTTTCTCTTCATAGAGCTTTTTAAATCTTTCATAAGTTATGTCAGCGAGTTCCTTCTGTCTTTTTGCAGACTCAAGCGCACTGAGGGCTTCTTTATATCCCTCTTCTGCGGCTTTCACTTTTGCCTTTACGTCTCTGTCGTCGATTGTAAGAAGCAGTTGTCCTTTCTTTACCCTGTCGCCTTCTTTTACTTTCAAAGACGTAACTGCNCCCATCAGTCTGCCTGCCACAACACTTACGGTCTTTGCCTTTACAGTGCCTGAGGCTTCATAGTATTCATCTACGGAGACAGGCTTGACTGTCTCAACCCTTACCCCTTTGACCTCAGGACGCAAGAGTTCTTCTTTGGCGCTTTCTCCCTTACAGCCTGCGATGAGCACAATGACGCTAAGGGCAATGATTAGCACTGTATATTTATTTATCTTCATACTGACCGACTCCTTTCAGTGGTTTTTCAGTATTAAGCCGCTCTGAAACTTAAGCTCAGAGACAGCGATAAGATAGTTGTTGTTCTTTTCGATAACGCCTGCTCTTGCTGCATCAAGGCTTGCCTGTGCATCAAGCAGCTCGACTATGGTGGAAAGGGCGTTTTCATACCGTGCCTTAAGCAGCCTTACCCCTTCCTCTGCCGATGCCTTCCTTGCCTTTGCAAGCTCAAGGCTTTTTCTTGCCTCTTCAACACCGAGGTATGCTTCATAAACCCTGAATAAGACCTCTTTTTTAAACCCGTCGAGATACTCCGAGACTTCTTTTACCTTGTACTCTGCTTTCTTCTTTTCATGCTCACGCTTTGTGCCGTCAAAGAGATTCCACCTGAGGAAAGCCATCACCTGATAGCTTTCGCCCTCACTGCCAAATGCCTTGTCATGGTCGTTCCACTGGTAAGAGCCTCCGATACCGACCACAGGCAGGTAGCCTGCACTGGCAAGCTTTATGGCATTCTCTGCGTTTTTAAGCCTTTGCTCCAGAGCCTTTATGTCACTCCTTTGCAAAGCGGCACTGCTGTATGCCTCGATATCAAAGGATGTCAAATCCGGAGTCTCCTCAGTTACGTCCACAGACTCACTGAGGCCAAGCATAAGACCAAGCGCTCTTTTTGCCACCTGAAGGTTCTTTTTCGCTTTAATGAGCCTTTCTTCTGCCTCTTTCTGAAAGACATCAGTCCTCAGGATGTCGGAGTAAAGCCCAAGACCGGAGTTAAACCTTGCCTCTGCAATCCTTTTATGCTCTTTTGCATCCTCAAGCCCTTTTTCCGCGGCTTTTACATATGCCTTGGCAGTCTGCACATTAAGAAACGTCTTGATTACATCGAGTGCGACTTTTTCTTTCTTCCTCTGAAAGTCCAACTGCAGGGCTTCAGCCTCTTTCTTAGCCATCTTAAGCCCTAGCGAAGCCTGCCTTACGAATACAGGCTGCTCAAACGACAGCGACGTCTGAAAATCATTTATAGGGTCAGGGTCGTTAAGAGAGTTGATGGCAAAGTCTGCCTGCGTAAATCTCTCCTGATTGAGCTTTGCTGAGAATGCAAACGTAGGGTTGTTCGTTCTGATGAATCTCTCCTCGAACGTGAGCTTCGGCAAGAGGTAGCTTCTTGCGATTCCTATGTCTTCCCTGCCCGCTGAAACAGAATTGTCAAACGCCTTGATTTCAGGGTTGTCCCTGAGGGCGATGTTTATAGCCTCATCAAGGCTGACAACTCTCTCTGCAAACACTGTATTTGCAAACACGAGAAGGATGACCAACGAGGCAAAAACAGCTTTCATACCTTCCTCCTCTTTTTCCTCTGCCTTTCCATGAACTCACGGAACGTCTTCATATCGCACCTGCCTGTCTTCTTCTGGAACTCGTAGCAGTCATTGAGTGACGCCATGTCGTTCATAAACACAGGGTCGTTCTGCAGTTCACTCTTTAATATGGTTATAATCCTGTTTACCGGGGCAGGCAAGCGTTTTTTCACGGAATAGAAAATCAGCTTCCCTTCTCTTCTCTCGTTAAGAAGCCCTGCCTTGCTTAAAAGCGACAGGTTATGCGAGACAAGCGGCTGGGATATGCCGAGCACTCCCATAATCTGGCATACGCAGAGCTCCTTCTTCGTAAGGAGCATGAGAATCCTCAACCTCGTCTCATCCGAAAACAACTTGAATATGCCCGCCATCTTTTTCATATAAATGAATTTTAATATGTTTATATGAGTTTGTCAAGAGAGGGGGATTCGCCTGACAAGCAAAAGAGGGGCGTGGCTCTGCCCTTAAACCCGCGTTGTCATAGCAGGCGAAAAAAGAAGACAGAGGGCAGAAAACCCCGTAAAACCAAGATTCCTAACCGCATATCCATAGAGGAAAGACCTGTATCTGTGGATAGCCGCGAGGAATTTGGGCACTGGGAGTGGGACAGTCTTGTGTCAAAGAAAAGCCTTGCCGCCCTTAATTCTCTGGTAGAGCGGAAGAGCCAGAAAAACCTTGACGATGGACAATGGCACAGAGAACGCAGGACATGAAGAGATAGCCTCCTGTATCGGCATCAAATGCTATTTTACTCATCAATACGCATCATGGGAGCGAGGCACAAATGAACATATCAATGGTCTCATCCGATGGTATTTGCCAAAAGGGACTGATTTCAGTAAGATTTCAGACGAGCAGATCGCTCTAATTAAATCATTAATAAATAATCGCCCAAGAAAGTGCTTGGGGGTTAAAACACCGATTGAAGTTGCCGCTTCTGTGTTGCACTTCAACGTTGAATGTAGGATGCAGGATTCGTAAGGCAGAGGAAAGAAGGGCGCTGGATGCACTACAGCCTTGAGCCCTCGGACATGTTCAGGAGGTTTCTCCTGCTTTCTGTGCTTGAGAAAATACCCGAAAACCTGATAAAAAAGAAAACCCGCAAAGACAAATAAAATAAAATTTAACGGAGGCGCAACAGTGATTAAGGTCATGTTTTTATGCACAGCCAACTCTTGCCGTTCACAGATGGCAGAAGGTTTTGCAAGGACTCTCGGCAACGGAATAATCGAGCCTTACAGTGCAGGGCTTTTCTCTGCAGTGGTTCACCCGCGTGCAGTCACTGTTATGAAGGAAATCGGCATAGACATATCAAACCAGAAGTCAAAAGCCATAGACGAAGACCTCTTAAGGCAGATGGACATTGTGATTACCCTCTGCGGTCATGCAGAGGCGACATGCCCGCACACACCGCCTGAGATAAAACGCCTCCACTGGCCTATAGAAGACCCGGTAGGCACAATCGGAACAGAAGAGGAAATCCTGGATGCCTTCCGGAAGACAAGGGACGAAATAAAAAAGAGAATCGAAGAGTTTATAGAGAGCGTTCGCAAATAGCGCTCTACTTCTTAAGCGGAAACGTCAGTCTGAAGACCGTACCCTTACCGGGTGCGCTTTCCACCTCTATTTTTCCTTCCATTACATCCACGAGTTCTTTTACAATGGAAAGCCCAAGCCCTGCGCCTTCTGAGCCCTTGCCTTTGTAAAACCTCTTGAAAATCATGGACAGCTCTTCCTCAGACATACCGCTTCCTGAGTCTCTTATCTCTATAAAAAACTCTTTTTTGCCCTTGCCGTAGTCTATCCATACGCCGCCTTTTTCAGTATGCCTCAAGGAGTTGGAGATGATGTTTCTCAGTATCCTTTCGAGTTTGTCCACATCGGTTACAACCTCAATGTCTCCCTCTTTCAAGACAGTAAGCTCGAGTCCTTTGTCTCTAAATATGGGGCGCATGCTCTGGGCAATGCCTTCAATCAGGCTTCTGATGCCCACCTTTACATACTCTGCCGGTGTGAAGAAACTTGCCTCTGCTTTTGTCACATCCTCTATGCCGTCAACAAGGGTTATTAACTTATCCACCTCTGCTGTTATATTTTTGAGCCCTTCTTCCGTGCTTTCGACTCCGTCGGCAACAGCCTCAAGGTTTGCGCGTATGACAGTAAGAGGGGTTCTGAGTTCATGCGCTATGTTTGATGTAAGGTGTCTTCTTAAGTTTTCTTCTCTTTCCAAAGCCTCAACCATGTGATTGAATGTCTCTGTGAGTTTTCCTATCTCGTCCTTTGAGCCGGTCTTTACCCTTACTGATAAATCTCCTGCTGCCACGGCCTCAGCCGCACGTTTAAGCCTTCTTATCGGGCCTGTAAGAAAGAGGCTGAAGACAAAGGAAAGAAACAGCGCACCACTGCCTGCAATAAGAAACGATGTGAGGAGAAAAGTCCTTCCCCTTTTTTTGAATATCGCCTCTTTCTGCTGCTGAAGTCCCTCCCTGCTCAGGGGACGCACAAGAAGCGAGCCGATTTCATTGCCGCCGACATAAAGAGGATACTCCTCGAACTCTCCTTCGGGTTTGTCAGGATGAACAAGGGACTCCATCCTTCTTTTCATTGCAGGTGAAAGAGACTGAAGTGCTTCTTTCGAGGTAAGCACGGTGTTTCCGGCGCTGTCTCTTACCTCTGCATCAAAGCCCAGCATGATAGCCCAGTGAAGGGAATTCTTGAGCAAGAATTCATCCCAGCCGTCTTCTGTGTAACTTCCTTCCACTGAAGCCAGCACCCAGTAAAGCTGGTCTTCCCTTGCGCCTCTTGCGTATTCCTCAAAGTCCCTGAGAATCAGACGCTCGAAAATAAGATTGGAGACCAAAGCAATGGCAATTACAATAAAGAACGCTAAAAAGAGCTTATTTCTCATCCCTTATGCCTATGAATTTATAGCCGAGACCATAGACTGTCTTTATAAACACCGGCTCTTTCGGGTTGTCCTCTATCTTCTGTCTCAGGTTTTTGACATGGGCGTCTATGGTTCTTTCGTAGCCCTCGAAGTCGTAGCCCTGGACAAGATTTACAAGCTGATGCCTGCTCATGACCACCAGAGGTCTTTCCGCAAGGGTAAGAAGTATTCTGAACTCGGTAGGGGTAAGGGTTACAGGCTCTTTGTTCTTTTTTACCTCATGGGTTGTCACATCAATGACAAGACTGCCCTGGTTAAAGCTCAGCGTCTTGGCAGATTTTTTCGTCCTTCTAAGCAGTGCATTTACGCGTGCAACAAGCTCTCTCGGGCTGAAGGGCTTGACCACATAGTCGTCAGCACCCATGCCGAGCCCTTTTATTCTGTCCTCTTCGGCGCTTTTTGCAGTAAGCATGATTATCGGTATGTCCGAGTCCTGACGTATCAACCTGCAGAGCTCTTCACCAGGAATGTCAGGAAGCATCAAGTCCAGTATTATCAGGTCCAACGGCTCTTTAAGAAGCTTAATCGCTCTCTCTGCGGTCTCTGCCACAGACACATGGTAGCCGTCCCTTTCAAGATATGCCTTTGTTATGTCAGATATTTTCTTTTCGTCCTCTACTATCAGCAGATTGCCTTTTTTGCCAGCAGTCATAACATCTATCTCCAATAAATACGGTTATAATTGTAAGTCCCATGCCTGCAAAGATATCAACTGCATAATGATATCTGCAGTATACAGTTGAAAGTATAAGCGCTGCAACCGGAAGCAGGAAAATCCAGAATAAAACTCTCTCGTATCTCAGTGAAAGCACAAGCACCAGAAGCGCAACCGCAGTGTGCCCGCTTGGAAAGGCATCCCTTTTTATGCCCTCAAGGCTGTTAAGCAGCCTCTCTATAGGAGTGGCAAGGAACAGACCTGTAAGCTCTGTGCTGTGAAGATGGCTGATAGTGTATCTCGGCCCAAGCGCGGGCATGAATATATAACCCAGATAAGAAAGGAAAAAACATAAGACCAGCAAAAAAAGCGACCTCTGGAATTCCTCTTCCCTGCCTCTGAGTTTTAAAACTACACCGAACACCACAGGGATAAAATAATATGTAGTGTATGCAATCTGAAAAACCTCTGTAAGAAGCGGGGTAACCAGAGCCTCGAACATCACTGTGGGATAGCCGCCGAAGAGCTTGTAATCAAGCCGTATAAGCAAAGGGTCTATGTCTCTGGGATTGACATAATGCACGAGGTTTCCGAGACTGTCGAAAATAACGACAACGTATATTACAGGGTATATAAGGTCATAGAGGAGGCGGAAAAAACCACCTTTACCCTTCACTGAAGCCACCAGAGCCTGCCCTGCAAGCAATGCAAAGTAAACAGAGACGAGTGCCCCTGCATCAGGAAGCCTGTCTTTATAAGCAATGCTCAACGATATGAGGAACAGGACAAAGACAAGCATAAGGGCATCAACCGCCCTTACTCTTAAGAGCATTCTGAGCATCTTAAAGTTTGTTCAATGCTCTTTTTTGAGCCTTTTCTTTTTTTGAAAGTCTCCTCGGAGTGCCTTTTTTACGTGGCACATACTCTTCGTCTTCTTCTTCATCAGGGTATTCGTAGGCAGTCATCTTTCTTTCGAGCACTTTCAGGAAGTCTTCTGAGTCAATAGGCACTGAGCCTGAAGACCATGCATGAGCCTGAATATCTCTGTCCGAGCTTATGACTATCCAGTATTTTTTGCTCTGCGTGAGGGTTCTTTTTATAACAGCGTCTGCTGTTTCTCCAAGTGCCGAGTATATTACACTGATACCGCCTGTAACAGTGCGGCTTTCAGTGGCTTCGCCGCCTTTGACACCGTCAAACACAACGGTTATGTCATGACCTTTGAGCTTTTTATACTCAATCAGTGCTTCTATAAACCTCTGTCTTTCAGCCTCGATGTCTTTGTGAAGCACCCCTATGACATTGTATCCATCTATAATTAGCGAGGCGATGGGAGACCTCCTTGGGTCAGAGACCCACTTATATCATTGTCTCAGTCGAAATTGAGGTTTAGATGTTCAACCATGTCCATGAGCATCTCGGCTGTTGTCTTCTTGTACCTGCCTTTGAAGCCGAGTTCTGCCCTGAGTTCTTTTTCAAGCTGGGCAAGCTCTGTGTAAGCAACGGTTCTGTCCAGTCTCACGGCTGCCTTGTGAAGCAACTCGAACCTGTGACATCCGCCGCCTTCCTGAACAGCGCCATCAGGCTTTAAAAACTTGTGCGGTAGACCGTGAAGTCTGCATATCATGGGTCTGTATTCATAAAGCGTACAGCGACCGTCAGAATTAACAGGACACATAAGCGGAAGAATTTCTCCTATCTGAAGTTCCTTGAAATATGTTTCAGTTACAATCTTTGCCCGTGTGAGAATAGTCCTTACAAGTTCAGGCTCTGCTTTTTTAACTCCCTCTAAAAGATAGTAATATTCAACAAGTGTGTAGTGATAAAATCTCTGTTTGCAGCAGTTGTCCTCACAGCCCTCACAGTTAAACCCATAATAGCCTGCCACTGCATCGTAAGCCCTGTCCATGGAAGTATATATCTTCCTGAGTTGTTCAAAATACCGTTCTATTTTAATCCTCCTTTCATGTGGGCAAACACCACACTAAGCCCGGTTACAGGGTCTTCTGGATATCTGCTCCCACATCTCCTCGTCTATCTCTTCGATGTATTCACTGATGTTATATGTTTTGCCGCAGTCCATGCAGCGAAACCACACGGACTTTCAACCCACATGAAGCTTTATCTCGCCTTCACAGGATTTGCACTTCATAGCCTTTATTTTAACCCAAACGGAAGGAAATTTTTTTCTCTATCTCTTCAGGGCGCTTATCATATCCCATATCGGAAGGAATATTCCCAGCGCCAGAAACAGTATTGCTCCTGCAAGGGCAACAAGCAGCACAGGCTCAAGCGTAGTCGAAAGATTCCTGATGGCATATTCCACTTCAAGGTCATAATACTCAGAGATTTTTGTAAGCATTTCATCCAGTGCACCTGTTTCCTCGCCCACTGCAACCATCTGTACTACTATTGGAGGGAATACGCCTGTTTTCCCCATAGGCTCAGCCAGTCCTTTGCCTTCTCTGACTGCTTCCTTAATGACATTAACTGCTCTTGCAATCAGCACATTCTCCAAAGTCCCTGAGACTACATCAAGGCTGTGAAGCATAGGAACACCGCTTCTGTAAAGTGTGGCGAATATCCTTGCAAACCTTGACATCATCGACTTCTCTATAATAGGACCCATAATAGGCAACTTGAGCTTGAGTCTGTCCCAGTTCCACCTTCCTGACGGCGTCCTTATGTACAACTTGAAGAGGAGGAAGACACCTGCAATTCCGCCTCCAATCAACATGTAGTACTCCCTTAGTGCCTTGTTCATGAATATAAGTGCTCTTGTCGGAAACGGAAGCTGGACTCTTGCAGCGCCATAAAGTCCTGCAAATCTTGGCACAACGAATGCAGTCAGGAAGAAGAACGCAGCCGTCAGGCTGACCAGCACTATTATCGGATATCTAAGTGCAGCCTTTATTCTTGCCTTTGTGGCTGCCTCATGTTCAAGGAGCGACGCCAGTCTGTCAAGCATGTCATCAAGTACGCCTGCCTCTTCCCCTACTCTTATCATGCTTACATAAAGCTGGGAAAACACCTTTGGAAATTTTGAAAGCGCAGAGGAAAACGACTCGCCTTTTTCCACTTCAATCAGTATCTCTCTGATGATGTTCTTGAGTTTTTTGCTTTCAGTCTGCTCCTCAAGGGTCTGAAGGCTTCTTAAGAAGGGCACTCCTGCCTTGATAAGTGTTGCCAGCTGACGGCTGAAGACTATAAGGTCTTCAGGGCTTACCGTGCTGAAAATGTCAAGCAGGCTTATGCCTTTTGGTGCTCTCTCCTGTCTTATCTCTACAGGGATATAGCCTTTTGAGAAGAGTTCTGCTGCTACCGCCTCTTCTGAAGCCCCCTGAATGATTCCTGTTATAAGCTCTCCTTTGGTATCTCTGACCTTGTAATTAAAGCTGGGCATTTCAGTCAGCCTCTGTGGTTACACGCATCACCTCTTCGAGTGTTGTAACACCGTTTACCACTTTTATAAGCCCTTCTTCTTTCAGGGTCTTGAACCCCTCTTTTTTCGCCTGTTCTTTTATTTCGCTCACAGATGCCCTTGCCACGATGAGCCTTTTTATGCTTTCCGTAATCATGAGGAGTTCGAACAGTCCTTCCCTGCCGAAGTATCCGGTAAACCAGCACTCACCGCATCCTTTGCCTCTGAAGAGTGTTACTTCTCCGTCAATGCCTACTTCCTTCAATACCTCTGCAGAGTCCGTATAGCTTTCCTTGCAGTGCGGGCATATCTTTCTTATAAGCCTCTGCCCCAGGACTCCGATAAGAGAGGAAGTGATAAGGAAAGGTTCTACACCCATATCTATCAGTCTTGCGAGTGCTCCTACGGCTTCGTTGGTGTGCAGGGTGCTCAGGACAAGATGACCGGTAAGTGCCGCATGCGTTGCAATGGATGCAGTTTCAAGGTCTCTTATTTCCCCTATCATTATCACGTCCGGGTCCTGCCTGAGTATAGACCTCAGACCATTGGCAAATGTAAGCCCTGCCTTCGGATTTACCTGAACCTGATTTATGCCCTTGAGATTGTACTCTATGGGGTCTTCAACAGTGATTACGTTCTTCTCTATAGTGCTTATCTTTTTTAATGACGAATACATTGTAGTGGTCTTTCCGCAACCAGTGGGTCCTGTAGCAAGGATAAACCCGTAAGGTCTTTTTATGAGTTTTTCGTATGCATGGAGTGTCTCCTCTGAGAAGCCGAGTTCGCTCAGATTAGGAAGACCTGTGGTTTTTTCAAGCAGCCTCAGGACAACTTTTTCACCGTGCAGTGTGGGCAGTGTGGATGTCCTTATGTCGAACTCCTTGCCTTCGATGTTTATCGGGAATCTTCCATCCTGCGGCACGCGTTTTTCAGCGATGTCCATACCTGAGAGTATCTTTATCCTGGAGACTATGCCCGGATGGAATTGTTTTGGAGGCACCATTGCCTCGTGCAGTATTCCGTCAATCCTGTATCTGATTCTCAGGGAATCCGAATCCGGCTCTATATGGATGTCGCTTGCCCGCTCCCTTATTGCATGCGTAATCATCATATTGACAAGTTTGACAACAGGGGTATCCTCTGGTTTTGCTGCTTCCTCTTCAGCAGGATAAGCCGCCTCACCTACCTTTATGGCTTCTTCAACCTCACCTTTGTAATATCTGTCCAGCGCCTTCAGCAGCTCAGAGCCAACTACGACAACCGGTTCCACATCAAGCCGTGTCCGCCTTTTTATCTCGTCCATAGCAAGGACATCCAGCGGGTCAACCATTGCAAGGGTGAGCTTTCCGTCTATAATCTCTACTGGAAGCACCTTGTATTTTCTGGCAACCGCCTCTGGAATTGTTTGCACAACCTCAGGGGATACATGAAGGGACTTTATATCCTTAAACGGCAGTCCAAGCTGTTTGCTCAGGGTGTCAGCCAGAGTCTCTTCTGTGACAAAGCCAAGGTCAATGAGAACCTCACCGAGCCGCTTTCCAAGCTTTTTCTGCTCCTTAAGTGCAATGTCCTTTTGCTCTTCTGTTATAACACCTGCCTCTACGAGCAGCTCCCCGAGGAATCTCTTCCTGATTGCCATAACTCATACCTCAAGGAAGCCAAGGCCGATAAGGTTTATCGTCAAAAATAGGCTGTAATCCTCACGCTTTTTTACATATCTCATTGTCACGCCCCAGCACTGACGCTGATATCTAAGCCCTGCTTTAAACTCCCTCAGTCCTCTTTTAGCATCATACCAGATACTACTGTTGAGGGCAAACACTGCTGCAGGGCTGTATTCGATGCTGAGGCTGTAAAGTCTGAGGTCTCCACCCCTTGCATAACTTTGTCCGACGGAAACAGATGCCTTGGGAAGGTCTATTCCTACATCAGAATCTACGGATTCAAGCAAGCCTTTGTTGACATCATAAGAGACGCTTGTCCTGAACCTTAATAGCCTCTGGACTGATGCATCAAGCCTGAGGGGAAGAAGATGGTTTTCTCCTCTTTTAAAATCATAAGGCTGTATAAGCCTCAGAGTGGCAAACTCGCCTTTACTGTCCATAAACCGGCTCGTAAGAGAGGCTTCTGCTACAGAGGTCTCGGAGACAAGCTCAACGGAATCAAAAAAAGGCGGCTCTTTTCCATCCACGAAAACATACCTGTATGATAAAGATGGCTCTACTGCATGGGTTATGTTCCGGTAGTCCCTGATAAATCTTGCTTTCAGCACAGCACTGTAGTCGTAGCTCCGGCGGCTAAAGGTGTCATCTGTGTCGTAAACAGAATGTCTTGCTCCAAAGGTTTGCAGCAGACTTGGACCTCTTCCTGCGGAATGAAAAGCCCTCAGATATATATCAAACCTTTTGGTGTCATCGCCCTGCTTTACCCAGAAATTCGAGACAGTAGAGGAGACAGTCAACACAACAGGACCGAGCCTCTTCGGCGCATAGAAAAATCCGGCTTCAGGCAGTCTTTGCGGTATTGAAGACTGGTCGGTTCCATCCTTAAGGTCAAATAGATACTGGCTCGTCAGATAGAGCCTTGAATTCCCTGCATGCATGGACATCTCTGCTTCTGATTCAAGAAACCGTTTTGAACTCAGCTCAAGGTAAGGCTCATACAGCCTGTAAAATTCCCTGTGATTGACAAGATTAAGGTCGAGCCAGCCGCCTGTCTGTCTGTGCGAGGCTCTCACTTCAGTGAAGTCTTTTTTAAGCTCTCTGTCGCGCAGATGATAAATGTTGAATAAGCCGCTGAGGTCTGCCCTCTCTATATACCTGTATTCGATTCCTTTTCCCACGCCCCGCAGCGTGTAAAGGTCAAGATAAAAAGTGGCATCCCTGTTTTCGGATATAGCCCAGAAGAAAGGTTGTCTTATGTATATGCCCTTTGATTTTCTGTAACCCACGGTGGGGATTAAAAACCCTGTTTTTCTTTCAGTAAGAATCGGCGCCCAGACATAAGGGGTATAAAACAGCGGAATGCCCTTGATTGCCAGCGAGGCATGCTTTGCCTTGAGTCTGTCGCCGATGATGATGTCCACATCACTGCCTCTAAGACACCATGCCGGAAGGGGAGCATCACAGGTGGTGACTGATGCATTCTTGAGAAAATACCTGTTCTCACCTGTCTTTTCCACCTTAGCACCACGGATGTGATAATTGCCCTCCTTGATTAATATCTCAGCGTTATAGAGCACTCCAGTCTTTGTCCTGAGATTAAGCACTGCCCTGTCTGCCTTTATCGTTACTTTCTGGTCTTCATAAAAAACATTGCCTTCGGCTTCAGCATCTGCGGTGCTCTGGTCATAGCTTGCCTTGTCAGCCTGCAAGACTGCGTCTCCTCTCTGAATTCTCACAGAGCCTTCCGCTGTATAAGAAGTTCCCTTCTGCTCGATGGAATCAGCACTGATAATCGCCTCTTCTGCCTGAGAAAAAGAGGCAAAGAACAGAATGAGACCGAGTAACGCAATAATCTGTTTCATTCCCTTAACCCTGTCAGTGAACCGCTCATGCCCAGTGCTTCTTTTGCCTCGCCGATTGTATAAAACGAGCCGGTTATCAAGACAAGACAGTTCGAGCCTTTTGTCATGTCTATGGCTTCCTTTACGGATTTTGCAGTCTTTGATTTAAATCCGAGTGAAAGTGCATGGTTTGAAAGCTCCTCAGGAGATGCAGCCCGCCCGTAATCAGGTGCAGTGAATATCACTTCGTCAGCCAGAGGAAGAAGCGGACTGAGTATGCCCTTTATGTCCTTGTCAGCCATTACCCCCATGATAAGCACCAGCTTTCTGCCGTCTTTAAGAAAATCCGTCCTGAGTGTATTTGCAAGCTCTCTGGCAGCAGTCGGATTGTGAGCACCGTCTATCAATATGTTTTCTGCTATAAGCTCAAGCCTGCCCTGCCATCTGAGACTGCGAAGTCCGGTTTTCACAATGCTCTCAATGTCTCTTTTTGAGATTAGTTCAAACGCCCTGATTGCCAAAGACGCATTAACCGCCTGATACTCACCGGAAAGCGGAACAACGATTTCAGATATCGAAAGAGTCTCAGAACTGTAATCGAACAGCACTTTAAAAGGTTCGTGCTTTTTAATATCTGCAGAGAAGTCTTTCTCGAACATATGCACTTTCGAGTGCATTTCTTCTGCACGCTTTATTATCACATCCATTGCAGGCGGCTCCTGCGGTGCCGTAACCACAGGCACGCCTTCCTTTATTATCCCTGCTTTTTCACCGGCTATCTCTTCGATGCTTTCACCTAAAAATTCTTTATGGTCGTAGCTGATGCTCGTTATTATAGAGACTTGCGGCTTTATGACATTCGTTGCATCGAGTCTTCCACCCATGCCTGTCTCTATGACAGCCCAGTCCACATTCTTTCTTTTGAAATAAACAAACGCCATCACAGTAACTACCTCAAAAAAAGTCGGATTGATACTGCCGGCTTTTTCCTTTATCTCTTCTGCCAGAGCGACGACCTCTTCTTCAAGAATCTCTTCGTCGTTTATTCTGATTCTTTCTGTAAAGCTTACCAGATGAGGCGAGGTGAAAAGCCCAACCTTAAAACCTGCGTGTTTGAGCATCGAGGCAAGCATTGAGGCAGTAGAGCCCTTGCCGTTTGTGCCTGCTATATGGATTGATTTGAAAGAGTCGTGCGGGTTTCCGAAAAGCGAAAGAAGCTTTAGCGGGTTTTCAAGACCAAGTTTGATGCCATGCTTCTGTAAACCATATAGATAACTGATTGCATCCTTGTACCCCATGCAGGAGATTTTAACTTAAATTGCATGCCGGAGTCATGACAAAAGGTCATAAATGGCAGCAATTCAAAATTCAGGCTTAAAGGCACAGGCTGGAAAATGCCTTGAGCGACATTACAAAATTTTTGACCCCTGTTGGTGAAGAGAGCGTTCCCGGAGGGACGAATTTGCAGTGTCTGAGGTCGTAGGGTCTATGCCCCCTTGAGGTGTTCGATGAGCTTTGCCAACGTGGCTTTCATGTCTTTTCGTTCGACTATCATGTCTATAAGGCCGTGCTCAAGCAGAAACTCTGCCCTCTGGAAATTGTCCGGAAGCTGCTGCTTTATTGTCTGCTCTATAACGCGTGGACCGGCAAAGCCGATAAGGCTTCGTGGTTCAGCGATTATAATGTCTCCTAGCATTGCAAAGCTTGCGGTAACACCACCGAACGTAGGGTCTGAAATGACTGATATATAAGGGACTGCAGCGTCCTTCAGTTTTCCGATGGCAGCAGAGACCTTTGCCATCTGCATAAGCGAGTAAATCCCCTCCTGCATTCTTGCCCCGCCGGAAGAGGAGACCGCAATAAGCGGGATTTTTTCCTCAAGTGCCAACTCTGCCGCCCTTACTATCTTCTCCCCTACTGCAGAGCCCATGCTACCGCCCATAAAGGCAAAGTCCATTATCACCAGAACAACGTCATGCCCGTTTATCTTCGCCTTGCCTGAAATGACTGCCTCTTTAAGTCCGCTTTTTTTCTGATTGTCTTTGAGCCTCTCTGCGTATGACATAGAGTCTTTGAACTGAAGCGGATCAGCTGAGGTTATATCAGGGTTAATCTCGGTGAAAGTGCCTTCGTCTGCAAGAAGCTTAACCCTCTCATTAGCGTTTATCCGGAAGTGGTAGTTGCACTTGGGACATACCTTGAGGTTTCTGTCTATCTCCTTCTTGTAGATTATCTCTTTACAGCTGTCGCACTTGACCCACAGCCCCTCAGGTATTTTTACTGTCTTCAGTCCGTGGTCTTTTGTCCTTTTAAACCATGCCATAAGTAAACCTATATTTTATATACATCTCCATCAGATAGTATCTTTATGTTTTTCATGCCCAGACGCTCAACCTCAGTCTTTATTCTCTTAAGATACTGCGGCTTGGGATGCGTAACAAGT
The DNA here is from genome assembly GCA_002011815.1 of Nitrospirae bacterium JdFR-86. GTDB lineage: Bacteria > Nitrospirota > Thermodesulfovibrionia > Thermodesulfovibrionales > JdFR-86 > JdFR-86. Next base: position 120,925 of record MTOV01000007.1, on the reverse strand, counting down.
ATCCTGCGCGGAATATGCCGCATCTTCTTTATCTCCTCCATAAGCAACTGTGGTGTCAGATGGCCCGTCTTTACAGCCATATCCCTCATGCTATTGGGCATCGAAACTTCTACTATAACACAGTCAACAGGTATTTTGGTCTCTTTCCATATTGCCTCTGTCGGTCCTGTGTCACCTGTATAAAGGAGTCTTTTGCCTTCTTTGCTTTCAATAATATAGCCTACAGCAGAAACCGAATGATTCACCCTGTAAGCAGTGACCTTGTAGTCGCCGACTCTGATTGTCTTTCCCACTTTTATGCTTTTCAGCCTGAGCACGCTGTTGGCTATATTCGGTATGGAAGTAAAATCAGGCCAGACTTTATCATTAAGGAGATGGCTTTTCAAACTCTTAAGCACAGGAGATATTCCAATAACAGTGACCCTGTGTCTCTTATTCTTTATTATTATATTGTCTGCAAGAAACGGTATTCCTCTTATATGATCGAGGTGGGCGTGTGTAAGCAGGATGTGCTTTATTTTCCACTGTGCGTTTTCATCGAGCACAGCTCCTATAGTGCCTGCGTCAAGAAGCAAAGAGTCGTCTATGAGGAATGCAGGCAGATTGAAATTTGGGAACTCCGCACCTGATGAACCGAGAACCCTGATTCTCATACTATTATCTCCATCTCCTTCCACGCCTTGAAGAACGCCTCGACAACTTCAGGGTCGAACTGTTTGCCTGCAAATTTTTTCAGTTCATTGAATGCGGCTTCGGCGCTGAGGGCTTTTCTGTAGGGTCTGTCTGTTGTCATGGCGTCGAATGTGTCGGCAACTGCTATAATGCGTGCTGCAAGTGGAATCTCAGTGCCTTTCAGTCCGTCGGGATAGCCTGTGCCATCGTATTTTTCATGATGTCCTTTCACACCCGGAATGACGCTCTTAAGCTGTTTTATATGCTCAAGAATCTCTGCACCATAGCTTGTGTGCATATTCATGGACTCAAACTCCTCTGGGGTAAGCCTGTCTTCCTTCAGAAGAACGTTGTCCCTGATTCCAATCTTTCCGATGTCATGCAGTATTGCTGCAAGTTTTAAATTGTCCATCTCCGTCTTGTCAAGCCCCAGATATCTGCCGATGGCAAGACTGTAGTTCATAACCCGCTTTGTATGCCCGCCTGTGTACGGGTCTCTTTTTTCAATAGTCTCGGCAAGTGCCTGTGCCGTGCCGTAGAAAGTCTCTTTCAGCTCTTCATAAAGATTTGCATTCTCTATTGCCACTGCCACCTGGTTTGCAAGGGCAACAAGAATTTCCTTATCCTCTTCATCGAATTTTCCGTGTTTCTTATTTATCACCTGAAGCACTCCTAGTATCTTCTCCTTTGTCATAACAGGCACGCAGAGCATGTCTTTTGTGACAAATTCGCTTTTTTCATCCGCACCTTTGAAGAATCTTGGGTCTGAGCTGACATCGTGGATGATTACAGGCTGTTTGTTTTCAGCAACCCAGCCGGCAATGCCCTGACCTTTCTCCAGCCTTACTTCCTTGAGCCTGTTGCCTTTTTCTCCAATGGCAATCTCAAAGAAAAGCTCCCCTGTCTCCTGATCAACAAGCAGAAGGCTTCCTGCCTCTGCGTCCATGAGCTTGGTAGCTGCCTCTATAGCCCGTTTCCTTATCTCCTGTGTGTCAAGACTCGAGTTTATCAGAGCCGTAAGCTCTATCAATGCATTAAGCTGTTCGACCTTGTCGGACATGACTATCTGATTGCGTCCCTGAGGCTTAGGAGATACTCCTTGAGCTTGGAAAAGTCCTGTGGCTCGCTGTTTATCCTCTTTACTATTTCGCTGCCGACTATAACCCCGTCTGCAATACCTGACACTGCTCTGGCTTCCTCCGGCATCTTGACGCCAAAGCCGACAGCCACAGGTTTATCGGTCAAACTCCTTATCCTTGATATCGACTCTTTTAGTGATGAGCCCAGGTGAAGCCTCGCCCCTGTAATCCCTGTTATCGAAACATAGTATATAAACCCCCTTGAGGCTTTCACCACTGTTTCTATTCTCTCTGGTGTTGACGTAGGTGCAAGCAGAAAGATTGTATCAATGCCGTGTTTTTTTGAAAGCCTTCTAAGGACACCTGCCTCATCAGGCGGAAGGTCAGGAACTATAATGCCGTCAACACCGGCTTCCGAAGCATCCTTCATGAATGCCTCCTCGCCGTACTTGAACACCGGGTTGTAGTATGTCATGAGGATTAACGGAACAGATGTGGATTTTCTCAAGTCCTTTACGAGTGCTATTACATGTCTTAATCTTACTCCGTTTGCCAGTGCTCTTTCTGCTGCCCTCTGGATTTGAGGACCATCGGCAAGCGGGTCTGTAAAAGGCACGCCGAGTTCTATTATGTCTGCACCGCAGTCCTCAAGCAGAAGGACTAATTCCTTGGTTTTTTCAATGGAAGGGTCTCCTGCCATTATATAAGGGATAAAGGCTTTTCTACCCTGCTTTTTGAGTGCTTTGAATGTTTTTGTTATTCGTGATGAAGCCATGGGATTAGATATGCACTCCTTTTATTCTTGCCACGTGTTCCACGTCCTTGTCGCCCCTGCCTGAGAGGTTTATGATGATGATACTGTCTTTGGGCATTTTAGGCGCAAGCTTTACTGCCTCTGCCAGTGCATGTGCGGATTCAAGCGCAGGGATGATGCCCTCTGTTCTGGACAACAGTTCAAATGCACTGAGTGCTTCTTCATCAGTCGCATAAGTATAACGGATACGTCCTGAGTCTTTCAGATATGCGTGCTCTGGTCCGACAGATGCGTAATCAAGGCCTGCAGATACCGAGTGAGTGCCCAGCACATTGCCGTCTTCATCCTGCAAAAGATAACTCTTACATCCCTGAAACACACCTATTGAACCGCCTGCAAACCTTGCAGCATGCTCACCTGAGGAGATGCCGTGACCACCTGCCTCAACACCAACCATATTTACATCGTCTTTTAAGAACTCATGGAAAAGCCCGATAGAGTTGCTTCCGCCACCTACACAGGCAATCAGAAGGTCAGGAAGGCGTCCCTCGGCACTTAATATCTGCTTCTTTGCCTCTTTTCCAATTACTGATTGAAAGTCCCTTACCATCGAGGGAAACGGATGCGGACCGAAAACCGTGCCCATTACATAGTGTGTGTTCCGCACATTTGTAGTCCAGTCTCTAAGGGCTTCGTTTATAGCATCTTTAAGTGTTCTTGAACCTATGGGCACTTCAATCACCTTTGCACCTAAAAGCCTCATTCTGAAGACATTAAGCGCCTGACGCTTCATGTCCTCTGTGCCCATGTATATCTCGCAGTCAAGACCCACAAGCGCTGCACCTGTTGCAGTGGCAACACCGTGCTGTCCTGCGCCAGTCTCGGCAATCACCCTGCTTTTGCCCATTCTCTTTGCAAGAAGTGCCTGACCCAGTGCATTATTAATCTTGTGGGCACCGGTATGGGCAAGGTCCTCCCTTTTTAAATATATCTTTGCGCCGCCCAGATGCTCTGTAAACCTCTTGGCAAAGTAAAGCGGGGTCGGTCTTCCTATGTATGTCTTCTGAAGTTCGGAAAGTTCTTTCTGAAAAGCCTTGTCTTTTTTTGAGCTCAGATACGCTGCTTCAAGCTCTTTAAGGGCAGGCATGAGGGTTTCAGGCACAAATTGTCCGCCGTAAAGACCAAAATAGCCTCGCTTCACCGCCTTCTTTCCCTTCCGCAGTTGCAGTTAAGCCCGTGAGTGCAGCCCTCAAACGGGTTTATTGCAAGATTAAGAGGTATGAACTCTCCGCATTTGCAATCCCAGCCTTCGTCTTTAAATGCAGACTCCTCAAGCTCCCTTCCACACACAGGGCAAAGCGGAATTCGACCCTCTGTGTAAAGCTCCTTTATCCTGTCCATAGTGAAAATATTATAGCACAACAACAGAGAGAGACCCTTTTTAACACTATCTCGCCTCCAGAGCGCATCCAGCTCTGATTCTCTATTGTCTAAACAGGCAACCTGTGCTATAATCGCACTAATTGCAACTAATAATTGTATTAGGCGATGCAACAATATCACAGTTTATTTAACGATTTTCTGGTTTCCCTCTGGATTGTAGATTTCTCTGACATCAAAAAATATATAGATGAGCTGAAAGCCGAAGGAGTCAGAGACCTGAGGAGGTATCTTGAGAGCCATCCTGAGGTTGTAGCCCGCTGTATAGCCATGACAAAAGTTATAGATGTGAATAGATATACCCTGCAGATGTATAAAGCAGAAAGCAAAGAAGAACTTATAGAAAATCTAAACCAGATTTTCCGTATGGAATCATACGACATGTTCAAGGAACAACTCATTGCCCTTTCCGAGGGCAAGACCATATTTGAAGGCGAAGGCGTTATACGGACTCTGGCTGGAGAGAAAAAGCACATTGCAGTAAGGTGGTCTGTTCCAGAAGGCTATGAGAGAACATTTGCAAAGGTAACGGTTTGTGCTCATGACATTACCGGACACAAACAGGCAGAAGATGAAATTAAACGATACCTGTTTGAGCTTCAGGTATTAAACAGTGTATTCATGGACATTTCGTCTTCTCTGGAGACTGAAAAAGTGCTTAAGACAATTGTAAAAGACGCAGCAATTGCACTGCATGCCGATGCTGCTACAGTAGCACTGCTGGATAAAGACCGTAACACCCTCAGTTATCCTTGCTTTCACAATATGCCAGAGGCCGGCAAAAGGACAATAGCTGAAAAAGGTATTGATGAAATCACAGAAGATATAATCACTACAGGACAGTCTGTCATTGTCGAAAATTGCCTGCTGCCTCCAGACGTTCTCCTTGCCGTCCCACTAATCACCCTGGACAAACCTCTTGGTGTGCTTGGAGTATTCGGATTTACACCTGGAAGACGATTTACAAAAGACGATTTGATACTCCTTGAATTCATAGGCAGACAGGCGGCAACAGCTATTGAAAATGCGAGACACTACAATGAGCAGCAGGCTATGTTCGACTCTACTATAAGAGCATTCGTGCATGCTGTTGATGCAAAGAGTCTGTGGATGAAAGGTCATTCCGAACGTGTAAGCACGTATGCAAAACACATTGCAATCGAGATGGGTCTTGACGAAAAAATTATAAAAAGCGTCCATCTTGCAGGACTGCTGCATGACATCGGGAAAATAGGCACTTACGACCACCTCCAGGATAAACCCGTAAGACTTACGGAAGAAGAATTCGAAAAGGTAAAAAAACACCCTGTTTATGGAGAAACAATCCTTAAAAACATAAGACAACTGGAAGAAATAGCTGCATTAGTCAGACACCATCACGAACGGGTTGACGGAAAAGGATACCCTGACGGACTCAAGAGAAAAGAGATTCCCCTCTGCGCAAGAATACTCCATGTGGCTGATTCATTCGATGCAATGACTACAGACAGGCCATATAGAATCTCACCCGGCATTCAGTATGCAGTGTCAGAACTTACAAGACATGCAGGCTCGCAATTCGACCCTGAGGCAGTTGAGGCATTTCTGAGGCTGCTCGACAAACAGAACAGATAAAGGCTCTTTACCGCCTTCTTACTTTGTCCACACAACTTTCCGCATTAAGCCAATGTGTTTTTAACCGCTTCTGTTATACTTTTTTACATCCTGTTTAAGTGCTTCGAGTTTGTCCCAGTCGTAATCTGAAAAAAGAAGGGAAAAAACCGTATTGTTGGTAACAAGCGGATCTATATCATCGGTTATAACACCCTGCTCTTTAAGTTCTTCCCAGCACTGTGTGCCTGGAATGGGAGAAAACTCAGTGAGGTTAATCCTCACCCCAAGGGTTTTAAGAAACTCCACGCCTTCTTTTACTTCCTCAAGAGGCTGTCCCGGAAGACCATACATTAAATAAACCCCTATGTGCTCTTTACCAAAACCGTGCTTTTTAAGAATCCTTACTGCTGAGACAAGCTGCTCCCTGGTGACCTTTCCGCCTGTGGCAGCCTGCCTTTTTTCATCCACTGTCTCAAGGCTGAGCCTCAGGGTCGTAAACCCTGACCTCCTCATCAAATACGCAAGCTCATCATCAATAAGTCCGGCATGAAGACCGTTCGGACAATGAAAACGAACATGCAGCCCTGATTCAACCAGTTCTTTCAGGACAACCTTGATGTGACTGTCTTTATTCACAAGAAGGGCATCATCGTAAAATGCATAGTCCCTTACTCCTGCATCGTAAAGTTCTCTTATCTCAGTTACCACTTCGGACGGTGACCTCTGGACAAACCTTCCGGAAAGAACAGCTGATGCACAGTAAGAGCATCTGTATGGACAGCCCTCTGAGGTAAGAAGAGGCGCAAACGGATATGCACTATACAAATTGAGTTTGTAATACGGCCGGGGTGTGGATTTTTCCCTGAGCCTGAAGCCAAAGGTCTGAAGCGCAAATTTTATGCCTTCGTTTATGCGCCCTCTGTATATAAAGTCTGCACCTGAATGCTCCCCTGCATGCTTATGATAAAGCGTGGCATAAATCCCACCGAGGATTACCGGTGTATGAGGTGACAAAGACCTGACAAGCTCTATTGCACTCTGCACCCCGGGATACCAGTAAGACATCAGGGAAGTAACAAACACAAAATCACACGGAAGCTGGTTTTTAAATCTTTCTTTAAACTCCTCTGTTGCCATACCATAACGCTTGAAACGTCTTGGAACGGGCTTTAAGACCTCTGGTTTTTCAACCACCTCGTATGGATACTTTCCTGTGCCGTATTGTTTCTCTTTGAATATTTCTGTGCAGTCGATGAGCTTCAGGTCGATGTCAAAGCGGCTCATATACTCTGCGACCTTGAGGAGTCCCAGTGGTCTTGACCACAGGTTCATCGCCGCAAAGTCATAAACCCAGGGGTTGATAAGAATGCACTTAAGCCTCAAGGTGACTTCAAATACCTAATTGCAATTTCCTTTACAACTGCAAAGCATGCTGCTTTTTGTCTTTTCAAACGACTCCCTGCCTTCCCTGAACGAAAGCCCTGCCTTTGCTTTCATGCTTTATGCTAACAAACTTTCTGATGAGATTTCCTCTTCTGCTTGACAACACGGTTGTTCTTTGATATTCAGTAACTCAGGAGGAGCAAAAACCATGAAAAAGGCATTAATCACAACGTCAGCAGTATTACTTACGGCTTCAGTCTCCTATGCGCAGGGACCGGGAATGACGGGTTGGGGTTACGGTCCCGGCATGATGGGCTGGGGCTATGGAATGGGATGGTTCGGAACAATCCTGATGGCTGTCTTCTGGATAGCAATACTCGTCGGCCTCGTTTTTCTCATTCGCTGGGTTGTAGTATCAACAAAACCCGAAGCCAGGGAAGCAAAACCAGAAGACTCTGCAATGGAGATACTCAAGAAAAGATACGCCAGAGGCGAAATAGACAAACAGGAGTTTGAAGAAAAGAAGAAAGCCCTTGAAGCCTAAAAGCCTGTGGCTCTGGCACAGCAGCCTTTCAGGGACATAAACCCTCTGTTTTCGCTTTCCGGTTTGAACACCCCTTAAGCAATCTTTTATATTAAAAAGATGGGCTACGATATAGTTGTAATAGGCGGCGGGCACGCAGGCTGCGAGGCAGCACTTGCAGGAGCACGCATGGGACTTAAGACCTGCCTTTTTACGATGAACCTCGACACCATTGCCCAGATGTCCTGCAATCCTGCTATCGGTGGACTTGCAAAAGGGCATCTCGTGCGCGAAATAGACGCCCTCGGCGGTGAAATGGCAAAGGTCACCGACAAAGCAGGCATCCAGTTCAGAATACTTAACAGGTCTAAAGGTCCTGCAGTCTGGTCCTTGAGGGCTCAGGCAGACAGAGTCCTGTACAGACTTTCCATGAGAAAAGTCCTTGAAAACCAGAACGGGCTTGACATAAAACAGGCATCCATCGAAAAGATAATCGCAGAAGACGGAAAAGTAAAAGGAGTCGTAACCTCTTTAGGTATCTTTTACGAGGCAAAAGCCGTAATCGTAACCACAGGCACGTTTCTTAAAGGACTCATGCATATCGGACTTGAAAACTTCGAGGCAGGAAGAGCCGGAGAGTTTCCATCAAAAGGACTGTCTGACTCATTGAAAAAACTCGGTTTCAGGATGGGAAGACTCAAGACAGGCACTCCTCCAAGACTCGATGCAAAAAGCATAGACTTCTCAAAGACCACTCCGCAGTGGGGAGACGAGCCTCCACCTCCGTTTTCCTACAGTACCGATGCAATAGAAAACCCGCAGCTTCCATGCTATATAACTTACACGAATCCCGAAACCCACAAGATAATACTCGAAAACCTCGACCGCTCTCCGCTTTACAGCGGGAAAATAAAAGGCATAGGTCCACGCTACTGCCCTTCGATAGAAGACAAGGTCGTAAGGTTTTCCGAAAGGCAGAGGCATCAGGTCTTTCTTGAGCCGGAAGGACTCGATACAAAAGAGTACTACGCAAACGGGATATCAACAAGCCTTCCTTTTGATGTCCAGATTAAACTCGTAAGGAGCATACCTGCTCTTGAAGAGGCTGAGATAATGCGTCCTGGCTATGCCATCGAGTATGACTTCGTCTTTCCGACTCAGTTAAGGCACAGTCTTGAGACAAAACTAATCGAAGGACTCTTCCTTGCAGGGCAGATAAACGGCACATCAGGCTATGAAGAGGCTGCAGCTCAGGGACTCATCGCTGGAATAAATGCAGCACTTAAACTTAAAGGCAGAGCACCACTTGTCCTCGGAAGACACGAGGCATACATCGGAGTCCTGATAGACGACCTTGTCACAAAAGGCACGAACGAGCCATACAGAATGTTCACATCAAGAGCAGAATACAGACTGCTCTTAAGACATGACAACGCAGACCTCAGACTCAGACAAAAAGGCTATGATATCGGACTCGTAAGCAAAGAGGATTACGAAAAGTTCGAAGAAAAAAAGCACTCCATTGAAAACGAAATCCACAGGCTGAAAACCAGAAGGCTTAAGCCATCGCCTGAGATAAACAATGCGCTTGAGGCTAAAGGCACATCCGCAATAGATGAGAACACTACACTCGAACAGCTTCTTAAAAGACCTGAGATTGATTACTCGTTCATCGAGAGGTTCATGCCCTCTGACAAACCTCTCAGCGAGGATGTAAAAAGGCAGGTGGAAATAGAGATTAAATACGAAGGCTACATCCAGAGACAGATGGAGGCTGCTGAAAAACTCAGAAAGGCAGAGGAGAAAAAGATACCACCTGACTTTGACTATAAAGCCATCAATGGACTTTCCACTGAAGTGCTCGGAAAACTCGAAGAGGTCAGACCGGAAAACCTCGGGCAGGCAGGCAGGATTCCCGGAGTCACACCTGCAGCTTTAACACTTATAATGATTGCACTGGAAAAAAGAAAGAGGGTTTCAAGCATGACCTCAAAGTCTTAGGGACCTGATGCCAAAGGAAAAACTTCTCATTAGGGGGCTTAAAAAGCTCAATATCACTCCATCCGAAGCGCAGGTCAGTGCCTTTATGTCCTATCTCTCAGAGCTTAAGAGATGGAACAGGGCATACAGCCTTACATCCCTTGAGACAGACAGGGACATTATCATAAAGCACTTCCTTGACTCATGCCTTTATTTATATGTTCTTAAAAAAGAACCCTTCAGCTCTGTTGCTGATGTAGGAAGCGGTGCAGGTTTTCCAGGCATACCCATGAAGATACTAAGACCCGAAATCGAGATGTATCTCATCGAGCCGTCGGAAAAAAAGTCCGCCTTCTTAAGGCACATCATAAGAACTCTGTCGCTTGAAAACATAACGCTCATAGAGAAACGCCTTGAGGATACAGAAGACATCGAAGTGGATGTTGCAGTCACAAGGGCACTTTATAAGACTCAAAAATTCATCAAGAAGGCATCGCACATTGTGAAAAAAGGCGGACTCTTTATCCTGAACAAGGGACCAAAAGTAAAGGAAGAACTCAAATACGTTAAAACAGACTACAAGCTGAGGAACATAAAACTTCCCCTTTCGGACATAACGAGATATTTCGTCATCGTAAGAAAGGAAAAAGATTAAGAGCATCTATATGAGCATTTCTCCAAGGTTTGGAAAAGCAGTATTCCCTTTAATTTTAGTCTTAATTCTTGTCCAGTCCGCCTGCCTTAATCAGCCACAGCCTGCCAGTCAACCCAAAAGTGTTGTCATTTACGGAGACAGCCGGACTGGCCATTACACCCATCAAAGGGTTGTAAGTGCAATTGTGCAAAGCGACCCGGATGTGGTTTTCCATACAGGTGACCTCGTAGAAGACGGACTTGTTGCTGAACAATGGGACACATTCAATGATATAGTTTCTCCCCTTCTTGAGACTGCGGAGTTTTATCCTGCCCTTGGAAACCACGAGCGCAATTCACACCTGTTCTTTGATAACTTTGTCCTGCCGAATAATGAACGGTGGTACTCTGTACAATGGGATGATATTCACTTTATCCTGCTGGACAGCAATTCGGATATCAGCAAAGGCTCGGAGCAGTATGCATGGCTTGAGTCCGAATTAAAACGCATCAGCAATACGGGAAAGTTCATTGTCGTAATCCTTCATCATCCGCCTTTCAGCACAGGTCCGCACACTGAAGATGGAATAAAGCTCAGGGACAGCATCGTCCCTTTATTTGAGAAGTATGGTGTGGATATAGTCTTCAGCGGGCATGACCATGCTTACGAAAGATCCCTGCACAATGGTGTTTACTATATCGTTACCGGCGGAGGAGGAGCCCCTCTTTACAGCCAGACACGGACGAGTCCTTACAGTCTGGTATTTGTTAAGGCTCATCATTTCTGCAGGTTATATGTCGCTGACAACAAGTTGACCGTGAATGTGCTCGATATTAATTTAAAGACGATTGATAAATTCACGGTAGCGCATTAACAGCACAGAGTCACCCCTCTTCATAATCTTTTCATAATTCTTTCAAAGTATCTTCAAAATCCTCTGATATCGTAAGAGCAAGAAAAGGAAATGAAAGGAGGTGAACAGGATGAAAAAGGCAGCGGTAGCAATAGCAGTTATAGTCGTACTGGCAGTTGCCGGAGTCTCCTATGCCCATATGTGGGGCTGGGGAGGCGGACCCGCTTATGGTCCAGGCTACATGATGAGGGGTTACTTCAGCGCGGAAGACCAGAAGCTCCTTGATGAAACAGTAGACCTCAGGAAAGACCTTCACACAAAACGCTTCGAACTCAGAGAGGCACTGAGAAAAGGCGAGTATGAAAAAGCAGAAACCATCGAGAAGGAAATAGCAAAACTCGAAGACAAGCTTTATGACAAGGTCGGCACACGCACCGGCAGAAGATACGGCAGGGGATTCGGCAGAGGACCTGCCGGCGGCACATGGTTCTGCCCAGGACCATACGGCTGGTAATAACAAAAAAATCTCGGGGATGGGGGAGTAATCCCATCCCCGAAAAATATTCACGATTTCTTCAAATTTTAATGATAAATTAAAAACATGAAAAAACTACTCCTGACAATTACTATCCTCCTCGCCTTTACTTCAGGCGCAGTTGCCATAGAAAGGGGAATCACCCCATACGGAGACTACTGCCCAAAATGCTCCACCTACGGAATCTGCAGAAAACAGTTAAGCCGCAGGGAGGCTGTCACCGCAATCAGGGCTTACTTTAAAAACAAAGGCTTGACCATTGGAAATATAAGAGGCAGGGGAAGATTCATTAAAGTGGATATCTTCCGTCACGGAAAACTCGTGGACAGAATTATATTCGACAGAAGAACCGGCAGACTCAGGTCTATATATTAAACCCTTAGGGAGGTAACATGGCAAAGAAGGACAAACAGCAAGCTGCAACTAAAAAACAGGTTATAGTGGAAACTAAGAAAGGGAAAAAGGGAATCGCCCTGGGCATAGGGATTGCCGCTTTGATTATAGCCTTTGTTGGAATTGTTATCTTCTCTGGCGGAGACAGTCGGTTTAAACCAGTAGAGGCCGAAGCCGGTATCGTAAGACTGCCTGTCTCAGAAATCAACGACGGATACGCACACTACTATACGTATAAGTCAAGCAGAGGCAGTATAAACTTCTTTGTCCTCCGGAGTTCAGACGGTGTGATAAGAGCTGCATTCGATGCATGCGATGTTTGCTACCGCGAGAAAAAAGGATACAGGCAGGAAGGCGACTACATGGTCTGCAACAATTGCGGACAGCGTTTTCTATCCACACAGATTAACGTTATCAGGGGTGGTTGCAATCCTGCACCGCTTGACAGATACGTAGAAGGACAGTATCTCGTCTTCAAGGCATCAGACATTGAAAAAGGAAGAATTTACTTCTAATGAGGCTTTCGCATATCTCATTCGGAAACCTCAGACGCAGAAAAGGCAAAACCCTGCTCCTTGTAGCCGGTCTTACAATAGGCGTGGCAATGGTCGTCGCCCTTATGGGTATAACCTTTCAGATGAAGACAGATATAGAGAAAAAGCTTGACGAATACGGTGCAAACATCATAGTGGTTCCAAGGAGTGAAAACCTCTCTTTAAGCTACGGGGGCGTAAGCGTTACGAATACCTCCTACGATGTGGAAGAACTAAGGGAAACAGACGCTGAACTGATAAAAGACATTAAGAACAAGCAGAACATAAGTGCGATTGCACCAAAGGTCATAGGCGCTCACAAGATAGGCGACCGCTCGTATCTGATAGTCGGAGTGGACTTCACTTCCGAGTTCCGCATCAAAAAATGGTGGAAACTTGAGAACGCTCACACTATTGGAATACCGGCAAGCATCATAACTTCACCGCAGGAGATAATCCTCGGAGGCACTGTGGCAAAAACACTGGATATAAAGACCGGTGATGTGCTTACAATAGGCGGAAAAAACTATACCGTAAAGGGTGTGCTTGAAGACAACGCATCACAGGATGATATAGCCGTATTCATGGATTTAAAAGAGGCGCAGCGACTCCTGGGTAAAGAGGGGAGACTCAGCATGATAGAAGTCAGTGCCCTTTGCAGTGCCTGCCCCATAGAGGACATAGTCGCACAGATAAGCGGAAAGCTTCCGCATGCAAAGGTCTCTGCCGTAAGGCAGGCAATGACCCTTAAGATGCAGACCACAGGGCAGGTCATCAGATTTTCACTGGCTGTCTCTGTGGTGGTTCTTCTCATTGGCGCTCTTATTGTTTTTGTCTCGATGATGTCATCAGTAAACGAAAGGACAAGAGAGATAGGCGTGTTCAGGGCTATAGGGTTCAGAAAATCACACATTATAAAAGTGATACTCATCGAGGCGTTTGTCCTGAGCGTAGTCTCAGGGGTGTTCGGCTGGGGCATTGGAAGCCTCTCGGTGTCTTTTCTTGCACCGCAGTTGATGGGAATCAAAGCCCTTGCGTTTGACCTGAAGATGCTTGTCCTTGCATCAGGAATTGCACTTTTCATAGGAATGGCAAGCAGCATCTATCCTGCAGTCAAGGCCTCAAGGCTTGAACCCCTTGAGGCATTAAGATATATATAAGGGGTCACAGACCCGTCTTAAGGAGTAGAAAATGGCACTGGTTAAAACAATCTCGGTAAGAAAAGTCTTTCGCAATGACGACACGGCATTCGAGGCGTTAAGAGGCATAGACCTGAGTATCGAAGAGGGGGATTTCATATCCATCACAGGTGAGTCAGGCTCTGGAAAGAGCACGCTTTTAAGCATACTCGGAGGCATTGCCCCTCCAACTGAAGGAGAGGTAATAATAGATACAATCCCTATATACATGCTTCCTATGGAAGAACTTGCTGACTTCAGAAGAGAATACATCGGATTCGTGTTCCAGCAGTTTCACCTTATATCCTATCTTACTGCAGTCGAAAACGTGATGCTTCCGCTCTCCATCACAGACATGGAAGACAAAAAAGAGCTTGCCTTAAGTGCGCTTGAAAGGGTAGGGCTCAGGCATAAGGCAGAGCGCCTGCCTTCGGAGCTTTCAGGCGGTGAGATGCAGAGGGTTGCCATTGCAAGAGCACTTGTCAACGAACCGCCGATAATACTTGCCGACGAGCCCACAGGCAACCTCGATACAAAAACAGGGGACGACATCTTCGCACTGTTCGAGGAACTCAACTACGCAGGGCAGACAGTAATACTAGTCACGCACAACCCTGAACTCGCATATAAAACCCAGAAGACTATAACAATGAAAGACGGGCTCATAACATCCATCACCGAGCAGAGAAAAGGAAACGCATAACTTACTTCTATCCTGCGGGGTTGTCTTCACACCACTTTCTTGCGTTCTGGAACATCTTAAGCCATGGCGATGCCTTCAAATCCTTTTTCCACTCCTCAGGCATCCATGCCCATTGCCATTTAAGGAACGCTCTTTCAGGATGGGGCATCATCGCAAGGTGTCTTCCGTCAGGGGAACACAGGGCAGTGATGCCTTCTGGCGAGCCGTTGGGATTGAAAGGATACGCCTCTGTAGGCTCACCCCTGTCATCTGCATATCTCACAGGTGCAAGGTTCATATCCAGAACTTTCTTATATATCTCCTTGTCCGGGAAGAAAGCCCTGCCTTCACCATGAGCAACCCACACACCAAGGACAGAACCTTCCATTCCTTTAAGCATTATGGACGGGCTTTCGAGAATCTTCACTGTAGCGAATCTTGATTCAAACCTTCCTGACTTGTTCTGTATGAACCTCGGCTTAATCGTGTCTTCCATGTGCCAGGGCACCCAGCCTAAAAGCGCCATAAGCTGACAGCCGTTACACACGCCAAGGCTAAAGGTATCCGGTCTTTGATAGAACTTTTCAAACTCAGCCTGAACCTTCCTGTTAAACCTTATAACTCCTGCCCAGCCTTTTGCAGAATCAAGGACATCTGCATAGCTGAAGCCTCCGACGAATGCAACACCCCTGAAGTCTTCAAGTCTTACTCTTTCTTCAATCAGGTCTGTCATCGTGATATCCCATGTCTCAAACCCTGCCTGATAAAACGCAGACGTCATCTCCCTGTCTCCGTTACTGCCTTCCTCCCTTATTATCGCCACCTTTACTCTGGTCTTAACATCAGTGGTCTCTTCAGGTGTAAAGGTAAGCCTGAACTCAGGAGCAGTCCTTTCAAAGATATTGCGATTTTCTTCATCTGCGCATTCAGGGTTTGCCTGAAGCCTTTCGAGCTGATAGCTCGTCTCCTCCCAGAGCGACCTCAGGACAGGCATTGACTCATCAACAACCACACTGTCGTTTACGGTTATGGTTATATGCTTTTCTTTAAGGGTCTCACCTATAACTCTAAACGGAACCTCTGCCTTGTTCAGTATCTCAGAGATTTTTTCTTCATCCTCAGGCATGTATTCCATGACAAGACCTGCCTCTTCTGAGAAAAGCAATGGCATGGGGTCTCCTTCGAGACGGACTTTCAGTCCTGCGTTTCCTGCAAACGCCATCTCAAGTATGGTAGTGATAAGTCCGCCGTCGCTTCTGTCATGACCTGAGAGTATGAGGTCTTCGTCTATAAGCTTCTGCACTGCATTAAAGGCCTGCTTCAGGAGCTGAGCATCTTCGACATCCGGTGATTCATCACCAAGCTGTTTATATACATGTGCAAGGGCAGAGCCTCCAAGACGGTATCTGCCTTTCCCTAAATCAACATAAAGGAGTTTGCTTTTTCCGGGTCTTTTTATATCCGGTGTGCGGGTCTTTGTAATATCCGGTGAGGTTACGTATGCAGAGATTACCAATGCGCCAGGTGCTTTTACAACCTCGCCTGTCTGCCTGTCCACGGCAGCCATCGAAAGGCTGTCCTTTCCGCCGTCCACTGCGATGCCGAGCTTTTGCATGAAATCACTCATTGCTACTGCAGCATCATAGATAAGTGCACCCTCGCCCGGAAGTTTTGCAGCCCACATCCAGTTGGCAGAGCATCTTATGTCTTCAAGGGCACTTACCTTTGCCCAGACTATATTTGTCAGTGCCTCTGCCACTGCCATACGCGCCATTGAAGCAGGATTTATAAGCCCTTTAATCGGCTGCTCCCCTATTGATATTGCAGCGCCGGTCTTTCCGAAGTGGCTCTGCGCAATGACTGCAACGTCAGAGACAGTAAGCTGAAGTGGACCTGTGCACTGCTGTTGTGCTATAAGTCCTGTAACGCTTCTGTCCACCTTGTTCGTAAGAAACCTCTTTGAGCCTACGGATACAAGACGGAGCACCCTCTGAAGGGCATCCTTTACAGTGAGATTTTCAGGAAGCGAAAGTGGCTTAAGTGCCGGCTGAATGCGCTCTATATTAAATGTCTTTTGAGGCATCTCGCCCAGGACTTTCTTAAGCTCGAGATTTACTGGTGTGGAGCCGTCGTTACTGTCATAGAGCACGACATAGCCGTCGCCTGTTATCTCGCCTACGAAAGCACAGGGGACTTTTTCCCTCCGGCAGATGTCCTCGAACAGTCCTGCCTTTTCAGGCTTTATCAGGAGAGCGTTCTGCTCTTGATACTCTGCCCCCCATATCTCAAGCACTGAGAGGGTTTTGTCCCCAAGCTGGATTTTTCTTAAATCTATCCGTGCGCCTTCAGGGTGGATTATCTCTTTAAGGACATTGCAGTTTCCGCCTGCACCCTGGTCGTGGATGCTGATTATGGGGTTGTCCTCACCCATTTCTATGCAGGCTCTTATCGCCCTGTTAAGTTTCTGTTCCATTTCCGCATCCCCGCGCTGAACCGCATTGAAATCAAGCTCCTCTATGTTTTCCCCCTGAACCATGCTTGAGGCTGCACCGCCTCCCATGCCTATGCGGTAGGCAGGACCACCGACCTTGACAATAAGCATGCCTTTTTCAGGCGAGCCTTTCTCTTTATGCCTGTCATCTATCTGCCCGACTCCGCCTGTAAACATAATGGGCTTTATCCATTCCCTGCGCTCGCCATTCGGAAGCTTCATGCCGAAAGACCTTGTAAAGCCCTGTATTACAGGCTCTCCGAACTTGTTTCCGTAGTCGGATGCGCCATTGCTTGCCTCTATCTCTATCTGAAGCGGAGAGGCAAGGTTTGATGGATAACTGAAGGATTCATCCTCCCATGGAAGCGCATATCCGGGAATCAGGAGGTTTCCGACACAATATGCTGCTGTGCCTGCCACTACAAGGCCGCCTCTGCCTGCTGCCTGCACATCCCGGATTCTTCCGCCTGTGCCTGTCTCTGCACCAGGGAAAGGTGCAACACCACTTGGAAAGTTATGCGTCTCGGCAGTAAATATAATGTGATAATCAAGCCCTTTCTGCACAAACCTCGACGGCTTGCCCGGACGCTCAGGCACGATGGTCTCTATCCTGTACCCCCTGATTGCACTGGAGTTGTCCTTGAAGGCTATAACACTGTTACGGGGATTCGCCTTATACGGAGATTTAATTATCTCCATTAGAGGTTTGGGGACTTCTTTTCCATCAATTATTAGTCTGCCTTTGAAGAACCAGTGGCGGGAATGTTCGCTGTTTGACTGTGCAAGGTCAAAGCACTCAACATTCGTAGGGTTTCTGCCTATGTCGTTTACAAACAGGTTGTAGTAATAATTTATATCCCATTCATCGAGCCCAAGACCAAGCTCTCTGTTAATCTTCTCAAGTGCTGCCTTGCCTTCTTCGATGACAGGCACGACGTATACAGGCTCAGGGGTTATGCCTGTCTCAAACGTGGTGAGTTTTTCAGGATAAGGGCATTCTGTCATCCGGTCATAAAGCGCATCAACAAAAGCCTGAAGTTGCTTTTCATCAAAAGACCCTGTGGGTCTGTACCTTCTTGAACGCTCTATGCGGGTGATTTTTCTCAGTCCTGCTGCATGGCAGACAGATACTGCATTGGTTGACCACGCAGTCTGAAAGTTAAGCCTTGGACCTACCTCTACAACGATGCCGTCTTTGAGAAACGGCGTGTCGCTGAAGTTTTCAGGCTCGAATGTTTCACTCAGAAGCCATTTAAGCACTTCGAGTTCTTCATCGTTAAGAGGCTCTGTAAGCTCGATATTGAAGCAGTATTCGGTCTCGATATCTGAGATGTCTATGGACTTCATCCTGAGTGCACTCAGGAGTGCGTTCTTTTTAGCCTCTGAAAGCGCAGGTGCTCTGTAAAAATGGATAAGCTCCATGCATTAATATTACAAGATTCCGCCTTGCGATTTCAGCATGTAAAAAACAACTCCCATCACGTGTAAGTTCAACCCTCTCTGATGTATAATATTCATTGTGCTTTTAATCGGACTTACAGGAAACTACGGAATGGGGAAGACCCTTGTGCTTGAGACCTTCAAGAAACTCGGAGCATTCACCATCGATGCAGACAGGGTCGTTGCCGAACTTCTCGAGGAAAAACCCGTCCTCGAAAAAATAAAACAGCTCCTCGGTGAAGACGTATTCGATGAAAACGGAAGACTCCTTAAAGACAGGGTCTCGGACAAGATATTCAGGGATGAAAGTCTCAGGCTTACGCTTGAAGACATAATCCATCCCCTTGTCTTCAAAAAAATAGACGAAATCCTGAAAGACGTAAAACCCGATATAGCCGTAGTAGAGGCAACCCTTATATTCGAAAGAGGATACGAAGACCGCTTTGATAAGATTATCACCGTATATGCAGAAGAAGCCTCAGCACTCGAAAGACTCCAAAAAGTAGGAGTAGACCGAACCGACGCCCTCAGAAGACTGCATTGCCAGATGCCAATAGCAGAAAAAATAAAAAGAGCGGATTACGCCATTGACAACAGCGAAAGCCCTGATAAAACAAAAGAACAGGTGAAAAGCATCTATAACGAACTCCTTAATTCCCTGAAAGTCACTCAGATATGAAAATACTGAAAGGCATCGAAGCTATCAAGAAAAGATACAAGAACGTCATCCTTACGATAGGGAACTTCGACGGCGTTCACATCGGACACCAGAAAATCCTAAACAGAATAGTCTCAAGAGCAAAAGAGGTAAACGGCACAGCAGCAGCTATCACATTCGAACCTCATCCGACAAAAGTCCTCTACCCTGAAAGAGGGGTAAAAATCCTCACACCCATTGAGGAAAAGGCAAGACTCATGCGCCACTTCGGCGTGGATGTGCTTTTTCTTATAAATTTCAATAAGGATTTTGCAAGTATCCCTCCAGACGACTTCATAAAAGACGTGCTCGTTGAAAAAATAGGTGTTATGGAAGTCACAGTAGGGCATAACTACGCCTTTGGCAAAGGGAAGAAAGGCACAACAGCACTCTTAAGAAGAAGAGGCAGAAAATACGGTTTTTCAGTAAAGGTCGTAAGAAACGCAAGAATCCATGGGGATGTCGTAAGCTCAAGCAGAATAAGAAGCCTTCTTCTGAGAGGTAGGGTCTGTGAAGCCTCGATGTTCCTCGGAAGACCTTATATGATAACAGGCACGGTTATAAAAGGCGCAGGCAGAGGTTCAAAACTTCTGAAAACACCTACGGCAAACATCACTACGCCAAATGAGCTTGTCCCCAAAGAAGGAGTATATGCGGTTAAAGTCGGACTGGGGAGAAGAATCCTCGAAGGGGTGGCAAACATCGGCAAAAACCCTACATTCGAAGGCTCGGAGATGAGCTACGAAGTCCATATATTTAACTTCTCGGAAGATATCATGGGGAAAACACTACGCGTATTCTTCATTGACAGAATAAGGGATGAAAAAACATTCCCTGATGCCCGCGCCCTCCATGAACAGATAAATGAAGACATAAAACGGGCAAAAGAACTCCTGAAGAAAAAACACCCTAAACTGATATAGGGTCAACATCAACGCTTACCTTAAAACCCTTAAGCCGTCTTAGAATCTCCTTTGCTGCCCTGCCAAGGTCTTTTCTTGAAGATGCCTTGCAGAGTATCTTCCACACATGCTTTCCACGCTTCGTTACAGAAGGCACAGGACCTAATATCTCTGTATTGTTGTTCTTCACAGTGATTTCCGGCAGAGTGTCTGCCTCAACTGTCAAGAGCGCCATGCGGGAAAACGGAGGATACATGAGCGACTTCCTTTCCGAAAGTTCCTTCTCATAAAACCCCCTGAAATTAAATCTCCTTATATAATTGAAAAGGGCTGCCCGCGGATTAAACGTCTGAATAAAAAGCTCTCCGCCAGAGGCTACTTTTTCAGCAGTGTAAACAAGCTCCTGATAGGCTCTTTCTTTGGATCTGAAGTCAGGCACGTAAAGATAAGCGTCTGCATTCAAGACAGCTGCAAGTGAAAACCCTTCCCTGAGTTCGTGCCTTCTGGCAAGAAGTTTTGTGCCTATGACCAGCTTGGTGTCGGTCTCTGCGAGCACTTTTAATTCAGACCTCTGTTCAACACCTACAGGGTTTAATGTCATAAGCTCTTCCTTTACCCTTTCAAGCCCGGCTCCCGCTGGCACAAGCAACCCTCCGCATTTAGGGCAGACTTCAGGGGGCGTGTTTTTACGACCGCAGTAACGGCATCTGAGAACCTTCTCCTCCTTATGAAACACTAGAGGAATGTGGCAGTTGTTGCAGGTCTCAAAATGATTGCAGTCTCTGCACCGGAGCATGGAGTAGCCTCTTCTGTTTACAATGAACATCACGCGCTCGCCTTTTTTAATTCTTGCCTCTGACACCCTGCGCAGAGTCCTGGAGATAAAAGAATCCGTGCTTCTTAAATCAACAACCCTTACTTTAGGTCTCAAAAAAGAGCGCTCTGCTTCAAGAAGCGTGTATTTCCCTGTCTTTGCATTGTGATAAGATTCTACCGAAGGACATATAGAAGAAAGGACAACCGTTGCCCCCTCCAGATAGCCTCTCATTACGGCTATGTCCCGGGCATTGAACCTTACGCCTCCTTCCTCTTTATAGGCGGTGCTTTCTTCATGAAGGACTGCTATGAGGGATACCTCTTTCAGAGGGGCAAACACTGCAGAGCGGCTGCCAAGCACGATGTCCGACACACCAGAGGTTATCTTCTGCAGCGCTTCAGTGCGTTTGCCTTTGCTTAAACCGCTGTGAAAGACTGTAAGCCTTTCGCCTGCCGACTCCTTTATAAGCCCCTCTATATGCCTTATCTCCGCGATGTCAGGACAGAGAATTATGATATTCCGCACACCCTTTATTAACTCAGTAAGGAAGGAAAGCTCCTCATGGGTGCTGAAGGCATGAAAGAGAAATGTCTTATAGTATTTCTTTCTTATGCTTTCCCTTACGCTTCTTAGCAGAGGGTTATCCGGGCTGTCTTCTGTTGCCTGAGAAGCTTTCTTAATTGCCTGCCCTACAGGCTTTATCTTTTCGAAGAACTCTCTTGGAAGCATGCTTTTAAGCACTGCTCCTTCTTTTGCAAAATAATACTCGGACATCCATGTCATAAGCCTGAGCATTGCATTGCTTAAGACAGGCTCCTGTCCTATTACTTCCTTGATTTCCTTGATTTCACCTTGAGGGGGAGTAAGCGCCGGTCTTAGAACTATTCCCTTTTTTGCAGTCTTTTTAAGCTCTGCGCTTACAAGCATCCCGGGACGCACAGCGCCTTTTAAAGCATCAGAAACCCTGTAGGTAAGAGGATTAAGGTTCTGGGGAAAGACGACGTCAAAGAATTCCATTTGAGGATTTTAGCATATAAATGAAAGACAATGGGGCATCAGACGCCCCCAACAAACTTCCCTCAGAGTTTGGTTATCTTTATCTTGGATATCTTCTTGTCTTCCATTTCAAGGATGAGGAAGCGCAGGCTGTGAAACCTGACCTGTTCTCCTACCCTCGGAAGTCTTCCAAAGAGCCCGAATACAAAGCCGCCGATAGTGTTGAATTCCTCGCTTATAAGCTCTGCGCCTATGAGTTCGTTCACCTCATCAAGTCCGGTCTGTCCTGACACAATAAACGTGTGTTCGTCTATAACCTCGATGTCCTTTTCAGCCCCAATGGCTTCAAACTCGTCCTGAAGCCCGCCGACTATCTCCTCGATTATGTCTTCAAGGGTGATAAGTCCGGCTGTGCCCCCGTATTCGTCCATAACAATGGCTATTTGGAATTTGTTGCGCTGCATCTCGTCAAGAAGCTCAGATACCATCTTGCTCTCTGGAATGTAATAAGCCTCCCGCATGAAATCCGTTATTGGCATGCCGTCCACTTTAGTCTCAGCCATCTTGATGAGTATGTCTTTTATATACAGTATGCCTGTTATATTGTCTATGTTTTCTCTTATCACAGGATAGCGGGAGTAGCCCTTCTCAGAGACCAGTTTCAAGGCATCCTCGACTTTGGACTCCTCCGGTATGGCGACAATCTCTGTTCTTGGCACCATCGCCTCGGAGACCTCTGTATCGCCGAACTCAAAGACACGATGGAGCATCTCTTTCTCTTCTTCTTCTATTGTGCCTTCCTCTTCCCCTATCTTTATCATGGTCTTTATCTCCTCTTCGGTGACAAAAGGAGAGGGAGGTCTTTCCTTCACGCCGCAGATGCGCAATATGAAACTGGCTGAAAAATGAAATATCCATATCACGGGTGAGACAAGCCTGATGTAAAGCTCAAGGGGTCTTGCAAGAATAAGTGCAACCTTCTCTGAATGCGTTACTGCAAAAGTCTTGGGGGCAAGCTCACCGAAGACCACCGTTAGAAACGTCATCACAATGGTTGCGGCTATTACGCCCGCGTCCCGTCCAAGATATTTTATAGCCATTGCAGTGCCTATGGATGTGGCAAGGACAGTAAAGAGGTTTCCTGAAAGTATCACCACACTGAAGAGCCTGTCGTGCTCGTCGAGTATCCTCTGGACTGCCTTTGCCCTCGGGTCGCCCTTTTCAAGCAGGTGTCTTATCCTGAACTTGTTTACGGCTATAAAAGAGGACTCGGAGCTTGAAAGTATCGCAATAGCAATGAGGGATACGATGATAAATAAAATGTTAAGTAAACTGGGAGGTTCCATCTAATGTCAGTTCAGTTTCTCGATAACGGCATCTGCTACCCTTGATGTGCCCACAGCAGTTGGGTCATCGCGGGTAGGTTTCATATCGTACGTAACATCCTTGCCTTCCTCTATAACAGAGGCAATGGCATTTTCAAGCCTTTCTGCGGCTTGCATTTCCCCTAAATGCCTTAGCATCATAACCCCTGAAAGCATCATAGCAAATGGATTCATTTTATTCAAGCCTTTGTACTTGGGTGCACTTCCATGTGTAGGCTCAAACACAGCCATCTCATCGCCGATGTTTGCTCCAGGCGCAAGCCCCAGACCACCGACCAGTCCAGCAGCAAGGTCTGAGACTATATCTCCATACAGGTTCGGAAGCACAAGCACGTCATAAAGCTCAGGCTTCTGCACAAGCTGCATGCACATGTTGTCTATTATCCTGTCTTCAAACTCAATATCAGTATATTTTTCAGCCACCGAACGGGCAACCTCAAGGAACAGTCCGTCCGAGTGCTTCATTATGTTTGCCTTATGAACAGCAGTAACTTTTTTCCTGTTGTTCTTTCTTGCATATTCAAAGGCAAACCTCACGATTCTTTCTGTGCCGTAGACAGATATAGGCTTTATGCTTATGCCGGAGTCTGGCCTTATCTCCTTTCCTGATGCCTTCTTTATGTAGTCAATCAAACCAATGACTTCTTTTGAGTCTTTTTCGAATTCGATGCCTGCATAGAGGTCTTCGGTGTTTTCCCTTACGATGACGAGGTCTATGTCATCGAATCTTGTTCTTGCGCCTTTAAAACTCCTGCACGGTCTAAGGCAGGCATAGAGGTCAAGGGTCTGCCTAAGGGTAACGTTTACACTTCTGAAACCCTTTCCGACAGGCGTGGTGACAGGTCCTTTTATGGCAACCTTGTTTTCCTTTATGGATTCGATTACGCGCTCAGGAAGCGGAGTGCCTTCTTTTTCAAAGACGTCTTCTCCAGCATCCTGCACATCCCATTTTATGGGCACACCTGTTGCCTCGATAACACGCCTTGTAGCCTCTGCTATCTCAGGACCAACGCCATCACCAGGAATAAACGTAATTGTATACATCAGGGATTTACTGTCATCACCTTTCTGGCGATATCCGGATAGCTTGCAATGAACCTCAGCTCATCGTCTGTCAGGGGCTTTTGTGTATGCAGGTTTGCATACTGGACAAGTTCAAGCACCCTGCGTGCTTCCTTGTCGTTGTGGAAATGAATCCCCAGTCTGTCATAGACGTGTCTGAAGCCCTTGATGCCTCCGTATTCGCCTGTTGTTATTACTCTTCCTGTCTCAAGGAGTTCCGGCTCTCCTCTGCCAACATCTTCTGGATCATAGAGTTCATAGTTTCTTCTGTCTTTTAGTGCACCGTCTGCATGGATGCCTGACTCATGGGCAAAGGCATTGGCACCCACACCCGGCTGATTTATCGGAATAGGAAGACCAAAAGCATACGACGCATACCTTGCAATCTTCCATGACATCTTTAAATCCACATGCTCGTCAAGGTGCACTTTTTCACTGAGTCCGTGCGAAAACTTCAGAGCTAAAATCGTGGAGACAAGGTCGCAGTTTCCGCACCGCTCTCCATAGCCGTTTATCGTAGTGTTTATATAAGAGTCCACACCTGCCTCTATTGCACCTTGTGCGCCTGCCACAGAGACTGCCTCTGCCATGCCAAGGTCGTTGTGGCAGTGCATCTCAACAGGAAACTTTGTCACCGTAGCAATGGTTTTTATCCTTTCATAAATCGTTATCGGGTCGTCTGCACCCAGAGTGTCGCAGTAGCGGAATCTGTCTGCTCCTGCCTCTTTGCCTGCAAAAACAAACTCTATCAGCCTGTCAACTTCCGTTCTTGAGCCGTCCTCTGCATTAATGCCTACAGTTTCGGCTCCAAGCTCCTTCGCCGTCTTGACAGACTCTACAAGAGATTTAAGAATATCCTTCCATTTCTTCCTGCCCTGAAATTTCCCCCTTATCATTATCTCTGAAGTCGAAATAGAAATATTAAGGTGTTTAAGTTCCGGGCAGTTTTCAAACGACAGTCTTACATCGTCGGGCACAGCCCTGCACCAGCCCTCCAGATGAAGTCTCTTTATAACCCCTATCTTTGCAAGCTCAAGATTTGCGTTTATGTAGTTTACCTCGTGCTTGATTGTCGGGAACCCTATCTCGCTCTGGTAGATACCCATCTCATCGAGATAGATGTTCAGCATCGTCTTGGATAGCTTCGGAAGCAGTATCCTTGATGTTTGCACTCCATCCCTGTTTGTTACATCTATCAGATAGACCTTATTCATTACGCTCCCCATTTGAGAATTTTTGAATAAAATTTATTATACACTTAAATCCCTATATTATTTCAACTCCCTGAGCCTGTCTACCCCTGCTATCTCAACAACTTTGCTTCTGGAGGTAAGACCTTTGATAATCCTTATGCTGGTTTTTTTAACTCCTAATACCTCGGAAAGCACCTCTATTAATTGTTCATTTGCTGCACCTCCTGCGGGTGGGGCGGTGAGCTTTACCTTCAGAACATCGCCTGCTACACCCTCGATTCCCTTTTTCGAAGACCGGGGTTGCACCTTCACTTCGATTGTTATCCCTGCCTTAGACTTCTTATACGGTATCTGCATCCGGTTATGCCCTGACTCCCTGAATCAATACTGTATCTTCAAGCACTTTTTCAGTTATCCCCGTAAACCCTGTTTTTGAAAGCCAGCCTTTCATCTCCTTTGTCGTATAGCATCTGCCGCCCTCTGTGCTCACAAGCATGTTGATTGAAAAAAGCGAACTCTGAGGTGGATGTGTCCTGCTTTCGTTTATATAGAACTCCTGAATCACTACTCTGCCCTGGGGATTAAGCGCCTTCCTGCATTTCCTCAGCGCTGACATGTTGTCTTTTGCAGAATAGGCATGGAATATCTGGCTTATGAATATAAGGTCGTAGCCCTCTCCGATGTCATCGCTTAAGAAATCACCTGCAAGAAACCTTATGCCCTTGGCTTTTTCAGCCTTCAGGAGCTTCTTTGCTATTTTTATTGTCTCAGGCAGGTCGAACAGGGTTACAGAGATGCCTCTTTTAGCCATCTCGAGTGCATATGTGCCTGGTCCGCCGCCGAGGTCAAGGGCAGTGTTTACTCCTTTAAGGTTCATCTCTTTAAGAACTGCCTTCACTTTAAGAGCAGCAATGTTGTGCATCCCCAGGATAAAGGCTTCATGGTCATGATGTCCGGCAGCAGGTCTGCCTGTTCTTACCACCTCATCGAGTGCCGACCATCTTTTCCAGAGCGAATCCGCATGCCTTAGAATGTCGCCCTGATAATAAGCACTCTCTTTAACCAGAAACCTTTCAGCCAAAAGCGTGTTCTTATATCTGCCTTTGGTTTTCCTAAGCAGTCCCATGCCTGTCAGTGCATCAAGCATAAGCTCTGTCGCCCTTTTGTCAGCCTTTATTGCTTTTGCCAGAGCTATGGCTGTCTTTGGCTTTTTCAGATGCTCGAACATCCGGAGGTTATTGGCAGTCATAAGCACCCGTGCCTGCTGAAAGCCTGACCAGAGCCTTCTCAGTTCCCTCGCCTGCTTAGCTAACATGACGCCTCCTTAACAATTGCTCATTGACCTTTTTGAACACCGAGGCAAAGATACGAAAAAACAACCTGTTAGTAAGAAAAAGGTGCCCTTTTTTGGTTACTTTTTTGAGCGAGCAAAAAAGTAACAGGGGCTTGGCTGTATACTATATTACTCTATAAGGTTCAGGTTTCTTGGCGTCTGTTCCACTGACTTAAGCTCCTGTATCTCTCCGGAAGCGGGTGCACCGAGGTCTTTGAACTTTCTCACTGAGGGGAGCAGTCTGGATTCCATAGATCCCACAGCCCTGTTATAAGCGTCTATTGCTCTGCCCAGGGCTGCACCAATGTCGTTTATATATCTTGCCCAGACATTAACCCGCTCATAAAGCTCTTTACCGAGGGCACCGATTACCTCTGCGTTCTTTGTAATCTGTTCCTGCCGCCAGCCGTACGCCACTGCAGTCAAAAGCGCAAAAAGAGTAGTAGGGGTTGCCACAAGCACACGCTTGGACATGCTTTCCTCCATAAGCGTGGGGTCTACCTCAAGTGCAGACACGAGTGCGGACTCTCCCATAAAAAGCACGACAAGCTCAGGGGATTTTTCAAACTGACTCCAGTAAGCCTTTGAAGCCAGCCTGTTAACCTGCTCCTTTACATGCTGGGTGTGTCGTTTTAAAGCCTCTTTCTTGGCCTCTTCGGTTGTTGCGTTTACAGAATCAAGCAGGGCTTCCATCGAGACCTTTGAATCAACCACTATGCTGCGTCTGCCTGGCAGATGCACCACCATGTCAGGTCTCAGACGGCCGGAATCCCCTGAAACACTGACCTGCTCTGTAAAATCACAATGTGCAGACATGCCTGCAAGCTCAACAACATTTCTTAATGTGACTTCTCCCCATCTTCCCCTTATGTGCGGCTTCCTCAAGGCTGAAACAAGATTACCTGTCTCTTTCTGAAGCTGCTGGTGCGTGGAGGCAAGCATCTTTATCTGCTCGTCAAGACTGGTGTAGTCCTGTTTCCTCTTAACTTCTATTGCATGTATCTGCTCTTCGTATTTTCTTAGTGTCTCCTGAAGTGGTTTTATCAAACCGTCTATTGCCGCCTGATGTTCTCCGAGCTTGCCCTTTGTATCAGCGATTATCTTGCCCAGATGCTCGGAAGCCAGCCTTAAGAAGCTTTCACTGCTTGCCTCAAGCGCGGCAGAAGACAGCGCCTTGAATGTATCCGAAAGCTCTGTTTTCATGGTCTCAAGAAGGGTCTTCTGCTCCTTAAGGTTCTTCTCTGTCTCCTGATACTTTGCCTCTAAAGCAGCACTTACCTGTTTTTCGTTCACGAGGTTGTTGCGGACTTCACTAAGTTCAGAGTCTTTTTGCGCAACCTGGTGCTTAAGCTCAGTTACAAGTGCTTCGGAAGCTGCTCTCTTGCTCTCTGCGTCTTTGAGCTTTTCCGAATAAGTCTTTTCCAGCCGTCCTTTAAGCAGAACCCATGCGACTGTTCCGCCTAAGAGGATGCCTATTACAAGAAATGCAGTCTCTGACATTTTAAGCCTACCTTGCCTCTTATTCTAAAGATAAGAATGCCCTCTTGTCGAGGGCATTCTTCTGTAGGCTTGTATAGAGGGGCAAAAAAAGTTACCACTGCTCTTTTCTGATAACCTTTGCAAGACTGTAAACAGGCTCTGATGCAATCATTCCTGGCGGCAAATTATCTGAAAGTTCAGGCACCTGAAGTATTGTCGGCACCTGTGTCAAGTCGAAGTAATTGGAGACGAGTGTTCCTGCAAAAACAGTCTGGTAGCTGACTGCAATGGTGTTTGCAGCGTACAGAGCTGCCATAATCTCACTCTTCGACTTAGGGTTGACGTGTATATTAGCGGAGGTCACAATACCAACAACATCTTCTGTTGCAAACTGTCCTGCCGGCACAAGGCTCTGCTCCATCTCAACATTCAGATCGGTATATATTGTCCCTCTTCCCGTATAAGTCATTGTGGAGTAATCTTTGCCATCGAACTCGATGTCCGCACAGCCGGGCAGGTCCTCACTCCTGAAAGCCACCAAGCCGCTTATCGTCAAGGAGTCACCGGTCATCTGGAAAGAATTGCCGTTTACACCTGTAGAGCAGTCAACCACATTGCCGTCCGGGTCTTTACATGTAAAACTGGCAGTGTTAATCTTGCAATTACTCGGTATCACCCTGAGTGCAGTAGCATTCACAAACGCTGAGTAGCTGCTGTAAACGATACCTGTAGTAGGGTCTTTGTATTCATCACTCATGGACGGCATCTGGATTTTATCACCGAGGTCATAATCCTCAGGCTGTCGCCCATGAATATTGTAGTCGTAGTTGTCTGCATATATGTTGGTCTTTAAGACACTATCCTTTGTGTCGTCAGAAAATCCGTCGGTAATGTAAATACCTGCAAGTGTTCGTTTTTCATCTGCCACTGTATCAGCCTGGCCAAGATGGGCATTACCTGCTATGTAAGCAGTACCGTTTTTAATCCTCACATACGCCTGAAGGTCTTTCTTACCGTTGATAACCGGCTCAGGAGGGATCCTGTATTGTACATAGACAGTGTCTGAAAACTCTGGTACTCCCTCATAGGTGTTGCTTACCAGGGCGGTTCCTGACAGGGCAAGAACATCTCCTGTCTGCCCTGTGCCGAGAATGTGAATCGTGCCTGCTATATTTATGTTCCCGTTTATAACCGTGCCTAAGTATCCTGAGCCTGCAAATATAGCACTATCCCACGGGGAAGTTCTCACGGCTTTAAGATAAAGAAGCACTCTTTTGTCTGCGCTTGCCAGTGTTCCGCCTGAGTCTGTTCCAGCAGTGGTTCTGTCAAGCCACGCCCTTGAAAGAGCATACACCTCTTTGTCGTTATTTGCGTCGCGCATTATCAAGACTTTGTAACCGCCTTTTTCCCCAAGAGGCTGAATGCCACCATAAGGGTCAACGCCATAGGTCGCCCACTCACTGTCTGACGGACAGTTGAAACTGCTTCCACAACTGGCAAGATTGGCAAAAGAAGGATGATAAATCGAAGGCAGTGTAATTTTACCGTAGGCAAGTGTATAGAAGTTGTCGTTTGCCCATTTGTCCGCATTGTCATCGGAGGTATCTGCAAAGTCTTTTAAAAGGTCTGCAAGCACCCTGTCTATTCCTGCGTCTGCCAGCTGGAGCGCCTCATAAGACATGCGCTCGTTGCTTGAGATAATGATGTCAAGATTGGTAGTGGTCAACGCAGCAATTCCGAGCACAGTAAGCGCAAGCAATATCGTAAGGGCGATGATAAGCGCTATCCCTGACTCATTGTTTATGAGCTTAAACGTTTTCATCTTATCTCACCTCCTTAAATATCACTAAAAGTCCACTCCTTCCGTAAGTACTTTCGTTGTAGAGCAACTGCCGTGCGAGCCGTCTACAGTCACGGTGATTGTAGACCCGGAGAAGCTCTTCGTCGAGGTCCAGCTAAACGACCCGTCAGGGTCATTCGCACTAAAGCTATCACTTGTGGTTCCATCTGATGCGAGGATGCTAAGCCTTACTGAAGCAGCACTACCGTTCAGGAGGAATGTTCCGCTAACGGTCACTGTATCGTCCATATTCCTCGCCGCAGTGAGCGGGTTGAACTGGCACGTGTTGGAGATTGTTATCTCGGTTTCCCCTGAGCTGCCGGTGTTGCCCCTTGAATCGGTAGCCTCTGCATATATGGCATAGCTTCCGTCAGGGTAAAGTGATGAATCAAAGCTGTCGGTGACCGAGTAAGAGGAAGCATTCGGTGTGTATGTCTTAACAGTATACACCGTGCCTGCGGTACAGGAGCCTGATATACACCGCAAGTATAAACTGACATCTGTTATCGTGCCTGTACCGTCATTAGCATCGATGCTGAATGAGACTGTGCCTGAAAGTGGAGATGGAGGAGGTGTCAAGGTCACTGTAGGGCTGTCTATATCTTTCACGCTAATGGTTGCCGAACAGCCAAAATTTATCACATCATCGTGATTTGTATCGCAGGTGGTGCTTACATCAGGATAGATTATGGTTATCGTATCCGGGGAAGATGTCACTCTTATGCCCACGCTGCCGTCTCCGTCCGGCTCAGGATAGCTTGTACCCTCACCTACATATATATAGTCCCTTGTGTGCGCGGCGCTGTTGATTATCAAGCGCCCGGTATCACCATCCTCTGCAAGGTTTACAGAGTCATTATCCCCATTGGAACACGTGTGTATCCCGACAGAGTTGGTTATACCGTCACCGCTGAAAGCCGGTATGTTTGCTATCAGATGAAAAGCACTGGGACCGTCAGGATACGTCGAATCATAAGGCTCAAGGTCTGGTGTGACTTCAGAGAGCTCCACACCAGAGGAATCTACAATCTTAAGCTCCTTACAGCCAGAAAGCACGACAGATGCAGAGGCAGTATCCACCGTATCATCGTCGTCCTGATACGAGGCGATTATCTCGCCGCCTTTATTAACATACAAAACCCCTATATCTTCAGTCCTCTTCATTTCAATCACGCCATTGAAAATCCCTGCATCCACATCCGCCTCATTCAGAGTGACAGTAAGGGTGTTAATAATCCCGGTTGAGTCATAACTCTCAAGTGTTACACTAATGCTTTCTGTGCTACGAGTGTCCGCATCCTCATCGCAGTCCACCACCTGAAGGTATATACTGCCTGTCTCTTCTGGGGTTACATACGGCACATCGTAGTATGTGGCTACAGTAGAGTAAGTGTTATCAGTATAGAAGTTGACCTCTGCATCCGACTTGATTACATCAACCTGATAAGTATCGCTGTAAGAGGCACTGTAGCCGGGTATGTTAGCTATGGCGGTTATCGTAAGGACATCGCCTACCCTTGCAGCATCACTCATAAGATGGGCTATGAATATTCCGGGTGCATCTGCTGTGGTGGTATACGAGGTCTGCCCGTTTTCATACCACTTGCCGTTGTTCGACCAGCCACCACTTGATGTCACCACGAATGTCACATCCGCTGTTGTAGGAGCAGGCACGCAGCCGTTGACGGTTACTGTTGCAGTAACCGTTGCCTGATGTGCCTCGTCGCTGCAGCCAGCAGGGATTCCTGTTTCACCGTCACCATTCGTAGCAAGGTCGGAAACGGCTATAGAGACATTCGGCAGAGTGCACTCAGTGAGTGTGACCGACTCAGCATTGGATATACCAGCAGTATGGGCTATGGTTATATCTGCCAAGCCACCACCTCCGCAGGCGGCAGGTGTGTTGTAAACAAGACTGTAAGAGCCTGAACCCACCGGATCCTCGGTTATGCTGGACAGTGTTCCGGCGGTGGAAGGGTCCAGAGTAGCACTGAGGTTAGATTCTTCTCCGGAGATGGGGTTTTCGCAAGCGTCCCGAACCTGAGAGACAAGCGTGCCCCCTTCCCCTGGACATTCCTCAAAAGTAAACGGGTCAGGCGTCTTTGATGTAACAACTATGTGGGTTGGGTCGCACGGAGACAGGGCTATATCCACGGTCTTTGTCGTATCCGCAGGGTCTGTTGATGTAAGGTCCGTAGTGTTGCTCGCCTGCACAACTGCAGTTGCACTTGTAGCCCCCCCCATATAATCAGGAGGATAATACGTAACAGTTACCTTACCCTCATTATCTGTCACAGCGTTTGTGATGGTGACACCGCCCTCGAAACTGCCACCGCCTGAGATAACCTCGAAATCCACATTAATGTCTTTTACAGGGTTCCCACAGGCGTCCTCTACCTTTGCAGTTATGTTGGAACTCTGCCCAGGGCACTGACTTGAACACGTCCTAAGACTTGCTGTACTTGCACCCAGCTGAGCAATCTTGTAAGGCTGTCCTGCTGTAACCTGTATAGTCCTTGAAGTTATAATGTCATAGGAACAGCTCGCAGGCTTCCACGCACCAACTATCTCAATATACGTTCCCGAGGGAACAGTGGAAGGACCACTGACCGTAACAGAGCTGCTAACAGTTGTATTTATTATATTGCTCGGTGTAAAAGTAAGGTCAGTAGCAGACAGTGTTACAATACCATCTTCCGGATGTCCCTCGAGATCCCAAAGTTTCGCTGTAAGGGTTGCAGTATCGCCATCGCAAAAGGACAAGTCTGTACGGTCTATCTGCATCTCGAGTATCCCACAGCCTGAGCCAGAAACGCCCCAGGTCTTCTCGCCCCTTAACTTCACACTCGTCCTTAACGTCCGCTCAAGTTTTTTACCTGTGTTAGGGTTTTCTCTTGCTGTTTCAGCNGCCAACCATATCTCAACTCTCCTTATGTCGTCTACATCATCTTGATTTAATGTTGTCATCTCGCCTGTAAGAACATCCTTATTCATTGGAGAGTCACTGGCATCAAAATAAACAAAAGTAACATTAGTTATACCTGTAGCAACAGGCTGGAAGGCTACAGTGGCAGGGTCTGTATAACTGACATCCCCTGTCTTTCTCTTCAGTGTTCCTGAAGCACTGTCGTAGGAATATATTACCCAGTCTTTGTTCGAGTCCGTGTCATACTGCCCTGTAAAACATATCTGTGTGCTCGAGATGGTAATAGGTGAAAATGCCGCGCCTACGCTGTTTGTAATAGCCTCTGCAGTACGTAATTCGTTGGCGAGCATACTCATACTCGCCCTCATCTCCTGCTCCATAGCGACTACCTGGTCTTGCCAGAACTTAGACCGCATCTGGCTTATAAAAATCGCATATATAAGACTGATAACTATTGAAAGTATCGCCACAACCACAAGAAGTTCTACCAATGTAACACCTTTGTTTCCTTTTGCTCTCATCAGAAAAACTCCCTGTCTTTTCCAGAAACGATAGTTCTGGAAGATATTTTATGTTCTATGCCCCCCTCTACCCATTTCACTATGACATTAACCTCTTTCATGAGGACATCATAGTCGCTACAAGAAGTATAAGAAGGACCATCACAGATATTCTTTATATTTACATATCGTGTATACTCGTTGTTTCTCGGCGGCATGACAATCGTCTCAGCATAGTCGTAGCTTGTTGTGCTGTCCAGGTCGTTATTATTGCCTGGATTTCTGTCAATAAGATGGTCATGCATTGCCGAGTTCGTAAAGCCGGTGGCAGTCCTTATCTTTAAGAATGCACTGGGCTGTCTGAACTTTTCGATCTCATCCTGCAAAAGATGTGTAGCCTCAGTGATTCTGCTTGAGCCAGTACTGCCCTGTATGGAAAGTATCTGCATCTGGGCAACCGCCAAAAGCCCAATGGCAAGAATCAGCAAGGCAATCATAAGTTCTACAAGGCTAAACCCTCTATTGTCCATCATCACATTCATAGAGCTTCCTCCCATACGGAATCATCAGTGCAATTGCCGCTGGTGCCTCTCCAGAGTTTCACCCTGCCTGCTATTGAACTGATAGTTACCCTGCGATACTCGACGGTATCATCAACCGTCGCCTTAAAGCACACAACACCGTTTACTACGCCTGTAAGAAGACTCGTATTCGGCAGTCCTGAAGGAGGTCTCAATGTAAGCGAATTAGGTGTTGTTGTACCGAAGTTCACAGCAGATATCGTTACACTGTCATGAAGTCTTTTAGTCGCAATATCCAGCGTAGTCACTCTCCCATTGTCAAGATTAACATAGTCTTCTGCGGCGTCCTTTGCCGCGTCTTCATCCTTGTCGAAAAAAGCGTAATATGTGCTGTCCGTTGAGTTGACAAATATGGTAACTGCAGTATTCCTTGTAATGGTTACTATCTTTGCAAGCTTTATCCTGCCTGCCATGTCCTTTGCAGCGCTGTCCAGCCTATATTTCGCCACAACTCCATCCATATAATTCACACCAAGTATTACAAGAATTCCAACAATCGCCAGTGTTATCACCAGCTCAATCAGCGTAACGCCCCTGTTGCCCAGCTTTTTTATGAACCTTGCCATACCTCTTATCACTCCTGCAATTTATATTTGCAAGTATTATACCACCGCTTTTGAAAAAAACATTCATACCTAAGTGCATGATTTTTCTAAATTTTTTCCTGTGACATTCCAGATGCCCTGCAATAACTGTGTAATTGACTTCCGAAGTGTGTAACGAATTACATAGTCTATCTGTCCTTGAATCCACTGAGTGAATTTTATTAAAATTACGATGTGGTAAAGTTTAGAAAATCTCTTCATTCTCTTGCAGGCAAGCTGATTCTTACCGTAGGCATCCTCATGTCCGCAGGCAGTATCCTCTTTGGATATGTGCTTGTCAAATATGAAAAGGAAATCATGTTCAAAAATCTTACAAATTACGTGCGCTTCTCTACCGACCTTATCAAAAGAGGACTGCACTACGGAATGCTCACTGCCCAGCGTGAGGTCATACAGGAGACCATCGAGGAACTGGGAGCAAGAGAAGACGTTCTGCATATAAGGATATTCGACAAAAACGGAAGAGTAGCTTATGCATCAAACAAATCAGAAATAGGCTTGAAGATAGAAAAAGATGCCACAATGCTTGAAGTCCTCAAAGGGAAAGAAAGCTTTCCCCAGATAATCACTGACCCGGATGGCTCAAAGGAAGTAAAACTTCTTACTCCTATCTTTAATGAGCCTTCATGCTATAAAGCCTCATGCCACTATCACCCTGAAACCGAGCCTGTGCTTGGCGTTCTGCAGACGAACTTCAGCGCCAGGGAGATTGAAGCAGCAAGCCGGCAAAGCCTCATAGGCACACTGCTGTTCGGCGTTGTGTTCGTAGTCTTAATATCTGTATTTTTGTGCATCATTCTGTATAAATTTGTCTCAAAGCCTGTTGCCCTCATGGAAGAAGGAATGAAAAGACTTGCAAAAGGAGACTTTGACCACCCCATAGAGATAAATACAAAGGATGAAATGGGACTTCTGGCACGCACATTCAACTCAATGGCACAAGACATTAAAAGATACAGAGAACACATGGAGGACTGGACAAAAGCACTGCAGGCAGAAGTAGAGAAAAAGACCGCTGAGATAATGAAAGCACAGGAACAGCTCATAGATGCTGAAAAACTGGCATCTCTGGGTAGAATGGCGGCAGGCATCGCACACGAACTGAACAGTCCTCTTACAGGCATCGTTACTTTTGCCCACCTGATGCGAAAACGCATTCCGCCTGACAACAAACAGGATGCCGAAGACCTCGACGTCATCATCGAGCAGGCAAACAGATGCTCAAAAATAATCAAAGGACTGCTCGGATTCGCACGAAAAGGCACATCAGAGAAAATACAGATAAGCATTAATGACCTGCTCGAAAGCTCAATCGCCATGGTCAAAAATCAGGCAAAATTTCATAACATACAACTTGCAATCAACCTTGCTGAAAAACTGCCCTCTGTGATAGCCGACCCCAACCAGATACAGCAGGTTTTCCTGAATATGCTTACGAATGCTGCGGACGCAATGAATGACGTCGGCACAATAAAAATAATAACCAGAACCGTAACGGATGAGACAGACCCGAGCAAACAGTACGTCGAGATAGAATTCACAGACACAGGACCTGGAATCCCGCCTGAACACATGAATAAGATATTCGAGCCTTTCTTTACAACAAAGCCTGTGGGCAAAGGCACAGGGCTTGGTCTGCCTGTAAGCTACGGCATCGTCAAAAGACACGGAGGAGATATCATAGCAAAGAGCGAACCCGGTAAAGGCGCGACCTTCTTAATAAGGCTGCCGGTTGCTGAACCGGAACACAAAAGCACCCAGGAGGGCAAGTAATGGGCGAACAGAAACACATCCTCGTAATAGACGACGAGGAAATCGTAAGGATAAGCTGCCAGCGGGCTCTTACACCTGAGGGCTACACTGTGGACGTCGCAGCAGACGGACTCGAAGGACTAAAACTCGTCAAGGAAAAATCCTATGACCTCATACTCACAGACCTGAAAATGCCTAACATGGACGGTATGGAAGTCATCGAAAACATCCGGAAGACACAGCCTCAGGCAAAAATTATCGTGATTACAGGCTACAGCACAATAGAGACTGCTGTAAAAGCCATTAAAATGGGTGCTTTTAATTATATAGAGAAACCTTTTACACCCGACGGACTGCTCGCCGCAGTCAAAGAAGCACTCGCTAACTGATGCCGGAAAAGCCTACAGTATTGGTAATCGACGATGAGGAAATAATAAGGACAAGTGCCAAAAGAATACTCAAAGATTACGCCGTAAGTACAGCATCAAGCGGGAAAGCAGGACTTAAAGAAATCCAGCAAAAAAACTTCGACCTCGTGCTTACAGACCTAAGAATGCCTGATATAGATGGGCTCGAGGTGCTGAAACAGGTCAAAGAAATCGCACCTGAAACCGAAGTCATAATAATAACAGGCTACGGAACTATAAAAACAGCAGTGGAGGCACTCAAACACGGAGCATACGACTACATAGAAAAACCGTTCACCCCTGAGGGACTCCAGAACGTAGTAAGCCGATGCCTCGAAAGCAAAAGACTTCTTATCGAAAACCTGAGACTCAGAAAAGAAGTGCACGCCCTCTACAGCCTCGAAAACATCATCGGAAACTCCAAAGCAATGCAGAAAGTATTTGAACTCATTGCAACAGTTGCACCCACAGGAAGCACCGTGCTGATAACAGGGGAAAGCGGCACAGGAAAAGAACTCGTGGCAAAAGCAATACACTACAACAGCCCACGCAGAGACGGACCATTTATGGCAGTTGACTGCGGCACCATCCCGGATACACTCATCGAATCAGAACTCTTCGGACATACAAAAGGCTCATTTACAGGTGCAGTAACAACTGAAAAAGGACTTATTGAGCTTGCAAGCGGCGGAAGCGTCTTCTTCGACGAGATAGGAGAACTGCCGCTTTCAACACAGGCAAAACTCCTGAGAGTCATTCAGGAAAAAGAATTCAGACCCATAGGCGGCAAAACTACAGTCAAGGCAGACATAAGAGTCATCGCTGCTACAAATAAAGACCTCGCAAAAATGACAAAAGAAGGACACTTCCGCGAAGACCTGTTTTACAGGCTCAACGTCTTCCCAATCCACGTCCCGCCTTTAAGAGACAGAAAAGAAGATATCCCTGCCCTCACATACCACTTTCTTAAAAAATACAATGAGGAGACAGGGAAAAACGTCACACACATTGCCCTCGAAACTATGAAACGCCTCATGGCTTACGACTGGCCTGGCAATGTAAGAGAACTGGAAAATATCATACACAGGGCAGTAATACTCGCAAAAGGCAAAACCCTGAGCCCCAAAGACATTATACTTCCTGAAGAACCAGAATCAGAAGATATCCCAAGAACCATCGAGGAGTTAAAAGAAAAAAAGAAAGCCCTGAGAGAGAAATCAGTCGAAGAACTCGAAAAGTCCTTCGTCTTAAGCGCCCTTAAGAGAAACAAGTGGAACATTACAAAAGCAGCTGAAGACGTTGGAATGCAAAGAACCAACTTTCAGGCACTTGTAAAAAAATACAAGCTGAGCAAGCCCCAGAAATCAAAAGACTAACCCTCTTTATCCCCATCTGATAATTTCAGGTTCATAAAGGAGACCGGAGGGGGTCATAGACCCCTTTTTTAATATACGCTTGAAGCACTCTTAAAAGTGGCTGTGCCACCAAGTAAAAAAAGAACCGGGGTCTGGGGCAGAGTCCCTAAATCCAAAACCTTATAACCCCCCTTTGAAAATTTCAGGCTTGCGAGGGCTGCCGGAGGGTTAAAAAATTTTTTGTGTCTGAAACCCGAAGGGTTGAGTTTAAAAAATTTTACCGGAGGCAGACCGAGTAAGCTGTACAGAAATTTTCATGGGGCGCCCTTTTTGCGCTACTTTTTGGGCGAGCAAAAAGTAGCAAGGAGTTTGGGACAGAACCCTACACATAAAAAACTTGACAAAAAAACCCAAATATGGTAACACTAAATACAAAAAAGTAACACTATGGCAACGGCAAGATTCGGCATATCACTGGACGACGCACTCTTAAAAAGATTCGACAGGCTCATTGCCAAAAAAGGCTATTCCAACAGGAGTGAAGCCATAAGAGACCTCATAAGAGACATGCTCGTTAAAGAGGAATGGGAAGCAGGCACAGAAGAAACAGCAGGNACTATCACTTTGGTCTACTCCCATGACACAAGGGAACTCACCGATACCCTTACAGACCTNCAGCACCATTTCCATTCAGCCATTATCTCCACCATGCACATACACCTCGACGAGCATAACTGCCTTGAAGTCCTCGTCGTAAGAGGCAGAGGAAAAGACATTAAAAAAATCGCAGACAAACTTATAGGCACAAAAGGAGTTAAACACGGAAAACTCACACTGACCACAACAGGCAAGGACATAAAATAATTTTTTTAACACTAAGTAGCACGAATTTTAAAAATGTATTACGGAGGGAGGCAGAATATGGGTTTTCAACACTTCAGACTCAGATTTAAGGTGTGGTTTTTTCTTCTAATCTTTGTCTTATTAACGGCAGACGGCTTTGCAGCTCATCCGCTTGTGACGGACGACACCGGCACGCAGGGCAAAGGAAAGTTTCAGCTTGAGATAACCAGTGAATTCACATATGACAAAGAGGCAGAAACCAAACAGACAGGCACTGAGGTGTCGGCAGCTCTGTCCGCAGGGATTACAGACAGCACAGACATCGTATTAAGCCTGCCGTATGCATGGTCAAAGACTGAAGAAAGCGGAGTCGAGACCTCTGATGAAAACGGAATCTCTGACATATCCCTTGAGCTTAAATGGCGCTTCTATGAAAAAGACGGCTTGAGCTTCGCCCTGAAGCCAGGGCTTACACTGCCCACTGGAGACGAAAACAAGGGGCTTGGAAACGGCAGGGCTTCCTATGCCCTCGTGTTTATAACAACCAAAGAAGCTGAACCATGGGCATTCCACCTGAACCTCGGCTACACTCATAACGAATACAAGCTCCAGGCAGACAAAGACGCAAACAGAAAAGACATATGGCATGCCTCTGCAGCTGTAGAAGTTGAGACTGCCAGAAATCTTAAGGCAGTGGGAAATATCGGCGTGGAAAGAAACCCTGACAAGTCCTCAAACACGCATCCAGCCTTTGTCTTAGGAGGCTTGATATATTGCATATCCGAAAATCTTGATATCGACTTCGGTCTTAAGGCAGGGCTTAACAAGCCTGAAACTGACTTCACCGCCCTCCTGGGCGTTGCATTAAGGTTTTAACACGGAGGCAAATACCATGAAGAGAACATTTTTATCCGCAGCATTAATCGCTCTGATACTGACGTTTTTTGTATCTTCAGCACAGGCGCACTTTGGAATGATAATTCCCTCTGATGACATTGTCTCAAAGGAAGACAGTAAAAAACTGCGCATAGAAGTCAAATTCATACACCCGTTTGAAGGCCACTACATGGAAATGGCAAAGCCAAGGGCATTCGGAGTCTTGATAAACGGCAGGAAACATGACCTGCTTTCTGCGCTTAAGGCAGGAAAGGTCAAGGGTTTTACCGTGTGGGAAACTATCTATAGGGTTAAAAGACCTGGTGACCATATATTTTATGTCGAGCCTGCACCTTACTGGGAGCCTGCAGAGGAGATATTTATCATCCATTACACAAAGGTTGTTGTAAACGCCCTTGGTATGGAGGAAGGATGGGATACAGAGGTAGGGCTTCCCGCGGAGATAGTGCCTCTTACAAGACCTTATGGTCTCTGGGCAGGTAATGTATTTCAGGGTATAGTAAAGGTAAACGGCAAGCCTGTGCCTTATGCAGAAGTAGAGGTTGAATACTACAACCAAGACGGAAAGACAAAGGCGCCCTCAGACCCGTATATAACTCAGGTTATAAAAGCCGACAAAAACGGAGTGTTCACATATGCAATGCCCAAAGCAGGCTGGTGGGGATTCGCTGCCCTTACGGAGGCTGACTATAAACTCAAGCACAAAGGCAGGGAATATCCGGTTGAGACAGGGGCGGTAATCTGGGTGCACACCAGGGAAATGAGGTAGCCGTGCATATATCAGAAGGAGTGCTCTCGGCACCTGTGCTTCTTAGCGGTGCCCTGCTTACAGCAGGCGGTGTGGCTGTGGGGCTTAAAAAAATGGCTTATGAAGACATACCTAAGGTCGCAGTCATGTCATCCGCTTTCTTTGTGGCATCGTTAATACATGTGCCAGTGGGTCCTGCAAGCGTTCATCTTGTGCTTAACGGGCTTCTGGGCATACTGCTCGGCTGGATGAGCTTTCCCTCAATACTCGTCGCCCTTACGCTTCAGGCGCTGCTTTTCCAGTTCGGAGGCTTTACCTCACTTGGCGTAAACACATTCAACATGGCAGCCCCTGCTGTCATCGCATATTATCTCTTTAATATGCCTGCCCGAAAAGGCAGGCAAATTGTGAGTGCTATCTCAGGGTTTGCGGCAGGGGCATCAGGCATAGCTGCCGGAATCCTTCTTATCGCATTGTCCCTTGTAAGCACTGGAGAAGGTTTTATTAATGTGGCAAAGGTGCTTGTAGCTGCACACCTGCCTGTCATGCTCATAGAAGGCATCATCTCCGCCTTCACTGTCATATTTCTGAAAAAAGTAAAACCCGAAATCCTGGAGGTCGCCAGATGAAATCATGGATTCTTTTACTCACTATTGTTGTCATCTTATCGCCTGCCCGGTCCTATGCACATAAAGTGAACATCTACGCCTATGCAGAGGACGGTATGGTCTTTTCCGAGGGCTATTTCGCAGACGGCTCACGCTGCCGTAGCTGTCTTATCGAGGTGTTCGACGAAAAAACAGGTGAAAAACTCCTCGAGGGGAAAACTGACGCACAAGGGCAGTTTTCATTTAAGATTCCGAAGGTTGCACCGCTTAAACTCATCCTTCATGCAGGCACAGGACATCAGAACTCCTATACCCTTACTGAAGAAGAACTGCAAGGAATCGATGCCCCTGACGTAAAAACAACTGTTGAAACAGAAACGAATCTTTCCGAGGTCGAGGCGGCTGTTGAAAGAGTCCTGGACAGAAAACTCAAACCCATTACCCGGATGCTTCTTCAGATAAACGAAGCCACACAGAGGCCAGGGATTACAGAAGTGCTGGGCGGAATAGGCTATATTATAGGGCTTATGGGTCTGGCTCTTTATTTTAAAAGGGGACGCAAACCCCCTTCTTCCTGAAAATCTGGCGGATGGCTATATACTTGAATAAAAAGGAGATTTATAACCTTGCATCTTGAGGAATTTGCAGAGGGCAGTTCATATCTTCACAGGCTTGACCCAAGGGTGAAGTTCATAACCGTGATACCTTTTATCTTTGTCATCGCCCTCATGCACGGGCTGAAAGGACCTCTGGGCGGACTAATCATTGCAAGCCTTCTTGCCGTCATTGCAAGACTTAACCTGAAGAGACTTTTAAGCCGTCTTGCAGCTGTAAACGTGTTCGTCCTTATGCTCTGGGTGTTTCTGCCTTTCAGCTATCCGGGCACTGAGGTCCTGAGCATAGGTGCTTTCAGCGCAACCCGTGAAGGGCTTCTTTATGTGCTTTCCATTACACTTAAGACAAACGCCATTGTGCTTGCAACCATTGCTGTGCTCGGGACATCCGAGGTCTTCTCCCTTGCCCATGCCCTCGTGCACCTCAAGGTGCCGGACAAACTCGTCCACCTTTTCTTTTTCTTCTACCGGTATATAAGCGTTCTGCATGAGGAATACACCAGGCTGAGAAATGCAATGAAAATACGGTGTTTCAGGGCACGCTCGAACATGCATACCTACAGGACATACGCCTATCTTGTGGGTATGCTCATCGTAAGAAGCTATGAACGGTCTCAAAGAATTTACAAGGCAATGCTTTGCAGGGGGTTCAAAGGACAGTTCCTTTTGATGAGCCATTTCAGGCTCAGAAAAGAAGACATAGTCTTCGGAGTCTTTATGGCTTTTGCAATAATCTCCTTGGGGGTTATCGGTAATTTTTAAAGAAAGAGGGGGCTGTAAAGAAAATATGATAGACATAAGGGATTTGAGCTTCAGCTACCATCATGGAAAGAAAGTGTTCAAGGGGTTTAATTTCTCCCTGAAAAAAGGTCAGAGGATAGGCATTATTGGTCCTAACGGAAGCGGAAAGACCACGCTGTTTCACCTGATAATGGGGCTTTTAAAGCCGGCTTCAGGGGAGATTAAGGTCTTTGGAAAAGTCAGGGTAAGGGAAAAAGACTTCATGGAAGTAAGGCAGAGGATAGGACTGTTGTTTCAGGACTCAGACGACCAGCTTTTCTGCCCTACAGTGGAAGAGGACATCGCCTTTGGCCCCCTGAACCTTGGGAAATCCCGCGAGCAGGTAAGGCAGATTGTAAGGGAAAGCTGCGAAAGACTTGACCTGAAAGGACTGGAAAAAGAGATAACACACAGGCTTTCAGCCGGACAGAAAAGACTTGTAGCCTTGACTTCAGTCATTGCAATGCAGCCTGAGTGCTTCCTCCTTGATGAACCAACCGCCGGACTCGACAGGGAGGCCACGGAAAAACTCTTAGGATACCTTAAAGAACATGCAAATACCTATGTTATAGCAAGCCATGACCTTGAATTCCTGAGAGCCGCTACTGATACAATATATATACTTAAAGACGGGACAATGGGGGCTCTGACCCCTCTGGCCTGAAAAAATACCCCAAGTTCTTGACAGTTGGCTGTATTTATTGGTAAAGTTTAGTTTACTTTATTTTCTCAATAGGGAGGAGTGAGAGATGAATGCCCTCTGTAAAGGTGCAAGAAGGTGAGTCCTTTGAGGCTGCCCTTAAGAAGTTTAAGCGGCAGTGCGAGAGGGAAGGGATACTTTCGGAGGTAAAGAAGAGGGAGCACTATGAGAAGCCGAGTGTCAAGCGTAAGAAGAAGGCACTGGCTGCCCGTAAGAAAGCCCTCCGAAGGCTCAAGGCTGCCATGTCCAGGTAGTGGTTTGACTGAGAGGCTCTGAAGTAAGGGAGGCGGTGTGAAACTCAGAGAGTTTTACGAAAAAGCTATTGCAATCGGCATCGAGAACGACCCCCGAGGAAAAGACTTCGTTCTAAAAGAGCTTGAGGCACGAAAAAAGGACTACGAAGACCTGAAAGACAAGGACAAGGAGTTCTTCGACAAGGAGTCTCTCGAAAACCCCTACTCTGACTCAAGAATCCTGAGCGGCACAGGCGAGGAAGAGGTGCGCTGCGTCCTCGTGGGAATAGACATAGAGGGCGAAGAGGTTCTATTGTTTAATGCGCTGAAACAGCGGGGAGATGCCGTTGACCTTCTGCTATCACACCATCCGGAAGGCAGAGCATATGCAAACCTCTATGCAGTCATGCATATGCAGGCGGATATTCTGCACCGCTTCGGCGTGCCGATAAGCACGGCTGAAGACCTCATGGAAGGAAGAATTAAAGAAGTGGAAAGAAAGCTCATGCCTGTAAACCATACAAGAGCCGTGGACGCAGCAAAACTTCTCGGCATACCGTTTTTATGCCTTCATACACCAGCTGACAACATGGTAGCCACCTACCTTCAGAGGCTCTTTGACGAGAAAAAGCCTTACAGGGTCTCAGATATCATGGATATCCTGCGGGAAATTCCGGAATACAGAGAAGCTGCAAAGAACGGTGCAGGACCAAAAATACTCGTCGGCTCACAGAAAAGAAAGGCAGGTAAAATCTTCGTTGACATGACAGGCGGCACAGAAGGCTCAAAACAGATATTCGAAAGCATTGCACAGAGTGGTATAAACACCATAGTGGCAATGCACCTGAGTGACGAGCATCGCAAAGAGGCTGAGAAAAACCACATCAACGTCGTAATCGCAGGGCACATATCAAGCGACAACTTGGGCCTGAACCTCCTGCTCGATGAGCTCTCTAAGGAATCCCCCCTTGAGATACTCGAATGCTCAGGTTTCAGAAGAATAAGCAGGCTGACATAGAGCTTTTTCCCTTGCCAAACAGCAGCGTGAAAAAAATCATGGAGAAAGGGTTTGTGACCCCTTGACAACAGGCTCTAAACCCTCTAAACTCCAAATCAGTGATTAAAGTGATTAAAACGTGAGAGCCTCTTCGTTTTTAAAGCTACAGGCGGATAAGATAATAAAAAATTTATGCAATCCAACGGTATACTCGACGAAATAAAAAACAGAATTGACATCGTAGAGCTTATATCCGACTATATCCCGCTTAAGAGGGCAGGGCAGAACTACAAAGGGCTTTGCCCGTTTCACACGGAAAAAACACCTTCTTTCATGGTAAGCCCTCAGAAACAGATATTTCATTGTTTTGGCTGTGGCACAGGCGGTGACATCTTCGGCTTTGTAATGA
The DNA here is from genome assembly GCA_002011815.1 of Nitrospirae bacterium JdFR-86. GTDB lineage: Bacteria > Nitrospirota > Thermodesulfovibrionia > Thermodesulfovibrionales > JdFR-86 > JdFR-86. The sequence continues at coordinate 76,103 of MTOV01000007.1, read as the reverse complement.
AATACGAATCCCTTTCGTTCCGTGAAGCCCTGCACCTGCTTGCAAAAAAAGCAGGGGTAAGACTCAGGTCTCAGGACTCTGCCGGGCGCAAGGACACAGAGACTATAAGAGCCATGCAAAAAGAGGCTCTGGGCTTCTTTATGGAAACCCTTGCCCGCTCTGAAACAGCAAAGGCGTATCTTAAGCGCAGAGGAATCGCCGAGACAATACAGAAAGACTTCTCCATCGGCTATGCGCCTGCAGGCTGGCATAACCTTTACAACCGGCTTAAGGCCAAAGGGTTTGAAGACCCTCTGATACTTCAGGCAGGACTTTGTTCCGCCGGTGGAAAAGGCATCTATGACATCTTCAGGGCAAGAATAATGTTTCCAATCTTTAATCTGCACAGTGATGTCATAGCCTTCGGCGGAAGAGTCATGGACAACACCCAGCCTAAATACCTTAATTCGCCGGACACCGTGCTTTTTAAAAAAGGAGACAATCTCTATGCCCTCTACAATGCAAAAGAAGAGATAAGGAAAAAAGACTTTGTCATTGTTGTGGAAGGTTATCTCGATGCCATAATGTGCCATCAGCACGGCATACGCAATGCAGTTGCCCCGCTTGGCACCTCTCTTACAGAAGGACAACTTAAAAAACTCCGCCGCTTTACAAATAATGTGCTTCTGGTCTTTGACGGCGACGAGGCAGGCGTAGCTGCTGCAAAAAGATCCTTAGCCTTAATCTTCGAGCACGGGCTGAAAGCAAAGATTCTGCTCCTGCCTGAAGGCGAAGACCCGGACAGCATCCTCAGGGAAAAAGGCGCAGAACACATGAAAAGACTTATATCCCAGGCAAGCTCGCCTGTGGACTTCCTCCTGAAAAGCTCATCCGCTCCGATGGAAGACACCATAAACGAGGCAATCGCCATAATTGCAAAGGTAAATGACCCTATACTGACCGGCGAACTCGTCATAGAGCTTTCAGACAGAACAAGGAGAAACGAACGTGACATAAGAGAAAAGCTGAACACTTACAAAAAAACAGGAACAATCACCGGGAATAAACCCAAAACCATGCTGTATAACGAAGAGATATTGCTCTTAAGTGCAGCAATCCAGGCACCGGAGAAAACAGAAGAGATACTCAGCAGGGTCCCTATCGAAGACATCAAAGACAACGTGGTAAGAGAAGTCTTCAAAAGACTTAGTTCTCTAGAAGATAAGACTGTTCATGCTCTTCTTACTGCCTCTGAAACAGAGGAAGAGCGCGCTCTGATTTCAAGACTTTCGCTCAACCCCGGCTTTGACCTCAGTAATCTGGACAAAAACATAGATGACTGCATAAAGAAAATCACAATGAAACGGGTTGAAGAAAGGATAAAGACGGCAGAGCTTGCCGGCGACCTCAAACTTTTAACAAGTCTTCTGTCTAAAAGACAGAGACTTTTGCAGGAGGCGGGATGGACGTCTTTGACAGACAGGAGGATACCATAGAACTATTAGAAGGCGAATTCGAAAAAGAAGAAATCGAAAACCCAGAGGAAGAAGGAACAAAAGAAAGCTTCTTTGAGGGAGAATACGAGCCTATCAAGGTCTATCTCAGGGAGATGGCAGGCAGACCCCTCCTGACAAAGGAAGGGGAAGTGGCAATAGCAAAGAAGATAGAAGCTGGAAGGAAAAAACTGATGAGTGCCCTGTTTCTCCTTCCGTTTGCCCTCAAAAAGCTCATACATCTGGGCGAGGTGGTGGAACGAGGAGAAGCCCCACTCGTGGACATAACACAAAACGGAGACTACCTCACAGGCGAAGACCTGCTTGCAGAAAGAAAAAGATTCTACGACATCTCAGAGGAGATAAGAAAACTCTCTGAAAAGGCAGACAAATACCAGAAAAAACTAAACACGGCAAGTGCTTCCTTCCGTAAGAATCTCCTCCGCAGACTGTCTGAGACCAGAGACCAGATACTCGAAAAAATCGTCGAACTTAAACTCAGAGAAGACGTGGTAATAGCATTTTCAGAAGAAATCAAAAGAGAAATGCAAAAGGCAATTGAACTTCGTAAGAAACTTGCCCTGACAAGAAAAAAGCTGAAAGCAGCACGTATAGACATTGACAGCCTCAACGACATCCCCAAGAGAAAATCCCCTGAGACAGTCAGCCGGTGCAAAGACTACCTGCAGTGGAAAAAAGAACTGGAGGATATAGTATCCAATCTGGGCATCCCTGCCGACGAGATAGAAAAAGCATTTAAATCCATTACAGACGGGGAAGCAGAAGTCTTAGAGGCAAAAAGAGAATTAATAGAGGCTAATCTCAGGCTTGTAATAAGCATAGCGAAACGTCACATGGGTAAAGGGCTAAGCCTTCCAGACCTTATCCAGGAAGGCAATATCGGACTGATGAGGGCAGTGGACAAGTTTGAGTACACAAGGGGATACAAGTTCAGCACATACGCAACATGGTGGATAAGACAATCAATAACACGGGCACTGGCAGACCAGTCAAGAACCATAAGGATACCTGTGCATATGGTGGAGACCATAAACCGCATAGTAAGAACAACAAGAGAACTTGTTCAGGAACTTGGTAAAGAGCCTGCGGCCGAGGACATTGCAGCCAGACTCAGAATGCCGGTTGAAAAGGTCAAGAGCATACAGAAAATCTCCAAGGAACCTATATCTCTGGAGACCCCTGTAGGGGAAGAGGAAGACAATCCCCTCAGAGACTTTATAGAGGACAAGACTGCACCGTCTCCGCTTGATGTGGCACTGCTTGAAGACCTGAAAACCCAGATAAACAGGGTGCTTGACACCCTCAGCCCTAAAGAGGAGAAAATTCTAAGGAGGAGATTCGGCATCGGCTCTGATACCCCGCACACCCTCGAGGAAATAGGACAGGAATTCGATGTCACAAGAGAACGAATAAGACAGATAGAGGTGAAAGCACTGAGAAAACTGAAGCATCCGTCAAGAAGCAAATGGCTGAGAAGTTTTCTTGAAAAACCGTAATTCTAAAGGAAATTGCCATTAGCTACTTGACTCAGAGGCTCGATAGAACATAAAATTAAGGTTTAGGTTTGCCCTCTACCACAGCATAGAGGCAAGCTACTGAATCTAAAGGGCCCATAGCTCAGCTGGTAGAGCTACCGGCTCATAACCGGTTGGTCCCAGGTTCGAGTCCTGGTGGGCCCACCATAAATAGACAGGATATACATCTCGTTAGCTGTCACCCTGTATGGAGGTTCTGTGAACGAAAAACTCAAACTCCTTATCGAACTCCAAAGCCTTGACTCCACAATTATCTCCAAAAGCTCTTTAATCAAAGAAATCCCCTTAAAGATGGTCTCTGCGGAAAAACCCCTTAACGAGGCAAAGGCTAACCTTGACAAACAGCGCCAGAAATTCGAAGCCACAGAGAAAAAAAAGCGGGACAAAGAAAGAGAGCTTGACGACATCAACGAACGGATTAACAAACTCAAGGCACGCACCTCAGAGATTAAAACCAACAAGGAGTATCAGGCACACCTTAAAGAAATAGAAGCCACAGAGAAGGAACGCTACAGCATCGAGGACGAAATACTTGCTCTGATGGAGGCTGTTGAAGCCGAAAGTAAAGAACTGAAAGCAGCAGAGGCTGCACTTGAAACCGAAAAACAGAAAGCAGCTGCGCTTAAAAAAGAACTCGAAGCCGAAATCAAACAAGCAGAAAAGGAGCTGGATGACCTCAGAGCCAAAAGGGCAGAACTTGTTAACTCTCTGGACAGCGAAACATACGAGCTCTATATGTCCCTGCTCGAAACCCTCAACGGTCTTGCAGTAGCAGAGGCAATAAACGAGGTATGTCAGGGCTGTAATATGAACATCATGCCTCAGCTATTTGTGGAATTAAAGAGAAACGAAGACATAATTCAATGTCCCCAGTGCCGAAGAATACTTTACTATCGTGAAAAGTAAAAAAGCCGTTCTTTACACCGACGGGGCATCCAGCGGAAACCCTGGTGCATCAGGCATCGGCGTGGTGCTTGACTGCGAAGGCAGAACACACGAGATCTCCGAATACATAGGATTCGCAACCAATAACGTCGCAGAGTATACTGCCCTTATACGGGGACTTGAAAAGGCAAAGGCTCTGGGTGTTCAGGAAATCAAAGCCTGCCTTGATTCAGAACTCCTTGTAAAACAACTGACCGGGCAGTATAAGGTCAAAAACGAGCGTCTCAAAGAGCTTCATAAAAAAGCACTGCGGCTTCTCAGTTCGTTCAAAACCTTCTCTGTAAGGCACATCCCGCGGGACAAAAACAAGAAAGCAGACAGTCTTGCAAAAAAGGCAGCAGCCAGCCAGAAACAGACCTTGTTTACCATCTAAGCAGAGTCACCATGCCTGTTTGGTCTGCCGGTTCTTCAGAGTCCTCAAGCCCTTGCATCCAGACAAAAGGGGCTGTCTTCTTGTTCTCTTCTTGCTTCTTGGCTATGCGTCCACCGAACATTAATGAAACGACAACCGACACACTCCCCACCACAAACCCTATGGATATATACAGCCTTACACTGGAGTGAGAACTCTCTGCATATCCCGGAAGGACAAATATAAAACACACTGCAATTAATATTACGAGTGCAGCCCTCATACCCACATTCTACCACGAAAACGGTCACAGAGCTGCCTGAGAAGGCTTCTGTTTCTCGCCCTGTTTTTTCGTGTGATATAATGTTTCTATGCCTGTAAAACTCATAATATTCGACCTCGACGGCACGCTCGTGGATACAAGCGCAGACATAACAAATGCTCTGAATTTCGCTATCAAACCTTACGGGTTAAAGCCCCTCACCGTTGAGGACACCATTGGAATGGTCGGTGAAGGTATCACAAGACTTATAGAAAAACTTCTCGGCAGTGAAAACGCAGAATTGAAACCCGATGTCATTAAACGCTTTCTTGATTATTACTCTGAACACCTTACCGACAACTCAACAGTATATCCCAACGTCAAGCAAACACTTGAGCGGCTTGACAACGTGGCAAAAGCCGTTATCTCCAACAAAAGAGAGGCTCTGTCAAAAAGACTTCTTGAGGAGCTGAATCTTGCCGAATACTTTAACATTATAGTCGGAAGTGACACAGTGGCAGAGAAAAAGCCCTCTGCCCTACCTGTCCTTCATGTGCTTTCTACCCTGGGTGTACAAGCCAAAGAGGCGCTAATGATCGGTGACTCCAACTACGACATTGAAGCTGCCCGGAAGGCAGGGGTAAAAGTAGTAGCAGTAGCGTACGGCTACAGAGACCGAAGCGTCCTCGAAGAAGCTGAATTCATTATAGACGACATAAGCGACCTGCTCCCGTTGCTCTACGAAATCAAAGAAATGCCTGACAGAAGAAGGGAAAAACGATACACTATTCCGCGCATCCACCAGCAATATATAGAGTTGAAGATAAATATTGGCGGGGAATATATCCCTGTTACCCTTCTTGATTTCAGCGAACACGGCATGAAAATAAAAAGTCCTGTGCCATTTGATGTAGATTCCCTCAGGGAATGTTTAATCTCTGTGCCGAAATCACTGACAAAGGCTGTTGCCTTAAAAATAAAGATAAAATACTGTTCTGAGCACGCTGGCAGTTTCGTTTCAGGCGCAGAGATATTAGAGGTGAAGGATGAAGTCTGGTTCAGGGTCTTCAGAAAGGTTCATGACTTCATCCTTAAAAGAGCAGGAGACGTGTTTTAATGACACTGAAATACCTGCTTTTCGGTCAGTTCCTTCTAAAGAAAGGCTTAATCACACAGGAAGACATCTTCAAGGCACGGATGCTTCAGAAAAAAAACAATTTCAAACTCGGTGAGCTTGCAAGGAAAAAAGGATTTCTTACCGAAGAAGAGGTAGAAAAAATTCTTATCCTTCAGGAAGAGTGCGGCGATAAATTCGGAGAAATAAGCATCAGGCATAATTATCTAAGACCTGAAGACATAGAAACGCTTCTGAAAATACAGGAGGACTGCCACCTTTATTTCGGGGAGGCACTCGTAAAACTCGGGATTATCTCTGAAGAAACCCTCCGCGCCACCCTCAAAGAGTTTAAGGAGCTAAGAGAGAACAGTGTGTGAAGCTTTTATCTTCTTAAGCGGGACATACTTCCGTGCATAAGCCTTGAGAGAGCCGCCTACACCCCTGAATAGTTCCCTTACTTTTTAATATTGTCAAGATACATGGATTTTGGGATAACACTGCTCCTCTCTACAATAAGGAAACACAAATAAAAAAGCCCTCTTAAGCAGAGGGCTTTAAATTCAGTTTATTTCTTATTTCAGTTTCAGGCTGCTGCTGCCTCTTTCTTTGCTGCCTCTCTTGCTGCTTTCTTGGCGGCTGCTGCGGCGAACACCTCCTGGGCATTGAACGTTCCGTCAATCGCCTGAACAGGGCATGCAGCAGTGCATATACCGCAGCCTATGCATTTGTCCTGATTTATGGTGTGCTTTTTCTTCTTCTCTCCGGAAGCTGCGTCCACAGGACAGACCTTTGTGCATTTCTGGCAGCCGATGCACTTGTCCGTGACAAACGCCTTGGGTCTTGTGGGGATATAGTCCTGTATGGCGTTAGTAGGACAATTCGGCACGCAAAGACCACAGACTCTGCACTTACTGATATCTATTCTTGAAAGATTGTTCTCTACTGAAGGGGCATCAAACGGGCAGACCTTTACGCACTTACCGCAGCCGATACAGCCTACCTGACAGTTCTTTCTCGTCTGACCGCCCTTGTCCTTTGAATGACAGGACACAAGCACTGCCTTGCCTGCAGGAAGCACCTCGATGACCTTCTTTGGACATGCCTTTTCACACTTCCGGCAGCCTGTGCACTTGCCCACGTCCACCACAGGCAGGTGGTCTTCGCTCATGGTTATTGCATCAAACGGGCAGACCTTGGCGCACGTGCCGTAGCCAAGACAGCCGTATATGCAGGCCTTGTCTCCGCCGCCTGCAAGCACTGCAGCACGGCAGTCCTCGATGCCCTCGTATTTGAACCTCTTTACGGACTTCTTCCAGTCTCCCTGACACATAATCCTTGAGAAAACAGGCTCTGCCGCCACTGCTGCCTTACCTGTAATCTTCGCCACTGCTTCAGCAGTACGAGCGCCTCCAGGAGTGCAAAGATTCGGTGGAACATCAGGATTAGCGACCACTGCCTCTGCATACTGCTGACACCCAGCATACCCGCAGGCACCACAATGAGCATTGGCAAGAACATCCTTTACATGCTCAATGCGGGGATCCATCTTTACTGAAAACCTCTTTGCTGCAAAGGCAAGACCAAGACCAAAAATCGTTGCAATACTGCCGACAAAAATAAGCGTGAACTTTACGAGTGGAGCAATATCAACCGATTCCTTCGCCTCAATGCCACCGCCTACGCCTACCTTCGGCAGAATAAATCCCAGACCCTGCACAACGTCCATCAGCGCGTTTATTATGTTCTGTATCTCAAACATATCTCCCAACTCCTCACTAAAACCTTAATTACTTTAAAATAACACCTTTTCTAAAGGGTAATCAAGCCAGAGAACCCTGTAAAAGCAAGTGCTATAAGAGCAGCTGTTACAAACGCAATAGGCAGTCCTCTAAACGGTCTGGGAACTTGTGCAAGCTCAAGTTTTTCTCGAATGCTCGCCATTATGATAAGGGCAAGGGCAAAACCAGCACCAGAGCCTAAACCAAAAGCCATGCTCTCAATAAAGTTATAGCCCTCACCTGCATTTATAAGAGGCACTGCTATGATTATGCAGTTTGTGGCAATCAGCGCAAGGTACACACCGAGTTTGTAATAAAGACCCGGACTTATCTTCCTCATTATAGTATCCGCTGCCTGGACAAAAGCTGCCACAACACCTATGAATACGATTATTTTAAGGAATGTCAGATCCAGAGGTATCATTGCATAGTTGTAGATGAGCCATGACAGCGCAGCACTTATCACCATAACCGCAGTGAAAGTAATGCTCATGCCTACTGCAGTCTCCATCTTTCTGGAGACACCAAAGAAGATGCACAGACCCAAGAACCTTGTAAAAACAAAGTTATTTATCAGAGATGCCGCTATGAAAAGCTCAAACAGTTTGCCAAATCCGTGCTCCATTCAGACCTCCTTTAGTGTCCTCCTGCGCCACCGGCACCTTTGCCGCCGTAGAACCTGATGTCTATCCAGTTAAAGAACGCCATCAGTATGCCCACTGCAAAGAACCCACCTGTAGGCAGAAGCATTATAAGCAGCGGCTTTGTGGCGACAATCTCGTAGCCCCATATCGTTCCCCTTCCGAGCAGTTCCCTGAAGAAACTTATGACGACAAGCGCAAACATAAAGCCCAAGCCCATGCCTATGCCGTCAAACATGGAGGGCACTACCTTGTTCTTGTTTGCAAACATCTCTGCTCTTGCAAGAATCGAGGCGAACGCAACAATAAGCTGGATGTAAAGTCCCATCTGCCTGTATGCCTCTCTTGCAAAGGCAGCCATCGTCATGTCAGTGACAGAGACCCAGCCGGAGATTATGAGCATGAATACCGGTATCCTGATTCGAGGATTTATGAAATTCCTGAGCAACGAGACCGTGATGTTGACCATGGTCTGCACAAAAAGCACTGCCGCACCCATGAGAAAGCCGTTCTTCAGGCTGGTGGTAACGGCTATTGCAGGGCAAAGGCTTATAGCCATCCTGAATATCGTGTTTTCGCCAAAAAGCCCGTTCTTTATAAGGTCCCAGTTGCTAATCTTGTGTTCGTGGTTCATTCTGCCACCTCTTCAGAGTCTTCTTCTGACTCTCCTGTGTATTTTTTCATCAGCATTGCCACACCATCCCTGACACCGTTTGTAACAGCTCTCGTGGATATAGTAGCGCCTGTAATGGCTTGTATCTTATCCTCGGTCTCTCCTTTTATGACCACGAGATGCTCCAAGTCTTTACCTTCAAACTGCTTTTTAAACCACTCGGTCTCTATCTCATCACCCAATCCAGGGGTTTCTGCATGATGAAGTACATTTATCTTTTTGACTATAAAATTCGTGTCCACAGAGACCAGAATGTTTATATAACTGGAGTAACCCTTTCCGTAAGTTTCCACCACATAGCCGATGACCTCATCGCCTTTTTTCGCCTCAAAATACTCGGCATGCTTGTGCCACAGCTCCCAGTCTCCTACCTTGTCGATTTTTTCCGCCTCAGGCATCATCTTCTTAAGCGCCTGTTCCTTCTCTATCTTGTTCTTTATAAAAATAATAGGCGAGGTCTTTGCATAAACACCCGCAAGCAAAAGCCCGCCTACTGCATATATGATGACCAGGTTAAGGGTTATCTTTATAATGTCCTTGCCGGTCATTTCCCCTCCTTCTTCTTGACAAACCCGAACGGCTTGGTCTTGAGATTCCGGTCTATAAGCGGGGTAAAGCAGTTCATAAGAAGGATTGCAAACATGACACCTTCAGGATAGCCGCCTTTAAGCCTGATAAGCATTGTAATAAGACCACAGCCTATGCCAAAGATTATCTGCCCTTTCCTGACAGTCGGTACGGTGACATAATCAGTAGCCATGAAGAATGCACCGAGTATAAGACCACCGCTTAAAAGATGAATAAGCGGGTCTCCTGCAAAAAGCACCAACTTGCCTGTCTCAGGGTCTTTTCCACCAAAGACCCATGCCAGAACCGCTACAGTGCCTAGAAAGGAAAACGGAATATGCCATGTTATATACCTTTTATAAAGGAGAATTCCTGCTCCAATCAGAAGGGCTATTACTGATGTCTCGCCAAGGCTTCCAGCACGATGACCAACAAACAACTCTGCATAAAGATTCATCTTTGTGCCGAAGATCTCAAGAAGCTGCTCAAGTCCCTCTTCCTTGAGGATTCCAAGTGGTGTAGCCGTGGTCTTTGCATCAAGTCCGGTCAAAGCTGCTGTTGGCTCTATCCACGTGGTCATCGCCCTTGGCCAGGTGATGAGAACAAACGCCCTGCCTATAAGCGCAGGGTTGAATATGTTAAAGCCAAGACCGCCAAAAAGCTGTTTCGTTATTGCAACTGCTATAAAAGACCCCATTATTGGAATATAAAACGGTGCTGTGGCCGGAAGGTTCATACCCAGAAGAAGTCCGGTAAGAAATGCGCTTCCGTCGCTTATTGTAATCTCCCTGCCTGCCATTTTCTGAACAAGCCATTCTGAAGCTATCGCAGAGATGATGCAAAGAGCTGTTACAAAAAGAGCCCTCAGTCCAAAGAAGTAAACTCCCATGAACAGGGCAGGCAAAAGAGCTATGTTCACGGTCCACATTATCTTTGTGACCGATTCCTCGCTCCTTATATGAGGGCTTACAGATACTATGAGTTCACGTTCTTTTTTAACTGCTTCCATTCAGCAACTCCTTACGGCTTAACCATGGATTTTGCCAGCCTTACAAACTGCACAATCGGCCTTTTTGAAGGACATACATATGCACATGAACCGCACTCAAAACAATCAAAGAGATTGTATTCTTTTGCCTCTTCGTAAAACCCTGCCTCTGAAAGCACGCTAAGCATCGAGGGCATGAGATTCATCGGACAAATATCAACACACCTGCCGCACCTTATGCACGGCTTGTAGTCCTCTGCATGGACCATTTCACTTTCGGACATAACAAGAATCCCTGACGTGCCTTTCGTAACAGGCACATCCAGAGAATAAAGCGCAAAGCCCATCATTGGTCCGCCTGCAACCACCTTTGCACTGCCGCTCTTAAATCCGCCGCATTCTTCAACAAGATGCGAAATAAGCGTGCCTATCTTTGTCATCAGGTTCTTGGGCTGATTTATGCCTGCTCCTGTAACACTTACCACTCTTTCTATCAATGGCTTTCCGTACCTTACCGCCTCGTAGATTGCAAGTGCAGTTCCCACGTTCTGAACAACTACTCCTACATCCATCGGAAGCCCCCTTGGCGGGATTTCCCTGTCTGTCAGCGCCTTTATGAGCATCTTTTCAGCACCCTGCGGATACTTCACCTCAAGAGCGCAAACCTCAATATTGCTTTCAGAGGCTGCTGCCTCTTTCATCTTCTGCACTGCATCAGGCTTGTTGTTCTCTATACCCACGAAGCCCTTGCTTACGCCAAGGGTCTTCATCAGTATCTTAAGACCTTCGATTATCTCCTTTGGCTTCTCCAGCATGAGCCTGTAATCAGCAGTAAGATAAGGCTCACACTCCGCACCGTTTAGAATCACCGTATCTATAGGCTTTTCCTTCGGAGGCGAAAGTTTTACAGCCGTTGGAAAAGCAGCACCGCCCAGACCAACAATTCCCGCAGCCTTTATCTTCTCCTTTATCTCTTCTGGAGAAAGATTCATGTAGTCAGGGCTTTCCTTAAGTTCAGTCCACTCTTCCTGCCCGTTGTTTTCAATAACTATGGAAGGAATCAATCTGCCGACAGGAACAGGAAACTCGCTTATCGCTATAACCTTGCCTGAGACCGAGGAATGCACTGGCGCAGAGACAAACGCCTCGGCAGTGCCAATCACCTCGCCTTTCTTTACCTCCTGTCCAACGGAAACAAGTGGATTGCACGGTGCACCAGTGTGCTGACTAAGAGGAATAACTACTCTCTCCGGAGGCTTCGGAGTAGTTATAGCTGCCCCTGCTGACAGCTCTTTTCTGTCAGGTGGATGTATTCCACCTTTGAAAGTTGCAAGGCTCATACAAAGTCCTTTTAAAGAGTATGGTAGGCCAAAAAAGCCTTAGAATAATACCAAACGGACTCTTATATGTCAAGTCAGAAGTTCAGAGTATTTCCACAAGCTCTATCTCAAAGGTAAGGTCTTTTCCTGCAAGCGGGTAGTTTGCATCAAGTGTTACCGTGTCCTCTGAAATATCCGTAACAACTACATTGACAATGGTTCCGTCTGGCTGTGTCAACTGAAGGTGAAGCCCTTCGCGAAGCTCAATGTGCGAAGGAAGCTGGCTCCTCTTCAGCCTTAGCACAAGGTCTTCCCTGTACGGACCATATGCATCCATGAATGGAATCTTTATTGTCTTGCTTCCCCCTACTGTCATACCTATAACAGCATCTTCAAACCCCTTGATAACCTGCCGCTTTCCAATGGAAAACTCCAATGGCTCTCTGTCTCTGGATGAATCGAAAACCGTTCCGTCATCAAGCTTTAATGTATAGTGAACCCTCACGTTGTCGCCTTTGTTTGCCTGTCGCATTTAATCCTCCTTTTTGTATTTTGTTTTTTCTAAAACTCTCCCCTGTCCAGTGTCCTGTACTGGACAGCCTCTGAGACATGGTGTGGAAGAATATCCTCTGAGCCCTCAAGGTCGGCAATTGTCCTTGAAAGCTTGAGTATTCTTGTATATGCCCTTGCCGAAAGTCCCAGTCTTTGCATTGCGGTCTCAAGAAGGCTTTGTGCATCCGGTTTGAGCTTACAGTACTTCTTTATGTGCCTTGCCTTCATCTGCCCGTTTGAGTAGATTTTATCCTTTTTAAACCGTTCAAGCTGTATCTTTCGCGCCTTAATAACCCGTGCTCTTATGTCCGCTGACTTTTCTCCTGATGCTTCAGTCGAAAGGTCTTTGTAAGGGACTGCTGGAACTTCAATGTGTATATCTATTCTGTCAAGCAGTGGACCTGAGACTTTTGCCCTGTATCTGTGTATCTGTCCTGAAGTGCATGTGCATTGATGCCGTGGGTCTCCGAAGTAACCGCAGGGGCAGGGGTTCATTGCAGCCACGAGCATAAAGTGCGCAGGATAGGTTACAGAGGCTACAGCTCTTGAGACAGTTACCTCTCCGTTTTCAAGAGGCTGTCTGAGGACTTCAAGAACGTTTCTCCTGAACTCAGGCAGTTCATCAAGGAACAGCACACCGTTGTGCGCAATGCTGACTTCACCAGGTCTTAGTACCTGCCCGCCGCCTATAAGCGCAATGTCCGAGATTGTATGATGCGGTGAACGAAACGGTCTTGTTGCAAGAATCGGCTGCCTTTCTCCAAGAAGGCCTAACACGCTGTGCACCCTCGTCGTCTCAAGCGCCTCCTGAAAGGTCATAGGCGGCAGTATCGTTGGAAGACGCTTTGAAAGCATGGTCTTGCCTGCACCCGGAGGGCCTATCATAAGCACGTTGTGCCCGCCGGAAGCCGCCACTTCAAGCGCCCGTTTTGCATGCTCCTGCCCTTTTACATCTGAAAAGTCCTCCTCATACACAGAGTTCTCTATCATCGCAAGTTTAACATCTGTGTTCGAAGGCGAAAGAGATTTCACCCCGTTTAGAAACTCCACTACTTCAGGCAGACTTCTTACACCAAACACACTTACCTCTTTAACAACAGATGCCTCACTGGCATTGTCTTCCGGCAAAATCACCTTTAACCCTAACTCCCTTGCAAGCAGAGCTATGGAAAGCGCTCCCCTGACAGGCTTAAGCCTTCCGTCAAGCGACAGCTCTCCTGTAAGCAAAAACCCCTCAAGCGAGCCAGGCTCTATGACCCCTTCAGAGGCAATAAGCCCGACTGCTATCGGCAGGTCAAAAGACGAGCCTTCTTTCTTCAGACCAGCAGGAGCAAGGTTCACTGTAATCGGTCTTAGCGGGAAATTAAACCCTACATTCTTTAGCGCTGCCCTCACCCTGTCTTTACTCTCTTTTACTGCGGCGTCAGGAAGCCCTACTATAGAGAAGTGCGGAAGACCACGGTTGGCTATGTCAACTTCGACCTCAACAAGATAGGCATCTATGCCTAAAAGCGTGGCACTTAGAACCTTCGAGAGCATGCCCTCCCCCTTTATTCGTATCTCAGCGGCTCTACAGGATTAAGCCTTGCCGCCTGCCACGCAGGATACACAGTCGCAAGAAAGCTGATTATCACCGCAGAGACCGATACCACTACAAAATCTATAAGCTTCATCTTTGCAGGCAGATGACTGAGATAATAAACATCAGCCGGAAGCTTTATTATCTGGTATGTATCAAGCAGATAGCCTAAAAGCCAGCCGCCGAAGATCCCTATTGCAGTTCCCACTATCCCGATTAAAAAGCCCTGAATCATGAACACAGACATTATACCTCTGTTAGTCGCACCCATTGCCTTCAGTATTGCTATCTCCCGCTCCTTTTCTATAACGTTCATTATCTGTGTGCTTACAATGTTAAATGCGGCAACAAGAACAATCAGCGTAAGAATTACAAACATCGCAAGCTTCTCGAGTTTCAACGCTGCAAACAGGTTCTTGTTCATCTGTATCCAGTTTCTTGCATAATAAGGAAACCCGAGCTTCCGCTCAAGGTCTTCACCCACAGTCTTTGCCTTATAAACATCGTCTATTTTTATTTCGATTCCTGTTACTGCATCCCCAAGACCGAAAAACTCCTGTGCCGACTCCATGGCTGTAAGCACAAGGTTTGAATCGTACTCGAACATTCCTATCTCGAATACGCCTGCTACCTTAAACTTCTTGACCTTAGGAATCATGCCAAGCGGTCCTATCCCTCCCACCGGAGAGATGACCCTTACAGTACTTCCCATGTAAGCACCAAGCCTGCTCGATAGCTCCTGCCCGAGCACTATCCCTGGAAGACCATCACCTGCCTTAAGGTCTGCCAGCGAGCCTGTCTTCATGTGTTTTTCAATCTCAGTGGTCTTAATCTCAAGGTCAGGCTCTATTCCTCTTAAATATACGCCCTGCGCCCTGCCTCCATGCGATATCATCACCTGCCCTAAAACAAACGGGGATACGGAAACCACATGCGGCTCGCCTTTTATCCTGTCCATAAGAGAGTTGTAATCCTCGATGCTTCCGTTGTAATCAAGCACTACCACATGAGTGCTGACACCGAGTATCTTCTTCTGGAGGTCTTCGTGAAACCCGCTCATCACGGAAAGCACCACAAGCAGAGCCATCACTCCTAATGCAACTCCGCCTGTGGATATGAGTGTGCTGAAAGAAATACCCCTGCGCCGCTTTCTCGACTTGAGATACCGAAGTGCTATAAAAACCTGATAGGGAAGATTCAAGGTCACTGACCTTTCTCTTTTTCTTTTACTCCCGAAGGCTGTTGGGTTACATCCGGTTTCAGCAGCGGGAACAGAATCACATCCCTTATTGACTGTGAGTCCGTAAAGAGCATGACCAGTCTGTCTATGCCAATGCCCTCACCTGCTGCCGGCGGCATACCGTATTGAAGTGCCCGCAGAAAGTCCTTATCCATAAGATGCGTCTCTTCGTCTCCTCTAAGCCGTGCTTCTACCTGTTTTTGGAATCTCTCTTCCTGGTCAAGCGGGTCGTTCAGCTCTGAAAACGCATTTGCAATCTCTCTGCCGGCTATGAAAAGCTCGAATCTTTCAACGAGCTCTGGGTTGTCACGCTTTCTCCTCGCAAGCGGGGAAAGCTCCACCGGATAGTCAATGATAAACGTTGGCTGTATGAGATAGGGCTCAACCTTTTCACTGAATATCTCATCAAGAACTTTTCCGTGTGATGCACCTTCTTTTATCTCTATGCCCTGTGCCTTTGCCCACTTAACTGCCTTATCAGGGTCGTCAAAAATCTCCTCTGGCACGCCCTTGTCCTTCATCGCCTCAAGCATCGGAACCTTAGGCCACGGAGGTGTAAGGTCTATGTCCTGTCCGCCATAGGTGATTTTAAGACCTCCGAGCGTCTTTTCCGCAACGTATGTCAGCATCTCCTCGGTAAATGTCATGAGGAAATTGTAATCCTTATATGCAATGTAGAATTCGAGCATTGAAAACTCAGGGTTGTGCTTTGTGGAGATGCCTTCGTTGCGGAAGCTTCTGTTAAGCTCATACACGCGTTCGTAGCCGCCTACAAGAAGCCTTTTGAGATAAAGCTCAGGTGCAATTCTAAGGAACAGGTCTATCCCGAGTGCATTATGATACGTCTTGAACGGCTTGGCTGCTGCCCCTCCGGGTATGGGCTGCATCATCGGGGTCTCGACCTCTATAAAACCCCTTGATTCAAGAAAATCTCTTATCGCTTTTATAATGGCGCTTCTTTTCCTGAACGTCTCCCTTACTTCCGGGTTTACTATGAGGTCAACATACCTCTGCCTGTATCGAAGTTCAATATCTTTTAAACCGTGCCATTTCTCAGGAAGCGGACGCAGGGACTTCGTAAGAAGCGTAAGGCTTTCCACCTCCACCGTAAGCTCGTTGGTCTTTGTCCTGAAAAGCTTTCCTCTAACGCCTATGATATCACCTATGTCGAGCTTCTTAACAAGACTGTAACTTTCCTTGAGAATGTCTTTTTTAAGATATATCTGGATTCTTCCGGTGGAGTCCTGTATATGCGCAAAAGCTGCCTTGCCGAAACTCCGGAGGGTGATTATCCTGCCTGCAAGAGAACAGAGGGCAGGGTTTNCCTCAAGCTCTTCCTTGGAATACGACCCGTATTTTTCATGGATTTCAAAGGCATGGTTTTCGAATTCAAAAGCCCCTCCGAAGGGATCTATCCCTGCTTCTTTAAGCTCCCTGAGCTTTTTTATCCGGCTTTCTATCTGCTCGTGATACTCTTCCATAAGTAAGATTATTGATTATAAAGCCTGCACGGTTTTTAGTCAAAGGGGGCATAGAAGCATTAAATTCTAAACAATTTCTTTATTGGTAGAAGATATCCCCATCTGAAATTTTCAGGTTCATGAAGGTCACAGACCTTTTTTAATACACGCTTGAAAACCTTTAAAAGGGGCTGTGCCCCCAAGCAAAAAAGTAACAAGGGCATTTTAATATATTCGGGTATAATGAGGTAAAAACATAAGGAGGGCATGCCATGAAAGTAGTGGCGTTTAACGGAAGCGCAAGGAAAAAAGGAAACACCGCAATGCTCCTTAAACTCGTTCTGGACGAAATCAAAAAAGAAGGCATAAAGACAGAGCTTATACAACTTGCAGGAAAGCCCCTTCAGGGCTGCACTGCCTGCTACAAGTGCTTTAAGAACAAGAACCAGCGCTGTGCTGTAAGAAAAGACTCTCTGAATGACTACATCGTAAAGATGCTTGATGCAGACGGGATACTGCTTGGCTCACCTACTTATTTCTCTGATGTCTCAGCCAGTATGAAAGCCCTTATCGAGCGCGCTGGAATGGTTGCCCGCGCCAACGGTGATATGTTCAAGCGCAAGGTAGGAGCAGGTGTTGTCGCAGTGCGCCGTGCAGGCTCTATACACGTATTCAGCTCGCTAAATTATTTCTTTTTAATCGGACAGATGATTATCCCTGGCTCAAGCTACTGGAACATAGCAATCGGCAGACAGCCCGGCGAGGTGATGCAGGACAAAGAAGGCATCCAGACCATGAAAACACTCGGGCAGAACATGGCATGGCTGATTAAAAAGATTAACGCCTGATATACACCGCATGAGTATATTTCCTGTAAGCCCGCAGAAAGAGAAAGCACTTAAAGACAAGATGGCTTCTCTTGGCATCCGCGAGGAAGACATCGAAGAGTCCTTCATACGCTCAAGCGGAAGAGGCGGGCAGAAACGCAACAAGACCTCAACCTGCGTGTATCTGAAACACCTTCCAACAGGCATCGAGGTCAAGTGCCGGATAGAGCGCACACAGGCTCTCAACCGCTACCGCGCAAGAGTTATACTCGCAAATAAAATCGAACAGCTCATAAAAGGCAAAGAAAGCGAAGAGCAAAAACGCATCGAGAAAATCCGGAGACAGAAAAGAAAACGCTCAAAACGCGCAAAAGAAAAAATCCTCGCTGAAAAGAAACTCCTTGCTGAAAAGAAAAAACTCCGCGCTACTAAAATCGATATTGACGAATATTCCTGACCACTAGCGGTAGGCTGACTTATCCCCTATGTCATAGTGTATCGGCATGAAGACTTTTCTCAGAGTAAAGATTACGAGCATCAGCGCAATGAGGACAAGCCCGTAAGAAGCACCTTTCAAAGACATGCCCCCTGTGGCAATGAAAACAAGATAAAGCGGCATGCTGAATGCAATCAGATAGCCTTCTGTCAGTTTAAAACAAAATGCCTCTTTTGCCGTAATAAAACCCAGACAGCCTGAAAGCGGAATAAGAAGAATCGCACCATAGTGCTTATCAGCAACAACACTTAAGACATCTCCCCTGCCCAAGACAAAAAGCCCCACAAGCGAAGCCAGTGCAATGTAGTAAAGCCTTTTAAGCAGCCTGTGATACGCGCTTACATAAAGGTGAATAAAAAACACGCTTAAACCCACAGCAACATAAAGGACAACCAGAAAGACATTAAACCTCAGGGCTATGCTTTCCTGATAACGCATGGGGCTTAAAAGCACATATGCAGCTATTGCAATGATTACTGCAGAAAGGGCTATGCCAAGCCTGTAAAGCACTACGGTAACACGGTCCTTGACTGTAAGCGGCTGAAACTGATGTATCTCGCCCATGGTTTTTACGCCCTGAACACTCTCTTGAATATGTAGTCCACGTTCCTTAGATAGTAGCTTAAGTCGAACAGCTTTTCTATCTCGTTCTTGTTCAGGTATTTTCTTACGGTTTTGTCTTTAAGGAGGAGGCTCTTGAAGGGTTTCTTTCTCCGCCAGCTCTGCATTGCGTTTTTCTGAACGACGGCGTAGGCATCCTCCCGGCTTAGTCCTTTGTCCACAAGGGCAAGCATCACCTGCTGGGAGTTGTAAAGCCCGTAGCTTAACTCCATGTTCTTTTTCATCCGCTCAGGATAGACATGAAGCCCTCCGATGATGCCTTTAAGCCTCTGAAGCATGTAATCAACAAGGATTGTGCTGTCCGGGATTATTACCCTTTCTACCGAGGAATGAGATATGTCTCTTTCGTGCCAGAGTGCGATGTTTTCAAGTGAGGCAAGGGCATTAGCCCTTACTACTCTTGAAAGCCCTGAGAGGTTTTCACATCCAACAGGATTTCTCTTGTGAGGCATTGCAGAGGAACCTTTCTGCCCTTTGGTAAAAGGCTCTTCAGCCTCAAGCACCTCTGTTCTCTGAAGATGCCTTATCTCCACGGCTATTTTCTCAACTGCTGCCGCTGTCAGGGCAAGCGCTTGCAGATACTCGGCGTGCCTGTCCCTCTGGACGACCTGTGTGGCAACAGGCTCAGGTCTTAGTCCCAGCCTTTTTAAGACTTTCTCTTCAACTGAAGGCGGAATGTTCGAAAACGTGCCCACTGCACCAGAGAGCTTTCCCACGCTTACGGTCTTCTTCGCCTGCTTCATTCTTTCAAGACACCTGCCCATGTCCTCATACCAGAGGGCGAACTTCAGCCCAAAGGTCATGGGCTCGGCATGCACTCCGTGGCTTCTTCCTATGCAGGGCACATCTTTATATTTAAACGCCTGCTGCTTTAAGACCTCTCTCAGATTTTTTATGTCTTTTATGATGATGTCTGCTGCCTCTTTCATCTGAAGGGAAAGGGCAGTGTCAAGAATATCTGAGGAAGTCAGTCCTTTGTGTATAAACCGGGCTTCTTCTCCCACATGCTCAGCAACCGAGGTAAGAAAGGCTATGACGTCGTGCTTTACCGTGGCTTCTATCTCATCGATTCTTTTTACATCAAATGCGGCTTTTTTCTTTATCTTCTGGAGGGCTTGACGCGGGATTTCTCCAAGCTCTGCCCATGCCTCGCATACAGCGATCTCAACCTGTAGCCATTTACTGTATTTGTTTTCGAGTTCCCAGATACGGCCCATCTCAGGCCGTGTATACCGTGGTATCATCCTGCCTCCTTTTGCCTTTACCCTGGTGGCCAGTGCATGCGTCTGCCGCCAAGAACATGAAGATGTATGTGATAGACTGCCTGCCCGGACTCAGGATTGCAGTTCATAACCAGACGGAAGCCCCGCTCTGCAATCCCCTTGTCCTTTGCAATCCTGTTGGCTACCTGATAAAGATGCCCTACAAGGGCATTGTCCTCTTCCTTGATGTCAAGCGCAGTGGATATGTGCTTTTTCGGAATTACAAGCACATGCACTGGTGCTTGCGGTGCGATGTCCTCAAACGCCACTGCAGTGTTGTCTTCATACAAAATCTTAGCCGGAAGCTTCCGCTCCGCAATCTTGCAGAATATGCAGTCAGTCATCTAAAGTCACTCTCCTTTAGTTTAAATACGCAAGGTGTTGTGAGCGAATAAAACTTTGAGCCACGCGTAAAATCATTTGATATCCAGCTTTCTGTAAAAACACGTTCTGTTGCCTGTGTGGCATGCGCCCTTTCCATGCTGTATAACCTTTACAAGCAGTGTGTCTGCATCACAGTCATAAAGGACTTCCCTTACTTCCTGCACATTGCCTGAGGTCTCACCCTTCTTCCAGTACTTTTTTCTCGAACGAGACCAGAAATGCGTATAGCCGGTCTCAAGGGTCATGCGAACAGCGGTCTTGTCCATATACGCCACCATCAGCACTTCGCCTGTCCCTGCCTCCTGCACGACTGCAGGTATCAGCCCTTTTTCGTCATACTTTAAGTCTTCGACATTCATCTTAAAGCCTCAGCCTAACATTATAACTTATAACCTATCTTTCTGAGGAATTCTTTTCTTTGCGCCTTGTCCTCTGCTGTCTCCACACCCTTTGGCGGAGAACCGTCTATAACACCCACAACCCCTCTTCCTTCCTCTGTAGAAGCCACAATCACCTTAAGAGGGTTTGCCGTGGCGCAGAAAATCCTGCAGACCTCAGGACAGTTCTTGACTGCATTGAGGATGTTTATCGGATATGCGTCTTTAATCAGAATGCAGAAGACATGTCCTGCACCAAGTGCCTGAAGGTTTTTAACGCAGGTGTCTATAAGGCTCTGGTCGTTGCCCTCCGTGCGGATAAGACAAGGACCTGATGCCTCTGTAAATGCCACTCCGAATTTCGCCTGCGGGACTGTGCATACCACTGCCTCGTAAAGGTCCTCTGCAGTCTTTATAAAATGCGTTTGACCGAGGATTATGTTAGTCCCCTCCGGTATCTCCATCCTGACCAATTTTAGTTCCATGACTTCCTCCTAATTTTTTAAGAAAAGGCCGTGTTTCTTCCGCTCTCGCCCTTTCCGCTCTGTGGTATAATGAAATAAATTTGTCTTTGAGATGTCAAGCCTTAATACAACTAAAGTAATATATGTCTGAAAAATTCAAAATCATATTATCTTTGATAGTAGCTTTACTGCTTCTGCCGGCTGCACTTTACGCCGCAGACATAATCGGTCCAAAAGTCAGGGTCATAGAAAACAACATAACCGTCTCCACAGGAATAGAACTCGACAAGCAATACCTGAACGATATAAAAAAGGGCATCTCAAAGGAGATAATATTTTATATTGACCTCTTCAGGGTCTGGGACTCATGGCCTGATGAGTTCGTTCTGGGCAAGACCCTTACAAGAACACTGCGGTGCGACCCTGTAAAGAAAGAGTATATCGCCACTTCTCTGTCAGGCACTACACTCACTGAAAAGAGATTCAACGACTGTAACCTGCTTATCAAATGGGGTCTGAGCATCCCTGAGCTCAGGCTCACGAACATAAACGAGCTTGAGCCAGCAATGTATTTCGTTAAGGTCACGGTTGAATCCCGGCTGAGAAGACTACCTCCGATAATAAGCTCCCTGTTTTTTTTCGTAAAGCAGAAGGACTTCAGCATCTCAAAAGAATCAAAGCCGTTTCCAATAGGTGGCGAGCTTGAAGGACACGACGTGATTCGGAAGAAGTGAAACGCATTGCCCTTATAATCGCAGGCGCTGCTGTCTTTACGACTGTCGCCTTGTTTCTGGAACTCAGCTTCGTGCGCATAGAAGCCGGCTCGACTACAGGAAGAGTCATCTTCCTCCTGCTTCTTAATCTCAACGTCCTTGCCCTGCTGGGGCTTGTCTTCTATGTCGGGAAAGCCCTCTTTAAGCTCTTTACCGAGCGCAGACAGCGTGCCCTGGGCTACAAGTTCAAGACAAAGGTTGTGGCTTCTTTCTTCATACTCACTGCAATACCTGCCAGTCTTCTCTTCCTCTTTGCAAGCGGACTCGGAACAAACTACATAGACAGGCTTTTCACTCCCCAGTTCAGAGAGCCGATAGAAAGCTCCATAGAGGTAGCCAAAAAACTCTATGACATGGAGCGTAAAAGAACCCTGATGTATGCAAAAATGGCACGCTCCGGGTTCAAGCCACCGACTTACTACCGGGTAATATACATGGACACCATGCCAGAGGATGCCTCTGCCTCTATAAAGGCAGCATTCAGCGGAGAGTCTGCCACAGAGGTCATCTCAGGACAGGACAGCGATACAGTAAGGGCAGCACTGCCTTTTAATTCCGCTGCACCAGAAGCCGGAATCATCGTCGTTGAATCCTCCATCCCTCCGGATATCACTAAAAACATCGAGCGCATCAGAACAGCTTACGAAGACTATATAAAGCTGGAGGCATGGTCTTTGCCTCTCAAGTTGAACTACCTTCTGATGCTCGGCTTTTTCACCCTTATAATCATCTTTGCCTCGCTCTGGTTCTCCCTGAGAATCGCAGGATGGATAACAGAGCCTGTGCGGAAGCTTGCAATGGCAACCGAGGCAGTAGCCTCAGGGAATCTCTCTGTCAGCGTTACCTCTACAAGACACGACGAAATGGGACTCCTGATAGAGTCGTTCAACCGCATGGTCAGGGAAATCAGAGAAGGAAAAGAGTCCCTGCAAAAAGCATATCTTGAATCCGACAGACGAAGGCTTACCATCGAAAACATACTGGAGAACATCCAAAGCGGTGTTATCTCCCTTGATGCAAAAGGCAACGTCGTGACCATAAACAGTGCTGCATGCAACATCCTGGACCTCAAGGCAGAGGACGTGCTCGGCAAATACTACACAGAGATGCTCTCCGGAATAAATTCCGCAGAACTGCAGGAGTTGATAAAAAGCATCAATATCCGGACACTAAAGGCAGTGAATAAGGAGGTCAGGGCAACCCTCGGAGGCAGAAAAGTCCTTCTGAGGGTCTCCATTACCGGATTGAGAAGCTCTTCAGGCGAGTATCTCGGCCTGCTCGTGGTCGTTGACGACCTTACAGGCGTGATGAAGGCACAGCGTGCCCTTGCATGGCAGGAAGTCGCCCGGAGAATGGCACACGAGATTAAGAACCCGCTGACCCCTATAAAGCTCTCTACAGAAAGAATGCTCAAAAAATGGCAGAGCGGAGACGCAGAGTTCGACCAGATATTCGAACGCTCGACAAAGACTATAATAAGAGAAGTGGACGGCTTGAAAAGGCTGGTTGACGAGTTCTCAAGACTGGGCAAGATGCCGGAGATAACAAAGACTCCAACGGACATCAGGGCAGTAATAGACGATGTCGTAAACCTCTACAGGGACTACAAGGAACTCAATATAAAGGTGGACAGCCCTGAGGACATGCCTCCTGTAGAACTTGACGGAGAACAGTTCAAGAGGGTTATGATAAACCTCTTTGACAATGCACTGGAAGCCATGGGAAACAAAGGCAGCATAGAAGTAAGAATAAGCCCTGATAATGAAAGAAACAAGGTCTCTATAGACATAGCGGACAATGGTCCTGGTATAAAAGACGAGGACAAAGAGCGGTTGTTCCTGCCGTATTTTTCTACAAAGAAACACGGCACAGGACTCGGACTTGCCATTGCAGACAAGATAATAGCCGAACACGGCGGGCATATCCGCGTAAGGGACAACACTCCATGCGGCAGTGTCTTTACCATCGAGCTGCCGATAAAGGAGGAGTAAGACCATGCCAAGACCCCTGGTGCTTGTGGTTGACGATGAGGAAGGGATAAGAGAAAGCCTGTCGGACATATTTTCTGACGAAGGGTATCAGACAGTCGCTGTAGAGACAGGCGAAGAGGCACTTAAAGTGGTTAAAGAGCAGATGCCTGACCTCGTAATGCTCGATGTATGGCTGCCGGGAATGGACGGGTTGAAAACCCTCAAAGAGATGAAGGCGGTAAGCGAAGACCTTCCCGTAATCATGATATCAGGACACGGGAATATAGAGATGGCAGTGAAGGCAACAAAGATGGGTGCTTACGACTTTCTCGAAAAACCGCTTTCACTCGAAAGAGTCCTGCTTGCCTCAAGAAGGGCACTCGAGCGGAGAACCCTTGAGCTGGAAAACAAAGCCCTGAGAGAAAGCCTGACAAAGAAATGGACACTCATAGGCAAAACCCCTGCGATAAACAACCTGAGACGACAGATAGAGCTGGCTGCAAAGAGCAACAGCAGGGTTCTTATCACCGGCGAAAGCGGTGCAGGCAAGGAGGTTGTCGCCCGGCTTCTGCACGAACTAAGCAGCCGCCAGAGAATGCCGTTTATCGAGGTCAACTGCGCCGCAATCCCGCAGGAACTCATAGAAAGCGAACTCTTCGGCCATGAAAAAGGCTCTTTTACAGGCGCTTTTGAGCAGAAAAAAGGCAAATTCGAGCTTGCCGACGGAGGCACACTCTTTCTTGACGAGATAGCCGATATGTCAGCCCAGACACAGGCAAAACTCCTGCGGGTAATAGAGACCCAGCAATTTCAAAGGGTCGGTGGAAGCAGAAACATAAAGGTGGATGTAAGAATCATCGCAGCTACTAACAAAGACCTCGAAGAAAGAATCAAAAACGGAAACTTCAGAGACGACCTTTACTTCAGACTCAATGTCATACCTATTACAGTGCCTCCCCTGAGAGAAAGGAAAGAAGACATTCCCCTGCTCGTGGAGCACTTTCTCCGCATGCTTGCCGCTGAGTACGGCCAGGCACCCAAGAGGATGACGCCTGAGGCAATGAAACGGCTCATGGCCTACGACTGGCCCGGCAATATAAGAGAGCTTAAAAACCTCATAGAAAGACTCGTCATAATGACACCGTCAGAAACAATAACGGCTGAGGATATCAACATAAGCGGACATGCCGCAAGCAATGACTACTTCAGCATGAAAACCCTTAAGGACGCACGCGAAGCATTCGAAAAGGACTTTCTGTTCAAAAAGCTCAGCGACAACAACTGGAATATCTCGAAGACAGCCGAGGTTCTGGGCATAGAAAGAAGCAACCTGCACCGGAAAATAAAGGCATACGGGATAAAACTCCCCTGAATGTTCCACGTGGAACATTCTCAGGCCAGAGCGTTCTCCTCTGCTGTCTGCCTTCTGACGAACTCCTCTATCGCTGTTTTAGCCTCCGGGGCAAGGGACGTGAATCTCACACCGTAGTTATAAGCCTTTGCCTCGCCGTAGACCACTCTTACGACTTCGCCTTCAGCCTCTATGCGTTCGCCGTCGGGTATAAAGAAGGAGCAGGTGATGATATCGCCTTTGGCAAGGGTCTTGTCCGCCTCGAAGCGGATGCCGGAGGCGCTTAAGTCGCGCGCCCCGCAGAAAAACGGCTTGCTTCTGAACCTGCCGTTGACTGCTATCCTTACAAGAACCCTTCTGTCCTTTCTCCTTGGAACGCCGAGGAGATGGCTTATTTTGTCGAAGACAGCGGCAGGCTCAAGCGGTCTTGTCAGATATGAGTCTGCCCCGCACCTGTCGCACCTTAAAAGGTCAAGCTTCCTGCCTGAGCAGACAAGAATTACAAAGACTCTTCCGCATGCCTTTTCTTCCCGCACAATGGAGCAGAGCTTGTCGCCGCCCATTCTGGGCATGTCAAGGTCTACCACCATGAGGTCTATCTTCCCGGACCTCAGAATATTTAGTGCCTCTTCTGCAGAGCTGGCGGAGAAGACTCGAAACTCCTCACGGCGAAGAAGGCTCTCTTCAGGCTTCACCTCCGGCAGGAGGTTCTCTCCTATCAGAACGTTCTTCAACTCAACTAAAAGTTTAAAAACAAAACAGGCTTTTGTCAAAAAATAAGCATTCCGGAAACACTGCCAAAGCCTATGGCGGCAGGGCAAGCGGCATCTTTCAATAGGGGTAATAGACAAAGAAAAGCGCTGATATTGCAGCAAGAATCCAGAGTCCAGCGGGCACTTCCCTTATTCTTCCTGCAAGAGCCTTCATCAGGGGATAGAGCACAAAGCCTGCAGTCATGCCTATTCCAAGATTATATGTAAAGCTCATCAGAACGATGATTGCAAACACGGGTATTACTTCTGTCAGGTCGTCAAACCTTATTTTTGTCACAGGAGAAAGCATAAGCATGCCGACGATTATAAGTGCAGGACCGTATGCCTGGGGAGGAACTGCTGCAAAAACCGGGGCAAAAAACAGTGCTGCAAGAAACAAAAGCGCAGTGACCACAGCGGTCAGCCCTGATCTTCCGCCGGCTTCAATCCCTGCAGCTGATTCGATGTATGTGCCTGTCGTCGTGGTGCCCAAAAGCGCGGCAACCACGGTGGCAAGGGCATCGCAAAGCATGGGCTTTTCTATCTCCGGCAGGTTGCCTTTTTCATCCAGCAGACCTGCCTTATAAGACACACCGAGCAATGTGCCCATCGTGTCGACAAAGTCCATCACGAACACCGTAAGTATCACGGAAAAAAAGCCCCATGTAAGAGCGCCTTTTATGTCGAGCTTCAGAAAAATAGGGCTTATATCCGGAGGCATGCTCACCCATTTGTCAGGCAGAGCTGCAGTCTTCGTAAAAAACGCAAGCAGGGTAACCACAAAAATGCCTATAAGTATTGCACCTTTAACCCTTCTGATCATTAAAAACCCGATTGTGACAAATCCGAGTATGGCTAAGAGCACGGATGTGTCGTGGAAGTCACCCACATGAACCGGTGCCCCTTTTACTCCAAGCGTAACGATGCCTGTCTCGTTCAGTCCGATAAAAGTCAAAAACAGTCCGATGCCCACGGCAAACCCTATCTTCAGTCCTTCAGGTATTGCACTGGCAAGCCAGCTTCTTATTCTTAAAACAGTAAGCAGGGTAAAAAGCAAACCACCGATAAACACTGCGCCGAGGGCTGTCTGCCAGCTGTAGCCCAGGACCTTTACGACTGTAAAGGCAATGAATGCGTTCTCTCCCATGTACGGTGCAATGGCAAACGGTCGGTTTGCATAAAGCCCCATTGCCAGGGTCCCGAAGAAGGCACTAAGGACAGTAGCCACTACAGAAGGACCAAAGGGAATGCCGGCTGCCTCCAGAATCCGGGGGTTAACGACAACGATATATGCCATCGTGATGAAGGTCGTTACACCGGCAATGACCTCCTGTCTTACATTAGTGTTCAGCTCATCCAGCCTGAAGAATTTCCTTATCATCAGGATATAAATATACCCCTGCCGGTCTCTTGAATGCAACGAAATTATAGAACTCTTGTCTAATGATTTCCTTTCTATTGTTTGATATACTGAGGATTAGTCTATGTTATTAAGAAGAGCCAAGATAGTCTGCACCATAGGACCTTCGTCATGCAGAAGGGATGTTCTCTTCCGCATGATTAAGGCAGGGATGGATGTCGCCCGCCTGAACTTCTCCCATGGAGACCACGCCTTTCACAAAAAGGCCATAAAGACCATACGTGAGGGTGCTAAGAAGTATGGACGGCCGGTTGCCATTCTTCAAGACCTTCAGGGCATAAAGATAAGAACAGGTCTTATGGAAGGCGGCGCAGTGGTGCTCAAAAAAGGGCAGGAGCTTCTTATCCTCCCGGGAAAGGAAACAGGAAACAGCAAACAAATATTTATCTCCTATAAGCATCTTCTAAGGGATGTGAAGATTAACGACAGGATACTGCTTGATGACGGACTTATAGAGCTTAAAGTAACAGGCAGGGAGGGAAACGCTCTTCGTGCAAAGGTCATTGAAGGCGGAATCCTCAGGGACAGAAAAGGCGTAAACCTTCCGGGTGTGAAGATAACCGCAGAGTCTTTTACAGACAAGGACAGGGCTGACCTTGAGTTCGGAATGCAGATGGGTGTGGATTATGTGGCAGTGTCTTTTGTGCGCTCTGCCTCTGACATAAGAGTAGTCAAGGAGTGGCTTAAAAGCAGGGGGTTTTCTGTCCCTCTTATAGCGAAGATTGAAAAGCCTGAGGCACTCGACAACATAGACAGTATAATCGAAGAGGCGGATGGGCTGATGGTGGCAAGGGGAGACCTCGGCATTGAAGTTCCGGCAGAGGACGTTCCGCTAATTCAGAAGGCACTCATAGAGCAGGCGAACAGAAAAGGCAGGATTGTAATCACAGCCACGCAGATGCTTGAGTCCATGACCGAGCATCTAAGACCCACAAGGGCAGAGGTAACTGATGTTGCAAACGCAGTGATAGACGGCACGGATGCACTTATGCTTTCTGCCGAGACTTCCTCAGGAAAACATCCGCTCGAAGCCCTGAGGATGATGGACAGAATAATAAGAAAAACAGAGTCTGAGCGGCAGGCAGTATCAGCGTATATGCGTGGCAGGTCTTTTTCCGAGGCAGTGGCAGAGGCTGCCAAAACCGCAGCAGCGGACATAGGGGCAAGGTTCATAGTGGCGTTTACACAGTCAGGCTCTACTGCAAGAGTGCTTTCAAAGTTCAGGCCCACCGTGCCTATAGTTGCATTCACACTCTCTGAGATCATAAGAAGGAGAATGACTCTTTACTGGGGAGTAGTCCCAAAGACAATGCGCAAGCTTAAAAACACAGACGACCTGTTTAAAAAAGTCGAAGAGACTCTTTTAGAAGAAGGCATGGCAAAGCCAGAGGACACTATAGTCATTACTGCAAGCACGCCGGTGCTCGGAACAGGACAAACGAACCTGATCAAACTGCATACTCTCAGAAAGGCAACGTAGTCAGCGCAGATTTTTTTGTCCAGAGTTAAAAGGGGAGGGAAAAGACAAAAAAAATAAATGGTGGGCAGTCGCAGAATCGAACTGCGGACACGAGGCTTTTCAGGCCTCTGCTCTACCAACTGAGCTAACTGCCCGTTCGTAACAATTTAAACAATAAACTTAATTGTTGTCAAGCACTTGAGACATTCTTAAAATAGAGGATGCCTTAAAACATAAATCTGGTGATTTTGTAATGTTTTTAGAGAAAGGATATATAAAGAGGCTTTCTAAGCCGTATCTGCCGGCGGTGGTTTCAGGTGCACTGCTCGTGCTCTGTTTTCCTGTTTTTGATTATTACTCTCTTGCGTGGGTCTCACTCGTGCCGTTTCTGGTCTCTCTCTGGGAAAAGACTCCCCGGCAGGGGTTCAAGGCAGGATTTCTCTTAGGAGTTGTATTTTTCTCTGGCACACTTTACTGGATATACCATTCGATAAACCATTATGGCGGGGTCTCTCTTGTCCCGAGTCTTGCCCTCGTGTTCCTGCTTTCGCTGTATTTAAGCCTTTATACAGGGGTTTTCGGCTGGCTCTTTTCTTTAAAAATAAAGACCACGCCTTTTCCTGCACTTTTTCTTGCACCTGTATTCTGGGTTGTGCTTGAGTTTGCCCGCTCTTATGCGCTTACAGGGTTTCCGTGGTCAAGCCTTGGATACTCGCAGTATAAATTCCTCTCTGTCATACAGGTTGCCGACATTACCGGCATATACGGCATATCGTTCCTTGTAGTGGCTGTAAACGGGGCGATTGCAGACTTGTTCATAATCAAGAAGCGGCGGCAGGAGATGCCGCTTTTTCACATGTCGCCGACCATTATAGGCTACGGCATACTGCTGCTGGGTCTTATAGCTGTCTTTGGATACGGCTATTACAGGCTTGACCAGGACCGCGGGGAAAAGACCATAAGAGTAAGCGTTGTGCAAGGAAATATCAGGCAGGATATCAAATGGGACCCTGGATTCCAGAGGGATGTTATTAACACATACAAGAGGCTTACCACAACTGCAAGTTTACATCAGCCCTCACTCATTGTCTGGCCTGAGACTGCCGTGCCTTTTTATTTCGGAAAGGACATCCGGCTTACGGAAGAGCTTATCGAATTCCAAAAAAACCTTGAAATTCCTTTGCTTTTTGGCGCCATAACAGTCAAGGACGGCAACCGTCTTGCAAACAGCGCAGTGCTCCTTGACAGCACTGGAGAGGTAAGCTATATCTATGATAAAATACATTTAGTCCCCTTTGGCGAGTATGTCCCTTTCAGGCGAATCCTGTTTTTTGTCGACAAGATTGCTTACGGCATAGGTGAATACGTCGCCGGAGACAAATACTTAAGGGCAGAAACCCCTTTTGGAAAATTCGGAACATTTATCTGTTACGAGATAATCTTCCCCGGACTTGTAAGAAAGTTCTACAAGGACGACGGAGATTTTATAGTTACGATAACGAACGATGCATGGTTTGGAAAGACTGCTGGCCCTTATCAGCACTTCAGTATGGCAGTGCTGAGGGCAGTTGAAAACAGAAAGCCGGTCATAAGAGCGGCAAATACAGGAATATCAGGCTTTATAGACAGCAGTGGAAGGATTTTGTCCTCTACAGGACTTTTTAAACAGCAGGTGCTGACTGCAAATATTACAACTGACAGAACAAGAAGCTTTTATTCAAGATACGGTGACCTTTTTTCATATTTATGCATAATTATAACAGTGATCCTATTGATGGATTTAAGGAGGAGATAAAAATGCTTAAGGAAGATATAAGAAACGAACTTTCAGTCTTAAAGGAAAAAGTCGAGACTCTAAGAGGTTATCTTTGATATAGATGCCCGCAAGAAAGAAATCGCGGCTATAGACCAGGAGCTTTCTTCAGAGAAGACATGGTCCTCGCCCAAAAAGGTTCAGGAGTTAAATAGAAAGAAGGCACGCATAGAGGACATTGTTTTACCGTTTGAGGGTATTTCCGAGAAGCTTTCCTATCTTGAAGACTCTGTAGAGATACTTGAAGAGGAAGGCGGAGAGGTCTTTCTTTCTGAGATTGCAAAAGAGATAAAAGACCTTTCGGATTCCATAGAGGGGATTGAACTCAGGTGGCTTCTTTCAGGCGAGCACGACAGGGGCAATGCCATACTGATGATACATCCCGGAGCAGGCGGCACGGAGAGCCAGGACTGGGCACAGATGCTCATGCGCATGTATCTCAGATGGGCTGAACTGCACGGATACAGCACAAAGATAATTGACATACAGCCTGCCGAAGAGGCAGGAATAAAAGACGTTACGATAATGGTTTCTGGTCCTTACGCCTATGGATATCTTAAAGTAGAGGCCGGTGTTCATAGACTCGTAAGGATATCTCCTTTTGATGCAAACAAAAGAAGGCATACCTCTTTCTCTGCAGTGCTCGTCTACCCTGAGATAGAAGACGACATAGAGGTAGAGATAAAAGAAGAAGACATAAGAATAGACACTTTTCGTGCCTCAGGGGCAGGTGGACAGCACGTCAACAAAACGTCGTCTGCTGTAAGAATAACTCATCTGCCTACAGGCATAGTGGTCTCTTCCCAGAACCACCGCTCGCAGCACAGAAATAAAGAGACTGCGATGAAAATACTCAGGGCAAGACTTTACGACCTGAGCCTTAAGGAGCAGGAGAAAGAAATCGAAGGCTTGGTCGGAGAGAAAAAAGACATAGCATGGGGCAGTCAGATAAGGTCTTATGTGCTTCAGCCTTACAGGCTTGTGAAAGACCATAGGACTGGTGTGGAAGTCGGCAACGTAGATGCTGTACTTGACGGCGATATAGATATATTCATAAAGGCAGCTCTGAGGGAAAAAAGCAAGGAGAGCTCTTCTTCTATTAATAAATAAGCATTTATAGTAGGGATAGATAGAGGGTGTTAATAGGTGGAGAAAGGTGTTTTTTCTAATGTATTCAAAGGGTATCCGGTATTTATATATCTGTTGAAAAAAGCTGGCTTTTTCCACAAAAAAGATTACAATGAGATGTAAAGAAAATGCTGACATACAAATAAAAGTTTTCTTGCTATAGATATTGACATGGGCTATAATATGTCACCTGCCGGGGGAAAGATATCAACATTTGTTAATAAAGTGTTAGTAAATAAAAATGCAGATAGAAGAAATCTGGAATAAGAGTCTTTTGTTGATAAAAGAGAAAGTAGGGGAGAACATATTTGACCTGTGGTTCAGCCCGATGAAGATGGTTCAGATAAAGGACGGGCAGGTCACGATAGAAGTTCCCAACAGATTTTACAAGGAGTGGATAGAGGACTATCATCCCAACCTGATAGCAGAGGCTGTTGAGAGCACTATTGCCTCGCCTGTAGAGGTCAAATACAGGTTTGCGACAAAAGAGGACGCTGCATTGAAAAAGATGGATGCAAAGCTTGAAAACAGAAGAACAAAGCTTGCACGAAAGGGAATATATCTGAACCCTAGATACACATTTGAAGGGTTTGTAGTAGGACCGAGCAACCAGTTTGCGCAGGCAGCGGCGAAAGCGGTTTCTGAAATGCCAGGCAAGGTTTACAACCCTTTGTTCATCTATGGTGGTGTTGGACTTGGAAAGACGCATCTTATAAGCGCGGTCGGAAACAGGGTGATAGACAAAAGAAGCGACTACAACGTGCTCTATGTCTCTGCAGAGCAGTTTACAAACGAAGTAGTCTCTGCCATAAGGCACAGCAGGACAGAGGAGCTGAAGGCAAAATACCGGAATCTTGACCTTCTTCTCGTAGATGATGTTCAGTTCATAGAGAACAAGACTACGACTCAGGAGGAGCTGTTTCACACGCTGAATGCGCTTTATGAAAGGCAAAGGCAGATTGTGCTTTCAAGCGACAGGCCGCCAAAGGAGATTCGGGCGGTGACAGACAGGCTCAGGTCTCGCTTCAGCATGGGTCTTATAGCCGACATACAGCCGCCTGAGCTTGAGACGAAGCTGGCGATAATACACAAGAAGGCAGAGGAAAACAGAATGAAGCTTCCGGATGATGTGGCATACTATGTTGCATCCAAAATAAAGTCCAATATCAGGGATATAGAGGGCTGTCTTATAAGGCTTGGGGCGCATTCTTCCCTTACTGGAAGTCCGATAAACCTCTCCATGGCAAAGACCATTTTAAGGGACTTCATCCGTGATGAAGACAGACCTCTGACCGTGGAGTTTATACTGAAGACAGTGGCAGAGTATTTTGGAATAAGGCTTCAGGACATAAAGGCCAGGAAGAGGACAAAAGAGATAGCTATTCCAAGGCAGATTGCAATGTATCTCAGCAGGGAGCTTACGCAGGCGTCTCTTAGTGACATCGGAAAGAATGTTGGAGGCAAGGATCATGCCACTGTGATTTATGCATGCAAGCAGATAGAGGGTAAAAGGGCAAAGGACGAAAACTTTAATAGGATGATCGAAAATTTAATTGAGAAAATAAAGCCATAGGAGGGGATATGAAGCTCAGCGTTTCGAAGCAGGAGATGCAGGACAGGCTCTCGAACATCCAGAACATTGTAGAGAAGCGCAACACGATGCCGATTCTCAGCCACTTTCTGCTGGATGCAAAAAAGAACGGCTCATTTATCACAGCCACAGACATAGAGACGGCAATAAGAGAGCCTCTTGATGCACAGGTGCAGGAAGAAGGAAGGCTTTGTATCCCGGCAAGAAAACTCTTTGAAATAGTGAGAGAAATAGAAGGTGACATAACTCTGGAGTCTGAGGACGGGCAGTGGATTAAGGTCAGTGCAGGGCATAGTAGTTTCAGGCTTGCGTGTCTGGCGCCAGAGGAGTTCCCAGGCTGGCCTGAGATGAAGGAGGCAGAGGAAATACAGATGGAGCCGGCAGTCCTCGCACAGATGATAGAAAAGACCCTGTATGCTGCTGGAGAAAGCGATACAAGATATACGCTGAACGGACTGCTCTTTCATTTGAATAACGAGATTCTTACCGTGGTCGGCACAGACGGACACAGAATGGCTGTAATAAGCAGGCAACTGCCGGCAGGAGTAAGCGGGGAGAAAAAGGTAATAGTGCCGAGAAAAACAGCCTCGGAGCTCAGAAAATTCCTTGACAAGGAAGGCAAGGTTTCTGTTCTCATCGGAAAAAATCACATACTTTTTAAGGTTTTGGATATTGAGTTTCTGGCGAGGCTTATAGAGGGCACATATCCGAATTACAGTCAGGTCATACCGCTTGCAAACGAAAAGAAACTCCTTGTAAACAGGGAAGGGATGATAAGGGCACTAAGAAGGGTGTCCGTAATGAGCAGGGAAAGGAGCAATGCAGTTAAGATAGACCTTGGCACAGGGGTCATGACATTTTCTTCGTCAAACCCTGACCTTGGCGAGGCAAAAGACGAGCTTGAGGTCGATTACAAAGGAGAGGCGCTGGCAGTTGGCTTCAATGCAAGGTACCTTCTTGATGTGCTTACTGTAATGTCGGCTGAAACAGTCGCCATAGAGCTGCAGGATCCCTTAAGCCCGACGCTTATGAAAGAAGAGGCGGACGACGAATATAAGTGCGTTGTGATGCCTATGAGAGTATAATTAAAGGAGCATATGGAAAAGAAAATATTTAACGAAACAGAAACCTACGGTGCAGAAGAGATAAAGATACTGAAGGGTCTTAGCGCGGTCAGGAAAAGACCTGCGATGTATATAGGCTCTACAGGACCTGAAGGGTTGCACCATCTTGTCTACGAGGTAGTGGACAACAGTGTTGATGAGGCACTTGCCGGTCACTGCAAGAACATCGAGGTTACGCTTCATCGCGATGGAAGCTGCACTGTAGTGGACGACGGAAGAGGTATTCCAACAGAGCCTCATCCCGGAGACCCGGAAGGTCGCTCTGCAGCAGAGATAGTTCTTACAGAGCTTCATGCCGGAGGAAAGTTTGAATCCAAGGCATATAAGATTTCAGGCGGTCTTCACGGCGTAGGTGTCTCTGTAGTCAATGCCCTTTCAGAGTGGCTTGACCTTGAGATAAGGCAGAACGGAAAGCTCTACCAGCAGCACTTTGAAAGAGGCAAGGCAAAGACTCCTCTGACTGCCGTCGGAAAAACCAAAAGACGCGGCACAAAAATTACGTTCAAGCCAGACCCTGAAATCTTCGAGACTACAGAGTTCAGCTATGATGTTCTCAGCGAAAGGCTCAGAGAGCTTGCGTTCCTTAACAGGGGTTTGAGGATAACCATTCATGACGAAAGAACGGACAGAAAACATGACTTTTTCTACAAGGGCGGAATAGTCTCCTTTGTCGAGCATCTCAATAAGAACAAGACCGTGCTTCACCCCAAGCCGATTTATATATACGGAGAGAAGGACGACATTTCACTTGAGATTGCGCTTCAGTACAACGACGGGTATGCAGAGACCATTTACACCTATGCAAACAACATAAGCACGAAAGAAGGGGGAACGCACCTTGTAGGGTTTAAGTCTGCGCTTACAAGGACGGCAAACAATTATGCATCTGCGATTAAGGCAAAGGAGAGCCTGAGCGGCGAGGACATAAGAGAAGGGCTTACAGCGGTAATAAGCGTTAAGCTTCACAATCCGCAGTTTGAAGGGCAGACGAAGATGAAGCTCGGAAACAGCGAGGTCAAATGGGCAGTGGAGTCCATTGTGAACGATGCCCTCGGTACTTATTTTGAAGAAAACCCATCTGTTGCAAGAAAGATTATAGAGAAGGCGATTCAGGCAAGCCGCGCAAGAGAAGCGGCAAGAAAGGCAAGAGAGCTTACCAGAAGGAAAGGTCCTCTTGAGGATACAGGTCTTCCGGGCAAACTTGCTGACTGCTCTGAGAAAGACCCTGCACAGAGCGAGATATTCATAGTCGAGGGCGAGTCAGCCGGAGGCTCTGCAAAGCAGGGAAGAGACAGGCGCTTTCAGGCAATACTGCCCCTGAGAGGTAAGATTCTCAATGTCGAGAAGGCAAGGTTCGACAAGATGCTTACCTCTGAGGAAATCAGGGTTCTTATATCCGCACTTGGAACAGGCATTGGTCCGGAGGACTTCGACGTAACAAAGACCCGCTACCACAGGATAATCCTTATGACGGATGCAGATGTGGACGGTGCCCATATAAGAACGCTTCTGCTTACATTTTTCTTCAGGCAGATGCCTGAGCTTATAGAAAGAGGCTATCTCTATATTGCCCAGCCGCCGCTTTATAAGGTTAAAAGAGGGAAGACCGAAAAATACATCCAGAACGATGCCGAACTGAACAATATGCTCTTTGAGCTTGCCTCTGAGGAGATAGAGCTTCCGATAAAAGGACAGATGCTTAAGGGCAAGGCGACGATTCCGTATATGAAGCGTCTTTCAGAGTTTGAGAGTCTTCTTCAGTGGTTCAGGCGCAGGCGGAGAGACCCGGAGCTTATAAAACTCATGCTTGACAAGGGTGTGGACAAAAACCTGCTTAAAGACGACAAGGCACTGAGAGAGTTCCTTTCAGAAGTGCAGAAGCGCATACCTGAGTGCCGCATCGGCGAGCTTGTGCATGATGAAGAGCATCAGAGCTATGCTGTAGAGATAAGGAGGCAGAGCTATAAAGTAATGCTTGATGCAGATTTCGTCAGCACGCCTGAATTCAAGGACATCAAGCGGCTTTACTCTGCGGTCAAAGACCTTGGTTCCCCACCGTATGTCATAAGAGTAAAAGGCGTGGAGAAAGAGATAAACAGCACTTCCGAGCTTCTGGAGTTCGTGCTTGATGTTGCAAAGAAGGGACTTTCCATACAGAGATACAAGGGGCTTGGGGAGATGAATCCCCAGCAACTCTGGGAGACCACAATGGATCCTGAAAAGAGGACTCTTCTTCAGGTAACTGTTGAAGACTCGGTGGAGGCAAACGAGATATTCACGGTTCTTATGGGCGATCAGGTTGAGCCCAGAAAAGAGTTCATTGTAAGGCATGCCCTTGAGGCGCGAAACATAGACATATAATCTCTGAGGGAGAAACTTCAGGCGGAAAGGAGTCTGTGACTCTGGGCAGGGTCATCTCGATAGCGAATCAAAAGGGTGGGGTCGGAAAAACAACCACTGCAGTTAATCTGGCTGCCTGTCTTGCACTTGCCGGAGAGAAAATTCTCATCATAGACACAGACCCGCAGGGAAACTCAACGAGCGGACTTGGAATCAGCGCAGAAGAAGGGCTTTACGAGGTCTATGCCGGTAAAATCAGCATTGCAGAGGCTGTCAAGCAGACACAGATAGAGAATCTCTTTTTAGTGCCTTCTTCTGTAGACCTTCTTGGCGTGGAAATAGAGCTTATAGACCGGGACGACAGGGAGAGGGTTCTGCTCGGCAGGCTTGAAGGCGTCAGGGAGGAGTTTCGCTATATATTCATAGACTGCCCACCGTCTCTTGGGCTTCTTACGTTGAATGCCCTTGTGGCTTCGGACTCTGTAATGGTTCCTGTGCAGTGCGAGTATTATGCACTTGAGGGGCTTAGCATGCTGACAAAGACCCTGAGACTCGTAAGGAGTTCTTTCAATCCTGCGCTGGATATCGAGGGCATCCTTCTTACGATGTATGACCGGAGGAACACGCTGTCCAGGCAGGTGGCAGAGGAGTTGAGAAAGCACTTTGGCAGAAAGGTTTATAATACAGTCATACCAAGGAACGTTACACTGGCGGAAGCGCCAAGCCACGGAAAACCAGTGCTTCTTTATGATGCACGGTCAAAAGGCGCTCAGAGTTATTTGTCTCTTGCAAAGGAGATATTAAGTGAAAACGGCGTTAGGCAGGGGGCTTGATGCCCTTATCCCTGAAAAGGGACAGGAAGTAGTAGATATAGAGATTGCAAGGATAACTCCAGGCAGAGAGCAGCCCAGGAAAGTCTTCAGGGATAATACTCTCAAGGAACTTGCCGCATCCATAAAAGAGAAGGGTGTTCTTCAGCCTGTGCTTGTTACACGTGAGGACAGCGGCATGTTCAGACTGATAGCCGGAGAACGCCGGCTTAAAGCTGCACAGATCGCAGGACTTAAGAAAATCCCTGCAATCATAAGGCACACTGACCCTGAAGATTCCCTTGAGATAGCCCTCATAGAAAACATTCAGAGGGAAGACCTCGGACCGATAGAGACTGCACAGGCGTTTCAAAGACTGATGAAACAGTTTGGTCTTACGCAGGAGAAGCTTGCAGAGAAGGTAGGCAAAGAGAGGGCTACGGTTGCAAACTATCTAAGGCTTCTTAAGCTTCCTGAGGAGATAAAAGAGCTTATAAACGAGGGCAAGCTAAGCATGGGACATGCAAGGGCAGTGCTTTCCCTTGACAGTGTAGCTGCCCAGCGAGAGGCAGCACGAACTATCGTAAAAAAAGGTTTAAGCGTAAGAGAGGCAGAGGCTCTTGCAAAGAAGCTTTCTCAGGGTAAAGCCCGTAAAAAGAAGTCTGCCCGCGACCCCCAGATAGCCTCCCTCGAAGAAAAGCTCATAAAAAGCCTTGCAACAAAAGTCAGGATTAAACACAAGGGCAAGAGGGGAAAGATAGAGATAGAATACTACTCCCTCGAAGAACTCGACAGGCTCCTTGATATACTTTTACAGTAAACCTGAAAGTTCCGAAAGATGGCTCAAAAATTTGTTCACTTACAACATCCCTGAGCAGTTTACTTAGAGAGGATTGATGTCCGCTAAGATTCTCATAACCGGCTCCCCTGGTGTCGGAAAGACTACCCTTATAAAAAAACTGGTAGAAAGTCTTCCGGAAGCCGTGGGATTTTATACAGAGGAGATAAGACAGGGTGGCGTAAGAAAAGGCTTCAGGCTCATAAGCCTTGACGGCAAAGAGGGTGTGCTTTCCCATGTGGATTTTAAAAGCCGATACAGGGTAGGAAAATACAAAGTGGATATCGAGACTTTCGAGAGGTTTATAGATGAGATTCCGTTTAGTGAGTCTCCGGTTGTGATTATAGACGAGATAGGCAAGATGGAGTGCATCTCAAGCCGGTTCTGCAGCCTTGTAAAAGAGTTGTTGAACTCTGATAAGACCGTAATAGCCACGATTGCAAAGAAAGGAACGCCGTTTATAGAAGAGGTGAAGAAGACGCAGGGGGTGATGCTTTTAGAGCTTTCTGAGCAAAACAGGGAGAGTCTTTCTAAGGAGATACTGGCGCTTCTCAGAAGAGCCCCCCTTGTTACAAATCTTGAAATGTCGTAAAATCAAGGTTTAAATAAAGACAGGTATCGTTTGGAGGAGGGCATGAAAATAATTCAGGGAGAGCTTCAGGCAAAAGGGCTTAAGTTCGGCATTGTGGTAAGCAGGTTCAATGATTTTATCACGAGCAAGCTTCTGGATGGTGCAGTGGATGCGCTGACAAGGCACGGGGCAAAGGACGAGGACATCGAGATTGTAAAAGTCCCCGGGTCTTTTGAGATTCCGATGGTTGCAAAGAGGCTGGCAGAGAAAGGCAGGTTCAATGCAGTTATATGTCTTGGCACGGTGATAAGGGGTGCCACACCGCATTTTGAGTATGTGGCAGCAGAAGTCTCAAAGGGCATTGCACAGGCTTCTTTGGAGACAGGCGTGCCTATCGCCTTCGGAATTATAACTGCAGACACCATCGAGCAGGCTGTTGAAAGAGCAGGTTCAAAAAGCGGAAACAAAGGTTGGGACGCCGCACTTACTGCAATAGAAATGGCGCAGGTCCTGAAAAAAATATGAGCCTATGAAGCGGCGACGGGCAAGGGAATATGCACTCCAGGCATTGTTCCAGTTTGATTTTACAGGCGAAGAACCGGACATAAACCGTTTCTTTGAAGGAAAGGACGAGGACAAAGAAGTTATTGAATTCTCAGAGAACATAATAAAAGGGACCATAAGGAACCTTCCTGAGATAGACTCCGTGATAAAAGAGACCACAGAGCACTGGGGCATCGACCGAATGGCTGCTGTTGACAGAAACATCCTGCGTGCTGCCACTTACGAGCTGCTTTTCTTAGAGGATATCCCGCCGGCTGTCGCCATAAATGAGGCTATAGAGATTGCAAAGAAATACTCCACTGCGGAATCCGCCGCATTCATAAACGGGATACTGGACAGGATTTCCCGGACTAAAAAGAGACATTGAAATGTATGCTGTAATATCCGACGTACATGCAAACCTCGAAGCCCTTGGCGCAGTGCTTAAAGACATAGAGAAAAGGAATGTTAAAGGGATTCTTTTTTTAGGTGATGCCGTTGGTTATGGTCCTGACCCTAACGAGTGCGTAAGGCTTCTTAAGGAGAACTGCAGTGTGCTTCTTGCAGGCAATCACGACTGGGCAGTGCTCGGGCTGACCAACGTGGAGTATTTTAATCCGGTTGCAAAGGCTGCCATAAGATGGACGGATGAAAATCTTGCAGAAAAAAACAGAAAGATTATCAGCGGCTTTTCTTTAGTTAAATTACTTAAGAAGGAAAGCATATTCCTTGTGCACTCCACGCCGAGAGAGCCTGAAGAATGGCATTATCTCATCACGCTGTCTGATGCAGAGGTGAACTTCCGGAGTTTTGAGCAAAAGGTCTGTCTTTTAGGGCACAGCCATAGTCCGTTTATCGTAGAGAAACGTTCTTCAGGACAGATGACGGTTCATAAGGAAAAGGCAAGACTCAATAAGAACAGCAGATATATAATTAATGTGGGCAGCGTAGGGCAGCCAAGGGATGGAGACCCGCGGGCGTGCTATGCCCTGCTCAATAGTGAAAAAATAGAGCTTATAAGGGTAGAATATTCTATCGGGGAGACACAACGGAAGATGCGTGAGGCAGGGCTTCCAGAGCCGCTCATACAAAGGCTTTATTATGGCATGTAACAGGGAGTTTATCTTATGCCAGAAGCAACGATTCTATTGGTAGAAGACAACAAAGCACAGGCAAAGAAAGTAAAGGACTTTCTTAAAAGGCAGGGGTATGAGGTAATCTGGGTTGAAAACGGCACCTCTGCAATCAAGACGGCAAAGACAGAGTCTGTAGACCTTATCCTTCTTGACCTTGTCCTTCCAGACCTAAGCGGCACTGAGATATGCCGGTGGCTAAAAAGCAACTCTGATACCAGGGGCATTCCAATAATAATGCTTACTGCAAAGGGTTCGGTAACAGACAAGGTTACGGGTCTAGAGGCAGGTGCTGATGATTATTTGCCAAAGCCTTACAGTGAGGTTGAGCTGAATGCAAGGATTTACGCATGTCTGCGGACAAAAGCGCTTCAGGACGAGTTAAGGGAAAAGAACCGGCAGTTGGAGGAACTGCTTGCAAAAGTGGAGCTGCTTGCGATTACCGACCCGCTGACAGGACTTTATAACAGAAGGCATTTTGAGAATGTCCTTGCAAAGGAAGTGAGAAGGGCGGTGAGATACGGATCTTCCCTTGCCTGCATGATGATAGATATAGACCACTTTAAAAAGATTAACGACGAATACGGGCACCATGCAGGCGACCAGGTTCTAAAGAATGTTGCACAGATACTGGAAGACAACGTCAGAGGCATAGACACAGTGGCAAGATGGGGTGGTGAGGAATTCATTATTATACTGCCGCACATAAAGAAAGAGGATGCTATGCAACCGGCAGCGAGGATAAAAGAGGCAGTTGCACAACATACGTTCCCAGAGCTTTCCGGAAAAAAGGTTACAGTAAGTATTGGAATCGCGAGCGTCCCTGACCCCTCGATAGATAACGAAGAAAAGCTGATTAATGCCGCTGATTTTGCCATGTATGAGGCGAAGAACAAAGGGCGAAACAGAATAGAAATAGCCCGATGATTATAAACGCATTAAGGGTATACGGCGGTTCAGAAAGGCTTATTGCTGCGCTTTCAGCCACCGGGATTAAAGAGCTTCACCCGCCTCAAGCACTCTCAATAAAAGAAGGGCTTTTAACAGGAAGCGACTCTTTTGTAGTGGCAGCTCCTACGGCTTCCGGCAAGACTCTTGTGGCAGAGATGGCAATGCTCAAGGTGTTTTTTGAACGGGCAGGAAAAGTTATATACCTTGTTCCCCTGAGAGCACTTGCTGCTGAAAAATACTATGACTTCTCGAAGAAGTATAAAGACTCCGGCGTAAAGGTAGTGCAGAGCACAGGGGATTTTGACAGCGCAGACCCCTGGCTTTACGATGCAGATGTAATTATAACGACGAACGAGAAGCTGGACTCACTTATCAGGCACCGTGCACCGTGGCTCAGGGAGGTAAAACTTATTATTGCAGATGAGATACATCTTCTTGGAGATTCCCACAGAGGCCCCACACTTGAGATTGTTCTTACCCGTCTGAGGACAATGAGCCCTGAGACGAGGTTCATAGCCTTAAGTGCCACTATACCCAATGCAGCTGAGATTGCCCGCTGGCTTGGTGCAAGGCTTGTTGAATCCGACTGGAGACCAGTGCCTTTAAGAGAAGGCGTTTATTTCAACGGCACAGTGACGTTTAACGACGGCACGGTAAAGTGGGCGGCGAAAGAAAGCAGTTCGGATGTGATAGACCTCGCCCTTGAGACCATAAAAGAAGGCGGGCAGGCTTTAATCTTTGTAAACACGAGAAAGTCAACAGAGGCAGTTGCCGTAAAAGCGTCAAAGTTTGTTGCAAGCATACTTCAGACGAAGGAACTGCATTCTCTTAAAAAACTTTCTTTTGAGGTCATTAGTGCTTCGGCAGAGCCGACCCGCCTTTGCAGAAAACTTTCTGAGACTGTAAGCCGCGGGGTAGCCTTTCACCATGCAGGAATTAATTACTCCCAGAGAAAGCTCATAGAGGATGCCTTCAGGGCAAACAGGATAAAGGTTATAGTCGCCACCACAACACTTGCGATGGGACTTAATCTGCCCTCAAGACGGGTGATTATAAGGGATTGGGTGAGATATGAGTCAGCCCTTGGGATGCAGCCTGTCCCTGCCATTGAAATAAAGCAGATGTCCGGAAGGGCAGGAAGACCCGGATTCGACAAATACGGAGAAGCCGTCATAGTAGCCAGGAGTAAAAGAGACGAGAAACGTCTTTTTGAAAAATACATAACCGGCGAGGTTGAGGAAATAGACTCTCAGCTTGCAGACGAATCTGCCCTGAGAGCGCATATTCTTTCTTCTATAGCAGGAGCGTTTACAACGAGCAGGGCAGAGTTAAAGGATTTTCTGCAAAACACTTTTTTTGCTCATCAGAGAGGGACTGATTATCTTTCGTCCATTGCAGATGATATAGTGGAATTTCTTGAGGCTGAAGGAATGATTGTCTCTGGCAAAAGAGGCATTGCGGCTACGAGGTTTGGACACAGGGTATCTGAGCTTTATATAGACCCGGTAACTGCTGTGATGCTCAGGGATGCCCTTAAACGACCTGCGGAGAAAAAACCTTTCCCTTTGCTTTACATGATAGCCAGCACTCCGGATATGATGAAGCTTTCGCTTAAAAAGAAAGACTTTGAGGAAATGCTTGAGATATTCTATGTGCATGCCGATGACCTTTTAATCCCTGAGGAAGACAGATATCCTTCTGAGGAGATGCTTTCTGAAATAAAGACTGCGTCTGTGCTTATGCAATGGATACTTGAGATGCCTGAAGACAAGATAGCTGATTATTTTGATATAGGTCCCGGCGACCTTCGCACGCTCGTAGAGCTTTCGGACTGGCTTCTTTATTCCTCTGGCGAGATAGCCAGGGTCTTCGGCATAAAGGATGTGCTGAAAGAGCTATCGCTTCTCAGGACAAGGGTAAGGTATGGGGTCAGAGAAGAGCTTCTCGAGCTTGTATCCCTGCGGGGTGTTGGAAGGGTAAGGGCAAGAAGCCTCTTTAATGCAGGCTATAAAGGGCTTAAAGACATCAAAGAGGCAAGCGTTACAGAGCTGGCAAAAGTCCCTGCCATGGGTAAGGCCCTTGCAGAAAGCATAAAGGGTCAGGTGCTGAATCCGAGAGTAAAATCCGGGCACGACTTCCGGATATAAAGAAAGCTGTAGTCCCTCCTTGCACTGGACTTCACATGTTTGACATGCACTCCGCTTATGGTTTAATCTTTTTCTTCTATGCGGAAGAAAATTATTTTAGCAGTACTGGTCTTAGGCAGCGCCTTTGTTGTTTTCTCATCTGTTCTGGCTTCAGGGGTCAGGATAAGGTGCGCCTCTACGACGAGCCTTCAGAACTCCGGACTTTTTGAGTACATCCTGCCGGTTTTTGAGAAAAAGACCTCGATAAAAGTAGATGTAGTGGCAGTAGGTACAGGTGCAGCTATCGAGATAGGCAAAAGAGGGGATGCTGATGTGGTGTTCGTGCATGCCAAAGAGCTTGAACTTAAAGCTCTAAAAGAAGGCTACTTCGTTAACAGGCACGATGTGATGTATAACGATTTTGTTGTAGTCGGTCCGCCTGAAGACCCGGCAGGAATCAGAAAAGCAGGGAGTGTTCTTGAAGCCTTCCGGATGATTGCCGGAAAGAAACAGCCTTTTGTAAGCCGTGGGGACAACTCCGGCACACATATGAGGGAGCGCAAGCTCTGGCGGCTTTCAGGCATAGACCCCCGGGGTGAAAGGCGCTGGTATTTAGAGGTCGGTCAGGGTATGGCAAAGACCCTGAGGATTGCCAGTGAAAAGCAGGCATACACGCTTACTGACAGAGGGACACTGCTTTCAATGAAAGATACACTCAGGCTTGAGATTCTGTATGAAGGAGACCCGGAGCTTTTTAACCAGTATGGAGTAATGGCTGTAAACCCTGAAAGACACAGGCATGTGAAATACAAAGAAGCAATGATGTTCATAAAGTGGCTTGTCTCTGAAGAAGGGCAAAGGGTTATTGCCTCATTTAAGGATAAGACCGGAAGACCGCTTTTTATCCCCAACGCAAGATAGACCGGCTCTGTGGCGTTCGCCTCCTGTTTAATGTTATACCTATAGAATGGATTTTCTTGCAGATGCTTTAAGGCAGGCTTTACTGCTTCTGGTTTCACCTGATGCCGAACTGCTCGGCATTATAGCGCTTTCCCTTGCGGTTTCAGGCTCTGCGGTGGTTGCAGCGACTGTGCTTGCCCTGCCGTTTGCCTCGGTCTTGGCTTTTAAGCGTTTCCCTTTAAAAGGCGGACTGCTCAGTCTGATGAACACCTTT
This sequence comes from Nitrospirae bacterium JdFR-86, assembly GCA_002011815.1. GTDB lineage: Bacteria > Nitrospirota > Thermodesulfovibrionia > Thermodesulfovibrionales > JdFR-86 > JdFR-86. The sequence goes on along the minus strand of MTOV01000007.1, from coordinate 31,305 downwards.
ATGGGGTTGCCTCCGGTTGTTGTAGGGCTTTTGGTTTTTCTTATTTTTTCAAGGAGCGGACCTCTGGGTTTTCTTGAGCTTATTTACACACCTTATGTGATGGTGATTGCCCAGTTCATTCTTGCATTTCCTATAGTGACTGCGATATCGCATTCTGCTGTTGTAGGTGTTGACCCTGCTGTAATCGATGCAGCAAAGACGCTTGGTGCTACGCCGTTTCAAAAAACGATTACGATATTTAAAGAGGCGAGGTATGGGATACTGTCAGGGGTGATGGCTGCTTTAGGAAGGGTTATGGCTGAAGTAGGCGCAGTGCTAATAGTAGGCGGAAACATCCGGGGCTACACGCGTGTGATGACCACCACCATTGCCCTTGAGGCAGACAAAGGGGATTTTGAGCTTGCCATTGCACTTGGGATTGTGCTTCTTGCGGTAAGCCTTCTGATAAACTCCGTGCTTTATTATCTTCAGAGAAAGGGGAAGAGGCAGTGAGTCTTGTCCTGAAGGCAGAGGGGCTTTGGAAGTCCTACGGGCAGAAGGCAGTGCTAAAAGGGATTACTTACACATTCAGCCCCAACAGGATTTATGCCCTTATGGGTCCTAACGGCTCAGGCAAGTCCACTCTGCTGAGGATTTTGAGTCTTCTTGACCCTGCGGACGAAGGCAGAGTCATATACACGGATGGTGCTTCCACTCCGCTTGAGCATGACATTGCCTTAAGGAGAAGGATTACTCTTTTGCTTCCGGACATAGGGCTTTTTAATGCCTCTGTTCTTAGTAATGCATCTTACGGATTAAGAGTAAGAGGGGTTAAAGGCAAGGAGGCTAAGAAGCGCGCACTTAAGGCGCTTTCGCTTGTGGGGCTGGAGCAAAAGCACAGGCAGAATGCCCTTACGCTTTCAAGCGGTGAGGCTCAGAGGCTTGCCCTGGCAAGAGCACTGGCGGTTGAGCCGGACGTGCTTTTTCTTGATGAGCCGACTGCCTCTGTGGATGCGGAAAACACCGGGGTTATCGAGAAGATTATTTTGGAGATGAAGGGCAGGCGGAGCATAATCCTTTCCACTCATGACGAAGCACAGGCAAGAAGGCTTGCGGATGTGGTGCTTTATTTAAAAGACGGACTTATTTATGAGGGGTGAGGATGGTTGACAAGGGATATAAAAAATGGTGCCGAAGGCGGGATTTGAACCCGCACGGGTTGCCCCACACGCCCCTCAAACGTGCGTGTCTACCAGGTTCCACCACTTCGGCTAAAGTAAATATTACTATAAAAATTCCTGTGGTTTCAAGTTTGCTACCCTTTGCCCGCAAATGCCCTTATGTGATACATTAAATACATGCCGCTTTACAGTTATGAAGCCGCACAAAAAGACGGCAGGAAATTAAAGGCCACGCTTGAAGCCCCTGACGAATCCTCCCTGAAGGCTGAACTCCAGAAGCAGGGTCTCATCCCACTGAGCATCAAGACTGTAGAGCGTAGAAAACCGTTTGTCCTGCAGAGGATAACGAAAAAAGACCTGCTTACATTCACGCAGGAACTCGGCAACCTGCTTGAGGCAGGACTGCCTATAGACAGGGCGCTTTTTGTCCTCTCAGAGTATTCGGAAAAGGAGTCCATGCGCTCGGTGATAAGACAGGTTTATATAGACATTCAAAGAGGGCAGTCGCTTTCGCAGGCAATGTCCAAGCACAGGGTATTCCCAAGGCTTTATGTAAACATGATAAGGGCAGGCGAGGTAGGCGGAATCCTTGAGACAGTGATAAGAAGGCTTTCTGCCTTTCTTGAGACAACAGTCGCATTTAAAGAGGAGCTGACCTCGGCTCTCATATATCCCCTGCTTCTTACGGTAGTCGGCGGTCTGGCAGTCGCCGTCCTGATGATTTATGTAGTGCCTAAGTTTGCCGAGATATTCGAGGGCATGGGACAGACGCTTCCTCTGCCGACAATGATGCTTATGAGCATAAGCGACTGGTTTGTCTCCTACTGGTGGCTCGGTGCAGGTGTGATTGCCGCCGCTGTGGCACTCATAAAGAGTTATTCAAAGACCGCAGAGGGCAGAGCCTTTGTAGACGGTCTTAAGCTTAAGATTCCGGTGATAAGAGGGCTTCATCTGAAACTCGTTATAGCCAGATTTGCAAGGACGCTTGGAACGCTTCTTCAGAGCGGTGTTCCGATTCTCGATGCACTAAGGGTATCACGCGAGGTCGTGGGCAACGAGATCATCGCGGACAAACTCAGAGAAGTGGAAGAAGGAGTCAAAAAAGGCAGAGGGGTATCTGTTCCGCTGAGGGAAAGCAGGGTGTTTCCGCCTATAGTAGGGCATATGATAGCCGTGGGCGAGGAAGCAGGAAGACTGGAGGAAACCTTCCTCATGGTGGCTGAAAGATTCGAGATGGAAAGCAAAAGTCTCATTAAAAGAACGGTCAGTCTTCTTGAGCCGGCAATGATACTCCTCATGGGACTTATCGTAGGCTTCATTGTCATATCAATGCTCATTGCGGTATTCAGCATAAATGAAATACCTATATAAAAACGGCTTTACTCTTCTTGAGCTGATAATCGTTCTGTTCATCGTAGGCATTGCTGCCTCAATCGTAACCGTATCTGTAAACAGGGCGTATAAGAAAAGCATCGTCAGGCAGGAGGCTAAGAGAATTCACGGCATATTAAGGCATGCAAGAGAGCTGTCGCTTCTTCAAAGAACCCCTGTTGTCTTTGCTCTTGATGAAGAAAACAACATCTTCTGGCTTGAAAAAGACGGTGCTGTCTATGGAAAGGTAAAGACCGTGCCAAGAGGCATCAGGCTTAGTGGAGAACCTATAGTGTTTCTGCCGAAGGGCAACAGCACAGGCGGGCTTATAACCCTTATGGACTCAGAAGAAAGGGGGTATTCTATTGAGGTTGACCCGGTTACAGGCACAGCAACGGTCAAAAGGCTTTAGTCTTATAGAAGTGGTGGTTGCCCTTGCAGTGCTTGCTATAGGGGTTGTAAGCCTCATACAGCTTTTTTCAGGCTCGCTGAGAACCACGAAAAAGTCCGCAGACTACTCAAAAGCCCTGATATATGCCCGCTCGCTTATGGATGAGGCATACAGCAAGCCTGAGCCATTAAATGCAGAGGGGACGTTTGACCTCGAAAACGGCTTCACTGCAACGAGAACAGTGCGCTTTATCTCCTCAGAGGAAAGGACAAAACTTTATGAGATTACTGTTACTGTTACTCATCCCTCAGGCGTAACAGAGCTTAAAGGCATAAGGACGGTATATGAGAAAGAAGACTGAAAAAGGTCTTACCCTTATAGAGGTCATACTCGGTATTACCATTTCGGTTGTCATTCTGGGCATACTTTTTTCTGCACTCAGACTCGGGCACCGCTCTCAGGAAAAAGGCATCGAGCGTGAAGAGGTCTCGCAGCGCATGAGAATACTTGCGGACAGGCTCACATGGCTTTTAAGCGGGGCATACCCTTACAAAAGAGAGGTAGAGGAAGAAGAGCGTCTTTACTTTTCAGGCACTACCCGCAGTGCCGGATTCGTAACAACGAGCATTGACCCTTACTCAGAAGAGCTTCAGGATATAGCAGGGCTTAAGTGGGTAACCCTGTTCGTTGACGAGGCTGAAGGCTTAAAGATAAGAGAAAAGATATACTTTGACGAGGATGTGTTTGAAGACTCAGGCGGCAGGGAATACGTATTCGACCCGACGGTTAAAGACATAGAGTTCGAATATCTCGATATAAACGAGGAAACCGGCGAGGAGATATGGCTTTCTGCATGGGCAGAAGACAAAGACTACCTGCCTTATGCCGTAAAGGCAAGCCTTGTTTTTATTTATAAAGAAAAGGAGGTTTACATGCCTCCGGTTGTCGTTCTCCTGAGGGCAGGCGGACAGTGATTATTTAACTCTCACTCCGGCTCTTACGTCCCGTTCAGTGGTGACAATAGAGGGTTTTCCGTCACTGTCTGTTGCGGCAAGGAGCATGCCGTGGGATTCAACACCCATGAGTTTTGCAGGCTTGAGGTTCGTTACCACGATTATGGTTTTCCCTATGAGTTCTTCAGGGCTGTAAGAGTCTCCGATACCGGCGACTATCTGTCTTTTCTCTCCGGTGTCCACTTCAAGCCGGATAAGCTTTTTCGAGCCTTTTACTTTCTCTGCATGAAGGACTTTCCCTGTCTTAAGCTCGACCTTTGCAAACTCCTCTATGCTTATAAGGTTTTCTTTTTCTTCCATTTTCGGTTCTCCTTTCTCTGGCTTCTGCTTTGGTTCTATTCTCGGGAATAATGCCTTGAGGCTTTTAACCTTGGTGCCGGGAGTCAGTCTTCCCCATTTCGTTTCTTCTTTCAGGTTTGCCTCTGAGACGCTGTATGAGAATCCAAGTGCCTGCCAGAGTTTTTCCGTTGCCTCTGGTATGAACGGGTGCAGGTACAGCGAGAGGAAGCGCAGGGATTCTGATACAGAATAAAGCACGGTTTTGAGTCTGCCTTTTCTGTCAGGGTCTTTTGCCAGTGCCCAAGGTGCGTTCGTGTCAATGTATTTATTCACATAAGAGACGAGTTTCCATATCTCCTCCAGAGCCTTCTGGAACTGGAGATACCGCAGGTGGGTTTCGACTTTTTCTGCTATTGCCTCTGCCAGAGCCTGCATTTCTTTTTCAGTCTCTTCAGGCTCCGGGACTTCGGAGTCAAAGTACTTCTGGAGCATCTTCAGGGTTCTGCTTGCAAGGTTTCCGAAGTCATTGGCAAGGTCTGTGTTTATGCGGTTTATGAGTGCTGTCTCTGAGAAGTCGCCGTCAAGACCGAACGAAACCTCCCTGAAGAGAAAATACCTCAATGCGTCGGTGCTGTATTTTTCAGCGACCTCGCCGGGGTTCACGACATTGCCGAGGGATTTGGACATCTTTCTGCCTTCGACAGTCCACCATCCATGGGCAAACATATTTCTTGGAAGCGGCATGTCAAGCGCCATGAGCATTGTAGACCAATAGACGGCATGAGTCGTAAGTATGTCTTTTCCGATAAGATGGTGGTCTGCAGGCCACCACTGCCCGTTCAGGGCAGGGGCAAGATACCTTGTTGCAGAGTAATAATTCACAAGGGCATCGAACCAGACATAAGTGACAAAGTCCTCGTCAAAAGGAAGCGGGATGCCCCATGACAGCCGCTTTTTCGGCCTTGATATGCAGAGGTCTCCAAGAGGCTGGGATTTCAAAAACCCTAAAACCTCGTTCCTTCTTGTCTCCGGCAGTATATAAGTCGGGTTTTCCTCTATGTAGTGAATGAGCCGTTGTCTGTATTTAGACATGAGGAAGAAGTAGTTTTCTTCCTCTATGTGTTCGACTGGTCTTCCGCAGTCAGGGCATTTGCCCTCTACGAGGTCTTTTCCAGTCCAGAATCTTTCATCCGGAGTGCAATACCAGCCTGAGTAAGTCCTTTTTTCGATTTCTTTCTTCTCCCAGAGTTTTTGCAGGATTTCCTGCACTACTTTTTTGTGCTGTTCGTCAGTTGTCCGTATGAATGCGTTGTATGAGATGTTGAGTTTTCTCCATAGTGCCTTGTAGTTTTCGACCATGAGGTCTGCGTGCTCTTTAGGGCTTCTGTTTTTCTGCGCTGCCGCTGACTGCACTTTCTGTCCGTGTTCGTCAGTACCCGTGAGGAAGAAGACTTTTTTCCCCTTCATCCTGTTGTATCTGGACAGGATGTCCGCTGCAACTGTTGTATATGCGTGCCCTATGTGCGGCTGGTCATTGACGTAATATATAGGTGTAGTGACAAAGAACTTTATTTCTTCTTCTTTTTTCTCCACCGTCTTCCCCTGTGTCTTCGGAAAGATTTTTTTGTCTGCTCCTGCGGAGGCGGGCTCACCGGCTCGGTGCTCACTGGCTCGGTGCTTTCCGGCTCTTTATCTTCGACAGGCTCTATGCATTCAGTAGCCGCTGTTTTTGAGATCGCTTCTTCGCATGCAGAGCCGTTGTCGCATTCAAAGCTCAGACAGCACATAAGTCTTCCGCACAGACCTGAAAGCTTGCAGGTGTTAAGCACAAGCTCCTGCTGCTTTGCCATCTTTATAGATATGGGTTCAAATGATGAAAGAAAACTCTTGCAGCACAGAGTTCTGCCGCAGAGTCCGATTCCGCCTATCATCTTGGCTTCGTCTCTTACGCCTATTTGCCTCAGCTCTATTCTTGTCTTGAACTTTGCAGCAAGGTCTTTTACAAGCTCTCTGAAGTCTATACGTGTTTCCGCCACAAAGTAAAAGATGATGCGTTTTCTATCCAGTGTGACCTCGGTTGCTACGAGCTTCATAGGCAGTCCCCGCGCCATGATTCTCTCGATGCAGAACTCTCTGGCTTCAGCCCTGAGTGCATTGTTTTCGCTGTCCTGTTTTAGGTCTTCCTCGGTTACTTTTCTCAGCACAGGTTTAAGTTCCCTGTTGGGGTCGTCAACCTTAAAGTTCTCTGAAATGACTCTGCCTATGCTTACCCCAAGGTCAGACTCTACGACAACAAGCTCCCCTCTTTTAAGCTCCAGACCGTTTGCCTTGAAGCCGTAAACCTTGCCTGAGGTCTCAAACTTTATACCGACTGCATCAGGCATGGCTCTTCAACTCCTCCATAATACTGCCTGTGTAATTCCATGTTATGGCTTTATTGAGATTAAACCCAAGAGAGTTTCTTAAGTACAGAAACTTCTCATAGCAATTTATTATAACCTTGAGAGCGGTATTACTGCTCATGTCTTTTATCTTTTCAGCGATATCTTTGTTTATAAGCTCGTCTGCACTGCCGGTTATCTTCAGCACCGCCATATCTCTCAACAGAAGCAAGGCAGTGTCAAACCATTTTTCCATGTCTTTTCTGTCTCCCCATGGCTGTTTGCCACCGGGCATGCTGCTTAGTGCCTCAATAACACTGTCTCTTTCCTTAATAAGGTCTTCTTTCAGTGCAAGTCCGGCTCTGCCCATTGAAAGCCTTACGAGCAGCTGTATGTCTTTATGCTTTCTGCTGGACTTCTCTATGACTGTTGCGCACGCCTCTGGTGAAAGCGGCGTAAAGTTAATGCGCAGACACCTTGACCTTATGGTCTCAGGCAGTCTGTCCGGACTCGACGACACAAGTATTATCAGGCTTCCTGAAGGCGGCTCTTCAAGTGTCTTAAGGAAGGCGTTGGCTGCATGTATGTTCATCCTTTCTGCATCATCCACGATGACTACTTTTGTGCCTGCCTCGTATGCCTTCAGGGAAAGCACCTCTTCAAGCTTTCTTATTGCATCAACTTTTATCTCCTCGCCTTCAGACTCTATAACCAGAAAGTCAGGATGTGTCCCTGCATCTATCTTTTTGCACGAGGGACATTCATCACAGGCGTCGAAATCCACAGGGTTAAGGCAGTTAAGAGCCTTTGCAAAATTAACAGCCGTAAACTTTTTGCCTATGCCCTGCTCGCCTGCGAATAAATAAGATGAGGCAATCCTTCCTCTTTTAATTGCACCGGTGAGTAACCTTACGGCGTTTTCCTGCCCTATGACATCTTTAAAAGACACTGCGTTTAATTATAACTTTTTCCATTTAACTCTGAAAAGCTCAGAACGCTTTCAACAGAACTTGACAACACCTAAAGCCATATTGTTTAATGGCTAAACTATCACTGGGAAAGGAGGTTGTTTCATGCTGAAAAGGATTTTGGTGATTACTGTTTTACTGCTTTTTGCATTTCAGAGCACTGCCTTTGCTTTTGGAACAGAAGGGGATGTAGTGTTCACCGATGCGCTTTACGGTGCTGCGATTGGTGCAATGCTCGGTGCTGCCTTTTATCTTGTGGATGACGACGACTTTGCAAGGAAGATCGGAGTAGGAGTAATTCTGGGCACAGTTGGTGGAGTTGCCTTCGGTCTTGCCAAAGACACAAGAAGCGTGGTCGAGATACAAAAAGACGGAGTAAAGCTCGCTGTGCCTTCAGTGACAATACAGAAAAGAAAAGAGGATATCCTTTATACAACCAGCCTGCTTAAGGTTGAGTTTTAATCCTCTTTGAGATGAACTTCATGACCGCATCAGTCACGGCATTGTGCACCTGTTCGATGCTGTCTGATGCGTCAAGAAGTTTTATTCTTTCAGGCTCTGCTTTCTGAATGGCAAGGTAGCCGTTTCTGACTTTTTCATGGAATGTTATTTCCTCAAGCTCAAGTCTGTCCATTTTGTTTGCCTTGCGGTTTCTTTGAAGCCCTGATTTTACGTCTATGTCAAGCAGCAGGGTGAGGTCTGGTTTAAGTCCGCCGGTTGCTGTCCGGTCCAGAGAGTCTATGAGTTCAAGACTCAGACCTCTTCCGTAGCCCTGATATGCCTTTGTTGAATCTGAAAACCTGTCGGTTATTACCACGAGTCCTTTCTCCAGAGCGGGAATGATTACCTCTTTGATGTGCTGTCTTCTTGATGCAGCGTAAAGGAGGAGTTCTGTAACGGAGTCCATTCGGGTGTGCTTTGTGGAAAGAAGCAGCTGTCTTATTTCTGCTCCGATGGGTGTGCCACCAGGCTCCTGGGTAAGCACGGAATCTATGCCCTTGGTTTTTAAAAAATCAGAAAGAAGTCTTGCCTGTGTGGACTTTCCACTCCCTTCTATACCTTCAAAGGAAATGAACACGCCTTTCATACAGAAAGTTCCTCTTTAAGCCGCATGAGAATCTGAAACACCTTCAGCGATTCAGGCACTGTCCTTGAGCCTGTCCCGCAGGAAGGAGTAAGGATGATGTTCTTTAAGAGCAGTTCTTCAGGTATGTGTTTTGACAGGGTTTCGATTCTGTTGTTAAAGAGTCTTTTAATGGAGTCTTCTGTCTCGTTGTTTATCGCCTCGGTCGTGGGCACAATTCCCCATGCAAGAAGGTTTCCGTTGTCAAGAAACGCTCTTAGTTCTTCAGGGTAGATGCCGAGTGTATCTCCGAATTCGTATGCATCGAAGTTCATGACGTCCACTCCGGTTTTCATTACCAGAGACCAGTCGGCTCTTCCGCAGCAGTGGATGCCTGAGACACCGCCCGCTGCCTTTATGGCTTCGGAAGTCTCTCTAAGGAGTCTCAGAGCCTCCTCCTCGCTTACACCCATATAGCTTGTGCTTCCAAGGGCAGAGAGTATCGGCTCGTCAATGAAGATTAAGACTTTTTCAGCATAAGGGCTGAGGATGTCAATCTGCCACCGTGCCTTTGCCTGAAGGAGCATGAGGCTGATTTCTCTGAGTTCTTCGTCGAAATAAAGCGGTTTTCCGTCTGAGGCCTTAAGCCCTAAAGAAAAAGTCAGCGGGCCTGTTATGTGCCCTTTCAGAATCTTAAAGCGGCGGCCGTTCAGCTTCTTTAAAAACGCATATAGTCCTTTTGCATACTCCTCGGAGATAGCTACCCTTGCGTCGCCAGAGACGCCTTCGTAAAACCTTTCGATTTCCTCCTCGTTTCTTTCGATTCGGATGTCCTGCTTTTCGGCGTCTATTTTTATGGAGGGCATGCCTTCGGAGTACTGCGGTATCATCAGTTCTTTGAAGGAGAGCTTTGGAAGCTGGGGCCAGAACGGGATGTCAAAACTCTCAATCACAAGCCCTGCTGCCTCTTCAGGGTCAAGATGCGGGAGGCTTCCTATCCCTGTGGTGGAAAACGGAGTAAGGATTCCTTCTTTAAACAAATCAGTTGACATCCATAAATGATACTCAAAAAAGTGTCCGGTTTCAAATTCGTCTCAACTTAGAACTTCAGGTTGACATTCCCCCCCTGTAGTTGTTACTTTTAAGCATAATGAGGCGCATAGTAGGTGGGCTGATACTGCTGGCTATTGTGTTTACACTTCCCTTTGTCAACATAGCGCAGATTTCTGAGCCCTCCGGAGAGATGATTATGACTCTTGATATCTGCAGCATGCACTCACAGGCAAACACAAGCGATACAAGCACGATTGCAGAGCCTTTCTTCGATGTATCCAGCTTTCAGCCAGAAGCCGAATTTCCAGAAAACACCTTTTTTGTTCAGGATTATATATTTTCCTCCCGGATAGATAAGCCGCCGACTGTCTAATTCCTACCACCACATGGATTCTTATTGCTTGGACAAATCTGCACGTTTTCAGTGCAGTGGACTTTCATGTGTAAGAAAGTCCAAAAAATTCAAAGTATCTGGAGGTAACAAAGTGATTGATATCATTAAGCCTGATAAAAAGTTTTCAAGAAGGGAGCTTCTTACAGGCACAGGTAAGCTGGCAATTGGTGCGGCTTTAATATCCGCAGGAGGAGCTGCTCTGGTGTCGAATGCGGAAGCCAGGGTGAAGTATCCATGGCCGTATAAAAAGGTAGACCCGGATAGAGCAGCAGAGATAGCCTATGAAAACTGGTATAAGGGCTTTTGCTGTTATGCAGTTGCAAGCGGAATACTCGTTCCTTTGAGGGAAATGGTAGGCGAGCCGTATACTTCGTTCCCCATAGAGGCAGTCAAGTGGGGTCACGGTGGCGTAATAGGCTGGGGCACGATGTGCGGCACACTGCTCGGCGCAGGCTTTGCCATAAGCCTTGCAGCAGGACACCCCGGCGAGAAGGTACTCAACGAGGTGATACACTGGTATTCAGAGACCGAACTGCCGATATACAAACCTAAAAATCCAAAGGCAGTATTCAAGGCCACGAGCGTAAGCAACTCTCCGCTCTGCCATATATCTGTCGGCAAGTGGATGGCTAAGGAAGGCGTTAAGTTCTTTAGCCCTCAGCGTAAGGACAGGTGTGCAAGGCTTGCAGCCGATATAGCGGCAGAGACAGCGAGGCTTTTAAATGCATGGGCAGACGGCAGATTTAAGCCAGCACATGCACCACAGGCTAAAATCCACCAGATGACCGCACAGAACAACTGCGGCGACTGCCATTCAAAATAATAAAGCACACTTAGAGTTATTATCCCTTAGCCAGAAGGGATAAAAGGGTGGGAGGCGGGAACCATAACTCTAAGGGAGGATTTTATGCTGAAAAAGGCGGTTAAATTTTCTCTGGTCTGTGCGTTTGTCTTGTTTCTTGTATCAAGTGCTTTTTCCGAGCCTATGAGTATTCCTGAAGGCGCAACGTGTTACGAGTGCGGAATGGAGGTGGATGTCAACTCTCCTTTTTCAGCCCAGATGATAGTGGGCGGCAAGCTCCGTGCCTTTTGCGATATTGGTGACATGCTCTACCACTACAATAAGATGAAAGAAAAACCGGATATGCTCTATGTGCGGGACTACGCAACCGGTGCATGGATAGATGCACTTAAAGCCAGCTATGTAAAAAGCAAAAAGTTCAAGACCCCGATGGACTGGGGAATTGCAGCATTCAAGGAAAAAGACGCTGCTCTTAAAGCAGGAAACGCACTGAGTTTTGAGGAAGCATTGAAAATAGTAAAATGATGAAATATCAAAGCCGACTGAAACAAGCCATTATATTTTTTATACTTGCCTTTATTTTTTATGCCTGCAGCGCAAAACCGACTTATCCTGAGGTGCAGGCACAAGGAGAAGTAATAAAGCTGGATATAAGAGCTTTCAAAGAAGCAGAACCTGTATTTTACTCCTATATGCACAGGGGCAAAAGAATAGACTTTTTTGTGCTTGCCATGAACGGCACGATTCAGTCTTATTTTGACGCCTGTGCAAGGTGCTATCCCAAGAAGATGGGGTATCAGCATATTGACGGAAAGCTTCTTTGCAGGGCATGTGGTATGCGTTTCTCACTTGACAGTCTTGACGGCATTGGAAGCTGTTATCCAATCCCCTTGAAGGGCAGGGTTGAAGGGGAAAGCTATATCATAGACAAAAAAGAGATTATCAAAGGAGCGGGTTATTTTTAATTAATGGGGGGCTTGCGCCCCCCATTTACCGGGAGGGTTAGGGCCTCCAGACCTGTGTGAGAGGAGGATGGAGGTCTGAGCCTCCGGGCAGCAGCTCAGAACCTCCAGCTTATACCGAACTCGTATGAATCCTCGCTGAGTTCGGATGTAAGGGTTGCATCCGAAGGTCCAGCGCCTAAATTCACGTTCTGTCCTGTCTCTGTGATGGTCTTTTCGAATGCGTGCATGTAGCCGAGATTTACAGACAGTCTTTCGGATATCTGATATCCGATACCTAATGTCAGGTGGCTTTCAGCCACTGCTGGAAATGCAATGATTCTCAGGTATTCGTAGTTGAATGTTCCTGTGGTTTTACCCTGTATGCTGGTGGTTGTTGAACCGTCAAACCCGTTGTGCAGGTTGACAGGGTTTTCTGCATAGTTAAATCCTGCTCTTAATGCAAGAGCCTTTGTGGGCTTGTACTGCACACCGATTGCATATACCCACTGGTCGTCCCAGTCAAAGTCTTTATAGCCGGTGGCATCAGACCAGTTCAGCCATTTTATATCTGCTTCTATTAAAAGGTCTTTTAAAGGTTCAACAGCGATTCCACCTGCAATCGTCTGTGGCATTTCAAGCTTGAGGTCATCCTGAGTGCCGTCTCCGTCAAAGTCATAAACCCTTTCATGCTTTATCTCCTGCGGTGTGACATAAGAGATACCGAAAGAGAATGGCTCGAACTTATAGATTGCACCCAGCTGGATGCCTGCAGTGTAGTTGTGCGAGGTGCCCTGTGCAAAGTCAAGTGCTGCATAGTCTATGTGCAGGCTTGCTCCGACTGAAAAATTGTCATTGACGAGATAGGCGATATTCGGAGCGAATTTCATCACCTGATAGAGAGAATAACCGCCTAAAGGAGAGAGTTCATTTCTGTAGTCAACGCCCATTCCTGACACGCCATATGCCGCAAGTCCGAACCGCCACTTGAGATTTATAGGTGAGGATATACCAATGGCAGGGATTGCAAACGGTGCATGCTGACTGTCATTGCTGACGTCAATGCCATATCCTGGGATCTGAACCCTTGCCTTTACCTTCGGGTTGAATATCGTGCCTGTGAAATTGAACTCTGACCCGGGACAGTAAGGGCCAAAACACATTGCAGCCGGATTGGCAAAGACTGCACTTATTGGATCCTGAGGAGCTGCAACGCCTACTCCGCCCATTGCCCTTGAGATAGGACCTATTCCAATGAGGTTGTCTCCATTAGTGGCTTGTGCAACACCACTAAGAGCCAATAGCAGAACAAGGGACAAAGCCAGAAAACATAATCTTTTCACTTGCGCCTCCTTTTTTTAAGTTTTCTTGTAAAGTTATGCCTGCCCTTTTGATTTTCACCTCCCCTCATGTCCTGCGGCGGGTTTTTAAACAAAGGAGATGTTGTCTACGCCACTTTCTTTATAAGGAACTTTATGACGTTACCTTCCTCTTTCATTTCCAGCAGTTCGTTTCCTGTCCTTTTCAGCATTGCAGGGATATCTGATTTTGAACCCGGGTCGGTAACCTCTACTTCGAGAATCTGTCCTGCCTCGAGTGCTTCGATTGCCTTTTTCGTTTTAAGCACAGGCATAGGGCAGTTCAGTCCTTTAAGGTCTGCGGTTTTGTCAGGTTTGATGTCAGACATTTTTTCCTCCTTTTTTAAAATTTTTTTAAATAAACAAAGTCATGTCGGCATCGAGTGCGAAGTCCAGGAATTCGGCTGCACCTGCGACCTCGACTCCCTCGACAAGGTCTTCTTTTTTAACCCCGGTCATTTCAAGCGTAGGTGTGCACGCAATCATTTTCACGCCTGACTCCAGACACAGCTCCACGAGTTCTGGAATCGAAGGCCAGTTGATTTTCTTTATCATGCCTTTCATCATGGCTGTAGCCATAGGGGTCATGCCCGGAAGGACACCGAGTATGTTCGGGAATGGAACAGGAGAGGGCATTGCTGGATTTGCTATAGGTGCGACCTGCAGGGACTTGTTCTTGCGTTTGTTTACTATGTCAACGCCGTAGAGTGTGAAGAATATCGCTGCCTCGACGTCCATTGCTGCTGCAGTGGATGCGAGGATAAGTGGCGGATACGCCATATCGAGCGTGCCTTTTGATGCAATGATTGCCATTCTTTTTTTCTTGTCGGTTGCCATATTGCCTCCTTTGGTTGCTTACTGACACTGGTAATATAAAATAACGAAAGTCAATTTGTCAATAAATTTCTAAATTACGAAATAATAGAACTTCTGAACAAAAAGCGGGTTGTTCTGCGGAAGGTTAGAGAGGCTGTGCGCAGGCCTTAAAATTCGTATCTTATCTGGAGGTAGATGTTGTCGTCCCTGTCCATCTGTCCGAACCGGCTCCAGCTGTATCCACCGCCGAAGAGGTTGCCTCCGGCTGCCGCCCATATGTCGTCCGTGAAATTGTATTTCACTTCAGGGTTGAGCATGTAATCGCCGTAGGAAGGACTGTAGAAGGAAAACACCGAGAGCCTCAAGTTCCGGTGCATGAAAAACCGGGTGAGCCTCAGGGTGACGAGCTGATAGAGCCTTTTTTGCACCGGCAGGCCTGCTGACACATTCCTTTCGTACGCTGAATACCTGTGCATGCGTTCGCAGTAGTATTGGACTCCTGCTGTGAAGTCTTTCCGGAGCTGTCTCTGATAGCCCAGGAGAAACTTCGTCCGGGAATTGGGTATCACAGGGTCGGTTCCGTTTCTGTCCTGTCTTGACTCATAGTAACCGGCTTCAAGGCTCAGGATGCCGCCGGCTGCCCTTCCCTGAAGGCTTATACCGTAGACCGACACCTCAGGATAAAACACCAAAGCAGAAACTGTGTCTTCCGGCAGAAGCGACGGCTGTCTGAAAAACCCCTTGTAAAAATACACCGATGTATCGAACCCGCTGATGTCCCTGTACGCCCTTAGGGCAATCTCGGTGTTTTCGATGGTTGTGGACGGCTTTTTCTCCTCCCTGTCTGTGACAGAGGGCATCGGGTCGAACAGCCAGAACCTGTCGGATGAAGGGTTGTCATCCGGAGTAAAAAACGGAATGACCACAATCTCAAGGCTTACACTGGCAGGATAAAGCCCGATTCTTATCCCGTCTATTCCTTTCTTCATGTACTCAAGGGGCTTACCTCCAAAGAACGCTGCATAGCTCTTGGGGAATACATCGTTTATGAATATCAGGTCGCCGACTCCCCATGTGATAACCTGTCTTCCGACAGTGACCTCCCAGTCATCGGCTGCATAGTCGAAGTAGCCTTCCCTGAGTCTTATCCGTGTCTTCCCGGCAATGTGGTCATAGATTGCCCTGGTCTTCAGCACCAGCCTGTAGGACTCTCCCTCAGTGTTGAGTCTTAACTGTAGTGTTTCCTCTGCCAGCTTGAGGTCACTGCCGGAGGGGTTCTGCGAAGCAGTGTTAAAAGAGTAATTTCCCTCCAGAAAGCCGTGAAGCGAGACCTCGGCATACGAGGGCGGCAGAAAAAGCAGAGCCGTCACCACGAGGAATATGACCTGCAGGCACTTCCGTTTTCCAGTGCGCATTCATTTAATCCATTTCCGTGGCGGGCGTCTGAGGTATCGCTCGGTGAAGAGGCTGTCGTCGATGCCGATATTGTAGTGCACCTCTGTGAATGTAACCTCTGTTCTGTGTCCGCTCTGAAGGTCTTTCATCGTCCTTTTCGTGACTGTTGGAATGCCGTCTATGTCCTTTATCTCGTCTGCTGTGAATACCCTGTACAGCTCGCCCTGCCTGTCGTAATATTGTTCTTTAATGGGCAGGAAGCTGGTTTCATCAACCCATGAGAGCTTGTAGCTGTAGTCCATGT
The DNA here is from genome assembly GCA_002011815.1 of Nitrospirae bacterium JdFR-86. Lineage (GTDB taxonomy): Bacteria > Nitrospirota > Thermodesulfovibrionia > Thermodesulfovibrionales > JdFR-86 > JdFR-86. The sequence continues at coordinate 15,616 of MTOV01000007.1, read as the reverse complement.
CCCCGGCCTTTGGAGTGCTCTTGACCACATAGCAGTTTCTGCCCTGCAGGGTCTCTTTTTTCAGCAGTTCGTGTGTGTCCTCTTCGACGTCCCTGCCTGAGACGTCTTCGTATGTAAAGTCAGAGCCTACGAAACTCGAGCGTTTGTCCTGTGCGGCAATCCTTCTTACCATGTTTATCGCAGGCACGAAGAGCCATCTGTCGTCGTCCCTTCCCGGGTATTTATAGACCATAAAGGTCATGCCGCGGACGTCCGAAGGACGGAAAAAATATATAAAGTATTTCTGTTCATCCCCGTAGTTTTTTCTGAGCATGGTCAGCTCTCTTATCCGCTGTTTGCCTGTTCTGGATATAAGCCTCATCACGACCCGTGCCTTGAAGTCTTTCCCCGGATAGAAGAATGCGTTCTGGGATTTCCTGACTATATCCTCTCCAGTCAGGCCATAGCTGTTACCCGCAAGGATTAAGATAAAGATTAAGACAGCAAGCAGTTTTTTCATTTAATGCCTCCACCGTGGTTTATTTAACTTTAAGAAGGACACCTCTGAACGTACTGATTAAAGCCGGCAGAAGTACGACTGTTGTCAGTCCTGCGAAGAGCGCGAGGAAGCTGAAGAAGACGCCTACGGTCACATACGGGGTAAGGGTTGCAAGGACGAGCGGGAGGAAGCCTACACCTACGACCACTGCGTTTCTTGTAATGGCTATTGCCGGCTCTTCTGCCGTGGTCCACTGCATTGCCGATTGCAGGTCCTGTGTCTTTTTAAACCTGTCTCTGAACCTCTGTATGAAGTGGATGGCGAAGTCCACACCTAGGCCAAGGGCAAGGGNGGAGCAGACCGCAATCGGCATGTCGTATTCCTTTCCGCCGAAACCTATCAGCCCGTAGCTGAAAAGCACAGAGAGCCCGAGAGGGAGCATTCCTGCAACAGCCCACCAGAGCGAGCGAAATTGGACAATCAGCAGGATGAAGATTATCCACCATGAGCCAACAGTCGCCTTGAGCATCCCCACGACCATCAGCCTCTGCCACGTGATATTCAGATACGGAAGACCAGACCATTCAGCCTTTATGCCCTGAGGAGGAAGGTTTGCCGCCATGTACTGTTCCGTGTCTTCGACAACAGCAGTCATGTCCCTGTTGTCCCCTGACTTGAGCTGAACCCAGATGTTTGCCTTTCTGAAGTCATAGTCCACGAAGTTGTCGAGCTCGTCCGGAGAACTGGACATCAAAAACAGAAACAGGTACTGCCCTATACTGTCCTTTGTATCAGGAAGCACATCGTATCGTGTGTCCTCATCGTGGAGCACATAGTTTATTCTCTTGACTATGTCGGCTACAGAGGTGGTCTTGCCGACAAGGGCAGAGGTCTCGAGGTGGCGCTGGAGTGCTTCGATATAATTCATCACTTCAGGCTCTTTAATCTGCTCTCTGGTTGTGCCTTCAAGCGTAAGATAGGAGATATACGTACCGCCAATCAGCTTGTTGAGCTCTCTGTCGGCGACTCTTATTGGATGGTGCTTTTTAAACCACTTTACAGGGTTGTCGTTGACCCTGAGGAGTGTAACACCGTATACAGCCACTACGAGCAGGACTGCTCCTGAGATGACGACGGCCTTGCTCCTGCCGAGCGAGACTCTGCCGATTCCGGCAAGCAGTGCACTGCCTCTCTGTTGTTTTTCAAACGGCTTCTTTTCCCTTATGAGCATGAGGCTTGCAGGTATAACGGTCATTGTCAGTGCCCATGCAATCATAACGCCGAGTGCAACGAACAGGCCGAACACCTTTACAGGCGGAATGTCTGCCCGTGCAAGCATCGAGAATCCTACGGCAGTGGTGACTGATGTAAAGAACATCGGTTTTATCAGCTCCTCAAAGACCTGAAGCACTGCCTGTCTTCTGTCCCCAAGCCGCGGGTATTTCTCGTAGAAATCACTGAGGATGTGCACGCTGTCGCAGACTGCAATCGGCATCAGAAAGACAGGTATCATCGAAGACATTATGTGCACTGGAAAGCCAAGCCCTATCATTGCGCTCATCGTCCATATCACCGAGAGCATGGCGACAATCATGGGAGACACTATCAGGGAGAGCCTCCGGAATATGACAAAAAGCAGCAGCATAAGCAAGCCACCTGCCATCGGTGCAACCACTGCCATCTGTATGAACATCTCTTTGCCGAACGTATCCTCAGCAATGGGAAGCCCTGCCATGTAGTATTTCTCAGGACCGTTTTCTCTCATGTATATGGCTTTGATTTTCTCTCCCACCTCGTGGGCGATGTCCTTGCTCTTTATGGGTATGTATATAGCGGCTCCTGTTCCGTCCGAGGATACAAGCCGGTCTCTGAAGAGCGGGTTGTCAAGGACTTCTTTTTTAAGCCGGTCTATCTGTTGCTGTGTCTCAGGCACTCTGAGCATCGGAGGTCTTACATGAAGTATCCCTCCCTCTGAAACCACGTTGTTCGTGACAGTAAGGCTTATCACGTCATCGGCGATGACGCCCTTGATTTTCAGGATTTCGTCTGTAATCCGCTTTATTCTCTGAAGGCTGTCAGGATGGAATATGCCGTCCTGTCTGACTATTCCGAGGACAATCAGCTCGTTTATTCCGAACTCTTCCTTTACCTTTTTATGGAACAGCCTTATAGGTTCGTCCTCTCTGAGCATGTTTTCAGGGTCAGTGTCTATGTTTATCTTCGGCAGCTGGCTGGAAAGCAGGACAGTGATGATGACCGCAAGCAATACAACCAGCTTCGGTCTGTCCACTGACAATTGCACGACCTTCATGACTGCTTTTTTCATCATAGTGCCTCCGATTTAAAGTAGGGGATGTCTGGTCTTTTACGTGTTTGCGTATTCAAAGGGCTCATGGCAAGTTTCCGAGTCCGTGCTTCATCTTGAAAAGAAAGTATTTCTCGAAACAAATCTTCAGCCATTTGACCCAGAGGGCTTTTTTCAGCGTGCTCTCCTGTCTTGGCGGCAGAAGAGGCTTTGCCCTCATGAAAGCAGCAGTCTTGCCCATGTCCATAAGGCAGAGGACATCCATCTCATAGGGTGCAGGCATTGCTATACCAGAAATCTCTGATGCTATCGCACGGGCTGCCGTCTGTGCCATCCTCACGGTCATAAACCCTGTCTTCGGCACGCCTGTAGGCACAGGTGTCTGCTCAGGCGGAGCTATGGCGATCGCAACACCGACTGAAAAAATATTCCTGTAGTTTTTATGTCTCATGTGCTCGTCTACAGGGATGAACCCTCTGGGGTTTCCGAGGTGTGCAACAGCAGGCACCCCTTTCATCGCAGGAGCAAACATGCCGAGCTTGTAGGGAATCCTCGTGCCGTCTTTGAGTCTTACCTCCTCAGGTGTAAACTCCTCTACTGCCTGATTCGTAAGCAGTTTTATGTCTTTTTCTGCAAACTCGTCCTCAAGCCATCTTTTCGATGCACCAAGACCGCCGATTCCGAAGTGTCCGATGTAAGGCTCTGATGTTATGAAAAACATCGGCACCTTGTGTCTCATCTTTCGTTTTCTTAATTCCATATCAATCTCGAACACATACTCATAAGCCGGACCAAAACAGCTTACCCCCTGAACCGAACCTATGGCTATTGGTCCAGGAGTCTCAAGAAACTTCTCCCATGTCTTCCTTGCCTTTTCTGCGTGTTCAAGGGTGAATATACATTCTGTATATCCGTTTTCAGGTCCCAGTCCTGGAACTTCCTCAAAGGCAAGATGCGGTCCTGTGGCAATCACAAGATAGTCATAAGGAATCTCCCTTTTGTCGGTGATAACCTTAGAGGCGTCGGCGTCAACGCCTTTTGCCTCCTCGTGCAAAAAGCTTATGTCTTTTTTCTCAAGGATCGGCTTAAGTGGAAGGGTTATGTCTTCTGCCCTGCGCCAGCCCAGTGAAAGCCATGGAAGCGACGGGATGAAAACGAATTTGTCAAGGTCGCTGAGCAGGGTGATTTCAGCCTTTTTGCCGAGGAATCTTTTAAGTTCAAACGCAGTGGTCAGCCCTCCGAAAGAGCCGCCTAAGATTACTATTCTTGCCACGTTACCTCCCCCCGGTGAACAATGTTGACCTGCAGGTCGCAGGCTATTTGATGTTCACCGTTAAAACATTCCTATTACTTTTTCGTCCTCGGCCATGAGGTCTATGAGCTCGTCGTAGCCGATTGTTTTTATCTCTTTATCTATATCTGTAATTCCTCTTAGCCGGATGTCCTCATCGAGTGCATATGCAGTGCCGCAGAATCCTTCGAGTCTGTCTCTTTCGGCAAGGTATACACCGTTTTGAACAAGCACGATATCTGCTGCCATATCTCTTGCCAGTTTTACTGCGCGTTTGGCTTCTTGTGTCCCTGGTGCATTTTTAATGATTACGAGCATGGCTCTCCCCTTTCTTAAAAGATCACAGTTTTATCCGCTTCTTTTATGTGTTCTGCAAGCTCTGAGCTGTTTATGATGTTTATGCCTTCTATGAGGTCTTTTTCATCAACGTGCTCTTCCCGCAGGGATGTCTTGTCAGCATAGACATTGACTCCCATGTCTATGCAGTCTTTAAGTGCAGCGCCGAGGTTTGTCATTCCTGTGCCTGTGTCGTTCTGGTTTTCTTTTGCAAGCAGTATACCGCTGTCAAGTAGAAGCAGCGAGACTTCGATTTCTTCCCCTACAGCGCCCAGTGCATGTCTTACAGCCTCTGCGGCATTGATATCGCCGTATGGAGGTCTGCGCAGGATGATTGCAAGTTTATTCATAAGTCCTCCTAACCAAGGTTTATCCAGACATCAGTTTCAGCCATTGTTTTGAAAAGCCCTTTAAGGGAGCCGACCTCTGTTCCGTCGAGATAATCTTCTTTCGCCGCACGGCGAAAGTTCATGCATCCGCCTCAGAGAAAGACTTTAAGTCCGCGGGCGATAAGCGCGGAAAATTCCTCTTCTGCATTTGGTATGCCTTTGGCTTTCTGTTTTTTAAGGAAGCAGTATACACCGTCGCCGCTTGCTATAAGGTTTACGGTGTGTCCCTTGCTCAGTGCAGAGCTGGCAAGCCGTATGGCTGTCAGGGTGTTTTCGGAAAAATAAGGCGGTGTTCCTAAAAACAAGGTAAATGTTTTTGCCATAATACCTCCCCTTTGTTTTTTATCTTCTCCTGTTTCCCGGGTAGCTGCCTTTTTTTGTAACAGGGCAGCATGCCGGCGGAGGCAGTTCCTCTTTATAGTCTTTTTTCAGGATCTCCAGAATCTCCGGTATAAAAGGGTCTTTCAGGAAGTAGCATCTGAGTCTTCCGTCCATGTAGTAGTCTATGGCTCCGTGTCTTCTAAGCAGGGCGAGGTGCTGTGAGACATTGGGCTGGCTTATGTCGAGGAACTCTTCGAGGTCGCTTACGCATTTTACGCCTTTTGTAAGCTCATCCAGTATCATGATTCTTACCGGATGGGCAATGACCTTAAGGAGTTCGACCTTGCGGACAAAGGCGGGTGCTTCTTCTATAACACTGCTGCATGCAGAAATCTCAGACATATGAACCTCCGGGCATTCCAGTTTATATGCAAATATTACAATATTTGCATATATCTGTCAAGGAAAAACTTCTTTGTGCAGATTCTGCCTGAGTGATGGAAAAGGGAGCGGTGGTCTTAGACTTTTGCCTTTTTGATCAGCTTGTTTCTTTCCCGCATCTGCTCGGTGAGCACTTCCTTCATGAGCATGCATGCCTTGATGACCTTAGGGTTTGAGATACTGTAATAGATGTTGACTCCCTCCCTGCGGGCCTTGAGCACACCTTTGTGTCTCATTACCGCAAGGTGCTGTGAGACATTGGCCTTAGGCACACCCAGAATGCTCACCAGATCAGTAACAGTCTTTTCTCCGTTTTTAAGAGCGTGGATTATCTCAAGCCTTTTGGGACTCGCTATGGTCTTGCAGACTTCTGCCTGAAGCTCGAATATGGTTTTGTCCATCCCCATCGTAACTAAATTTTATTTTTTATACACTCAAAAGGTCAAGGGGCATGGCTTTTTTTGTCTAAGAGCTGAAGCCGTCCTGCACGTTTGGAAGGTAAAGATACGAATTTTTAGAAGGCTGCCCTATGGTCCTTCAAAGGCATCCTTCAGGTGTTCTATGGTTTTTCCGTCCGGTCCTATGCGGATGCTGATGATGTCAAACCTTGCTGGCATCTCTTTTTTCTGCGTTGCAAGGTAGTGAAGAGCTGCTGTTTTTATCTTTCGCTGTTTTCTGTAATCCACGGCTTCCACCGGATGGCCGAACAGGCTGTCGGTTCTTGTTTTTACTTCGACGAACACAAGCTTGTCGCCATCCTTTGCGATTATGTCTATTTCTCCGGTCGGCGTTCGGTAGTTACGTTTTATAATCTTATAGCCGTTTTTTTTGAGGAACTTTACTGCAAGTTCTTCACCCTTATCGCCAATAGAGCCCATCGCCTTCAAGTCTTTTAAGGAGTCTTGGAATTCCTTCTATGTCCTTTACGTCTTTCTGGCAGAGAATCTTAAGGAGGTCTCTAAAGGCAGAGAATTCCTCCCACTGTCCTTTCAGGTTTTTGCTGACTTTCTTGTTAAGGCTTTCGCCTTCGGAGTCCCAATCAAGGAGTATGACTACTTTATGGTATCTTTCTGCGATGTCCTCGCAGAAGTCATAGAGGGTTTTTCCGCGATGAAGGGTGATTATTTCGCCGACGAGTCCGAGTCTTCTTAGTGCAAGTGCGTCTTTTCTGCCCTCTACAATTATTGGCACGAGCTTGTTGACTTCATAAAGTGCTTCAAGCACTTCTCTTAGTCTTTCAGCTCTTTCTGTATCTTCAGGGGAGTTTCTCTGCGGTTTCATTACTTTTAACACTCAGCAGGGGTGTAGTTGGATATTGTGAGCAGTTATTCCACGGCTACGAACGTTTCTGTACGAGTCAGTCCTCTTATTTTTCTGATTTCCTTGAGGATCTTGTTAAATATTTCGTTTGTGTCTTTTGCTTCCAGGACGGCTGCGATGTCATACTGTCCTGTTATGACATCTGCGTGACTTACACCTTTAGTTCCCCGGAGGGTATCTCTTATGCTTCTTTCTTTTCCTGGCAGGACATTTGCCAGCATGTAAACCCTTGCCATTTTCTGCCTCCTGTTGGGTGATACGAAATGGTGCCGAAGGGGGGATTCGAACCCCCACGGAGTTGCCCCCACCAGACCCTGAACCTGGCGTGTCTGCCAGTTCCACCACTTCGGCTCGTTATAAATAATATCCCTTGTAAGGTAATATCGTCAAGGAGTGCATTAAGCCTGTACTTCATCGGTTGACACTCTCTGTTGTTTTGATAGACTTATGAAGATAGACTCAATCAGCAAATTTTTATACAATTCGTAGAAAGGGACTTGACATAACTCGACTAAAGTGCTATGATATGAATAGGTGATAGGTGATGGCAGCTGTGAAGGACTACTACGAGATACTCGGTGTCAGCAAAGATGCAAGCCTTGATGAGATAAAGAAGGCTTACCGGAAGCTTGCGCGGAAATATCATCCTGACCTGAATCCCGGCGACAAAGTCGCTGAGGAAAGGTTTAAGGAAGTCAACGAAGCGTATGCGGTCTTAAGTGATCCAAAGAAGAAGGAAGAGTATGACCGTTTCGGCAAGAGTCCGTTTGAAGGCGGAGCGTGGTATGAAGGCGCACCGCCTTTTGAGGATATATTCGAGTTCGGCTTCGGAGACATATTCTCAGAGATATTCGGTGGCAGGAGAGCCGGACCTGTAAGGGGAAGTGATTTAGTCACTGACCTTGAGGTATCTCTAGAGGAAGCGTTTACAGGTGCTACCAAGCGCATGACCCTGATGCGGGAGGCTTCCTGCACAAGCTGTGGCGGAACCGGGGTTGAAGCCTCTGTTGTGTGTCCGAAGTGCAAGGGCAGTGGAAAGCTTTATACCTCACGCGGATTCTTCAGGATGGCGCAGACGTGTTCTACCTGTGGAGGCACTGGAAGAAAGGTTACGAAGTCCTGCAAGGTCTGTGGCGGACAGGGAAAGACCTACAAGTCAGAGACAGTTACTGTCAAGATACCTGCTGGAGTTGACAATGGCTCGACCCTCAGGCTCAGGGGAATGGGCAATGCCGGTCAGGGAGGTGGTCCGCCTGGAGACCTTCGCATAAGGGTAAGTGTCAGACCGCATCCGCTGTTTGAAAGAAAAGGCAATGATATATACCTCAAACTCCCTGTTACGTTTGGGGAAGCAGCGCTTGGAGCAAAGGTCGAGGTGCCGACCATAGACGGCACTGCGGTCATGACGCTTCCACCAGGCACGCAGGGAGGACAGAGGTTTAAGCTTTCAAAGAAAGGATTTATTTCACCGACAGGAGCAAGAGGCGATATGTATGTGGATGTTCAGATAGCTGTGCCTAAGAACATAAGTGCAAAGGTGCGTGACGCGCTTAAGGAGATAGAAGCAGCATATAAAGAAAATCCGAGGAAGGGGATGAGCAGAAAATGATAAAGGACAAAAACCAGCCTCTTTACATGATAAGCGTGGTATCGAAGATACTTAATGTTCATCCGCAGACCCTCAGGATGTATGAACGGGAGGGGCTGGTGTCTCCGCAAAGAAGCAGGGGACAGAGGCTTTACTCCGAGGCAGACCTGGAAAGGCTCGGCTTGATACTCAGGCTCACAAGAGACCTCGGGGTAAACCGAGCAGGTGTGGACATAATCCTCAGGATGCGGCACAGGCTTGAGTGTCTTCAGAAGGAAGTGGAAGAGATGATGCAGTTTCTGGATGAAAAACTGAGGCGCGAGTTTGAAGAAAAGATAAGGAAGATATTCTTTGAGGAGGAGGAGAATGAGACTCGATAAACTTACCATAAAGAGTCAGGAGGCTTTACAGGAGGCACAGAGGATTGCCGAAAGGAAAGGCAATCAGGAGCTTCAACCGGAGCATCTCCTGAGGGCACTGCTTGAGGATACAGAAGGCGTTGCAGTGCAGATACTGAAAGGGCTTGATGTCAACATAGATGCGCTTAAAAGAGACATAGAAGAGGAAATAGACAAATTTCCGAAGGTCTCTGGTGCAACGCCTTTTGGACAGCTTTACATTTCCCCAAGGCTGAAGGAAGTTTTCGAGAAGGCTTTTACAGAGGCAGAGCGCCTGAAGGACGAGTATGTGAGCGTGGAGCATCTTCTGGTTGCAGTGCTTCAGGTTGGAGGACCTGGGACAGAGCTTCTTAAAAGATACGGTGTGATGCCGGACAAGGTATTTGCCTCGATGCAGAAGATAAGGGGTTCGCAGCGTGTGACAGACCCGAATCCTGAGGATAAGTATCAGGCGCTTGCCCGCTACAGCCGGGACCTTACAGAGCTTGCAAGGCAGGGCAAACTCGACCCTGTTATAGGAAGGGACGAGGAGATAAGAAGGATTATTCAGGTGCTTTCAAGGAGGACGAAGAACAATCCTGTGCTCATAGGTGACCCCGGCGTGGGTAAGACTGCTATTGCAGAAGGTCTTGCGCAGAGGATTGTTCAGGGTGATGTGCCTGAGACCCTGAAGGACAAGCGTGTAGTGGCTCTTGACATGGGCGCACTTGTTGCAGGCTCGAAGTTCCGCGGTGAGTTTGAGGAAAGACTCAAGGCAGTCTTAAAAGAGATAGAGCAGTCAGAAGGCAAAATAATACTTTTTATAGACGAGCTGCATACCCTTGTTGGAGCCGGTGCGGCAGAGGGTGCCATTGATGCATCCAATATGCTTAAGCCGGCGCTGGCAAGAGGAGACCTCAGATGTGTGGGTGCAACCACGGTTGATGAATACCGGAAGTACATAGAGAAAGACCCGGCGCTTGAGCGGAGGTTTCAGCCTATCCTTATAAAAGAGCCTACTGTGGAGGATACCATTTCCATACTGAGAGGGCTTAAGGAAAGATACGAGGTTCACCACGGCGTAAAGATAAAGGATTCTGCTCTTGTAGCAGCAGCAGTGCTTTCAAACAGATACATTGCCGACAGGTTTCTTCCTGACAAGGCAATAGACCTTATAGATGAAGCCGCTTCAAAGCTCAGGATGGAGATAGACAGTATGCCTGTTGAGCTTGACGAGATTGAAAGAAAACTCCGTCAGCACGAGATAGAAAGACAGGCGCTTCAGAAAGACGGCTCGGCTGGTGCAAAAGAGATGCTTGAGAAGCTCGAAAAGGAGATGGCAGAGCTTACCGAGAAGAGAAATCAGTTAAGAGCGCAGTGGCTCAGTGAAAAAGAGGCGATAGCCAAGATAAGAGGAATCAAGGAGCAGATAGAGCGGACAAGGCTTGAATCAGAGCGTGCCGAGCGCGAGGGAGACCTTACGAGAGCGGCAGAACTCAGATACGGTGTGTTGCTTGAACTTCAGAAGTCTCTGGAGGAAGAAAGCAAGAAGCTTTCTGAGCGGCAGGCACAGCGCAGGATGCTTAAAGAGGCAGTCACTGAGGAGGACATAGCAGAGGTCGTATCCAAATGGACAGGCATACCTGTATCCAAGATGCTTGAAGGCGAGGTGCAGAAGCTCGTGCACATGGAAGAAAGGCTTCGCATGAGGGTAGTCGGACAGGACGAAGCCATAGAGGCAGTAAGCAATGCAGTAAGGCGGGCAAGGGCAGGCATACAAGACCCGGACAGACCAATAGGCTCGTTCATATTCCTCGGTCCGACCGGTGTGGGCAAGACAGAGCTTTGTCGGGCGCTGGCAGAGTTCCTGTTCGATGACGAAAACGCAATGATAAGGATAGACATGTCCGAGTATCAGGAGCGGCATACAGTCTCAAGGCTGATAGGCGCACCACCTGGCTATGTCGGATACGAGGAAGGCGGACAGCTTACAGAAGCAGTAAGAAGGCGTCCATACTCAGTCATACTCTTTGACGAAGTAGAGAAGGCACATCCAGAGGTCTTTAACCTGCTTCTTCAGCTCCTTGATGACGGAAGGCTTACTGACGGGCACGGAAGAACTGTGGATTTCAGAAACACGGTTGTGATAATGACCTCCAATATCGGAAGCACACACATACAGGAGCTTCTTATAGAAAGAGAAAGGAGACCTGCACACTGGGCTGAGGAGGAGTACGAGCTTAAAGAGAGAATCATGGAAGACCTCAGGAGGTTCTTCAAGCCTGAGTTCTTAAACAGGGTGGACGAGATAATAATCTTTAACCCTCTGTCCAAAGAGCTTCTCAGGCAGATAGTGGACATTCAGGTCAACCGCATGAAGAAGTATCTCAACCAGAAGGGCATAGACATCGTGCTTACTGATACTGCAAAAGAGCGGCTTGCTGAACTCGGTTATGATCCTGTTTACGGTGCAAGACCTCTTAAGAGGTGCATCCAGAGGGAGATACTTAATCCACTTGCACTTAAGCTCCTTGACGGAACATTCCGTGAGGGAGATGTCGTGGAAGTGGATTTTGAAGATGATAAAGCTGTGTTCAGGAAAGTGGCTAAGGCAGAAGCCGTAACAACATAAACGCCTTGTAGCGTTATCAAAGAAAGGAGGTGCGTTTATGTCGATTGTAAAATGGTCACCGATGAAAGAGCTTGACGAGATAAGGAAGGACATGCAGCGACTGTTTGACGAATTCTTTGAGCCACCTCACAGGCGGAGACGCTTCTGGCCCAGACCTGCAGAGGCAGGGGTGATTGTGCCGAACATCGAGATGTATGACAGGAAGAACGAGATAGTCATCAAGGCAGAGCTTCCAGGCGTGAATAAAGAGGACATAGACCTTACTGTTACAAAAGACTCTCTCACGCTGAGAGGGGAACTCAAGCAGGAAGAGGAGATCAATGACGAAGACTATTACTCAGCGGAGATAAGCTATGGAAGCTTTGCAAGGACTATCCCTCTGCCTGTCGAGGTTGACAGTGCAAAGGCGAAAGCCACATTCAAAAACGGTGTGCTGCAGATAGTCCTTCCGAAGCGTGAAGAAGTAAAGCCTAAGGAGATAAAAGTAGAAGTCTCCTAATAGGCACAATCTCTCAAGCGGGACTGTGCTTTGGCACAGTCCCGGAACCTTGTCTCTCCTTGAATATAGCCCTTCGTCTTTATCCCCGTGCGCCTTTGAACGAAGCACACTTTGAGGCACACTTCTTGACAAAAAATAAATTCTTTGTTAAAGTTATCTTTTGTCCGGGCGTGCCCGGAGGGTTGGGACTGTTTAGCATTAGAAAATCAACTTAGGAGGAAAGGTGCCTACAATAGCGCAGCTTGTAAGGCATGGCAGGAAAAAGGTTCAGAAAAAGACAAAAAGTCCAGCACTGAAGAATTGTCCACAGAAGAGGGGCGTGTGTGTGAGGGTGTATACAACCACGCCGAAAAAGCCGAATTCAGCGCTTAGAAAAGTGGCAAGGCTCAGGCTTACGAATGCAATGGAAGTTACTGCTTATATACCTGGCGTAGGGCACAACCTCCAGGAACACTCTATCGTCATGATAAGGGGCGGTAGGGTGAAAGACCTTCCGGGAGTCAGGTACCACATTGTCAGGGGCACGCTCGATGCAGCAGGTGTGGCTGACAGAAGAAGAGGAAGGTCAAAATACGGAACCAAGAGGCCTAAATAATGCCAAGAAGAAGGGTTGTAGAAAAAAGAGAGATACTGCCGGACCCGAGGTACGGCAGCAAGCTTCTTAGCAAGTTCATAAATGTCCTGATGAAGGACGGAAAGAAGTCCATAGCAGAGCGCATCTGCTATGATGCGCTTGACATCATAAAGCAGAAGACAGGCAATGACCCGCTCAAGACCTTTAAGACGGCTATAGACAATGTAAAGCCGTTGATAGAGGTAAAGCCCAGAAGGGTAGGCGGTGCTACGTATCAGGTGCCTGTAGAGGTGAGGCCTCAGAGGCGTGTGGCATTGGCTTTCAGGTGGATTATTTCCTACGCAAGACAGCGTGGTGAAAAGACCATGAGTGAAAGGCTTGCCGCAGAGCTTCTGGATGCGTTTAACAACACCGGTTCTTCCATCAAGAAGAAGGAAGACACCCACAAGATGGCCGAGGCAAACAAGGCCTTTGCCCATTACAGATGGTAGTGAGGACGAGGATAAGTGCAATACCCCTTAGAGAAAACACGGAATATTGGCATCATGGCGCATATAGATGCGGGCAAGACTACTACGACCGAAAGGATCTTGTACTATACAGGGGTTACTTATAAAATGGGCGAGGTCCATGAAGGCACGGCCGTCATGGACTGGATGGTTCAGGAACAAGAACGCGGCATAACGATAACTTCAGCCGCAACGACATGTTTCTGGAAAGACCACAGAATAAATATAATAGACACTCCAGGCCATGTCGATTTTACTGTAGAGGTTGAGAGGTCATTAAGAGTGCTTGACGGAGCAGTTGCAATATTTGATTCAGTAGCAGGGGTTGAGCCCCAGTCAGAGACTGTCTGGCGGCAGGCAGACAAGTATAGAGTGCCGAGAATAGCCTTTATGAATAAAATGGACAGGGTAGGTGCTGATTTCTTCATGAGCGTAGAGAGCATGGTGGAGCGTCTGGGTGCAAATCCAGTGCCTGTGCAGATACCCATCGGTGCGGAGGACAAGTTCAGAGGTCCTGTTGACCTGGTAAGAATGAAGGCTATTTATTTTGATGACGAGGCACTTGGTGCAAAGTATGTTGAAGGGGACATAGACCCGGCGCTTCTGCCCGAGGCACAAAAGCATAGGGAGAAGATGCTCGAAGCCCTTGCAGATATAGATGAAAATATAATGGAGAAGTTTTTAAACGGGGAGGAAATCACAGAGGCAGAGATAAAGGCGGCTTTAAGAAAGGGCACGCTTACGCTTAAGCTGACTCCTGTGCTCTGTGGTTCTGCATTCAGGAACAAGGGTGTTCAGCAGCTTCTGGATGCAATTGTTGATTATCTGCCTTCGCCTCTGGACATTCCTCCGGTAGAAGGCAAAAATCCTGTGGACGATTCCGTAGTTCACAGGAAGGCGAGCGCGGACGAACCGTTCAGTGCTCTTGCATTCAAGGTCATGACCGACCCTTATGTAGGACAGCTTACGTATCTGAGGGTTTACTCAGGTGTTCTTAGAGCAGGGTCGTATGTATACAATTCTTCAAAGGGTGTCAAGGAAAGGATAGGAAGGCTTCTTAAGATGCACGCCAACAAGCGTGAGGAACTGAAGGAGGTAAGGGCAGGCGATATAGCAGCGGCAGTTGGTCTTAAGAACACCCTTACAGGTGACACCCTGTGTGATGAGCATGCTCCTGTGGTTCTTGAGTCTATGGAATTCCCTGAGCCGGTCATTTCGGTGGCTATAGAGCCGAAGACGAAGGCAGACCAGGAGAAGCTTTCGCAGGCGCTTTCAAAGCTTGCGCAGGAAGACCCGTCTTTTAGAATAACCGTGGACGAGGAGACCGGTCAGACGATTATATCCGGAATGGGTGAGCTTCATCTGGAGATAATAGTAGACAGGCTTTTAAGGGAGTTCAAGGTTGGTGCCAATGTAGGCAAGCCACAGGTGGCATACAGAGAGACGATAAAAGCGGTTTCCAGAGGGGAAGGCAAGTTTATAAAGCAGACAGGCGGACGTGGTCAGTATGGCCATGTGGTTATAGAGATTGAGCCAGCAGAGACAGGTAAAGGGCTGGAGTTTGTCAATAAGATAGTAGGCGGAGTAATCCCTAAGGAATATATACCTCCTGTGGAGAAAGGGATAAGAGAGGCGATGGATTCAGGTATACTTGCTGGATATCCTGTAGTAGATGTGAAGGCAACGCTTTATGACGGTTCATACCATGAAGTGGATTCCTCTGAATTAGCCTTTAAGATAGCAGGTTCTATGGCATTCAGAGAGGCGTCGAAAAAAGCTCAGCCGGTGCTTCTTGAGCCGATAATGAGTGTTGAAGTTGTGACTCCGGAAGAATACATGGGCGATGTCATGGGAGACCTGAACTCAAGGAGAGGAAAGATACAGATGATGGACAGGAGAGGTAAGGCTCAGGTTATAAAGGCGCTTGTGCCACTTAGTGAGATGTTCGGTTATGCCACAGACCTAAGGTCTAAGACGCAGGGGAGAGCTACATATACAATGCAGTTTTCCCATTACGAAGAGGTTCCAAAGGCTATATCCGATGCGATTATAGCCAAAGCGAAAGGCGAATAGGAGGTATTAAATGGCGAAGGAGAAGTTTGAAAGAGTAAAGCCGCATGTAAACGTAGGGACGATAGGCCATGTAGACCACGGGAAGACGACGCTGACGTCTGCGATAACGAAGGTAATGTCATTTAAGGGGATGGCGAACTACAGGTCGTTTGATTCTATAGACAACGCGCCTGAAGAGAAGGCAAGGGGCATAACCATAGCCACTGCGCATGTGGAGTATGAGACTGACAAGAGGCACTATGCGCATGTGGACTGCCCTGGTCATGCCGATTACATAAAGAACATGATAACCGGAGCTGCACAGATGGACGGTGCGATACTTGTGGTCAGTGCAGCAGACGGACCTATGCCGCAGACAAGGGAGCACATACTTCTGGCAAGGCAGGTTAATGTTCCGTATATAGTGGTGTTTTTGAACAAGGTGGACATGGTTGATGACCCTGAGCTTTTGGACCTCGTGGAGCTTGAGGTAAGGGAGCTTCT
>MTOV01000004.1 GCA_002011815.1 Nitrospirae bacterium JdFR-86 | reverse complement strand
TACCTTTCGTATGCAAGCTTTTTTGCCATAGTTTTGTCCACCTCCCTTCCAGGGAATCTTTACCTATCTTCTATCCTGTACCAGCCGTTGCCAAAAACTGCATCTTCGCCTACATGAACGTACTCGCCAACAATAAGCAACGGAAGAAACTCTTTCAGGTCTCCTTCAAAAGTAATGCTTCCGATAAATCCGCTCTGGTCATGAGTGGTTCGCTGGGTTCTGCTCTTTCGCTTTATTTCAAGCCACTTAAGGCTGTTCTTTTTTGTGCCGACATTCATTGCCCTCTCGGCAATGCCCTTGAAGTCAATATCCAATGCTTTTCCGCAGTATGCCCTTGAAAGCGCATTAACCCTGTCCCTGAGCCTTCTTATAATGTGGTGAAATTCAGGGGTTCTAACAACTCTGCTTTTCCCCTTCTCATTCGTGGGATTGTACTTTATTCTTGTAGGAGTCAGAAACCTCAGCGTAATGGAGTCTTTATTAAAAGTATCTGCCTTTTTCATCAATTCCTCGCCAGTGATATATGGCCTTCTGTCCTTTACGGTATTCGTCGATGAGTTGTAGATTGTCGTTGTAGCCCCGCCTTTTAAAGATTCTATGTCGCCGAGCCTGAATTTTCCCCGGTTCAAGCCGATTCCGGCCTTTCCAAGCTCTACAAAAGGAACAACTACATAGGGCAGATATTTCACCCTGTCGCCGACAAACAACATATCGAACTTAAGGGGTGAAGAGCTGGTATATTCTGTATCCTGAGAAAGTGGTGGCTTTAGGACATATCCTCTCGGTGAATTACGCAGCCGTTTTGCATCTATAATCCCAACAGGGCTGAATATAAGAGCATAAGCACACTTCTCTTTCAAGACACATAAGTTACAGTCAGCCCCTTTATCCATCGAGCATACGAGTCTTCTTAGTGATGAGCCGAAGGCTCCTCTTAACACGTTACCTTTATTATAGGCAGGCATACGGATTGTATCTTCAGGAATGAAGGTGAACCTGTAGTGTGCAAGTGAAAAATGTTCAATCATGATACAGTGTGCCCTGTTTTATTGTCCTGTATTAAATATTATCCCGGCGTTGTAACGCTGTATTTTACAACAACACACCTCAAAAGTGTAATATGGCGTAAAATATCTAAAACTGATTTCATGAAATACCGAAATTTTCACCTACGATTTTGCATTCAAACGGACATGCCCCCAAAAATAGTACCACTTGTAATTAAAGTGCTGGCATAATATAGCACTTGATGCAAGGAGGCAAAGATGAAGAGGAGTAGGTATTCGGAAGAGCAGATAGTAGGGATTCTCAAAGAAGCAGAGGACGGCATTCCTGTGTCTGAACTATGTCGGAAGTATGGCATGGGCGACGCTACCTACTACAACTGGAAGGCTAAATACGGGGGCATGACCGTAAGCGATTTAAAGAAGCTCAGGCAACTTGAGGCCGAAAACCGCAAGCTCAAACAGATGGTGGCTGAACAGGCCTTGGACATACGAGCGCTTAAGGCAGTTATCTCAAAAAACCTCTAAAGCCCAAGGCACGAAGAGAGGCGGCTGAGTATATCGTCAACTGCTTTGGGCTTAGCGTGAGACGGGCAAGCGGTTTAGTTGGTATGGGTAGGAATACCCTCAGGTATCAACCTAAGCCGGACAGGGACGCTGAAGCTAAGGAGGAGGATGAGGGAGCTTGCAGAGGAGCGTCAGCGGTCTGGGTTCGAAGGCTGCATGTGCTTTTGAAGCGGGAGGGTTTAGTGATTAACCATAACCTGAGTTTGTTAGTAATGCGCTGGATGCATGGGCCTATGAACGTGGAATGAAGTTGCATTTCACCAGGCCGGGGAAGCCAGTGGACAATGCTTTTATTGAGAGTTTCAACGGGCGTTTAAGGGATGAATGTCTTAATCAGAACTGGTTCATGTCCATGGAGCATGCGCGGAGGGTTATAGAGGAATGGCAGGTCGATTACAATCAGGAGCGTCCCCACAGTTCACTTGGGGATCTGACTCCAAATGAGTTCAGACTTGCAACAGAAAATGAGCAGGTTTACTCTAATTAACAGTGGCACTATAGATGAGGGTATGTCCTCTCTGCCTACAAAAACTTTTTCTATTTGTTTCGGAAATGCTGACAAGATGGACTGGAAATAGGAACGTCAGTTAGCAAGATATCTTCTACGAAGTGGATAAACTTATATGTTGACAGCCTTTAAAAATTTACGGCCATAATATTTTGTTTCAATTCGTTCGTCACAGATAATAACCCTTCCTCTATCATTGGTGGATCGTATGAGTCTTCCAAATCCTTGTTTGAATTTGAGTACAGCTCGTGGGAGCGTATATTCGTTAAATGGATCCCCACCTTGCTTTCTAATCTCTTCTGTCCTTGCCATCACTAAGGGCTCGGTGGGAACTTCGAAGGGTAACTTTGTGATTATTAAACACTTGAGAGAGTCTCCTTTAACATCCACTCCTTCCCAAAAAGAATCGAGCCCAAAGATAACACTATTTTGGCTTTCTCTCATGGTTTGAAGGATAGCTTTATTGGGGATTTTACCCTGCATCATTGGGTTAAGTCCTAGTGCTAAGAGTTCATCAAGGCAGAGTTCCCATGTCTTTCGCATCACACTTTTAGAGGTAAAAAGAACGAGAATTCCACCATCTTTTTGGGCGGCTTCTTTAAGTATCACTTGGGAAAGGATATTACTGTCCTGGTCTTGATTTATCAGTCCAATTCCTTTTTTAATTTCAATGGTTACCTGTTCTTTGAAATCATAAGGCGAAGGAACTGATATTTTTTGTGAATTTTCAAGCCCGAGAATCTTAGTTATAAAGCTGAAGTCATTGCAGACCGAGAGTGTAGCAGATGTCAGGATGATTGACTGATATTTTGGAAGGATTGCCTTATTAACAAACTCTTGTGGGTAAATTGGTGTCATTCTAAGAGCAACTCTATTTTCTTCAATTTCTACCCATCTGACGGTGTTTTCAGTTCCTTCGGAGAATGTTTCCATTGCACTAGCTGTTGAGTGGAGTTTTTTCAAGAAAGCGTTAAGTTCAAGCTCTTCATTTTCTTCGAAAAATCCTAACTGTTCATTTCTTGTTTTTTCTAAAAATAATTTAATAGAGTTGGAAAGATCATATAATGAATTCTTTAATTTAAAAGTGCCTTTTATGGATTCTCTATTCTGGAATATGTTTTTCACCTGGGACCAAAATAGGCTTAATTCAGACCGCAGTGATTCAATTACAGGGAATGATGCGGGAAATTTTGAGAGCAGACCTCTATATGTTTCTCCCCCATCGAGCCTTAGAAGGGTATTCAGTATGTTTTCGATGCCTCGATTTGAAATATTCAGTCCAATGTGTTCTGAGAGAACTGTATCAAGGGCGTGAGCTTCATCGATTACCAAAACATCTGCCTCTGGCAGTATCTTTTTATCCTTTGGAAGCATACCGTTTACACTCAGCAATGCATGATTTACTATAACTATCTGCGCTTTTTCAGATGTCCTTCTTGCTTTGAAATAAAAACAATCGTTATAAAATCCACATTTTGTCTTTCTACATGCATCAGAATCGGAACATATCTTGTTCCATATAGGGAATGCGTTGAAAATCAAATTGTCTAAGTCTCCACTGTCTGTTGTGGAAGCCCAGTTAAACAAATTTTTATATATTTCTGTTTCTTTTTCGGTTTCTGGCTTAAATGAATTGAATCGTCTCAAACAGAGATAGTTACTTCTTCCCTTAATGATTGCATAATTGAAGTTAACTAAGTTAGTAAGAAATTTTAAATCCTTTGAAGATAGTTGTTCTTGAAGATTAATTGTTCGTGTGGAGATAATTCCTTTTTTCCCAGAGAGAATTAAGGGAATAAGGTAGGCAAAGGTTTTGCCTGTGCCTGTACCTGCTTCTGCCAAAAGTGTTCCGCCCAATTCGATAATATTTGAGCAGGCTTTAATCATTTCTACCTGAGAAGGCCTGAACTCAAAGTTGCTCATAGCTTTTGCGATTTTGCTCTTTAAAAATTCCAGCGATACAGTTGCCAGGGTGTTAATTGTATTTAACCTATTACTCATCCCTCTCCCTATTGGTTATGTATTCGTTGAGAATACGTTCAAATGCTGAACCATCCTTTCTTGTCAAGTTTGGTATGAATTTTGAGTATATCTTGAAAAGCATCTGCGTGTCAGAATGCCCCAGTTGTTTTGCTATCCATTCTGGGTTTTCGCCTGAAGCAAGCCAAAGAGTCGCAGCTGTATGTCGTGTTTGATATGGAGTTCTGGGTGTAAGTCCTGCTTTTTTAAGCGTTGGATACCAGATTCGCTTAGAAACATTGTTGTAATCCAAAGGCTTTCCTGTTTTTGTGCAGAAGACTAACTCAAGATGACCTGTTTTTTCTTTCTGGCATAACAGTGCTTTTTCGACTATTTCAGACATATCTATCTCTCTCACAGAGCTCTCAGTTTTAGGTGGAACCCATTGGTTATTTTGCCATGTTTCTCTGATATGAATCTTCTTATTATTGAAATCTACATATACCCATTTAAGCCCATCTATCTCGGCTGTTCTCATTCCTGTGAAGAATCTTACGACATAGTAATTGTAAAAATCTCTTGGAACCATATCAAGGAAAGTAAATACTTCTTTTAATGAGAATGGCATAATGTGAGACTTTCTGACAGGAAGAGGTTTAATTTTGACAAAAGGGTTTGAAATTTCGTATTCCTCAGCTGCTTCATTGAGTATCAGTCTTAATACAGAAAGTATATTGTTAATGCGTTTATTGCTTAATGGGCCTTTTCTTCCTTCCAGTTGAGCAAGTGATGTTCTGAAATTTTTTATCATCGCTTTGGTTATATGTATGACTGGTATGTCTTTAAAATGCGGAATTAGATGGTAGTTTAGAATGGATTTAAAATCTTTTCTGACAGACGGCTTCCACGAGATCATGTTATTTTTATACCATTGTTGAGCGAATTCTTCGAAAGGAATACCATCAGATTTTTTGGTATCTTGTGAAAATTGTGTGGCAATTCTGCTCCCGGGGAAATATTTAGGATAGTCAAATGTACCCAGAAGAATTTCACTTTCTATTTTTTCTAAGGCAGCTTTCATTATCTTAAAGTTTTCTGGCGTATTTTTTAATTTAGTATATTCCCTGCACCTAATTCCTTGATAGAAAAAATCAAAATAAAGGTAACCCGCTTTAGTGACTCTAATTTTGCCCATTGTATGCTCTCTTCCTCCTTAAAATAATTTTATCCATAGGGTTTTCTTCTTTGGCAGGTGAAAGGATAAGTTTTTCGATTTCATTCCATATGTAGAGGATTTTCTTTCCTCCAAAAGGTTTTATGTAATGAATGTCCTTTTTAAAGACTTTATCCTTAAGATGTTCCCTGATATATCGTGGATTGTATTTTATTTTTAAACTTAATTCTTCAGTTGTAAGATAAATATTCATATTTACTCCTCCTCTTAGTTCTCAATCTGGCATAAACCTGTCTTGCATTTAAATTTATCTTTTGAGATTCATTTAGATCACCTCCTTGATAAATTCTGGTCTTAAGAAACTTGTCGAAATGGCCCCATACGGCTTCAGGATCGGAATTTCCAAAATGACAATAGAGATGATTATTTTTGCATCCGGATTTTCTATCAGGTGAAGGACTATTGCTTCTGGAGCCGCTGGTATAATAGGGTTACCGTATTCGAGCGTACCGTGATAGGAAAGAAGCATATGCTTTAACCGCAGGGTATATTCCTTAGGAAAACCCTTAATGATAGAAATTTTGTTTGCGAGCATTATGAGCCTGATATTAATGTGTCCTAGCAGAATCCCTTCTGTTGAAAGTCTTTTTATGGTTTCCCATTGGATTTCTTTAGTTTTTCCTATGCCATATAGCATTGCCCCCCTGATTTTTTCGATATGAATGACCAGCATATCATTCGAGACTCTCGTGATTCCTCTTACTTTGACAAAGGGTTTTCTCTTTATTGCCGGAAATACCTGTTCAATTTCGTTCCAGACATAGCCTGTGATTGACCCACTTCTGTCAGAAAGTTTTAGCGAGAGAAAACAACGTTGACCGGTTTTGCTTTCTCTGCGCTCCAGAGCATGTAGAACGAAGAATGTCGTCACAATTTCATTTGGTTTCATGTTTGTAGTCATTAATTTCATGTTAAACTTCTTTTTGCTATTAAAAATGCCTAAATGTCACTTTCAATGATATTATAACCTTAAAAAAGACATTTGTCAAGCGATTTTGTTATTCAGAATGACATTTTGTGAAGTTATTTGATTTGAAGGCATTTTTAGTGTAAATTATTAAGGGTTTTGAAGATGATTAAGTGCCATTTATCAAGGTTAATGGGGGAGAGGAAGCTAAAGATCGCTGATGTCGCACGGGATATCGGCGTTCATAGAAATACTATAGCCTTGCTATACCACGAAAAGGCAAAACGGATAGATTTTGAAGTTCTTGATAAACTTTGTCGATACTTCAATTGTTCAGTCAGTGATCTTCTTGAATTCAAAGAATAATTCTTTACCTATTTTTCAAGTATTTTAATCTTTGGTAATACAAAAGTTCTTCGTAGGATAATGTTTTTTTGCTTCTTCCCTTTAGTTCCTCAGGAAGAGTAGGGTAGCTTACCTGTAAAAAATCTTGGGCCTGTTTCGATGTAATATCCACCATCGTATTGTTGTGATGTCTTGAAAGTAAGAAAAATAGCCAGTCCCCGATATGTATATATTTCTGTAGGGTAACTAAAGGTCCTCCGTGACCGATGAGTCGGGCGAGGACTGCAAGAGCATACGTGAAAGATTCTTGGCATTTTTTATTGTTCATTCCTATAAATAACTTTTTAAAATTTGTGATATGAGGTTCTTGGAACAGCTCATTCTTTAAAAATGGGATATCTTCTGTTATATATTGAGGATAAAACGCTACAAACCATCGTAATAAAAACCAGTTTGCAAAGGCATGTCTCAAATAATGAAATCTCACTTTTCTTATGCCTATATACTCAAAAAGGCGTCTTACTTCGGATGCCATATAACTTGTATCCCACGGTTTACCATCATGTCCTGGAAATAATAAGTCTTTTGAGGTTGAAGCGTTGCGTTTTCGCTGCTCATAATATGAAATAAACTCTTCCATATAATTAGTCGGTAAAAGTAAGCTAAGAGGAATGTTTCTCAGTCCGTTTTCAGTTTTGGTTGTTCTTATACACAGAACATATCCAGTATCATAGACAACATTTTGGATGCGTAGATGTGCAAATTCTCCCGCTCTCAGTCCTGTATAAAAGCCCAGATGAACCATATGGTGAAGGGCTTCTGATTTATGCGTTATACTTCGAAGCAGTTTCTCATACTGATTTTCACCTTTATACTTGTTTAAATAAGTGTGTGTGAGGTTGTGACGTTTATCAAGTGCGGCTGAGACATGTTCAAAGTGGATTAAAGGTTTCACTGTGAGAGAAGATTTCTTACGTAATTCTTTATTTTTCCATTTGGGAGATTCAAAGGTGCCCTTAAAACGAGCTTCAACAAAATACAAGAATGATTTTAACCCCTTTATAATATTAGGAGAAAGATGACGATTTAAGATCTGTTTTATGATTTGGGTAAGCTCTTCTTGCGAGAATTTATAAACCGGTTTGTTTCCAGGAAGAGCAAGGAGTAGGTCTTTTGCATTTGAGACATAGTTACTGATAGTTTTTATTGCTGTTCTTTTTAAAACAAGCATGTCTGCAATCCACTCTGAATATAGTTTAAGGTTTTCATAATCAGCATATGGAAGTAAGTTTTCAAAAGAAGAGATAAGTGAGTTTATTTTCTTCATGATAGATTTTCTGTCGCCCAGTGACGATTTTGTGCCCGTATTTTTTTCGGTTTTAAGAGGATCTCGAAAGAAGGTTTGTATTGTCTTCAACGCTTTGGATAACTCTCGATTGTTAATTACAGGCTTTTCTCTTTCTGGTAATCCATAGTCAGTGTCTTTATATAGAAACACCCCGGATTTAGTATCAAATTCAGGGCAGTCCATAAAAAATTTCCAAGGGACAGAATCACTGATTATCTTCTGTGTTTGAATTGAGAGTATAAAAGGAGGATAAGAACTTGTCTTAGTAGGTCTGATTATAGACATAGCAGATGCCAGCAATGCTGCTTTACGGAAAGTTCTTATCGAAAGTCCTTTAATATCATAAAATCCTAGTTCATTAAGTCTTTTTATGGTCCATTTTTCAAAGATATATGGAAACTTATTGAGATTTTTTTGTATGTGTTCAAAGACAGGAGCATTTAAGTCTTTTTTCTTATTCCTGCTAGGATAATGTTTTTCTATAAAGAGCAGATATCTCAGAAGGTAATTTGAGGCTGGTGCAGGTAGAAAATATCTGTAAAAAGGAGGATTGCTGCCTTGTTTGTAGTTTTTATCTAAGGGTATTTCAATATAAACTGGAGATAATGAAATATTTTTCCATGTAGATCGTAGTATGGCATTTTCAAATCCAGGGAAAAGTATTTTTCCAAAAAGTGCGGCCGATGCGATAAAAGAGCAAAGGTAATCTTCCTCTTCTTCCTTCTTTTTTCTCCCCAGTTCAGTTAGATTTTTGAAATTATTTATTTTTAGAGCTGAAAGATCAGCAGAAAGGGCATAAATATATTTAAGTGGCTTCCACATCCTACGATCTATCTGTAATATCAGCATGCGCCTTATTTGTTGTGGAATTCTTAAAAAGGGCCCTTGGATGACCTGTTCAATGTTGAGCTTAAAGATCAAGCTATTGAAGTTATCACGATGTAGCCAAGTCTGATAAGAATAAATGTCGCCTATGACCAGTGCATCTCCTATGACATTTATATCATCGCGGCTTAGTTTTAGCAGAGGCGTTTTATTTACATTTATGTGTTTATCAGAGTACTTTTTTCGTATCCTTTGTATTAATGTATCAGCAACTCGTTCAAGTACTTTTTCCGAGATTCCCTTTTTAGCGGCGATTTTAGATGCCACTGTTCTTATATAGGATTCTATATCTGATATAGTTCTTAATCTGTTATCTTTGACGCATTCCATTTAATATTTCTCGGAAGATAGTCTAAAACTGTAAAGCCAAGTTCATTGAGTAAGGAGTCAATTTCCGTTAAAGCAGTGTCAATTGCATTTTCTGCAAGTACAGAGGAAGAACTGTTTAACAATTCTTTACTTATATGTTGGTGGCCCATCCAATAATCTATTAGGTCATTTGAAAGGTTTAAGTGATATAAATAATTTCTCAAAAAATGCCGAGGCATGTTCAATGGCAATGAATAGTCAATACCAATATTTTTGAGGTGCTCTTTCAGTTTTTTAAGAGTAAAATCAATAATCTTTCCGGTTTTCTCCTCTATGAAAAAGAAGATTTTGTCCGTTTCAAATTTTATTAAAGGTGGGTAATAATATTCTGCAAGATGTAATCGTAGCGGTCTAAAACCTTTATGTAAGTGTGTGAGAAGCGTCTTTAATGTCGTTGTGATAGGAAGAAATCTCTCTTCATTATATTTAACGCTTTGTTTATCGCATATTGCTATCACATTTGAGTGTTCATTATAATCCGCCCATAGGATGTCTGGGTTATTCCTAGGCCTTAAGCATGTAGAAAATTGAAGGCATAAATAGACATATATAGAATAGAAATTATGCCTTTTTAAAGGGTTAGTCTCATTTATTATCGCATGCCTTAAAGACGAAACAAGATTAATTATATATTCTTTTTTGCATATAAGAGGTGAACCATAACCAAAATCGTGCTTCTGTGGGACTGAAATCTTGTCAAGGCTTTCTATTGCGCGATTGTGTGTAATAAATTTATTTATTTCCTCTTGAGAGAATCTATTTTTATCAAGAAAAGAAAATTGTATGCTGTTGTAAAGGTTTTCTTTAATAGCAGAAGTTACCTTGTTATGAGTTTCCAAATACTCTTTAGCTAGTCGTTTATGTTCAATATAGACATAATGCAGTTGTGATCTGTAAAGTCTATGGTGATCTTCCCCGCTTATAAGTGTACAAACAAGAGGGTCTAATCCAAAACGGTGATGATAAAGCGGCAAAAATGACCTGTAAATTTTTGCTAATGTGATTTTTAGCTCATATTCAGGATATGCATTGTTGATATTTTTTTCTATATAATTCTCGACATCCAGTAATGAGAGCCGTTTTATTCTATTTCTGGAAGTAACATAACTAAACACGAATGGGCTTTGATGTATTGGAAGGTGGGAGAGTAATTTGCTTAGCCTATCAGGTAGTGGAACCCAAACTGTGGAGGAGGTTTTAAAACAAGCTGGATGGTCAATCGTCCTTCTGTATTTGACTATAGATTCGATTAATATATGATACCTTTCTTCAACTTTCTGAAGTTGAATGAATTCTTTATCTGTATTTTCAATGGTAGTTGTTAAGTCAATCAACTTTTTGGGGTGTATACCAGTATGGATAAGGATCTCAATGAAAGTCAGGTTAGCATTATCAAATGAGGATGTGTTCCAGAGTTTAATCATTGTTTGGTACATAACTGCATAGTGAAAGAGATTTAGGTAATTTGAGTCCCAATAGAAGTTAAAACTTCTCAGATTTATTAAATCTTCCCATCCTTTTTTCAAAGAAGGTTTTTGGGGGGTAATTAAATCTTTCTCAGGTAGTTCATACATTTGCAGTTCATAATCTGCTTCGAACTTTTCACAGTTGATTACTTCTTCATCCGTTTCATATTCCAGTGCTTTTTCTGCTTCAAGGCGATAAATACGTTGAGCAATATCTGGCGTGTGTATTTTGGGGGTCAATATGGTAAGAGTCCCGTCTGCTGGTACATTTTGAGGAAAACCTTCTTTGATTTTTCGTGTAAATCTTGCTCCTTCATGTGGATGTGGTTTAATTGTCTTGCCGATGATTAACGCTTTTAGTTTTTTCTTATAAGTTATTGCGAGGCTAGACAGAGGACCATCGTAGTTCTTTTTTTCATTGATATCTAATCGCCGCGCAAATAGATCAATGTAGTTTTCTGGTATTACTTGAGGGTGGTTCGTTAAAGACTTTATATCATCTGGCATATACTTGAAAAAGTATCGAGCAGCTCTGATGTATGAAAGATGAGTGTCATAATCAATGTTTTGCCTTTCGTTTAGTCTTATCTTTTTGTGAAGAATATAAGCATAAGCTCTGTAAAAAGAGGGTAGGGTAGCGTCGTCAGTTTTTGAATAAGTGTAAGCATCTATGTGAAATCTAAAAAGAGGAGATTCTTTTATATCGGGTTTTTTGAGATAAATACTTGCTGCATCAGGAGAGTTTTCCAATGCCTTGAACCACATAATTAGAAAGGACATAATTTCATCAGAAGCATTTTGGGATACTCGAGCTTCTTCGCAAGCAGATTTTGTCAGGTATATTAAGCACGGTTTTATAAGAAGAGCCCCTCTAAGACTAGTAGGGGTATTTACCAGTCGCAGGAAGAAAAAGATACAAGTTTTTATATCATTCTCTGATATTGTTGGACCGTTTCTTTCGGGTGAAAATAAATTTTGAATATATTTAACAAGCTCGTCTATGTTAGACTCATATAGAGATATTTCTTTACCTTGTGGCGTCAGGGTAACACTATAGAGTTTTCCAATAATGTTAGTTATGGAAAAGGATTTCACTTCTCTATAATATTTTTTATAAAGGTATTATAGTCACATCCTCCATTTGAAGAAATCTTATTCCTGCATCGTTCATATATCCTTATCTCATCGGATTTGTGGACAATTCTTTTATAGAGTCTATTTCCACATTTAGGACAATTTTTGCTTATGGGGACTAATATCTTAGATATCGGAAGTTTATAGTTTATGAATAAGTTATACTCAATATCTGTTAGGATTAGTTCGAAATCACATTTTCTACCCGTGCTGGTCTTTGTATTGTTTTCGCAATGAATGATATAGCCAACTTCTTTCGTCCTATCAGCCTTGTCCCGTGGACGTCTTAAAACTCCGTGGCAGAATGGACATATACGTCCTGCTTTTCTACTTTTTAACCTATTAAGAGTTGACCTTGAAGCCTTATTTGGGGTATTAAACTTTAAGAAGAATTCTATCTCTAATCTATCAAGTTCTAATATTTGTTCTACCGAAGCAGGATCTACTACTATTACGGGTATGTTATAAGCTTCCTCGGAAGCTTTTCCGGAAAGCCTTGGATTTTTGGCGATGATTAACGCAAGCACCCAATGCCTACCCAAAAGCGAGAAACCTTTAGGTGTTTCAACAACGAAAGGCGGATAAAAGGTTTTGACTAGGTTGAGGTCAACATTATTAAATAACGTTTTAAGCTTTTCTATGTTGGCTATTTGTAGATTCCTATGGTAATGAATTTCAGTAATATTTATGTTTCGAATTTTGAATTCTTTTTTAACCGCCATGGATCATTTTATCATATTCAGACGGGAGATATCTCGTACGAGTTGCCTCAATAAACTACCCTAAGCAAGCTACAGGGCAAGCTAAAGGAATGGGGCCTATGGAAATTGCAATACGGGTCCCGCGATATTTGCAAAGACGCTCATGAACTTAGCCGCATTGGCTCTTCCAAGGCTTTGTTTTTTGTTATCTGATCCGTTCTCAGGAACAAATCTGGAAGCAGGCACAAGCGCGCCATAGACGGCAGCTCGGCAGGCCATAAGCGGCCGCCTTGCCCACTAGAGATGAGGTGTAGAGATATGCCCCTTTTTTACAGATTTCTCCCTCGACGCTTCAGCACTTATAGCCTTAATCGGAAGATAGTCTTCTATGAGTCTTTTATCATTTTTCATCTTCATTCTTCACTATTTGGAATCTACCTTAGCCAATTGTTTGCATTCATTAGGAATCATTAAATTGCCCTTTCAGAGACTTAACAAGATTCTCATACGCTTGATTAGGATTATTACTGTCCAATACAAACTCACGCCAGTCAATATGTTCATGCGGATTGGCCCGAAGACACCGCTTAATATGATCTTTGATTCTATCGATCTCATTTTTGGTATTCAAAATATTAATTTTCAGCTTTCGATTATCTTTCTTGAAAAATTCATTCGCATCGGGACAACTCATAAGAAAACTCATCATTTGGTCTGGTTCGGGAAAGCTATAACCAATAATGTTTACAACAGATGCGTTTTCCATGGCTTCACCTGCCTCGTGCCACATCTTCATGGTTGTGCGGTTTTGAGCAAAAGGCTTAATATATGTTGGCAACACTATCGCCCGGAGATTTTTAGCATTCTTGTCGACATTAAGGTGGGTATTTTTTGCGCTTTGGAATAGGTCATCTCGATCCAGATAATCTGGATGCTGGCCATTGACCAAGACGCTAATCAATTTGGACATGCCGCCAGATACAAGAGGCTCTAAGAAAAAGTTGAAAGAACCATGAATTTTGAGAAGTCGAATGTTTTTTAGCTTTTGGTTTATTTCTTCGCTTTTAAAATTATCTGCTTCTATGGTATTGCCGTAGCCATTGCCTAACGGGCTCCAAAGGCCAGCGGCATCCAAGAGATGGTCGAGGAGTAAATCATAGTTGGTCGTGATGATAACATCATTATCGCTAAACAGATTTTTGACAAGCTCTCTGGAAGAATCAAGATTTATTTTACCTAAGCTTTTTACTGTTAGCCTTTCCTGAACCTTCAGAAAAATTAGTTTTTTAATCTCATCTTTCCTCTTTTGATGAATGTAACGATCCAGCTCAAGCTTTGTTAAAATTTCTTCCAGGTGGGGCTGTTCGTGATTACACTCCTGATAATGGCGTTCGAGTTCAGGGATTTCTAAACGGCGGATAATTTCAGAGAGTTCATTGCCTAAGGGAAACTCCTTGCAGCTCAGATGATGCGAAAAACCCGCACCTAAAATGAATACCCGATGCGAGTATTTTTTACTTTCTTTATTCGCACTTGGAGAATTCTTCATTACACAAACCACTGTATCACCTCCACTGGTATCTCAAAAACCTTACTACGACAACCTCTCTCGACGCCCCTACACTCATGACCTTGATTGGAAGATAGCCTTCTATAAGGCGTTTGCGTCAACCATTTTCGGGTATCACTTATCCTTAGATAATATGTTCAATCTCGTGTCTGCAAGTAGGTGCCTGACAACCTTCTCCATTTTTTCCAAACATTCGTACGCTTCTTTCTTCCATTCCTTCAACGGTAGGATAGGTTCTTTATGCTCAAAACCTCCCTCAAGGTCATATTCTAAAAAAGTGGCCTTGCCTAAGCAGTACATAACCTCAGAGCGTAACTTTTCCGGGGCTACATCAATAAAAGCAGAACGTAAGCCTTCCCATCCTTGACCTCGATTCCATTTATGGCCATGCGCCATTAGCCACGCCTCCATAGCCCGAAGCAGAGCGGTGGACAGACTATCGGGCACCCAATTGACAGCTTCGCCGCTCTCAAGATATCTCCGAGCATCGTAAAGGTTTCTCTCCGCGGCATCTATGCAATCATCTATATTCATTCCTTATCTGACTTCTGGATTAGTGATTTCTTGTATAAACGTTTCAATAGCGATTTTTCTTCTATCCTTTAGCCAGTTTGGTTGATCCTTAAGAAGCTTTTGACAACGCGGCAATAGGTTTGCCGCATCTCCATCTATAAATTTTTGAACAAAATCAACACTAATTCTCCATGTACGTCGTTCGACTCGATCGCCCAATGTATGAGAGTGGCTTTTCCAAAGAAATCCGGCAAGGTAATCGCACAGTCCTTCATCATTCTTAATAAGACCTGACACGTACTCTTTAACTTCCTCTTCTGTACCCAGGTCTGAAAAACGGTATAGCACACGTCCAAGTTCGGGAGTTTTTTGGAGCGTATTTTCTTTTGCAGCATCACGTATTTTCTGTAAAACAAGCGTTTCCAATTGAGATAAATGTTCGGCACTTACAGTCCGTTTCTCCTCAGGCTCTTCCGGTTGTTTGTTGGTATATTTTCCATGTTCAATACCCAGAAAGGTCATTTCTCGCACTATTAAAAATAGAGCCTTACCCTCTTTATACATCTTGCTGAGCATATCGAACCGCTGTTCTTGTGTTTGAAGTCTTCTAAGTAATCTATATGTAATGCGGAGCAGCCGCATGTCGTTTCCGTCATCGAGCATACTGACCCTATCACTTTCTATATAAAGCTGGTCTCCAATTGTATAAATTGCGCGCAAAATTGGTTCTATATGCTCTTCCGGTATATCCTTCTCAGTAAAATCCAGCATTCGTTCCAAGAATACACGAAGACGGGTAGTACCATCAGGTCTATGTTCTTTAGAGAGGCGAACAAGCTCAGAAGAAAAAGCCTGAGGGTCACTTGCCAATTCAAGAATAGCTTGCATCTCTGCTGAAAAGATTTCTCCTGGTGGAACCGTAAGCATAAAATATCGGTCGAATATATCTGGACTGCACACACGTAGTTCACGCCTCCAACTCTCTAACCAATTTGTGCCATAAGAAGCACCACCAAATACGGTTGACCATTTGGGAAACAGTCTTTTCATCATGCCCTTTACTGGCTCACGCTTTTTTTCAGGAAGTCTTTCAATGACAGATTCAAAAAAATTTCTATACGCATCTTTTGCCTCATAGAAGTCACGGCTATTACTTTCACCAGCGAGTAAGTCTTTACTTGTAGCTATAAAGTCGTATATTTCCGGTACAAATATCCGAAGGGCTTGAATGCCAATGAAATCTACAGGATTAACCTCTTCCTTCACAACTGGATAAGTAGGCCTCAGGGCGTTAATGAATCGTTTGATATCACGCGGTGTTTGTATAAACGGGTCAATACCGTCCCAGTACAGATTTCCCCACTCAGTACTATCCCATCTGTCTTCCGGAGTATCTAAAATGACCTCATCAAGAAGCTCAAAGAGAAGGCGCCGAAGGCTCGTTCTATCCGGATAGGGCAAATTAAACTGAGCTTGAACTATTTTCTCTAAATAAGCTTCTCCGTCTAATCCTTGAACTTCCTTAAGAGCATTGATGACTACATTACGGTCAAAAGCTAAGAAATATATTGTTTTAGGAAAATCAGCAACTGCTTTTACAAGCTGGAATATCTGACGTATTTCTTGGGTTGACAGCCTGTCTATATCGTCAATGACTACTAATATGCGGACGCTTTGTTTCTGAAGCATCGAATCTATTGAGTTACGTACTTCAAATATATCTTTTTTCATTGTAGCTGCAATGCTTCTTGACGAAACACCGATTTTTTGAAAAGCAGGATCAAGAATGTTTGCTAGATGTTCAAGTTTCTTACCTATCTTCATCAGGTTTTTTGTAACATTTTTCTCTAAAACTGTCCGGAACTGCCGAAAGAAGTGCTGGAGTAATTGCTCTCGCCCTGAAAACCACCACGGATTAAAACGTACTATAACTATTTCATTATGAGTTTGCTGCTTCAGATAATGAAGAACAAAATTGATTGTGGTCGTTTTTCCACTTCCCCAAGGACCATTTAGTGCAAAGACAAATCCTTCCTCGGCGTCCATTTTTAATATTGCATCAGCCAAAATTTTGGAAAATTTAGCCACTCCAAGTCGGTCCTGCTCAGGCACTTGAAGAGGAGTATCATAAAGCAAGTTGTGTGTTTTAGATCCTTTTTTGATATTATTCATTTTATACTCCTGTATTCATACCAAACTGCTGTATCACATCCGCCAGTATCTCAAAAAACCTTACCGCAACAAGTTCCTTCGACTCCTCAGCACTAATAATGCTCTGAATTAGGAAGATAATCTCTATAAGTTTCCTATTGTCAATCATCTCTTTCCCCAAACTTTGCTTCAATCTTCAATCCTCGACTTTTAACAAACTCTTCTATCGGTTTTATTAAGTCTGGAAATGTAGTTCTGATGTCTTCATAACTTTTATCTCCGAGGAGTTCAAGGAGATGGTCTAAATTTCCCTTTTTCTTCTCTGTTCCCATTGTAGCTTCCAGAGTAGGGTTATATACATGTAAGGATGGATTTGATTGATTAGCTTCTGATACCGCCCCAGCAATCTGATCATTGCGCTTTTTAATGTCTTTATTGCTGTCATCGTCTCTATCATGAACAACATAAAAATCCACGCCTAATTCGGAACACAGATGGATGTAATCTTTTATCTGGCCTGTCCCGTCACAATTTATAATCGAGATACTGTGGACATCGGGGTCAACCCCTCTGCGCACCAACAATTCTTCAATAATGCCTTTGTCATCTTGTCCTTCGGTCAATATAGCATGATTAGCAAAGACAACTTCTTCATTTCCCATTCTTCTGAGTTTTTGTTTAACTCGCCTGAAATCTAATTTTGTGCTTACTGCAACTTGCTTTGAAATGGTCGAATCACCAGGCTTTCGATGCAGGCGTACGATTTCATGAGGCTCAGCAAGATCAATAAATTCGGGAGAATGTGTTGTGTAAATAATTTGATGACCTCTTTCTGCTAATCTTCTCAGAACTTGATAGAAATATCTTCTTAAGTGCACATGAAGATACATTTCAGGCTCTTCTATCAGCAGAATGGAAGTGTGCTCACCCTCTCTCATATCCAGTAGTGTTTCAAGAACGGCTAAGCGCAGTAAAGCTCGGTAACCCGAACCAAGACGTTCAATAGGAAGTGCTGGAAGTCCAGAATGCTCAGAAATTTGTAGAGCAACCCAGCGTTCAAACAGTTCCTTATGAGAAGGTAAAGAAAATTCTACACGTAATGGTTGGTCGGAAGTATTGCCTAAATATTCTCTGATTCGAGTAGACAATCCAGTTTCAATATATGAAAGCTTTGTTGTACGAAGAATTCCAGCAAGATTACGAGAAAATTTCTCGAATGCCTCTTTAGATGTCATTGTTGTTTTTCCATCATGAGAATAAACGTTATGGTCTGCTTCAAAATCATCCCGATATATCTCAAATAAACGTCCAAGTGGGCTCCACCCTGTAGTTTTATCAAAAAAGCGTTCGAGGGTTGGGGGATCAAGATAAAAAAGGTCTCCCAATTTCCAAGCTTGATCCGAGACGAGAATAGGCTTAGGGGTGTTATCAACACCATCATCTGGCTGGCTTTTTCTTCGAAATATCCTTTGTGGTTTAAGTATAGTGTTTCCATTTTCGTCAAAACAGTAATGCTCATCACGGAGTGTTCCCTTTCGTTCTCCAACTTTGTATCGGGCTGCACGATAGCGAAATCCTGCAATTGTATATCCTTTACGATAAACATCATGATCAACAATTGGGGGATCTAAATAAAGCTCTATTAGGAGCTCAGTCTCAGATTTCTTGCTAAAAAAATCAGTATCTTCTGGAGAAAACCTGCTGAAAGGATACATGCCTAATACAATACCAAGTGCAGAGAGAACATTTGTTTTTCCTGAGGCATTAGCACCGACAATGGCAGTGAGATTACGATCTTTTGGAAAATTAATCTCCAACCCTTCTGATCCTATGGAGCGGAAGTTCTTTATTATTAGTTTAGAGAACTTCATAGAAACTATTAACTATTTCTCCTTGCTATATCGTTTTCAAAAAATCTTACTGCAATAATCTTATCCGACACTTCAGCACTAATGTCATTGGCTGGAGGATCATTCTCTTTCATAGTTAGTCTCGTGTTTGTATATCTTTTCAGGCCTCCACTCGCGTTGGACAATAGGCGCACCGGGCCAGACCTCCTTATACCAATTGAATGTCCTATCCCAAAAGAAGATACGGTCAACGTTAGAACTAAGGCAGGCGGACTGGAGTGTATTCGCTTCCCACTCAACTCTTTCTGGATGAGACGTGGCTAAATTAAAAACAGTTTTTCCGGATGCGCTTATAAGAAGCCAGCGTTCCTTTACGTTTCCCCAGCAATATTTTGGAAATTCCTTGGTCTTGTTCTGAATGATTAAGGTTATCTCTTTCGCAGAAACACCAATAGCTGAAACATTTGCGTTCACACATCCCCATGACACATTGCAAGCAGAACCTGTACCATATAGAATAACTTTTTTGACATATCTACTTAAAAGTGGATATTTTTTATTCGAAAAATTGTTTATTCTGTGCTCACCATTTGGGATAGCATTAATATGCTCTAATGCTAATTTGACCAACTCTTCGGCCAGATCTCTTGCTCGTGATTGTCTTGGATGGTTATCTTCCTTAAGAGAAACCAGCCCAGTTATATGCTTCAAAATTGGACGGTGACTTACACGTCTACGAATACTGCTTCGGACATGATGCCAAAAACTGTGAACTTTTCTGCCTGACGAAGGCTTGCCTGGCGGAGCATCAACATGGTACTCAGTATGCTCTATCCCGACTTTTTTCCGCTTTCCTGCTTCTTCAATAACTACTATAGCATCAGGTCTTTCATTCGGGATTATCCGTAGAACCTTACAGCCCCTAAAATTTAAAAATTCCCTAATAATTTTAATTTCTGCTTTCTTGCTTTTATTATTCACATCAAACCACCTACACATGCTGTATCGCCTCAGCCGGTACCTCAAAAACCCTCGCCGCTACAATCTCCCGCTTTGCGTGGTCAAGCTTCACAGCAGGGTTCTATATACGGACAATTTCGGGTTCTTTATCAAGCGGGTTCCATACCACATAGAGCCAGTAGGTATCGGCAAGCTGCTGGGCCTTATACCATCCATTGATGGTAAATCGCACAAGCTGCCCTTCATCCTGCCACTGTATTGTAAGAGGAGCCGGGCATAGAATAAGTATTCGCTCAACGGCTTCTCGTAGTTTTAACTCTTTGATAAGCAAACCAACCATAATGGTCTTACCCGCACCGGGATCATCTGCTAAAAGGAACCGTAGCTGAGGCTGTGATAGCATTTTTTGATAGACAGCTTCGATTTGGTGAGGAAGTGTACGAATACCAGAAAGGCTCACAGTAAATTGATGGTCATGCACATAGGCAAGTCGAATACGGGTGGACTCAATAAGAAGGCGAAGTTTTTCAGAATCCACCGGTCGTATTAAATCAGAAGGCTTTCGATCCACACCGATGATTGATGTTGCTTCCGATAAAGAGATAATCGTTTCTTCCAGCGTACCGTCAGGAAGTCTCACCCGACATTCATAACCAGCCGAGCTATCAGGTCCGAGAAGCCTTACATCTTCCAGTATAACTGGGACATCGAACTGTCCTGGGAGGGTAATGGTATGGCCTATAAGAGATACTAAAAGGTTTTCATTCATTGGGACTTTCTTTTGTGAATTTGCAACTCTTGTTAGACAATCGTTCTTTAGACTTATGCATATACCACAAGATGGACAATAAAATTTCCCTTATAGAAAAAAAGAAAATGTATTAAGATAAAATTTAATCTCTATACTCTAATAAGTCCGAAATTTCGCAACTTAAATACTTACATAATTTATCCAGAACATCTAAGTCAACTCTCTTGGCTTTTTCGTAGTACAAGAGGGCAATAGTGTTTCTGTGGACGCCGATGTCCCGTGCAACATTGGCGATTTTCAACTTCCTCTCGCCCATCAGTTTCGACAGATGACACTTAATCATAGTTAGCCCAAGAATAATTTATACAAAAAGCCCCATTTTGTCAAAGAAAATCAAAAAATTTCATTCTGGATGAAAAAATGACTTGACAGATACCATTTTGGATGTTATATTTATATTTAGAATGATATTTTATTGTTTTAAATGACATAAGGAGGGGAAAATGTTCATCAGAAGGGACGACTGCAGTTATTTCGAAAGCCTTTATAAGAGCCTTGACGAGGCAAGGAGGAAAAGGTTTTTGGAAATCCTGCTTGAAGCGGGTAGTGAAAGGTCAGGGGAGGCAAATATCGGAAAGATTCAGATCGTGGGCGATGAGATATTCAACCAGCAAGGAATTGCCCCAAAGGAGTTCGTAACGAGGACAATGATCAAGAAAGCCTATAGGGCAGCAAAGGAGGTGTAAGAAAATGAGATTATTCCCCTTTGTAATAATTTATTTGAGTTGGGTTTTAGCCTCCTTCTTCATTCTGCCGAGACTCACTGAAGATTTAAGAAGCAAATGCCCTTCGCTTATGGATAAACGCTGGAAAAGGATATTGTGGTTGTTAAGCTGCCTGCTACTTATACCGATATTTCTGATTCCACTGACCGCATTAGATGCAGTAAAAGAGTTTATTTCAGGTGAAGAAGAAAGGAGAAAAGAAAAATGAAACTGATGAGGAAAGATATATTACCAAACGAAAGGATAACAACATTCTTCGCCCTTGAATCTATGGAACTCAGGCAAAGCAGAAACCTGAGGCATTTCCTGGTGCTTAATCTCCACGACAAAACCGGAGGGATAAGAGGATATCTCTGGAACGAACCAGTAGAGTCCGCTACCCTGCTAAAAGAAAAATCATTCGTGAAGGTAAGAGGCATCACAAAAATCCTGAACGGCTCTTTGGCAATAGAAATCGAAAAGATAAGAATGGCTGAAAAACACGAGGTCGACCTCAAGGACTTCCTTGAGATCGTTCCGGGCGGCATTGATTATTGGCATAGAAAGCTGCTCGAACAGATCAGCCTGATAAAGGATTCGAGCTGCAAAAAACTCGTGGACAGTTTTTTAGAAGATACCGTTTTCCTTGAAAACTTCCTGTCCACACCTGGTGGAATTTCCGTACATCACAATTACATTGGAGGACTGCTTGAGCACACAGTCAATACCATGTGCCAGGCAGCATTTATTGCTGATATGCATCCCGGGCTTATCGACAAGGACATGCTCCTTACAGGTGCGTTCCTGCACGATATCGGGAAAACCAGAGAAATGCACTACGAAATCGCAAGGGAATACACAACAGAAGGCAAGCTCCTGGGACACGTAACTCTTGGCTTTTCCATGGTCAATGAAAAGATATCAAGGCTCGATAGTTTCCCGGAAGAATTGGCAATGCTACTTAAACACATGATCCTTTCTCATCACGGTGAGCTGGAGCACGGCAGTCCGGTAAGACCAGCTACGCCTGAGGCACTGATGCTCCATTTAATCGAAAACATGGATGCAAAGTTGAACCACTTATACTGTCATCTGAAACACTCGAATCCTGAAAACCCTTGGAGTCCATACGATAGATATCTTAATACCGAAATATACCAGAAGAAACACAAGAAAACGCATCAGAGAGAGATTGTCGAGGTGGGGATATGAATAAGACAGAAAAATCTGCCTGGGTAGATCAAAAATTTACAAAGATATCCCGGGTTGCTGAAAAATTGCTTGGGATTGCTGGAAGGATGCTCTATCCGTCAAAAAGCATGAAAAAGCCCACAACGATATTCAACGCCAACATCTTCAATGCAAAGGCTAAGAAAATCTGGTTCGGAGACCTAGAAATCGAAAGGGACAGAGAGGCTCTCCTTGAGCTCTCCCAAAGGCTGGGTCACATATACATACTCTGCGAGATGGATGGTAGATTTCTCGATGAGGTACCCACGCCGGGATACGTAAGGTCGGCGGCCAAGGTCACGGTCGAAGACGGCAAAATCTCATACAGCCCTGATTTCGCCGAGCATGTCAGGGTCATGACAGAAAGGATGAGGAAGCGGCCAGAATAAGACCCATCAAGATAGACATAGAAAAAGCACATCTGAAACCTCTTGTAGGGCCAGAGAAGGCTTTTTTTGATTCATGCGTTACCTACCTGCCGCCACCCGTCGCACCCGTCGGTGCGGGGTCGTTATCGTCATCAACTAGTTCATAGATATCCCAACCTGCGAGGCCAGCGCCTATGACGAGGCCTATTTTCCCAGCAGTGGTCTGGTACCACTTCTTCTTGCCCTGTGGGCCTGCGTCGGTCTCTATTTGCCCGAAGTCGGCATAGAGGTCGCCGTTCATGGGCACGCCGTTTACCCTCACGTGATGGCCTCGAGCGGCCGATGGTAAAAACAAGAAATACAGGTATCAGGACAATTAAATATACCTCATGTTACCCCCTTGTAAAAATGGATTTTCACAAATTGGGGTAGTGTATCACCTCCCCTAAAAAGTCAAGGATTTCAAGGGGTTTAGGGGGAAAGGGAGCTTTCGCCCGGCAGAAGAGATATGTGAATTGCAATACCTGATATAATATGCAGACCCCAAGAATCAGAGGAAATGGATAGTCTGAATATCATAAAGACAGTGGCACCGACCATGTTGTTGCCTATCTTGGCCTTATTCGCGGTAGTTGTTGCATTTCTCTTGATCAAACGATACTTTTATCGAAGAAGGTTTGACAAATTGGCCCGCGCCGGGATTGGCGACATCGACAAGATGGACGGCCGGACTTTTGAGCAGTATGTCGAGGCCATTTATCGAAGAAAGGGCTATAAGACAGAGAGGACCCCTTACAGGGGTGATTTCGGCGGCGACTTGGTCATTGAGAAAGACGGCGTTAGAAAGGTAGTCCAAGCCAAAAGGTGGAACAGGAAGGTTGGCGTCAAAGCGGTTCAGGAGGCAGTGGCTGCCAAAGGGTATTATGGATGTGACGCCGCAATTGTGATATCGAACAGCGATTTTACGTCCCAGGCAGTGGAGCTCGCGAAGAAAAACGGTGTAGCTCTTGTGGGAAGGAAACAGCTTCTTGATGAATTCGTCGCCCTGGCCGAGGCGGCAAGCACAGACGGGATAAATTTAGGCAAGGCCGGCGATGTTCATTGTTCCAAATGCGGCAAACGAATGACCCCAAAAGAAGTTGATTATTGCCTTAGATTCATGGACAGGTTCCAAGGCGCAATGCTCTGCTACGGATGTCAGAGGAGCAAGTCCCGTTTCCAGCCCGTATAGAGTTTAAGCCTACGTGGCACTTGGGCCCTCAAAAGGCCTTGTGGGGAGGCATCTCTACAAGTCGCTACCGGAGCCATCGCTAACGGCCCAAGATCGTCATCTATAAGCTCGTATATCCCCTAGGGCTGTATAGGGGGGCTTCTTTTATTCGTCCATGGAGAAGATAGGGGAGGTCAGATTTGGTTTAAAGATTCTGCTATAATTAAAAAACTCTCACAGCAGGAATATGGCAAGAAAGAAAAGAAAGAAAGACTACAGTCCCCAAAAAAAAGATGCTAGTCCGTTCAATCCGGTCGTTAGCTCGGAAAATAAACTAAAAATTGATGCTCTACGAGCTGAAAAGCATCGGGGATCGATATGTGTTGTTAATTATAAGGGTGGGGTCGGCAAGACCACAGTATCTTGTCTCTTGGGATATTATTTGGCTGAAAAAACACAGAAAAAGGTACTATTGTTTGATATTGACCCACAATGTAGTTTATCATTGGCGCTTGGCTTCGATCCTGAAGAGGTAAGCAAAACCGAACTGACAATATATAATTTAGTTAAACCATCCAAGTGGGCAAAAATTGCCAAGACAAATTTTGATAAATATGTCACCAAGGTAAAGGATACTGTTGCCCCGGACAATCTTTTTATTGTACGAGGTTCGTTCAATGTAGATGAGTTAGACATGCAAATTGCGCAAAGTTTAGCTACAGGCACTAAAAGACATGTAGATGAACTATTTCTTTATTGCAAGCAATTACTCAACGCATACAGTGAGTATGATTACGTGATCGTCGATTGTCCACCGAATAAAATGTTTCTAACACAAGCTATGTTAAGAGCTTGTAGCTATTATTTAGCTGTTACAATTCCTGATGCTATTTCGATATATGGAATGCCTCGATTATTGCGTTGGGTAAAGCTTGTCCCACCCTCTGACAGGCCTAAACTCCTTGGGTATGTATTGAATGCTATTAATCGGACAGGTGGAGTAGGCGGTGGCAAGGTATACAGCCAACAATCCGCTGAAACACGCTTAAAAAGGAATATACAGGCGGACTTAGATAAAGAAGAACAAAGAGTATTAGGCTCTGATCCATTGATTGGCGTCATCCCAAGGCTGGATGTTATCGCACGATTTTTAGGCGAAGCAGGGACAAAGTTTTCAAGGTATGACTTCAGCAAAAAAACTTCAGGTCAGCCAACGGTTGATGAATGTTTATCATCTCTCGCGGATGTCGTATTAGCTAGAATTGGAGGGTACCGCTGTGCCTAAATATGAATTCATACACGAGGCAGGAACTCCAGTGTCTAATAGATTGAAACAAATTTTATTACAATACTTTTCAGAAGAAGACGTGCAAAAACTAGAACGGTTAGGTGGAAAGGTTCAATTTTCTATCACTGCCCCATATATCTCACCGGAAAAGAGAAGGGCTTCTAAAGCAATAAATGTCGACTCGGAATATATTAAACTCTTAAAAGAAATGAAAAATGATCCCGATAAACTACTTGATAACTTAAAGAACTTGACTGTAAAACAACTAAGAGAACTATGCAAATTAGTTGATCAGCCAGTGCGGTCTAGTGCTACCGCTTCCGAAATAAGAATTGAATTGGTTAGAAATTTTCAATCTCAAGAAATCTGGAACAGAATTTCTGCTAAGAAATAATATCTCATATTCTATGTTCTTAAACTCACATTTCTGTATGCTCTCTCTATCCTATTTTTTCCTTATTCGCTTATGGAAAGAGATGTCCCTAGGACCCAGCACCTCCTCCTGCATTGGTTTGTTCGAACAAAAATGTTTGACAAAAAGGCCCCCTTCTCTACCCGCTGAGGGTGAGCAGCAAAGCCACGAAGAAATATGACAGGCCTAAGACCTCTTATAAGAGGGTTTTGAAGTCAAAGTACATAGACAGTGCTGCTAAAACAAGGTTCAGGAGTCAGTATAAAAATCTGAACTCGGTTGAATTCAAAAGGGCTATCACAAAGCTACAGGATAGGCTCACAGAGCTTGCTGCCCCAAGGAATAGGACAAAGAAAAGCAGAAAATTTTGTTTATAATTTTCATGAGGCAATTGGGAAGCATTTCGTTTAGATTTTTATGTGAGGCAACGGGTAGCCCAAATTGCTTCATTTAAAAATATGCTTATCGGGTTAGCTTATAAGTGCAGTAAAATACTTTTACCTCAAGTATGGAGGTGAATTATGGATGTAATTAATTTGTTGTCAAAACTTATTGGACATTGGATTAGTCTACTTGGTGGAATAGCCACGATATTAATAGGGATTTATGAAAGGTGGAAAAAAAGGCGGGCCCCCAGTAGAATAATAATAAGTATTGGCATTTTTCTTTTGCTCATAGCGCTTTTTCAAGCAGCGCAAGACCTTCGTAGGGAAGAATTGCAAAGACGCTATCGGATTTTAAAAGCACTCCGACAAGAATATATTTTAAGTCACGATAATATTAGCCCTCAAATGATGGCTGGTATAGAAATGCCTCCTAAAGAA
Source organism: Nitrospirae bacterium JdFR-86 (assembly GCA_002011815.1). GTDB lineage: Bacteria > Nitrospirota > Thermodesulfovibrionia > Thermodesulfovibrionales > JdFR-86 > JdFR-86. Next base: position 156,052 of record MTOV01000004.1, on the reverse strand, counting down.
TGGATAAATAAAAGACTTCAAGAACTTGGTGAAAGTTGGCGATATGAGTAGACTTTATTACCCCACAACTATATTTGATGAATTTCAGAAGCTCTTTGCCACAAAGAAAGCGTGCGGACGGTATTTGTTCAAAGCTCATTGGCCCAATGGATTTAGGTATCCTGTACGCGGAGATGCTGAATATTACTGGATTGGTACAAGGAGACTTTTTCAATGTAAGGAAAATGAGCATCAGAATATCTTTGATAAGAACAATCATGCACATTTGCCTTTACAAGTATGGTTTTGGGCGGCATGTTTAGTTAACTACAGTCACCACAGGAATATCTGCTCTTCAATTGAAGCGGCAGATATGAACTATGAAAATAGGGACTTCGGCAATTCTGATGCTTCTGTGCTCGGTGGCGGGATGTGAAAGTCTCATAGTCGCGCCGAACAGGATGAGATACCCTGGCGAGAGCATTCCTGAAGGCTGTTACTACGCCTCAGTGGCTTGAGATGATGAGTAATGCCGCTTGTGTTAAGCCACGGGCATATCTAAGTCCTCAGTCCGAGATGTCGGTCGGTAGGAAGGCTCGCGAGGAGGCTCGGTCCCACGTCGGTGGAATTCTTGACCTTTGTGATAGAAGTTGGCCTCTCGGTGCGCGAACCTCTTCAAGGCGGCGTACCCAAAATGGAGATAGAGATGTTCGGCGTCGTCCGGTGGCCTCAGATCGAGCGGCAAGTGCCAGCCCCGTGCTTAGGAGTAGGCACCTTCTTGAGTTCATGGAGCCGGGGCCGCCCATAGGCTGGGTGCTCAAGCAAGTTTATGAACCCAACTCAACGGTACCTCCTTTGGCGTAGAGGAAGCAGTCGGGCAACTCGGGGTTATGGGTATCTTGGATGCCTGAGGCGTGCAGGGGTGAGATTGTATCCCGTACTGCTAGGTCTGGCTTAGAGGTCTACCTTAGAGGCCTTCAGAAGCCCTAGAATCGCAAAAACCAAAATAGGATAAGGGGAAAAAAATGTAAGAAGAAAAAAAGCCTCTAAGACGAAGCTGTGAATGATTGTTTGCATGTCTGGAAAGAATGTTGTTCTATCTATTAGTACCGATTACTGATTGCCAAACTGGGTAGCTGTGCAACGCCGATGGGTTTCAATTGAACGAGAAGGTTTCAATGAAACTATTTGGAACATTTTGAAACATTCTTAGGATTTAAAAAATTACTATGTCTGTTATATGGTTTTATATGTCTCTGTTGAAATTTATAAGAGTATAACTTATTGTTTTTAAAACATTTTTTTAACCAAAACCTCGGGCTCATAACCCGAAGGTCGGTGGTTCAAATCCACCCCCCGCCAATTCAAAATCCTAAATCCAAATATTCTAAATCTTATAACCCCATTGGAAAATCTCAGGGGAATGAGGGAGGCCGAAGGGTTAAAAATTTTTGCGTGTTTGAGGTCGATCCGACCGAGTTTGCAAAAATTTACCGCAGGCCGACCGAATGAACCGTTAAGAAATTTTCGAGGGCGCTCTTTTTTGGTCCGTGAGTTCAATAATGAAGTGCAACACTTGGGGTGGCACAAAAACAAAGGCAGGCAAAATAAGAGCACCCTTCTCCATAGTCCTGCTGTCCTCGGCATATAACGCATCCTCGCTTTCACTTTAGAGAAGTTTAAAAGGGTTGTCAATTCTGGGTTGTGATTAATTAAGTTGAAATAAGGTCTTCTTGCAGGATAAAATAAACAAGCGGCTAAAGTTCCGATTTTAGCTTAATTTTGTAGTGCTGCGATAGAGGCAAAGGATGTTATTTAGATTATTGACTGTAATATTTTTTTTGCTCATTCCTTCTTATGCGTTTGCATGGGGTCCGCTGACGCATGTGTACCTCGGCAGTGAAATCTTTTATTTAGGTTCTGTTTTGCCAGTAGCAGTCTACAAACTTCTGAGGAGATACAGGCAAGATTATCTTTATGGCAATCTCATGGCGGATATGATATTGGCTAAGAAATATTTGCCTTCTCAGAAGAACCCGCATAGCTGGGATATGTCGCTTGAACTTTTCGAGTCCGCAAGGACATCAGCTGAAAAAGCGTTCTCTTTAGGTTATATGAGTCATCTTGCCGCCGACACTGTTGCACACGGCAGTTACACCGCAGGCAGCAGGAATCTGGCTCATGCATTGCTTGAACTGAGGGCAGACAGCGTTATAGACAAATCATACTGGTTTCAGGCAATCGGCATCAGCAGGGAAGTTCAGAAAAGAAACGATCTTTTTCTTGAGAAGTCGCTCGAGAGGGTTATTTTCTCCTTCAAGACAAATAAAAGAATATTCAAAGGTGTGGTTCTTCTTTCGTGTCTGAATAAAGAAGGGCTTATTGGTTCTGCCGCACGCATGAAAAAGAAAAACAGACTTGAAAAACTTCATGAAGAATCGCTTGACAGAATTGTGGATGTTCTCAGAAACGGTAAGCGTTCCGAAGTCTTAAAGGAAAACCCGATAGGCAGTGTAAGATACGGCAGACTCTTAACTGCTCTCCTTAAGTAAAAACATTTCCATGAAAGACATGCTTGGCAGAGATGAGGCTGTCAGTGTTCAGCAAGCACTGAGACTCATTCTCGAAAACCTTTCCAGCGATTCTCTTCCAGAGGAAAAAGTCAGGCTTGAAGACTCTTATGGCAGGGTGCTTTCAAAAGATGTTGTTTCGCCTGAAGACCTTCCTGATTTTTCACGCTCGACAGTGGACGGCTTTGCGGTTTGCTCAAGCGATACTTTTGGTGCCACAGAACAGAGTCCGTCTTATCTTAATGTGTCGTACGAGATTTTAATGGGTGAGGAGCCAGACTTTGAGCTTAGGCAGGGTGAGGCTGCAAAGATAGCAACCGGCGGGATGCTGCCGCAAGGGGCAGATTCCGTGCTGATGCTTGAGCATGCACAATTCGTTGACGAAAAAATAATAGAAGTGCAAAGGTCAGTAGCACCGGGTGAGAATGTAATACGAAAGGCAGAGGACGTGGGGAAGGGGGAGCTGGTGTTGGGCAAAGGGCATCGCCTGAGACCTCAGGATGTCGCTGTGCTTTCAGGAATCGGTTTGACAGAGGTCTTTGTGTTTAAGAAACCTAAAGTGTCGATAATATCAACAGGGGACGAGATAGTGCCTGCCGGAGCACCGCTAAAACCCGGCTTTGTCAGGGATATGAATTCTTACAGTCTGGCAGGGCTCGTGCTTCGGGAAGGGGGCATACCCCTTGTGAAAGGAATTTTTAGGGATGATTACGAGGTTATACAGGATGTGGTCAGGCAGTCTCTGGGTGATTCTGAGATGGTTTTAATCACAGGTGGCAGTTCTGTAGGTGTAAAGGATATGACGGAGAGAATCATCAGCCGTTTGGGTAAAGTGCTTTTTCACAGTGTTTCAATGAAGCCGGGAAAGCCGATGATTGCAGGGGTCGTGGAAAATAAGCCTGTGTTTGGTCTTCCCGGGCATCCAAGGGCAGTAGTGGTCTGCTTCGAAGTATTTGTCAGGGCTGCTTTACGGCTTATTGCAGGTATGAAGTCAGAAAAATTCAGAATAACGCTTAAGGCAAGACTTACAAAAAGCATACATTCAGCCTCAGGAAGGCAGGAGCATATAAGTGTGGTTCTTGATGAAAAAAACGGTGAGCTTTGGGCAACCCCGCTTTTAGGCAAGTCAGGACTTATAAGCACGCTTGTAAAGGCTGATGGAACGATAACTATTCCTCAGGATTCAATAGGAATTGAAAAAGGCGAACTGGTTGAGGTTAAACTGTTTTAGATAGTTATTTCTTTAGTTTTTTCCCGAGTTTTTTCTCGATGGATTTTACTTTTTCTTCTATCCTGCTGGGTTTTCCTTTTCTGTCATCAATACTGATAGTTGTAATCGCCCTGTCGTTGTGCTTCATAATGGTATTGTGACATTTTCTAATGACTTTCATTACCTCGTTCCATTCGCCCTCGATAACGGTGCCCATCGGGTTTAGCTTATATGGAAGCCCGCTTTCGTCTACGATTTTCAATACTTTAGCAAGCTGGTCTCCAATGCTGCTGCCTGCGCCTACAGGCACAATGCTGAACTCAACAAGCATGGTCCCCTCCTCTAATATGGTCTTGTTAAATAAACAATATCAGAAGAGTGGGCAAAATAAAAGGGGTGTGAATGAAAATTCCACCCCTTTTATAATCAACAGATTAAGTTTTTACCTTACTGCATCTTTTAAAACCTTGCCAGGAGTAAATTTCGGCGTTTTTGTAGCAGAAATCTTTATCTCTTCGCCTGTTCTTGGATTACGTCCTTTTCTTGCCTTTCTCTTTACGACTGAAAATGTTCCGAACCCGACAAGTGTAATCTTCTGTCCCTTTTTTAGTGCTATTCTTATGGCGTCCAGTGTGGCATCCAGAGCTCTGCCTGCGTCCGCCTTTGTCAGTCCAGAACTGGATGCTATCTTCTCAATCAACTCTGCTTTTGTCATTATTTTCCCCCCTTCCTGAGTTTGATTTTTAAAAGACCGGAATAAACTTAGCAAGAATAGGGCATGTTTGTCAAGATAAAAATCTGTGGAAATGTGCTAAACAGTTCGGTTTCCGGGCTTTTTGATAGTTTTTGTTGCAAACCTTTTTATTACAGCCTACAATTTAATGTTGTGACGATGCAACTGTAAAGTGCGGTCTGAACCGAGGGATACTTTAAGAAAAGGAGATTTGCAATGGAGAAGAGAGGATTACTACTAATAATTGTAATTATTCTGGCAATGTTTTTTGTTTCAACAGCAGTTGCCAGCGAATATACAGGCTCTGACATGTGCTTTAAGTGTCATCCGGAGCAATACAATGACTGGAAGACCTCAGGGCATCCGTATAAATTAAGACCTGCCTCTGTCGCCAAATATGCGGCACTTCCCCTTCCAAAGGCTATACATGGAACGATATAAGCTATGTCATAGGCGGATTCCGGTGGAAGGCGGGTTAAATGTATTGACTGCCATATGCCAAGAGCCAGTAAGTCAGCAGAAGCCATGGCGCCGAAAGAGGGCGATGTGCGCACTCATAACTGGAAGGTAAACATAGACCCAAATGCCTCTATGTTTACAGCCGACGGCAAGTATGCCAAAGGATTTCTTACGCTCGATGTCATATGTCTGAACTGTCATGGGAACCGTGACATCCAGTGGGCGGCTAGAAACGTGAAAGGAATCCACAGTTTAGGCAAGTAGTCTTCTCTGTAGGGGGTATACTTTTACAGGCTCACCCCCTACAATAGAGACTCTACTGTGTTATAATTTTTCTGGAGGCATTATGCTTGAACTTGCACTTGTATTGATTGGTGTTGCATTGGCTGTAGCAGTGGGGTTTCTTATACCGACTCTCATCGAGCTCAGGCGCACTGCTAAAGAAACAACTAATTTCCTGAAAAATACAGAAGATTCTCTTAAATCGACTTTGAAAGAGATGGAAGAGACTATGAGGAGTCTCCGCAGTATAACTGATAATGTGAATGCCGTTACCAGCAATGTGAAGACATTTTCTTCAGCAGTAACAGATGTGGCAGAGAACATCAGGGATATGAGCGAACTGATACAGGATGTGAGGTCAAAGGCAGCAGTCAGAGTCTCAGGTATAAGAGCAGGGGTAAAGACTGCACTTGAGGTTTTGCTTAAGAACCTTGTAAAAAAAGGAGGCAGTCAATGAGAAACGATGAGGGCTATGGTGCAATTTCAGTCATGTGTTCTTTTCTTCTTGGAGGCATTGTAGGTGCGGGTCTTGCCCTCCTGTTTGCGCCGCAGTCCGGCCGTGAGGTGAGAGAGAGAATAAGTGAGCTTGCAGAAGACCTGAAAGAAAGAACAGAAGACTACGTCTATCGGGCAAAAGACACGGTAAGTTCAAAAGTGCAGAAGGGAAAGGAACTTCTTGGCGAAAAAAAGTCTATAATAGCCACTGCCATTGAAGCGGGAAAAGAGGCTTATGAAAAAGAAAAAGAAAAAGAAAAGTATGTAAAAGAGCAGTAATGCACGAGACATCCATCGCACTTAACATACTGAGCATTGCAGAAGAGTACTGCAGGAAAGCAGGCTTTAACAGGATTAAGTCCATTGGCGTGAGGGTAGGAAGTGCTTCAAGTGTCCTGCCTGAGGCTCTCTCCCTGGCATTCGACGTAATAAAAATAGGCACTATTGCAGGAGAGGCTTCTCTTGTGATAGATGAAGTTCCGCTTGGCGGCACCTGCAGAGATTGTAACAGCGATTTTACTGTAGGTGAGTCTTATGTTCTTGCATGTCCGAATTGCGGCAGTGCTGATTTCAGTATAAATTCAGGACGCGAACTGGATATTACTGAAATAGAGGTCGCTTGATATGAAAATAAATGTGGTCTCGAAGATACTTGAAGCGAATGAAAAAATAGCAAGGGAAAACAAGGAGTTGTTTGATAAGACAGGCACTTATGTGCTTAATCTCATGTCAGCGCCTGGAGCCGGCAAGACCTCATTGCTTGAAAAGACAATAACTGAACTGAACGGGGCACTGAGAATAGGCGTTGTAGAAGGGGATATTCAGGGCACATATGATGCTGAAAAAATAAACAGTCTTGGAGTTCCTGTCGTGCAGATAAACACAGGTGGTGCCTGCCATCTCGATGCAAACATGATAAACGAAGCCATAAATGACCTTAATCTTAATGAAATAGACCTTTTGATTATAGAGAACGTTGGAAACCTTGTCTGTCCTGCCGAGTTTAATGTCGGAGAGCACATGAAAGTCATGCTGTTAAGCATAACAGAAGGGCATGACAAGCCTCTTAAGTATCCGCTGATGTTTCAGGAATCCTCCGCTCTGCTGATTAACAAGATAGACCTAAAACCATATGTGGATGCAGATACAGAGAGGATTAAACAGGATTCCATGTCCCTTAACCCTTCTCTTAAGGTTTTTGAGATTTCGTGCAAGACCGGAGAAGGAATAAAAGACTGGACAGGCTGGCTCTATGGACGCATTCAGGAAAATCGCTGAAGAGAGAATCAGAAGGGCAATAGAGGAGGGGGAGTTCGATAACCTCGCCAATGCCGGAAAACCGCTTAGTCTTGAAGACGACACATGGATTCCCGAAGACCTGAGATTAGCCTACCACGTGCTTAAAAACGCAGACTGCCTGCCGCCTGAACTTGAACTGAAAAAAGAAATACTCAACCTTAAAACCCTGATAAACACCATAGACGACGACAAAGAAAGACTCAAGAAAATAAGGGAATTAAACTTCAAACTCCTTAAATTAAGCACAACCCTCAAAAGACCCGTCATACTTGAAGAATACGAAGAACGTCTGATTGAAAAACTCATAGGCTAGCTACCCTGCCGGTTTTTGCAATTAATCGTTGCATTAGCCAACCATCCTGCTATAATCCGCTTATAAGTGTTCAGGAAAAGGAGGTTTACCGTGAAAGCAAGGGGTTTTTATATTCTGATAGTATTTGGCGTTCTGTGGTTTGCCCAATGGGCTTGGGCGCAGGGTGAGGGTATGATTTTTGAGAATCCTCATGCACGGTATGTCAAAAGTTATAAGGACACAAGCACGTGTCTTGCCTGTCATGAAAAAGAGGCAAAGGATGTGTTTCAGTCAATTCACTACCAGTGGAAGGCGGACGCTCCGAATATCGTTAACTCAAGGGGAAGAAAGCTCGGCAAGATAAACACAATCAATGATTTCTGCACGAACCCCTCAATAAGCTGGATAGCAATACTTAAGAACTCAAGGGGTGAAATTATAGGGCAGGGATGTTCAAAATGCCATGCAGGTCTTGGACTTAAGCCCACTGAGAACATGACAAGAGAACAACTTGAAAACATTGACTGCCTTGTCTGTCACTCTTATAACTACCGCAGGGAGGTTTATAAGACAGAGGATGGGACATTGAGGAGACGACCTAAGGCGTGGAATAAGCCTGAGGTGCTTCTTAATATTGCGCAGTCTGTAAGAAGACCTGCGACTGAGATGTGTCTCAGATGCCATGTAGGCTCAGGCGGAGGGCTTAATTACAAGCGCGGAGACCTTGAGACATATCATCTGAGGGCAGACAGGGATTTCGATGTCCATATCGGAAGCGGTATGACCTGCACGCAGTGTCACAAGTTTAAAAATCACAGGGTGCTCGGAAGCGGCACTCAGCTTGCCGGTCAGGACAGACCCGGGGAGAACGTCAGATGCGAAAACTGCCACAAAGGCAGACTCCATTCGGATGAGACCCTGAATCAACATATGAACACCGTTTACTGCACAACATGCCATATTCCAACATTTGCAAAGCACGAGGCCACTGACATGCACAGAGACTGGAGCAAAAGAGAATATCTTAAAGAACACGACAAATACGAGCCGAAAATAAAATTTAAGAAAAACGTAAGGCCTGTCTATACATGGTGGAACGGAAAAGGCATTCTCACCACTACAGAACCGGTAAAGGAAGTAAAAGGCAGAGTCAAGCTCTATGAACCGCAGGGCTCGATAGATGACCCGAACTCAAGAATCTATGCTTTTAAATTACACACGGCGAAACTGCCTGTTGACAAAGACACCAGACAGCTCATACCTATAAAAGTCGGGATAGTGTTCAAAAAGGGTGATAATGACGCTGCAGTAAAAGCGGGTGCAAAGGCGTTTTACGGGAAGGAAAAAGTCCGCTACGGCTGGGTTATTACAGAACGCTATATGGGGATTTTCCATGAGGTCGTGCCAGCAAAGAACGCTCTTAAATGCATTGACTGCCACATGGAAGGCGACAGGCTTGACTGGGAAGCCCTTGGGTATAAAGGAGACCCTATAAGATACGGAGGAAGAAAATAAAGCTTAACTGGCGGAGAGGGAGGGATTCGAACCCTCGGTGGAGTTGCCCCCACAGCGGTTTTCGAGACCGCCGCCTTCAACCACTCGGCCACCTCTCCGGGCTTTAAAAAACCTTGTGAGAATATCAGCGCATTCCTTCTCAAGGACGCCTGATACGACCTCTACCTGATGGTTCAGTCTTTTGTCCGACAGAATCTTGTAAAGGCTGTCAACTGCGCCACCCTTGGGGTCTCTGCATCCATATACCAGCTTTTTAAGCCTTGCATTGACCATTGCACCTGCGCACATTACGCACGGTTCTTTTGTTACATAAAGTGTAGCATCAGTGAGCCTCCAGTTGTTTTCTGCACCGGCTCTTAATACAATTGTTTCGGCATGAGCAGTCGGATCGCCTGATTTCTCCCGGCAGTTGTGCGCCCTTGCCACTACCTGTCCGTCCCTTACGAGAACGGCTCCAACAGGAACTTCTCCTTCGGAAAAAGCAAGGCTGGCCTCTTCTAAAGCCAGCCTCATAAAGTATTCGTTCAAATGCTCCACCAAAAGAAAAACATACTATATATTAAAAGGAAAAATCAACCTCAGGGGTGGCCTCCAAAAAATAGAGATGGGATTTTTGGTGCCCTGGCTCTGGCATAAAAATATTCTTGCAAAGGATTCTATAAAATGCTATACAATTAAGTATGAAGCGTATTTGTTTTATTGTAGTCGCAATATTCTTACTATCTTCCTGCGCCCATGTGATATCCAAGGAGACCCGTACCCAGGCGGTTAAAGACGTTCCTTTTCGCATTGTTAAGGAAAACATAGAAAAATACAAAGGCTCGGTTTTTATATGGGGCGGCTTCATAGTAAGAACCAGAAATACCCCTGAAGGAACATTTATAGAGGTCGTTCAGAATCCTATTGACAGATACGGAAGTATAGTCGACACAGACATATCAGAAGGAAGATTCCTGGCTCTCCATAAAAAATATCTTGACCCGTTAATATATGAAAAAGGGCGCTTGATTACAGTTGCCGGAACCCTTATAGACAGCAAAAAGATAACACGTAAAAAAGTGGAATATGTTTATCCGGTTTTAGAGGTCAAGGAACTATATCTCTGGAAAGAAGAGCCGATTTACCTGCCTTATTACCGGTATTGGGATTTGTATCCTTTCTGGTGGCATGACCCCTGGTGGTATGACCCTTATTACCCTCCACCGCCATACTAAGACTGGGCTTCTTTAAACTTATCCTTTGTAAGCTCAATTATTTTTGTTTCTTCCGACAGCATCGAGATTTTCCCGTTAACGAATCCACCGTCAGCGACCATGAGTTTATTAGTCACGATATCGCCTTTTACCTGGCCTTTCTTTTTTATCTCCACCATTTCTTTGGCGTTCAGATTGCCTTCTATTGTGCCGGCTACTATGATTCCGGTGGCTGTCACATTGCCTTTTAATGTTGATTTGTCGCCTAAGATCAGCCAGTCGGTTTCTATATTACCGGTGACCTTTCCGTCAACTCTTAATGTTCCTTTTACGGTAATGTCACCGGTAAAGTGAGTATTGGTGCCTATAAAAGACTCAAGTTTTTCCTTGCCTTTTGAAAACATTACCACTTCCCCCCTTTAAGAAATGGTCTGGGGTTTACAATCTTGCCTTCCTTCCATATCTCGTAGTGCACGTGTGGACCTGTAGAACTACCTGTAGAGCCCACATATGCGATGATATCACCTCTTTTCACTATCTGTCCGACTTTCACTAAATTCTTTTTATTGTGGGCATAGAATGTTGTATATCCGAAGCCGTGCTCCACTGCAATGAGATTGCCGTTTGCACCGCTCCAGCCTGAGAAGCTTACTATCCCGTCTGCTGTAACTCTTACGGGTTTGCCTGGCTGTGTAGAGATGTCAATACCTGTGTGAAAGTCCTTATTGCCTCTTATCGGATGAACTCTTTTGCCAAACCCTGAGGAAATCCATCCTGTGACAGGCCAGCCCATGGGTGTTGCCCTGTATAAGTCCCTTTGCTGGCTGAGGTAGTCTTTTATCTCGCCGACAGTGTCAATCGTCTTTTTAATCTGGCGCTTGAGTAATTCCATCTCTATTGCACCACTGTCGGACAGGTTCAGATTCTCAAGGACTGCTTCCTTTGACCCGAGGGAGAACAATCTCCGGAAGTCTCTTTCCGCCACTTTCAATGCATCTATAGTTGATTTCAGGTCAAGAAACTGTTCTTCGTAGTAGCTGAGAGTTTTCTCCATCTCTCGATATCTGATTGTATCCACGGCAACTGAAAATATATAAACAATGCCAATAACGCACATAATAACAGAGGCAAATATTCCAATGGATGGCATCTTTAGCCGAAAGGTTTTCCGGCTGGTATGAGGAATAAGCATTATAGTTACAGGTGTAAATAATTTCTGTAACAGTTTCTTAATCCTGTACATATTTGACTCCACCACCTCCTTTCCTTATCTTACCTATTATATACGGCTCATAACCGTTTTCCCTTAAAATAGAGACTGCGGTGTCAGCCGAGTCTTCAGAGGATATTATTACATAACCTATTCCCATATTAAAAGTTTTTTTCATATCTTCATCAGGCACGTTACCCATGGTTTTAATCAGACCGAATATAGGAGGCTCGTGCCATGAGCCTTCTCTGACAGCTGCATGCATGCCCTTGGGTAGTATTCTTGGAACGTTTCCTGGTATTCCGCCGCCTGTTATATGCGCCATACCCTTAATGTTGATTTTTCCCCGCAGGGCGTTTACCGCTTTTACATAAATCCTTGTAGGCTTCAGGAGTTCGTCTTCAAGCGTTGTTTTGATTTCAGGCACGTATTGTTTGATGTCCATTTTTTTAAGGTCAAAGAATATCTTTCTGACGAGTGAAAACCCGTTGCTGTGGATGCCGTTAGAGGCGAGTCCTATTAGAACGTCTCCCTCTTTAATGTCAGAGCCGTCAATGATGCCTGATTTTTCGACCACTCCGACGGCAAATCCTGAAAGGTCGTATTCTCCTTCGGAGTAAAATCCCGGCATTTCTGCGGTCTCTCCGCCTATAAGGGAACATTCTGCTTCCTCGCATCCTTTGACAATCCCTTCTATGACTTTTACTGCGGTCTCTTTTTTAAGTTTGCCTGTTGCAAAATAATCGAGAAAGAACAGGGGCTCTGCACCGCTTGTTAGTATATCGTTTACGCACATTGCGACGAGGTCAATGCCGACTGTATCATGTCTGTTCGCCATGAACGCCACTTTTAGTTTTGTGCCGACGCCGTCCGTGCCGCTTACAAGAACAGGCTCTTTGTATTTCTTTATGTCTAATCTGAAAAGCGCACTGAAGGAGCCGATATCCGTTATGACTTCGGGTCTGAAGGTCTTTTTGACAAGAGGGGAGATTAGGTCGACGAATTTCTCGCCTTCTTCGATATCAACTCCGGCTTTTTTATAAGTAAGTTCTGTCAATTCCCCAACCTCCTTGAAGGGCAAATATATATTTGCATAAAATCAGCCATATGAGCAAGTTTTTTTGTATGATATAAGTGATGTCTTTGGTTCTTGTCACAAATGACGATGGGATTTATTCACCCGGGCTGACAGCGCTTTATGAGAAGCTCAAAGGACTTGCAACGGTTTATGTGGTTGCGCCTGACAGAGAGAGGTCTGCAGTAAGTCATTCACTTACAATGCACAAGCCTCTGAGGGTTCAAAAAGTGAAGGAGCATATATATGCGGTAAACGGCACTCCAACGGACTGCGTTGCTATCGGTGCGAGCAAGGTACTGCCGGAAAAACCTACCCTTATAGTGTCAGGCATCAACATAGGGGCAAATTTAGGGGATGATATAACATACTCAGGCACTGTATCCGCTGCCATAGAGGGCACTATACTGAATATACCTTCTTTTGCAGTATCACTTGTAGTGGATGACAGCGATGTGCATTATTTCGAGACTGCTGCAGAAGTCGCTGCCAAGGTGGCATCTTATATCCTTGAACAATCCCTTCCTTATGACACACTTCTTAATGTCAATGTTCCAAATAAGCCGGTGCAGGATATTGCCGGCGTGAAATTCACAAGGCAGGGCAAACGCATCTATGAAGGTGCAATTCATGAAACGTACTCCCCATGGGGAGAAAAATACTACTGGATCGGCGGCGGAGTTCCTTATTGGGAACATGGTGAGGATACGGATATAAACGCAGTTCAGAACGGTTATGTGTCAATAACTCCGATACACCTTGACCTTACAAATTACAATGCACTGGATTTTCTTAAAGAACGGTGGGAGCCGTGGATTTCCAAGAACTCAGAGACCTGATGGTAACAACACAACTCATTCCGAGGGGCATAAAAGACGAACGCCTCCTCAGGGTAATGAGAAAAGTTCCAAGACATCTGTTTGTGGATGAATACGTGCAGGACAAGGCATACGATGACATGGCACTTCCGATAGGCGATGGGCAGACGATTTCCCAGCCTTACATGGTCGCTGTTATGACAGAGCTTCTTGAGCTTACAGGCGATGAGAAAGTCCTTGAGATTGGCACTGGCTCAGGCTATCAGACAGCAATACTGGCAGAGCTTTCAAAAGAAGTGTTTACTATTGAAAGATTTGCAAACCTTTCGGATAGGGCAAAAGAAAAGCTTACGGCATTGGATTATGACAACATTCGGTTTATGGTTGGTGACGGAACAAAAGGCTGGCCAGAGGAGGCTCCTTTCCACAGAATACTCGTTACTGCCGGAGCGCCTGATATACCAGAGACCCTGGCAGCACAGTTAACTGAGGGGGGAATAATCGTTATCCCGGTTGGAGATTTTCTGTCTCAACGACTCGTCAAAGGCAGAAAACACAAAGAGAAACTCTCTGAGGAATACCATACACCATGCGTGTTTGTCCCGCTTGTCGGTGAGTATGGCTGGAAGGACACACGACGCTGAATAATTAATCCTGACTATCTACCTGAAAACAGTGACTTGTATTTGTCTTTTATTCTGCTGTCCATTTTTCTGCCCCCAAACCTTATCTCCTTGTATATCCCTATGAATTCAGAGACAGCGTCTGGATTCATTTTCAGCCTGTAAGCCTCGTGCATCACTTCAGAAGGCGTGGAGGAAGGGCTGACCTTTCCGCCTTTTTTTCTTACCCTGTCTTTGAACTTAAGATAAAGTTTTGTCTCAGGCGGGTATCTTTTGAGCCTGGAGATTTTGAGTATAAATACTACTGTAAGAGTCGTAAACGCTGCGATTGCAATGACGATGAATACAGGTCTTACTGTAATCTTAATCCCTGGGATTTCAGGCATTTTGAAGACCGGCATGGTAAGAGACCGCAGGAGCATTATCTGGTCTCTTGAACTGAACCCTATGATATATCTGTACCAGTTCATCTTCATGGCATCAAGATAGAGGAAGAGAAGGGATGCCATTTTTGGTGGCCCGGCAGGTGTAGGGTCGAATCTTCTCCACGTGCCGTCGATTGCCGCCTCTACCCATGAGTGGGCATTGCTTTGCCTCACTATGATGTAGTCTGCATAGCTGTTTTCTTCTCCACCCAGGAAGCCTGTTACTATTCTTGCAGGTATTCCCAAAGACCTTAGCATCAAAACCATTGCAGTGGCGTAGTGCTCGCAGAACCCTTCCTTTGAGTTAAACAGGAAGTCTTCTATGGGTGTTATTCCTTCAGGAGTAGGTTTTGTGGTCAGTGAATATTTATAGTTTGTCCTGAGGAAAGCCTCTATGAGTTTAGCCTTTGCAAGGGCAGTATCGGCTTTTCCTGCCACTTGCTGTGCAAGAGCGGCTATCTTTTCGATACCATCTGGAATTTGAAGGTATTCGGGTTTGCTTTCTACAGGTGACGCCCTTGAATAGGGTATGCTGTAAACCGTGTAAGAAAACCTTCTGTTGATTTTTGCAGGGAGAAGAAGTATCCCTGCCTCGTCCATGTAGAGCACCCTTCCAATTGATTCTATGGCTACAATCTCTCCGAGACCGAAGAGCACTGCTGTATCCATGGGCTCGATAAATATCTTCTGTATGGTGAGCTTTTCGGGTTTTGCATACCGGATAGTGAATTTTCCAGCTTTTGAGAAGATTCGCTTTTTCTTCCTGAGTGTGTTTTTCCATGAAAACCCGTCAAAATAATCGAGTGTAATGCCTTTCCAGTAAAGGGGCAGTCTTTTGTCTGAGACCTCGGCTCTCATGGCGATAGTGGAGTCTATAAGCGCATTTCCGAATGAGCCGAAATCGACTTTTTCTGAAAAACCTACGAAGGTGATTCCTTTTTCTGTCCTCCTGCCCCACAACCCACCTTTTGCCCTCGGTATCGATACAAAGAAGACTGAAGTTGCTATAAAGGCAAAGAGGGAGATAAATACAAGCGGCTTTTTAAACTCCACCTTGTGCAAAGTCCCTTCTTTTATAAAATGGGAAAGCACTATTGCTACTATCATTGCAAAGAGGAAGACAATAAAGATTCCGCCGACAGCTATGGAAAGAGTCAATTCAGAGGTTATGATGAGCTGAAGAAGCGACATGAAGAACACCTGAAGAGGGTCCCACGGCTCCCGCAGGTCAAAGCTCTTTAATGCCTGAAAGACGATGGTCATGTGCGCTATGGCTATGAGGAAGTCGCCGGACACAATGAATGCATCGAAAAAGACAATCACGACTTCAACCAGCGAAAGGCTTCCTATAAGCCATCTGGGCAGGGGAGGCCTGCCTTTGAGAAATCTCCAGTAACCAGGGATAAGAGCGATTCCTGGAAGAAGAAACACAGGGTTCAGTTCGCCTGTAATTACAAGGCTTATACAGCCTGTAAAGGCAAGCAGTGCTGTTATGGATTTATAAAGTTTCGGCATAGACCACCATGTCAGAGCTGGCAGAAAGAGGTTTAAGCGCCGAGTTTCCGGATTTAAGTATCAGGATGTTTACACTGCCAGTGTCTTTTATCTGCGGATACTCCAAGGTATCGCTTTCTTTGATTACTGCCAGTATGTCGAGTATCTTGAAAAGGTGCTCAGAGCCGTTTCCAAAGGGCAGAACTTTACTGTATGTTATCAACCGCACGAAATAACCTTCATTTATGAGTCTTTGGGCAAGGGACGCTGCAAAAGAGACAGCCTTTTCAAAGGCGTCTGCATTAAATGGCTTGATGTCGTCCAGAATCAAAGAGGCTGTTTTTGGCATCTCCGCTGCAAACTCCTTAACCATAAGCTTTTCGCTTTTTGCACTTGCTTTCCAGTGAATGAGTTTTACATCGTCACCGTATCTGAATTCTCTTATCATCAGGAGTTCTTCCCCGTGTCCCGGCTTTGTCGTGTATGCACTGATTCCATTTCCTGAAAGTTCCGGAATCCCTTCTGTCTCTTTTATCTCAGGATAGACGATTATCTCGCCTTTAACATGCGTCTTGAGCTTTTTTGTAAAGAATATGAACGGAAATGAGCTTTCGACAAGAAAATCGCCGTAACTGTATGCTCCACGCTTTTGAAAATGGACGTCAGCATGTCCTTCAGCCGTGGCTGAAGCAGGCACATGAGCTATATAGCCTTCGCCTTTGAGTCCTGACGGCAATTTGATTCTAAGCGAATAAGATGGCAGAAGTCTTTTGTTGTTTGTTATTGCGATATTCATCCGGGCAGTCTCTTTTGCAAATACAGGCTGTCTGACTGATACGCTTAAAGCCAGCCTTCTCATGTTCAGATTAAGTACAACAACCGAGATTACGAGGATTGAAAGCATCATTGCAAGGATAAGATATATGAGATTATTGCCTGTATTGAATGCAGCAACACCTATCAGGAATGTGGCAAGCAGAAATCTTTTTCCTTCTCTTGTGGGTCTCATGCCCCAACCTTAGACAGGGACAGGGGTTTTTTCAAGTATTTCCTCAATGACTTTTACTGCATCGGATATGGATGTCTGTCTTCTAAGTATAATTCTGTGTCCGAGGACATAAGGAGCGGTTTCTTTTATGTCTTCGGGTGTGATATAGTCTCTTCCCTCATAGTAGGCACTTGCCTGTGCGATTTTAAGCAGGAACTGAGCGCCTCTTGTGCTTGCACCAAGCCTTATCTTTTCGTTGTTCCTTGTCTCGGTTATTATTGTCATTAGATAATCGAGGACGCTTTGTTCGATTCTGACATTGTCTATTTCTTTCTGCATCTTCAGAATCTCGCTGGTCTCGATTACAGGACCGGCTTTCTCTATAGCCTCAAAGTCTGCCCGTTCAAAAAGCACTTCTTTTTCGTATTCAAGGGCAGGGTAGCCGAGTTTCAGGTGAAGCATAAATCTGTCCAATTGGCTTTCAGGCAGTGGGAACGTTCCGTGGTATTCAAGAGGGTTTTGTGTGGCTATTACCATAAAAGGTTCTGGAAGTGTGTAGGTTTTTCTTTCTACCGAGACCCGTCTTTCATTCATGGCTTCAAGCAGGGCAGACTGGGTCTTCGGAGTCGTTCTGTTTATCTCGTCGGCAAGCACAATGTTTGCAAACAGAGGACCCTGTTTGAACTCAAATTCCCTGCTTTCGGGATTATAGATACTTACGCCGATTATGTCCGAGGGAAGCATATCGCTTGTAAACTGAATTCTCTGAAAAGAGCAATTTATTGCCTTTGCAAGTGTGAAGGCAAGGGTGGTCTTTCCAACACCAGGAACGTCTTCTATTAAAAGGTGCCCTCTGGCAAGCAGAGTGCAGATGGCAAGCCTCGTTACTTTTGCTTTGCCTTTTATGACCGAATTTACCCTGTCTTCAAGTGCCTTTAAACTGTTGCTTAGAACTTCGTTCGTTGCTTTTACATGATGCATATATTCATTTTATCAGGGTAAAACTTCTTTTTCTCATTATTTTTGTTCTTCAGGAGGCATCGAGTGATATAAGGGAAGGCTGAACAGGGGTTCAGGCTGCACTGATTCCAGTTTTTCTCTGCTTGCGTTTATACATTGATGCATCTGCCTGTGTCAGGAGTTCGTCAATGGAGCATGGATTTTCAGGGTCAAAATAGGCGACTCCCATGCTTATTGAAAGTTTAAAATTACGTTTACCTTTTGTATTGTGGGCGTTGATGTTATCCTGCAGGCGGGTTTCAATAACGCCCTCAGCGGACTCAAAGGCATTCAATAAAAGTATTGAAAACTCGTCTCCGCCGATACGTGCAATAATGTCTGATTCGCGGAAAGTTTCCCTGAGGATGTTTGCAGCGTCAATCAGTGCAAGGTCGCCTTCTTCGTGTCCGAGTGTGTCATTGATTTTTTTCAGGTTGTCCAGGTCGGCAAAAAACAGTAAAACGCTGTTCTTTGCCCTGTGGGCTGTTTTCAACTGATGCTGTGCAATGGTAAAGAATCCCCGCCGGTTGAGAAGACCTGTAAGTTCATCTGTAATGGACATGGCACGCAGTTTCCCTTCCATTTTTCTAAGTCTGGAAGTGTTGAGCGTTTGCATGATAATGATTGTAATTAACAATGCAAAAGATATGAAGAGGCTTCCTACGGTAAGGGTTCGCCAGAATTTTGCACTCTTTTTCAGAATGCTTTCTGTAGGGATGGCGTTTAAGTGGATAAGCCTGTTGAGTAATACTCCTTCTGCATTTGTCCTGTATTCAGCAGTTTGAGGTTGTTTGTTGTCATATTCAGGAGATTTAAAAACTGAGATGGAGTTATCCAGCACTTCTATGAGGATGTCGTCCCTGCGGCGAAAACTACTGCCTCTGCCAAAGACGTCTTCGGCTTTAAACACGACTTCAAAGAATGTGCCGTTAAAATAAGGAACCATCATGGAATAGCTTGTCCCTGCCTGAACTGTCTCGAACGGTGCGGACAGATAGGGTTTTTGTGTAAGTGCTGCCATCTCCATGGCTTCTCTTGGAGCCTCGATTTCTATCTTGAGTCCTATTGCCGACTTGTTAGGTTCAAGCGGAGAGACGAATTTAATACGCTGGTCAGTGCCAATGTAGTTTATGCTCTGTAGAAAAGGATTGGCTTCAATCAGGTGTTTTGTCTTCCTTAAGTATTCGCTTTGTCTTGCAGGCAGGGAGTTTTCGTAGATGTCCAGCAGGTCTTTTGCTATGAAAATCAGGCGGTCGTTCAGATTTTTCAGCATGTAAAAGGCTTCTTCTGTGGCAGCGGTCTGCATCACGCTTTTGATTTCCTTTTTGTGTTCTCTGTATGCATATATAAAGAGCAGCCCGAACATTAAGGCAAAAAGGACTATCAGGAAAATCCACTTGTTGTTTTTAAGTCTTAAAGTCTGCATACTTTACCCGCAACATTAAAAATCACAACAAAAGCATTATACTAAAATATTGATTTTCGTTGGTAATGATATTTAATTATTTTTTTCTTTAATTCGGTCCTGTCTGGTGATATATTTTAAGCGAACAAATGTTGTAAACGGGTTCTGAAGAAGTCCAGGAGGGGGGAATGTTCCGGAGATTGGTGTTTGTGTTGTTTGTTGCTGTGGCAGTGGTTGTTTTGTGGTCTTTTACTGTGGAGGCTGAGGTCTATCAGGCGGCAAGTAATCCGTTGGATGCAGGGTGTTTAAAATGTCATCAGGGGATTGAGGTAATTGCTGATACTCCTGTGATGTCAAAGCTTACGTGTGTGTTGTGTCATAAGGGAAATCCTAAAGGCAAGACCGTAGATAAAGCGCATAAAGGCATGTATGCAAATCCTGCTGACTTCAGGGTAGTGGATGAAACATGCGGAACGTGTCATCCAGAAGATGTAAAAAACTCAAAGAAGTCTCTTCACGCTACAATGGCAGGCATGATAAGCGGGGCAAGGTATGCATGGGCGGCTCAGGATACGAGAAACGCAATCTATGCCACTTACGACGTAAAAGATGTGGATGGCTATGTGCCTGTTGAAAAAGGGGCTGTGCTGTCGCTTGAGCAAATTCCGGTATATGACCCTTTGCTTGCAGTAAACAGCACGAACCATCCTGTCGATGATTATTTAAGAGACCAGTGCTTGAGGTGTCATCTCTGGAGTTCTGGACATGAAAGGGACGGTGATTACAGGGCAAGCGGGTGTGCAGCATGTCATGTAATCTACAGTGACGATGGTGTTTATGAAGGCGGGGATAAGGCTATTCCCAAGGGACAGAAAGATAGACCTATAGTTCACAGAATTACCAGCAAGATACCTGTTTATCAGTGCCTTCATTGTCATAACCGGGGTGGAAGAACAGGGGTAAGCTATATCGGCACTATGGAGTCTGACGGGTACGGCTCGCCATGGGCAGAAGAGGCAGGCAAAAAAGGCGGAAAGAAACTTCACGGCAAGTACTACAATCATCTTACTGCGGATGTCCATTATCAGGGTGGGATGGTGTGCATAGACTGCCATACAAAACAGGATCTCCACGGTGACGGAAACATCTACAGCAAGAGAGAGCAGGCAGTGGAGATCGAATGCGAGGACTGCCACGGAACTAAAGACTCCTACAGCATTCTCCAATCCTCCTGGGGCAATGCCTTGAACAACCTCAGGATGGTGGATGGCAAGGTCGTTCTTGTTTCCAAACTGAATGGGGAAGAAAAAATTGTGCCTCAGGTAAGAGACGTGGTGGCAATGGGCTCAGGGCTTGCACAGACTGCAATGGGAATAGAAGCGCATATGACTAAACTTGAATGCTACGCCTGTCATGCCAGATGGGCTCCACAGTGTTATGGATGCCATGTACAGCAGAACCTTGCACAGAGGTCAAGCGACTGGATAAATACAAAGATACCAGAAGACCCTTCAAAAGCAGGACTGAAGGCCAACAGACAGAAGACTACATTTCAGTGGCTGGAGACCCGTTCTTATCTCAGGTGGGAAACACCTGCTCTCGGCATTAATTCCGAGGGGAAGGTATCTCCTTTTATACCAGGCTGTCAGATTATATTCACGCAGATAGGGCAGGATGGCAGGGCGACTGTGCATAACATGGTGTTTACTACATATGACGGTTTTTCCGGCATCTCGCATAACCCGGTAAATCCACATACTGTTACGCCAAAGGCAAGAACATGCGAAGACTGCCATGCAAGCAGAAAAGCTATGGGACTGGGTTCAGGCTTTTACAATGCTGCAGAAAACGGTATTGACATCCCTTTTGAACTTGAACAGATTGTTGACGACAATGGGAAACAACTTCAAGCAACAAGTCATTTCGGTGCAAGACCTTTTAATAAGGAAGAACTCCAGAGGATTATGAGAGTCAATTTGTGCATTGCATGCCATGATGTGCAAAAAGACGCTTCGTTCTGGGGAGAAATCACCAATGTTACAGGTTTTGCAATGACAGACAAGATGCATAAAGAAATACTTGAACAGATATTCCGTAGAGGGGTGGATTTGCAAAAGCAGTGACATCGGAGCGATAAACAATCTTGACGTGTTGTGCATTTGGCAGTAGCATTTTTTAGGAGGTGAGTACTATGATGATAGAGCTTACAGAAGAGGAAAGGGAGATTCTTAAACATGCCGTTAAGGTGTATATATCAGACCTCAGAGAGGAAATCTATAAGACGGAAAGTCATGAAACAAAGCCGCCTCTTAAGAGAGAAGAAGTGGTATTGAAAGCGATAGTTGAAAAACTGTAAAGACTAAAGCCTGCTTGGGAATTTCTCTGAAAGAGATTATGTCAGGGATGAGTAAGCTGAATCCTGTGGATAGCAGATGCTTTTCCTGTGTCTTTGTCTATTTCTATGACTACTGCCGAGAAGATTGAAGTCCCTTTTGGAACTTCAAATTTTGCAGGCATTCCGGTGAGAAATCTGTTTATCACTGTTTCTTTCTCCACGCCTATTACTGAATCTTCCGGTCCTGTCATGCCGACGTCTGTTATGTATGCTGTTCCGCCGGAGAGGATTTTCTCGTCAGCGGTCTGGACATGGGTATGCGTGCCTATGACTGCACTGACCCTGCCGTCCAGGTAGTATCCGAATGCCTGTTTTTCTGATGTGGCTTCAGCGTGGAAGTCCACTATGATGATATTTGTTATATCCTTAAGTCTCTGGATTTCTCTGTCTGATGTCCTGAAGGGGCAGTCCATGTGGGACATGAAGATTCTGCCTGACAGGTTGAGCACTGCGATTTTGATTCCGTCACGGGTTTTATAAACAAGGCTTCCTTGTCCAGGCACAGAAGGAGGGTAATTAGCAGGTCTTAGTATTCTGTCTTCCTTTGCAAGGTAGGGGATGGCTTCTTTTTTATCCCAGATATGGTTTCCGGATGTGATGACGTGGACTCCGAGACTGAATATCTCGGAGGCTACGTTTTCGGTTATACCGAAGCCGCCTGCTGCATTCTCACCGTTTACTACGACGAGGTCTACTTTATATTTGTCCACAAGTCCTGGCAGAAGCGCCTTGAGTGCGGTTCTGCCAGGTTTCCCTACGATGTCTCCTATAAATAGAACATTCATTACAGTAGTTATTTTGCATACTCTACGTATCTGGACTCTCTTATAACCGTCACTTTTATCTGTCCGGGATATGTCATCTCGGATTCTATCTTTTTAGACAGTTCTTTTGAGATAGTCCATGCCATTTCATCCGATACATGGTCAGGCTTGACGATAATCCTGATCTCCCTGCCTGCCTGTATTGCATAGCATTTTTCCACACCGTCGTAAGAAGTAGCGATTTGTTCGAGTTTTTCAAGCCGTTTGAGATAATTTTCGATGCTTTCGCTTCTTACCCCCGGGCGTGCTGCGGACAGTGCATCTGCTGCAGCCACAAGTGCAGCCTCTATGGATGTTGGTTCTCCGTCGCCGTGGTGAACCAGTATTGCGTTTATTACCTTTTCGTTTTCTCCGTATTTCTTGGCGATTTTTGCGCCGATGTCCTGATGCGAGCCTTCAACCTCGTGGTCTACTGCCTTTCCTATATCGTGCAGCAGTCCTGCACGCTTGGCTGTCTTGGGGTCTACGCCAAGTTCGCTTGCCATCATACCGGCAAGGAACGCCACTTCTCTTGAGTGCTGGAGCACGTTCTGCCCGTAGGATGTCCTGTATTTCAGCCTGCCGAGGGTTTTTATGAGTTCAGGGTGTATGCCTGAAAGCCCGAGGTCAAAGACTGCTTTTTCCCCCTCTTCGATAATGGTTGCCTCTATTTCCTTTTTCACCTTTTCCACCACTTCTTCTATTCTTGCAGGGTGGATTCTTCCGTCCGAGATTAATCTTTCGAGGGCAAGCCTTGCTATTTCTCTTCTTACCGGGTCGAATGCCGATAGAGTAACGAGCTCTGGCGTATCGTCAACGATAAGGTCAACCCCTGTAGCAGCCTCAAGCGCCCTGATGTTTCTGCCTTCCCTTCCTATAATTCTTCCTTTCATTTCATCATTGGGAAGACTTACTGCAGTTACTGTAGCGTCTGTGATATAGTCGCTTGCGTAGCGCTGAACAGAGAGGCTTATAATCTCTTTTGCCTTTTTGTCGGCGATTTCTCTTGCCTCGTCTTCTATTCTTTTTGCAAGCTTTGCCGCCTCAAAGCGGGACTCCTCTTCCACCCGTTTTAGAAGTTCCTGTCTGGCTTCCTCGGAGTTAAGTCCGGAGATTCTTTCGAGCACGGCTTTCTGCTCTTTGATGAGCTCCTTGTAGTGGTTTTCTTTTTCCTGTATTGAGCGCTCCCTGGCACTGAATTCCCTTTCTTTTCTGCTCAGCTCATGCTCTCTTCTTTCGAGCTGATCCATCTTCTTTTCGAGAATCTCGTCTTTATGTCTCAGACGTCTTTCAAGATGGTTCAGTTCCTGCCGTCTTTCTTTTATTTCTTTTTCCGCCTCTGATTTTGCCTGATAGACTACATCCTTTGCCTCGATATGAGCTTCCCTTTTGATTGCCGCTGCTGCCTTCTCTGCCTCCTTTATGATTTCTTCTTTTTGTTTTTCAAGAGAAGCCCACTTTGCCTTTAGCGACTGCCTGTACGCCAGACTCAATACGAGACCTAAGGCTATGCCGACACCGATGGCAATCAATAGATATCCGACCTCTGTCATCGGGCTGTTCCTCCTTAATGTATTTATACTAAGGAGTTGGACAGAGAAATAGGGATGGAGTTATAGGCGTTTGTTTTTTAAAGTTTTATGGTAAGTTTTAGAGCAGTTTATGCTGCAAGGGTTAAAACCCTTTTTTACCATCGTGACTTTATTTTTTAACGTAAACGGTAAAGCCATAATAACTCCTTAAATCAAAACCCACCCTGCCGTGCAGGTGAGTAATTAGATCCGCCCTTCCAACAGGTGGGTGCCCTGAAGGAGCCTTTAGGCTTTCTTCTTTTACAGAAGACATGCACACCGTACTCCTTACGCAGGCTCCCTATAGATCTAATTTGCTGGATCAACATTATTCACCTGTCACAAACAGGGCAGGCACATCTGTCCAACCCTTTACATTTATTTTATAACAAAAATGTACTGTTAAGGGCAATGAAAAAATTCTCCGGTTCTTGTCATAAAACTGCGTATTATGTTAGTCTTTTAAATGCTTAAAAACGACCGCTGGATCAGACAAATGGCTGCAAAAGGCATGATTGAACCCTTCAACGAGGCTCTGCGGACAGAAGGTGTGATTTCTTCTGGAGTAGGCTCTTACGGGTATGATATGAGAATCTCCAATGAGTTCAAGATATTCAATGCAGACAAGGCAGGGACAGTGGACCCTAAAAAGTTTGACCCGCAGAACTTTGTGGATTTCAAAGGGGATGTATGCATTATACCGCCAAACTCTTTTATTCTCGGAAGGTCGGTGGAGTATTTCCGGATTCCGAGGGATGTCATCGTGATATGTTTTGGAAAGTCCACGTATGCAAGGTGTGGCATACTCGTCAATATAACACCGCTTGAGCCTGAATGGGAAGGGTATGTAACCATTGCAGTGTCCAATACAACCCCCTTGCCTGCAAAGGTCTATGCCAATGAAGGCATAGCCCAGTTGATATTTCTTGGAGCAGAAGAAGTATGTGAGACCTCCTATGCTGACCGCTCAGGGAAGTATCAGGCGCAGAAGGGGATAGTGCTTCCGAGGGCATAGTGTCAAAGGAAAGAATTATTCTGGCACTTGATGTCAGTGATGCTGATTATGCTCTGGAACTTGTTGACAGGTTCAGCGACCATATCGAGATATTTAAAGTCGGACTTGAGTTGTTCTCGTCCGCAGGACCTTCTGTAGTCCGGAGCATACAGGACAGGGGCAAAAAGGTCTTCCTGGACCTTAAACTGCACGATATTCCAAACACTGTAGCAAGGGCAGCGATTGCCGCTACAAGACTCGGTGTATTCATGTTCAACATTCACGCCTCAAGCGGATTTGAGGCTATGAGAAGGTGCAGGGACTCTGTTGTCGAGCTCTGCCTGAAGGAGAACCTAAACAGACCAAAGATTCTGGGGGTCACTGTGCTTACAAGTCTTGGGCAGAATACTCTGAAAGAGGAACTCGGAATTCAGCACAGCCTGAGGACTCATGTCAGGCAGTTGTCCTCTCTGGCGATGAAAGCCGGACTGGATGGAGTTATAGCTTCAGGGCATGAGGTCTCGATGATAAGAAACTACTGTGGAAAAAACTTCCTGATAGCGACCCCGGGCATAAGACCCTCATGGAGACCTCCTGATGACCAGAAAAGAACAATGACTCCGAGAGAAGCAATCAGAGAAGGAGCAGATTATCTCGTCATCGGAAGGTCTATACTCAGCCAGCCTGATCCACTTAAGGCACTTGACCTTATAACAATAGAAATGTTAACGGCCAAGTAGGTTGGGCTGAATGTTAGGCATATCTTCCCGCTTGTCTATCAGTAAAAAGGTTTTTTTAGATAAAGTAAAGTGCGGGTGTATACCACCTCTTTATGCCGAAGTGCCTTATACATCTGCTGCCTCACTGTATCCTAATTTTTCAGGTGCAGGGAGCTTTCTCTTTGAGAGTGTAAAAGGTCCGTATAAGATTGCACGTTATTCTTTTATCGGTTTCGACCCGTATCTGATTTTTAAGGTCAAAGATGGTGTCATAGAGCTTAGCTCACAAGGCAGGGACAGGATATTATCGGCAGACCCCCTGAAGGTATTGGGCGGAATTCTTTCAGGGTATAGGCAAATGCCGGCTGATAACCTGCCGCCGTTTCAAGGAGGGGCAGCAGGGCTTTTAAGCTATGACTTTGTCAGGTATCTTGAGCGTGTCCCTGCCACTGCTGTAGATGACCTGAAAATCCCTGATGCGCACTTCTTCCTGATAGACAAACTTATAGCCTTTGACCATCTAAAGAAGAAGACATGGATTATTCTTTGCCCTGGTGCAAGAAGCACGGGTTCTTCCGACTGGTCAGAGGAGTTCGACAGGGCAGAGCACGAGATAGCAGAGATTCAGAAGTCAGTGCATCCTAGGGAAGACCTGAACGCTTCTGCTTCTTATAAGTCAAAGATAGAAGTGTTTCATGAGATGACTGAGAAGGGCTATACAGAAATGGTCAGGCGGACAAAAGAATACATTGCCGCTGGAGATATATTTCAGGCGAACATTTCCCTGAGGGTCTCGGCATTTATAGGGGGGCTAAAACCGTGGAATCTTTATACAGTATTGAGAAAAATAAATCCTTCTCCGTTTGCAGGTTTTGTGGACTTCGGTGACTATTTAATTGTGAGTTCATCGCCGGAAAGACTGCTTCTTGTAAGGGACAGAATTGTGGAGACCAGACCGATTGCCGGCACAAGACCAAGAGGCAAGAATCAGGAAGAAGATAATTTAATGCGTGCTGAGCTCCTGCTTAATGACAAGGAACGGGCAGAGCATATAATGCTCATAGACCTTGAAAGAAACGATATCGGCAGGGTGTGCGATTACGGTACTATTGAGGTGGATGAGTTGATGATTACTGAGGATTACTCCCATGTTATACATATAGTCTCGAACATCAAGGGAAGATTAAACGCTGGAAGGACACCGCTTGACTCAATAAAAGCCGTATTTCCCGGCGGCACGATTACAGGTGTTCCCAAGGTCAGGTGCATGGAGATAATCGATGAACTCGAACCTGTCAGGCGGGGACCTTATACAGGCTCTATGGGCTATATAAGTTTTTCAGGCAATGTTGATCTGAATATAATCATAAGGTCATTCACTATAAAGAACGAAATGGCTTATGTGCAGGCAGGTGCCGGCATAGTCGCAGACTCAGACCCTCTAAGGGAGTATCATGAGTCATTGAAGAAAGCTGAGGCACTTATTAGAACGTTGACTCTGGTTAGCGCCTGAAGTGTGTAAACATGCATTTTATCCTGTTTTAAGTTATAATCTTCTGGGGGTATGGGGGTTATCATAAAGCGGAGAGATTAATGTCTGTGCTTTTACGCAAGCTACTCATTATTGCCGTATGCATTGTGGTGTTTTTTACCGTTTATGTAAAAGACACCAGTGCAGAGACAGTAGGGGTTATTGTTACCCATGGTGTGTATTCTCATGAAAAAGCCTTTAAGGAATTCCAGTCGTATCTTGCGAAGAAGGGCTATAAAAATAGACTGAAATTCATAATCCAGAGACCATATCCTGACCCTATTGCATGGAGCAATGCCGCAAGAAAACTCATAGCAGCAGACGTTGACGTCATGGTGACTTATGGCGCACCGGTAACGTTCTCAGCCATCAGGGAAAAGGCTGATATTCCGATTATATACGCAGGTGTATACGAACCACTGGTATCCAAAATCAAGGCAAAGAATGTAACAGGTGTATGTTCGAGATATCCGATTTCCAGTCTTGTGAGGTATCTCAGGGCATCCACCACAATAAAAAAGCTCGGTGTCATTTACTCAAGCATGGAGGAAGATTCAAGATACCAGCTCTTCGAGGTCAAAAAACTCTCCAAAAAATACGGCTTTGCCGTAACACCGCTTAACCTCAGAAGACCTGTTGATATAGCTGGAATGCTTTCTAATATCGATGTCAGTGCTTTTTTTATAACGTCTTCTTCCATAGTCAATAGTGTTTTCCCTACGATTCTGCACATTGCCGGAAGCAGAAAAATACCAACAGCTTCGCTGATTCAATATGACGGGTTAAGCGCTACCATAGTGCTTTCTTCCCAGCCTGAGGAGCAGGGACGGGTTGCAGCTGAAAAACTGATAGAGTTCTTAAAGGGCGTTCCAATAAGAGACATCCCTGCTACCTGCTCAAAGAATATAGAGTTGATATTTAACATGAAGGATGCCCATCATCTGGGCATCAGAATATCAATGGATCTTGTGACAGAGGCAACGAGGATAATATATTGACAGGAAAAAGCTTCATAGCCGGATTTATAGGGCTTGTGCTGCTCATCGCAGTGCTTGCCTTTCCCTGTAAAGGCAGTGCGGAGGAGGAATTCCTTATCGGACTCATACCAGAGGAGAATATCTTCAGACAGATACAAAGACACATGCCCCTTGCGGAATATCTATCTAAGAAACTTGACATGAAAGTCAGGTTTACGATTCTCAGCAGATACGGCGATATAGTTGACAGGTTTGTCTCAAGAAATATGGACGGTGCGTTTTTCGGGATCTTCACTGCGGTTCTTGCACAGGAAAAGCTCGGAGTCATTCCTATTGTAAGACAGGTGAACCTTGACGGAAGCACTACTGCACGGGGATATATGTTCGTCAGGAGAGACAGTGGTATAAGGTCTCTTGCAGATATGAAGAACAAAAGAGTTGCCTTTGTTGACAGAGCAACTGCAACAGGCTATGTGTTTGCTCTTGCTTTTCTGAAAGAGCATGGCATAGGTGATTTAGACACCTATTTCAGCGAATATTATTTTACAGGCAGTCATGACTCTGCTGTGTATGCCGTGCTGGACGGAAGAGCTGATATAGGGGTTGCAAAAGGCAGGATACTGGATAGACTCAGCAGAAAAGACCCGTTGATAAAAGAAGAAATACTTATAATCACTGAGTCCATAAGGTTGCCTGACACTACACTCTGCGTCAGAAGTAATGTTCCTCCGGAACTGGTGCAAAAACTTAAGGAGGCGCTTCTCTTTCTCGACAAAGATCCAGAGGGGAAAGAGGTCTTGAAAACGCTTGGAGCGTTAAGATTTGTTGAAGCCAGCAGGGAAGACTTCAGAGTAGTCAGAGAACTGGCAAGAAAGGCAGGAATAAACATAAAAGAATATAAATATAAATGAGGAACAAACTCATATATTCGCTTTTTAGTCTGTTCGCCCTGTTCTTCCTAGGAGCAGGGATTACGATGCTTTATCTCTATAAGACAACGTCTGACCTGGAATCGGTTATAAATCTTCACAGAGTGGAGATAATACGACAAGACCTTGTCATTAATGCCCAGACTGTTCAGACACATCTTTACACTTTCGGCACGGTCTTTGGTCAGGAACTTGATGTAATAGTCGAAAACGTCATAGACCTTGATGAATCGGCTCATAAATGTCTGAGCTGTCATCATACTGAAGAGATAACAGAGAAGCTTACCGAAGTAGTCAATATCGTCGAGCAGTACAAGGATGCCCTGAGTTACCTCATAACGACTTCTGCCAATAAAGAGAGGATAGAAAGGCTCAGAACAGTCGCTATCGGTATAGGCACTACGTTGCTTAAGAAGACGCAGGAGATGGCTTTCATAGCAGGTCAGAAGCTTAACGAGAGGACAGTCAACGCCATAAAAGAGATTAACAATTCCAGGGTAATACTGATAGTAACACTGGTGCTTTCTTTTTTTATAGCTCTTGCCATAGCCATAACCATGACAAGACAGATTACCGAACCGATATTTGAGCTTGTTGACGCTACCAGAAGGATAAAAGCCGGCGAACTCGGATACACGACTTCTTACAAAGGGAAGGGCGAGTTTGGAGAGCTTATAGAGTCCTTTAACGACATGAGCCGCTCGTTAAGCGAGAGTAATCAGGAGATAATGAGGCATCTGCACAGTCTGGCGAACCTCTACAGCGTTACACTGACGTTCCACGCGATAACAAACAAAACTGACATATACCGGGAGCTTGCTTACGGTGTGGCTGACCTGGTAGGCGCTGAGCAGTGCGGACTCATGCTTCCTGAAGGCGACTATTTCGTCCACATGTCTCCGGCAGTAGGGCTTGACGAAGAGGATATAAAGCTTCTGAGAGTCCCGAAAGATGCGGTTATGAAGCTTTATTACCCCACAAAAAGAAGGGCGTTTATATTAAACGACAACATTGACGCTTCGCCGATTGCAGAGGTTGACAAAAAACTTAATGTAAGAAACCTGATGCTCGTGTGGGTCAGGCACAAAGGAGAGCTTGTAGGTGTTATAAGGGTTGCAAATAAAATATCCGGTGACTTCACTGAGGAGGACGTCCGGCCACTGGCAATACTGGCTAATAACGTTTCAGTTGCCCTTGAAAATGCAAGACTCTACGATGACCTTAGAAGACAGATGCGTGAACTTCAGGACGCTCAGGAACAGCTCGTGCAGGCAGCAAAGCTCGTTGCCATCGGAGAGCTTGCCTCCAATGTGGCTCATGAGATAAACAATCCTCTGACAAGCATCCTCGGATACGCTGAACTGATAAAAGAAGAGACAGACCTCGAGAGCATAATGAGGGATGTAGATATTATAGAAAAAGAATCATTGAGAGCCAGAGAGATTGTGCACCAGCTTCTGGAGTTTTCAAGAAAACGTCCGCTTGAAATAAAAGAAATAGACATAAACCAGATACTTAAGGACGTAATTGAGTTAATCTCACTGCAGATAAAAGATACCCGGATAAAGATATCTGAGAGCTTTGGTGACATCCCAAAGATAAAAGGAGACGAGAACCAGCTGAAACAGGTGTTTCTTAATATTATCAATAATGCTATTTTTGCCATGCAGGACAAAGGTGTGCTCGGCATATCCACGTATGCGGCAGACGGCAATGTCTATGTGACCATTTCGGATACGGGCAAGGGCATACCGAAAGAGATAATGCCAAGGATATTTGAGCCGTTCTTCAGCACTAAGAAAGAACGCGGCACAGGGCTTGGGCTGTCAGTAAGCTATAAGATAATCCAGAGCCACAAGGGCAGAATAGAAGTGGAAAGCGAAGAAGGCAAGGGAAGCAAATTTACTGTTATCCTTCCTATAGAGAGTTGAGTTAAAAAGGCAGCATCAGACTCATTACCTTCTGGAAGCTTTTCCGGTGTAAAGGGCAGGGCCCGTGGATTCTAATGCTTTCGATGTGTTCCTTTGTGCAATAGCCTTTATGTCTGTCAAAACCGTATTCAGGGTAAAGGTTATGGTAATGGAGCATGAGGCTGTCTCTTGTAAACTTTGCGACTATTGATGCTGCTGCTATTGCAGCGCTTTTGGATTCTCCTTTAAATGTCGAAACCTGTTTTATGGGAAGGTTTGGAAGCGTGACTGCATCAATAAGCAGGAGGTCAGGCTGTCTTAGGAGGTCTCTGACTGCGGCTTCCATGGCCAGTCTTGTTGCACCGAGTATATTAACCCTGTCTATGATTTCCGGGTCAGAGATGCCTACTCCTATGTCTGACGCATGGCAGAGGATTTCATAGAATAGTCTCTGTCTTTCTTTTTCAGGAACTTTTTTGGAGTCTCTTAAGCCTTCGATTCTTGTGTCTGGAGGCAGAACAACGGCTGCTGCTACCACTGGTCCTGCAATAGGACCCCTGCCTGCCTCGTCTATACCGGCTATCCACTGAAACCCTTCCTGTCTGAAGGATTCGTCATGCCGGTAAATGTCCATTATTTAGCGTGAGGTTCTTTCTTTTTCTTTTATTTTTGCTGCTTTGCCTTTCTTGTGCCTGAGATAGTAGAGTTTTGCCCTCCGGACGGAGCCCCTCCTTACCACTTCTATCCTGTCTATAGATGGTGAATACAAAGGGAATATTCTTTCGACGCCAACCCCGAAGGATATCTTTCTTACCATGAATGTTGCTCTTGTGCCTCCGCCCCTTTTGGCTATGACCACTCCCTCGAAAGGCTGGAGTCTTTCTTTATCCCCTTCGATGACCTTTGTATAAACTCTTACAGTGTCTCCGACGTTAAACGGAGGGACTTCTTTTTTATATCCCTCTTCAATTACGCTTATGAAATCCATCATTTTCCTCCTTTATCTCAGAAATCAGTTTATAATCTTCCTCTGAAAGCCGGGCCTTTTCGATAAGGTCAGGCCTTCTTTTCAGAGTTCTTTTCAGTGCTTCTTTTCTTCTCCAGAGTGCTATCTGCTTGTGGTTGCCAGAGAGTAACACCTCTGGAACTTTCAGTCCCTGCCATTCAGGCGGTCTTGTATAGTGGGGGTAATCAAGTATCCCCCACGAAAAAGACTCTTCCCTGAGGGAATTTTCATCTCCTACCGCCCCTGGCAGGAGACGGACAACGGCATCTATTATAACCAAAGCCGGCAGTTCTCCGCCAGTCAGCACATAGTCTCCGATGGAGATTTC
Organism: Nitrospirae bacterium JdFR-86; assembly: GCA_002011815.1. Classification (GTDB taxonomy): domain Bacteria; phylum Nitrospirota; class Thermodesulfovibrionia; order Thermodesulfovibrionales; family JdFR-86; genus JdFR-86. Next base: position 123,825 of record MTOV01000004.1, on the reverse strand, counting down.
ATCATCCACAAGTGTCTCCCTTATCCTTTCGTCGATACCTTCATACCTGCCGCATATAAGAAGAAGCCGTCGTTTTTCTGCTGAAAGCTCTTCTGCCACTTTTTGTGTAAACAGTCTTCCCTGAGGTGTAAGCATGATGGTAAGGGTATCAATACCGTCTGATTTTATATGCCTTATGGCATTTGAAAGGGGCTCAGGCTTCATCACCATGCCAGGACCTCCGCCGTAGGGGTAGTCATCAACGGTTTTGTGTTTATCGCTTGTGAAGTCCCGCAGGTTATGTATGTCAATCTTTACTATTTCTTTGTTTAGAGCCTTTTTCATAATACTTTCGTTCAGGTAGGCTTTGAAGATTTCAGGGAAGATGGTGATGACAGCGATATGCATGGGCGAGCCTCTTAAATTATTAAGGGGCTAATGAATAGCCCCTTAAGTAGTTGTTTGTTTAATAATTATTTTATTCGAGAATCTCAAGAACGCAGCGTTTACCGATTTTTGTGCCTGCTGCGCTCAGAATTGTTCTCATTGCACGTGCAGTTTTACCCTGTTTGCCTATCACTTTCCCCAAGTCGTTTACAGACACTCTGAGTTCAAACACTGTGGTTTTTTCTCCGTCGACCTCAGCGACGCTGACTTCCTCAGGTCTGTCAACCAGAGCTTTAGCCATAGTCTCAACTAATGTTTTCATCATGATCCACCTCCGTAGGAAATAGGAAATTAGGCTGCCTCCAGGCCTGCCTTCTGTAAAAGTTTTTTGACGGTATCGGTAGCTTGGGCGCCTTTACTTAGCCAGTAAGTGGCTTTTTCGAGGTTGATTTTAATCTCAGAAGGCTCTTTCAACGGATCATATGTCCCGATTATTTCTATAAATGGTCCGTCTCTTCTTGCCCTCGAGTCAGCAACAACCACCCTGTAGAAAGGTCTTTTGTGTGCACCAAATCTTGCCAGTCTAATCTTTACCAAAGCATCACCTCCAGCCTAAAAGTATAATACAATCCGGGAGGGAAAGTAAAGTCTATAGCTTTCCAACGTATTCTGCTACAAGGTCTCCGACTTCTGTGGTTGTCAATCCCATGCGTCCTGCCTGGAGGCTTTTTATGTGCTTGGCAGTGACTTCCATGACGGCTTTTTCCACGGTCTTGCCTGCAGCATCCTCGCCGAGATGCTCAAGCATCATGCCTGCGGCGCATATGGCTGCAAGAGGGTTTATCATGTTTTTCCCTGTGTATTTTGGTGCTGAGCCTCCGATAGGCTCAAACATGGAGACACCCTGCGGGTTTATGTTGCCTCCGGCTGCAATGCCCATTCCCCCCTGAATCATTGCACCCAGGTCAGTGATTATGTCTCCGAACATGTTGTCTGTGACAATTACGTCAAACCATTCAGGGTTTTTGACAAACCACATGGTTATTGCATCCACGTGGGCATAATCGGTCTTTATATCAGGGTATTCTTTTGCCACTTCATTGAATGTCCTTTCCCAGAGGTCAAATGCGAAGGTCAGGACGTTGGTCTTGCCGCAGAGGGTGAGTTTTTTGTCCTTGTTGCGTTTTTTGCAGTATTCAAATGCATACCTTATACAGCGTTCAACACCCTTTCTGGTGTTTATTGACTCCTGCACAGCCACCTCGTCAGGCGTGCCTTTTCTCAGGACTCCTCCTGCCCCTGCATAAAGCCCCTCGGTGTTTTCCCTCACGACAACGAAGTCTATATCCTCCGGGGTCTTGTCCTTAAGCGGACAGTCAACACCTGGATAGAGCTTTACAGGCCTCAGGTTTATATACTGGTCGAGTTCAAACCTGAGTCTCAGGAGAATGCCTTTTTCGAGTATTCCGGGTTTTACCTCAGGGTGTCCGATAGCGCCGAGATATATCGCATCGAATTCTTTTAATTCAGAAATGGCGCTTTCAGGCAGGGTTTCCCCTGTCTTCAGATATCTCTCTCCACCGAAATCAAAATACTTAAGTTCGGTCTTAAACCCGAACCGTTTTGATGCGGCATCAAGCACCTTGACGCCTTCCCTGATAACTTCCGGTCCTGTGCCGTCGCCAGGAATGACTGCAATATTGTATGATTTCATAGCTAACCTCTATCCTTTAATTTTCTTTTTAGTCCACTCGATGAGTCCGCCTGCAGAGATTAACTCCTGCATAAAAGCCGGAATAGGCTTTGCCTTGTATTCTTTTGATTTTGTTATGTTTTTTATGACGCCTGCATTTGCGTCAATCTCAAGTTCATCCCCTTCGTCTATATCCGAGTCAGGGGATTCAAATATAGGAAGCCCTATATTGAAGGCGTTTCTGTAGAATATTCTTGCGAAGCTTTTAGCCACGACAGCCTGAACCCCTGCGGCTTTTATGGCAATAGGGGCATGCTCTCTGGATGAGCCGCATCCGAAATTCTTTCCTGCCACGATGATATCCCCGGGTTTTACCTTGCCGGGGAAGTCTTTGTCTGCGTCTTCCATCACATGGGAGGCAAGCTCCTTCGGGTCGGAAGTATTGAGATACCTTGCCGGAATGATTGCGTCAGTGTCTATGTCGTCTCCGAATTTCCAGACTTTGCCTTTAAATATCATCTTTCACCTCGAATAAGTCTTATATTATAAGGTTTTTTCCTGCATTAGTAAATAAGAGGCAACAGTTGTTGCTTCAGTTAGGAAAACAGTGCATCCACGAACTCTTTCGGGTCGAAGTCTCTAAGGTCGTCTATGCCTTCACCGATGCCGATGAGCCTTACAGGTATGCCGAGTTCTTTTCTTATCGCAAAGACAATTCCGCCTTTTGCAGTGCCGTCAAGCTTTGTAAGTGCAATGCCAGTAACCCCGACTGCGTTGTTAAACATTTCTGCCTGCCTTAAGGCGTTCTGTCCTGTTGTGGCATCAAGGACCAGTAAGACTTCCTGTGGTGCATCAGGCATTGCCTTGCTGATTACACGCTTTACTTTTTTCAGTTCTTCCATGAGCGGGCTTTTCGTATGAAGCCTGCCTGCGGTATCCACGATAACCACGTCGGTGCCTCTATGCTTGGCAGCCTCTACGGCATCGAATGCCACTGCTGCAGGGTCTGAGCCGCTCTGGTGCTTTATTATCTGTGCTCCTGACCGTTCTGCCCATATCTCAAGCTGCTCTATGGCAGCTGCCCTGAATGTGTCCGAAGCAGCAAGTATAACCGACATTCCTTCAGAGACGAACCTGCTTGCCAGCTTCCCGATGGTTGTCGTCTTGCCTGTTCCGTTGACTCCAACCGTAAGGATTACAAAGGGCTTTTCTCCAAAGGTCACAAGAGGATGTGCGTTGCCCAGAAGCTCTGCCATCTCACGCTTGAGAAATTCTTTTACAGAGCCGGATTTAATGTCGTTTTTCTTTTCCCTCAAATGCCCGGTTATCTCCATAGCGGCTTTTACCCCGACATCGGACATAATAAGCGTTTCTTCCAGTTCTTCAAGGGTCTCTTCGTCAACCCCTCTGCCTTTGAAAATAGAATCAACTTTTTCTGTAAATCCCTTTCTTGTTTTTGAAAGCCCTTGTTTCAGTCTTTCAAAGAGACCCATTATACCTCCGTATTTGTTTATTTAATGCTCTATAATACAACATGAGCTTTTATCAATTCATGATGCCGAGGCTTGAAGGCAACCGTATAGAGCAGGAGTTCGAATATTATCGCGGTCTTGTCAGGAAGGGAGTGGCTGGCTTTATCGTCTTTGGCGGAGAACTGAATTCATTAAGAGAAAGGATTAAACGGCTTCAGAAAGAGTCTGTGACCCCCTTGATTATAGCCTCTGACCTTGAGCAGGGACTTGGACAGCAGGTAAAAGGCGGAACGCTCTTTCCACCGGCAATGGCAATAGGCGAAGCCGCAAAAAAAGACCCGAATATTTTAAAAGCAGTCTTTAAATGCATGGCTGATGAAGCACGGTATGCAGGCATAAACATGATTTTAGCTCCGGTGCTGGATGTCAATACGAATCCTGATAACCCCATAATCTCAACAAGGGCGTTCGGCGAAGACCCTGAAACAGTCTCGGCAATTGGTTCGGAGATGATAAAGACCTTACGAGGCAGGGGTATTGAAGTGTGCGGCAAGCACTTCCCAGGGCACGGTGATACAGGGGTTGACTCGCACATAACCCTGCCTGTGGTCGGAAAGTCCCTGAATGCCCTGGAAGAATGCGAGCTTGTGCCCTTTAGAACGGCTGTAAAAGCCGGTCTAAAGGCAATAATGCTCGGACATCTGAGTGTGCCTGCAATAGAGCCTTCTGGCATGCCAGTGTCTCTTTCAGCGAATGCAGTCAGGTTTCTGCGGGAGAAAATGAGATTTAAAGGGATTGTTATGACAGATGCCATGAATATGGGAGGAATAAGCGCTTACAGTGCGGATGAGGCTGCGTCTATGGCTCTCAGGGCAGGGGTTGATGTGCTTCTTCATCCGGATGAGCCTGAAAAACTCTCATCAGCCCTTGAAAAAACAGATTGCAGATTCAGACAAAACAGGCTCGTGCGGTTCAGGAAGACCCTTATATCCAGCCCAACCGGCAGAAAGCCCAGAAGCAGTGAAAAGCTGTCTATGGAGATTACAAAAAAGGCGATAAAAGTAGCAGGCTCTGTCAAGCCGTTGAAGAAACCCTTTATAGTGCTTTTGAACGATGATGAGGAGGAGAAGGGCAAGGTATTTATCGCTGAAATGGCAAAAAGAAATCCATCCGTAAAGCACTTGATTATTAATTCCGGCATGGGATTTCGTTTGAAATCCTTGCCTCAGGGAGTTGACATAATAGTTGCCGTCTTTTCTGCTGTAAAAGGATGGAAAGGCGGAACACCCCCATGGCTTAAGCGTATCATCCTGAAGCTTAAAAACAAAGCCAGTGTATTTATTTCATTCGGAAGCCCTCATATTCTCGATAGAGTTCCTTCCGCTAAAATCTATGCCTATTGGGATTCCGAGTATGCCCAAAGGGCTGTCTCAGAGGTGCTCTCAGAAGTAGCAGAAAGAGGCACAATGTAAACTTTTGTTTGCATTAATTCCTTTTTTTGCTACAATTTACACGGGGAGTCAGGAATGGAGAACTCTGAAAAAAGGAGGTAGATATGGGTAAAAAAGGTTTTACGCTTATTGAACTGGTGATGATAATAGTCATACTCGGGATACTTGCTGCAGTAGCGATACCAAAGTTTATTGACCTTCAGACTGATGCTGAAAATGCAGCGATTCGTGCTCTTTACGGTCAGATCATTTCTGCTTACAGTATTACAATAGCCTCTGTAAAGGGAAACCCTACAGTAGATCAGGTAAACGCCAATCTTTCAGGTGATGCTGGTTCACTTACGGTAAACGGCAGCAGTACAATACAGATTCAAAGCGGTGCAAATATGATTGCAGGAGGCAAAAGAACAGGCAGGTTCACGGTTAATCTGCTTGGCACTGCAATTACCAGCATCGGAACTCTCAGTATAAGCAGCTCATAAATTCTGTAAAAGGGGGTGATTCCCCCGGTTTATACTGTTGAGAAGCGAAGAAAAAGCATCTTTCCTTGTCTTTCTGGGAATTTTTATTGTCTATGTTATATATCTCTGTCCCTTGATCTATAGCGGGGACAGTCCTTTGCTTTATACCGCGGCATTTTCCCTTGGACTGGCACATCCTCCAGGCTACCCGCTTTATGTAGTCCTTGGTAAACTCAGCACATTTATTCCCCTCGGTAGTGTAGCCTACAAACTGAACCTGTTTTCAGCCCTGTGCGGAGCACTGGCTTCTGTCTTCGTATTCCGCTCTGTTTACATGCTTACTGAAAATGTTTCTGTGTCGGTCTTCTCTGCATTTTTCTCTGCCTTTGTGCCGCTTGCATGGGTGGAGTCTACAAAAGCAGAGGTCTATTCCCTGAACTCTTTGCTTGTGATATTGATTTTTTATCTGGGACTCAGAGTCCTTAAAGAAGGCGACAAAAGGATTTTGTTCCTCTGCTCATTCATACTCGGCATTGGTATGGGCAACCACCATACAATCGGGTTCATGCTTTTCCCTTTGGTGTTTGCGGTTCTGGTAAAGGGAAGGGACAAAAAGATTGTCCTTTATTGTCTTTTGTTCTTCTTCATAGGGATAAGCGTGTATTTGTTTAGTTACATCCGTTCTCTCAGGTATTTGTCCGGTAATGTGCTGTTTGCGTATTCTGATTCAAACACACTGGAGAACTTCATTATTACGTTTTTCAGAAAGGAATACGGCTCGAGCATGACTGCAATCAAAGCACCTGTCAGCAACCCTGGACGGTTCTTCCTCGGTGCATCCAATACATTGAAGTTTCTTTTGTTCAGCAACATGGGGTTCTTTAGCTTACTGGCAGTGTTTTCAGTGCCGCTTCTTTTGAAAAAGAAAACAAAGCTCTTTTTCCTTCTTACAGCCCTTGTATCATACGGGGTCATTTTGTCGGCAATGGTATTTTCATTTGCAAAACCTGAGGAAGACGAGCTGTTTCTTTTAAGCCCTTATATGCTTCCTTTGCTTTATCTTTCTGCTGTAGCTGTGGGATGCGGACTTTGGTATCTCTTAAAACCGGTAAAAAAGAGGCTGCCTTTTGTGCGCAGACCCCTTGCCATAGGTGTGGTGTTGCTTCCTCTTGTGTTCAGCCTGCCGGATGCCCTTAAAAAAGGAGACCTCAGCAATTATTATCTGGCTGACGATTTCTCAAACAATCTGCTTGAGAGCCTGCCTCCCAGAAGCATTCTTATATCAGGTTCTGACGCGTCCTACTTCCCTGTTTTTTATAAAAATATTATCGAAAGAAAAAAAGAAGACGTCATCGTGCTTTTTGCAGACAAAGGCGGTATCCTTACACAGGTCAACCCCTCATGGAAATACAAAACCCTCTTTCCTGACCTGCCTGAAGGAAAGCTCTTTTCAAGGGTTGATGAAACCTATGTAAACAAGGGAAGGGTTTTTATATACGACATTATGAATCTGCCTGAGAAGATTAGCTCTTACTTTATAACAGTTCCGTATATTCACTGTTATAGACTTTTTCCAAAGGAGCACACCCCTGACAAAAGAAAAAATGCAGAGGATTTCAAAAAAGCGTTTGACATGTTCGTGTATGAGAGAGTCCTCAGGGAAAAAGCGAATGATATTTTCTCCATTGAGTTTAAGATGTCTTATTTTATATCCCTTTCCCATTACGCCTATCTCCTGAAAAGACAGGGAGACATTAGCCGCTCTCAGGACTTCTATGAAAAATCTTTGAAATTAATCACGCCACAGGGGCTTGTCTACTACATGCAGTACCTTGATATTACAGGGAACAGAGATGAGATACAGTCTTTTATAGAAGCCATTGAACCTTACGCAGTCAGGTATCCTGAAATCCGCCTGTTGAGCACTCAATTGAAAGAGCAGTTTTTGTAACAGGTGCAGGAAAGGATGTTTGTTTTCGGTTCTTGTTATACTTGATGGATGAAATCCGTAGACCTGAAAGAGACCGCAAAAGAGATATTCTTTTCTGCACTTGAGGCAGTAGCCCCGTATCCAGCAGTTAAATCCGAAGCTGAAAAGATACGTTCGCTGTATAAATCCGGCGAGTTTAGAAGACTTCTGGTTGTCGGTGCAGGCAAGGCATCCTCTGAGATGGCAAGAGCAGTAGAAGACTCCTTGGGGGATTTGATAGAGGCAGGAATTGTTATTACAAAATACGGACACATAAAGGGTAGGGGAGACAGCAAGATAAAGATATTCGAGGCAGGACATCCAGTGCCTGATGAAAACGGTGTTAGAGCAACTGAAGAAACAGTAAGGCTTCTTAAGGAGGCTGCAGAGGATACGCTGGTTGTTTGTCTGCTTTCAGGCGGAGGTTCTTCCCTGCTTGTATCACCCTCAGAAGGCATAACCCTTGCGGAGAAACAAGCTATTACAAAGGCGCTTCTTAATGCAGGTGCAGATATAAACGAACTTAACGCAGTAAGAAAGCACATCTCAAGGGTCAAAGGCGGAAGACTCGCTAAAACAGCTTATCCTGCAAGGATTATATCACTCATAGTCTCAGACGTAATAGGCGACAGGCTTGATGTCATAGCCTCAGGACCTACAGTAGCAGACAGCACTACATATAAAGACGCAATGGATGTGATTGAGAAATACTCTATTGATGCCCCTCGAAGCGTTCTTGATGTTATAGAAAAAGGCATAAAAGGTCTTATACCGGAAAGCCCTAAGCAGGAGGATGAAGCATTTGACATGGTAGAAAATCTGATTATATGCAGTAACCGAAAGGCTCTGATGCGTGCAGAACAAAAGGGAGAAGAGCTTGGATTTCAGTCAGAGATAATATCCGATGCCTTAAGTGGCGAGGCAAGAGAGGTCGGCAGATGGCTTGCTGCTCAGGCAGTATCAAGAAAGCAAAGACCGCTTTGCCTTATCTCAGGCGGGGAGACCACGGTCACTGTAAAAGGCAAAGGCAAGGGCGGGCGGAATATGGAGCTTGCCCTGTCTTTTGCAATGGAGATAGAAGGCAAAGAAGGGATAACACTGCTTCAGGCAGGCACTGATGGCACAGACGGTCCTACTGATGCCGCTGGTGCGGTAGTGGACGGAAATACAATACAAAAAGCCAGGGCACTCGGGTTAAATCCAGAGGATTATCTGAAAAACAACGACTCGTATAATTTCTTTAAGGCAACCGGAGAACTGTTTATTACCGGTCCTACAGCAACTAATGTAATGGATATAGGTATAATACTCCTCATATGAAAAAACTCATTGTGTTTACAGACCTTGACGAAACACTGCTTGAACGCTTTACGTATTCTTTTGAGAAAGCAGTGCCTGCCTTGAATTTGCTTAAGGAAAAAGACATTCCGCTTATCATATGCTCAAGCAAGACCATGGCAGAGATTCAGCAATACTGTGTAGCACTTGAGAATCATCACCCTTTTGTGTCAGAAAACGGTGGAGGGATATTCATTCCAAGGGGCTATTTTAAAGACATAAGATATGATTCCAAGGAGTATGACGGTTATGAGGTCATAGAACTCGGCACGCCTTATGCTGAACTAAGAAAGGCGGTTAAGCAACTAAGGACAGAAGGGTTTGATATAAAAGGCTTCGGAGATATGACACCTGAGGAGCTCTCCGCTCTTACCGGTCTTTCACCTGATGAAGCAAAACTTGCAATGAGAAGACACTTTGATGAGCCTTTCCTTTACGAAGGGGATATAAAGAAACTTGTTGAGTCTATCAGGGCTAAGAATCTGAACTGCACACAAGGGCGGTTTTTTCACCTCATGGGAGGGAGCGACAAGGGCAGGGCAGTGGATATCCTTAAAGAGCTTTACAGAGAAGAGTTCGGTGAGATATGCTCTATCGCCGTGGGCGACAGCCCTACAGATATACCCATGCTCGAGAAAACCGACTACCCTGTGCTCGTTCAGAAAGATGACGGGACTTACGACCCAAAAGTGAATGTCCCTGGGCTTATAAAAGCCGAAGGCATAGGACCAGAAGGCTGGAATAAAGCAATTATCGAATTAATACAAAGACTTACCAGCTAATACTTAAAGAAAAACATTAATAATTAGAATAAGCCTTTAGGGATGTCCAGTCCGAGGTGTTCGTAGGCGATTTTTGTAGCGAGTCTTCCTCTTTGGGTGCGTTCGAGCATACCTATTTGAAGCAGGTAGGGTTCATAGACGTCTTCGATAGTTTCCCTGTCTTCACGGAGAGAGGCAGAGAGGGTTTCCACTCCTACTGGTCCGCCGCTGAACTTTTTTATAAGTGTAGAGAGCAGTCTTCTGTCCATCTCATCGAGTCCTTTTTCGTCGACTTCAAGTGAAAACAGGGCGTCTTTTGCGATTTTAAGGTCTATTTTTCCATCGCCTTTGACCTCTGCAAAGTCCCTGATGCGTCTTAGGAGTCTGTTGGCTATTCGTGGTGTGCCTCTTGAGCGGCTTGCTATTTCAAATGCAGCGTCCTCTTCTATTTTTGTGCCGAGTATGAATGCCGAACGAATGACGATTTTTTTCAGCTCTTCAGGGCTGTAAAACTCAAGCCTGTTTATAACCCCGAATCTTTCCCTCAACGGGGATGTGAGCAAGCCGGTTCTTGTTGTGGCGCCTATAAGTGTGAATTTCGGCAGGTTGAGTTTCAGTGTTCGTGCATTTGGTCCCTGTCCGATGATTATATCAAGCTGGAAGTCCTCCATAGCCGGATACAGCACTTCCTCCACAACACGTGACAGGCGGTGAATTTCGTCTATGAAGAGTATGTCATGGTCAGAGAGATTGGTAAGTATTGCAGCGAGGTCTCCAGGGCGTTCAAGCACAGGGCCTGATGTGGACTTGATATTGACATTGAGTTCTGATGCTATTATGTGTGCAAGAGTAGTTTTTCCAAGACCCGGCGGACCATAGAAAAGCACGTGGTCAAGGGGCTCTTTTCTCTGCATCGCTGCCTGTATGAAAATCTTCAGGTTTTCCTTGAGTTTTTCCTGTCCGACAAACTCGTCCAGTGACTTCGGTCTCAGGCTGAAGTCATAGCCTGTGTCTTCGTCTTTGACATCAGGGGTTATTGTCCTGTCGTCAATTCTTTTCATTTGATGCACCTGTAAGGTATTTTAACGCCTCTTTGAGAAGACTTTCTATGTCATTGTAGCCTTTTTTATGGGCTTTTTCCAAGGACTCAAGAGCTATGGATTTTTTGTATCCGAGGTTGACGAGTGCAGAGAGTGTATCCTCGAACACCCTGTTTTCGGCTCTTTCCCTGCGTGTGAGTTTTCCTTTCAGTTCAAGCACTATTCTATGGGCTGTTTTTTTCCCGACTCCCGGGATTTTTGAAAGCACTGCTATCTCTTCGGCTTCCACTGCCTTTAGAAAGTCATCATGCGATATGCCGGAGATAATATTAAGTGCCAGTTTTGGCCCTATACCTGTGATTCCAAGAAGGGTGGTGAATATCTTTTTTTCTTCCTCTGTGGAAAACCCGTATAACTGAAGCGCATCCTCACGTGCATGGGTATGCACATGGAGGAACACCTCACTGCCTTCATCAGGAAGGTCTGAGAGCGTGCTGAGCGGAACACTGACCTGATAGCCCACACCAGCTACCTCTACGATTATGTCATAAGGCTTTTTTGAGATTAATTTTCCTCTAAGCGAACCAATCATCGCAAATTTACTGCTTTATTAAACCATGCTCTGTTTATGTGGCACAAGGCAAGTGCAAGTGCATCTGCACCATCAGGTGAAAGACAGCCGTTTATGCTTAAGATTGAGCGGAGCATTTCCTGCACTTGTCTTTTTTCTGCTCTTCCGTAGCCTGTGACTGCTTTTTTCACCTCAACTGCAGTGTATTCGTGCACTGGAAGTCCTTCTGCAGCTGCTACGACAAGGGCAACGCCCCGTGCATGACCAAGGCTTAAGGCAGAACGTGCACTTTTTGAAAAAAAGATTTTTTCTACTACAGCCTCAGCAGGCTTGTATTGTCTGATAATGGCAGTAAGGGTGTCGTGAAGTTCTTTCAGTCTGATATGAAGCGGGCTTCGGGAAGAAAGCACTATCTTGCCAGAAGTTATGTATTTAAGATCATTTCCATTTGCCTTTATAATGCCGTAGCCGCATGAGTGGCTTCCAGGGTCAATGCCTAAAATCAGAGGATTATTTTTTTCTCGGTGCCTCAAACAGTATCTCCTCGACCATCTGGCAGAGGACGTGTCCGAGGGTTATGTGTGTCTCCTGAATCCTCGGAGTCTTATCGGACGGAACAATAAAAGCATAATGTACTTTTGATGCCAGCTTTTCCCCTTTTGCTCCTGTGAATGCAATGGTCTTGAGTTTCTTTTTCTTTGCGACGTCAATTGCTTTCAGGATGTTCGGTGAATTACCGCTTGTGCTTATTGCTATGACAACGTCTCCTTCCTCTGCAATGGCTTTGAGCTGTTTTGAGAAGATTTCCGAATAGCCATAGTCATTGGAGATGGATGTAATGACAGCCATGTCCGTGTTCAGTGCGATAGCAGGCAGGGGAGGACGTTCGATTCTGAACCTGTTTACAAATTCCGCTGCTATGTGTGATGCATCTGTTGCGCTTCCGCCATTTCCAAAAAGAATAAGTTTATTGCCGTCGTTAAAGGCATTGGCAATAACTTTTGAGACCTCAAGAATAGCGTCTACGTTTTCCTCGACAAAGCGTTTCTTCGTTCTAATGCTTTCTTCAAATGATTTTACTATTTTTTGTTTCATGCAATAGTACTCTTGGTTTTGTTCTAAATATCATAATATTATGTTATGCACTGTAATGTAAAGGGGGTTATAACTTTCCCTTAAGAGCCATCATCCCTTCTTTTGCTCTTTCGTTTGAAGGCTGTAGCTTAAGTGCCTTTTCAAAATTTCCTCGTGCCCTTAAAGGAAAGCCGAGGGCGAGGTATACATGGCCGACTTCAGCAAGATAATCAGGGTTAAAGGGGTCTGCTCTCAGTGCTTTTTGTATGGCTCTTTCTGCTTCCTTGAATTTTCCCTGTCTTGCAAGGGCAACCCCTGAGTAGTAATGGTATTTGGCTACATTGCCGTCAAGATAGGCTGCCTCTGCAAAGAGTCTTCCTGCTTCTGAATAGCGTTTTCTTCTTAGTTCGACCAGTCCTTGCGAGAACCTTTCAAGAGCCATGTCTGTTTTGGATGTTGTAATGCGGGTTCTGGTGTGCGACATGCTGTCGTATTGTCTTCTGAGTTCAGGACTTATAAGAGTGGAATAAGCATTTGTTATATAGGTGAATATCGTATTCAGTTTTCCTTTTATGTCTTCAGACAGTTGGAAGTGCTTGTCTGGATGAAATTCTTTAGCAGCCCTGTAATATGCTTTTTTGATTTCAGAGGTTGTCGCTGTATTGCTAACCCCAAGAATACCGTAGTAGCCAAGGCTTTCGTATTTTTGATACATGCTTTCTATTTTGTTGATGAATTCCTGGGGAGGTGCCTGAGGGTGCTCTTTTATAACTTCCTCTACCGGAATGTCAGGCGGGGTTTCAGACTCCTCTTTGAAATCTATGATTCTTGTGCTTAAGAGGGCACATATAGACTTCATAGTCTCGAATTCGTCGGTAGGATAAAGAAGGGCAATTATATCGTTTATGGTTTTTTTGCCGTCAATGAAGGATAGTATTAGTTTGTCTGTATCACTGAGCTGTATGTCCTGAAAAAGGTCAAGGGGGTCTGGTGAGAGTTTAAGCACAGTATCAGGCGGAGGACAAAGGCTTCTGATATGCAGGGCATCATTTATGTTTTTTATTCCCTTGTATATCAGGTTTGCAGCAGACAGCTTGAGTGTGATGACCTCATCGGATGGAAGGTCTCCTTCTTTGAACTCGAATATCCCTTCTTTAAAACTGAAGAGGCTCACGATGATTTTTTCCACATAGGTTTTGACAGCCCATGGCAGGTCAGAAGGAGCAAGATAGCCGAGTTCAACGAGCACTGTCCCGTGCCTTTTATTGGTTTTTTTCATGACCTCAACGGAGTGGTTATACTGCTCGAGTGTAATCTTTCCTTCGGCAAGAAGCATGTCTCCTAACCTGTCGGAAGGCTGGTTTGATGCTGCAAATATCATGTCGCCGTTTTTGACATAGACGTTTTTTTGAACATTGCCGCTTTTGACCTCGAGTACGCCGGTTTTGCCGCTTCTTTGAAGTCCAAGCACAATGTCTGAAAGCTTAAAGTCCTTAAGTGAGCCGGACAAAACTCCTATACGGCTTATGCCTACCATTAAGCCAGAGGGGGTCTGCTCAGACCATACGATTTTTCCTTCTGTCTGAATGTCAGGATCGGTGACGGTTATATTCAATATATCGCCTATTTTCAGAGGCGGGGGGNCTTCTATAATAACGCTAAGCCCGTCAAGAGAGTAATCAACAATTTTGGCTTTAAAGGATTTATCTCCAACTCTGAGGTTAAAATCAGATTTTTTGCGATATCGTTTGAACCGTCTCCTGTCTTCTTCCATGACAGACGCTAAATTTTATAACCCCATAAGACAAAAAGCAAGAGGTAACAAGTTTTAATGTATAATCTATTATGCGCTACGTAATTTTAGGCACTGCCGGACATATTGACCATGGAAAAAGCTATCTTGTTAAGGCACTTACCGGTATAGACCCTGACAGACTTAAAGAAGAAAAAGAACGAGGCATTACAATAGACCTTGGATTTGCAGACCTCAAATATCCTGATGGTCTTACCATCGGGATAGTGGATGTGCCCGGTCACGAAAGACTCATAAAAAACATGCTTGCCGGTGCAGGAGGAATAGACCTTGTTCTTCTGGTCATTGCTGCTGATGAAGGAATAATGCCCCAGAGCAAAGAGCATCTTCATATATGCAATCTTCTGAGGATTAAATCCGGCATTATTGCAATAACCAAGGCAGACCTTGTTGAACAGGACTGGCTTGAACTCGTGGTAGATGAGGTCAGGGATTTTGTCAAAGGCACATTTCTTGAGGGCGCTGAGATAATTCCTGTGTCCTCAAAAACAGGATACAATCTGGAGCTTTTAAAATCGAAGATAAAAGAGGCAGCACTTAAAATAGAGCCCAAACCTTCAGGCGGACTTTTCAGGCTTCCGATAGACAGGGTCTTTACTTTAAAAGGCTTTGGCACTGTCGTTACAGGCACGGCAGTCTCAGGCTCTATATCCGTAGATGAGCCTGTTGAGATACTCCCTGCCAAGATCAATACAAGGATAAGAGGGCTTCAAAGCCATGGAAAACCTATCCAAAAGGTATACGCCGGACAGAGAGCAGCAGTGAATCTTCAGGGCGTTGAAAAAGAAGACCTGAAAAGAGGTGATACCCTTGTGTCTCAGGGCAGGTTTTCTTCTACCGATACCATAGACGCAAAGGTTGAACTGCTTCCTGGAGTGCCTGCGCTTAAAACCAGAGGGCTTGTTCACCTGCATATCGGCACGTCAGAGACTGTTGCAAGAGTCATTCTTTACGGAAGAGAACAGCTTCGTCCTTCTGAAAGTTGTTATTGCCAGTTCAGGCTTCAGGACCCTACGGTCGCTCAGTCAGGCGACAGATATATCATAAGAAGGTTTTCCCCTGTAGAGACCATAGGCGGAGGTGAAGTCCTTGACCCCTCACCCTCAAGAAGAAGGAAAAAACACGGCATAGAAGACCTTGAGGTTTTTGAGCATGGCTCACTGGCTGAAAAAATAGCAATGAAAGTAAAAAAAGCAGCGCTTCAGGGTATGTCCATAGCTCGGCTTGAAGGCTGGATAAAGGCTGAAATATCAGCTGTCAGGCAGGCTGTTGACTCCCTTAAGACTGAGGGAACAGTGATGCAATTTAACGATACGCTTATACATAAAGATTCATTCAATTCTTTCAAAAATACTGTTTTAAAGATACTTGAAGACTTTCACAGAAAAAACCCGATGAAGCAGGGCATACCAAAAGAAGAAATCAGAACATATTTAAGAATAGAGCCAAAGGTGTTCGGAAGCCTTGTAAGTGCTTTAAAGGAGATCAGGGCGGAAAAAGACCTTCTCAGACTTAAGGACTTTACTGTATCGCTTTCAGAGGCAGAGAAGACGAAGATTCTTAAGATACTCGATGACAGGGGATTTCAGCCACCTACGAAAACAGAGCTTGCATCCGAGCTTTCAATGGATGAGAAACTGGTAAGCGATATCCTCAGACTCATGCACAGAGATGGAAGCGCAGTGCGCATAAACGATGCAATGTATCTGAGTGCCACCGTTTATAAAGATATGATTGACCGGTTGAAAAAATTCTTTGCCCGGAAGCCTGAAATGACGGTTGCAGAATTCAGGGACTTGCTCGGCACAACAAGAAAATACGCTGTGCCTTTCCTTGAATACCTTGATTCAAACAGGATTACGCTCCGGGTCGGAGATATAAGAAAGTTTCTCCTAAAATGAAGTCTATACCTGTATTAGTTCTTTTCCTGCTTGCTGTAATCTCGTCCGAGGCTTTTGCTGGTGTGGCGTTTTACGATGACATTGCAGTCATGGGTAAACCACTTATGCTTAAAGCCGAGACAAGAGGAAGGTTCTTCAGAAAAGGCGGTGAGATCGTTGAATTCTATGTAAATGACGCCTCCATAGGAAGAACCCTTTCAGGCGGGGATGGAGTCGCCTTTAAAGAGTTCGTTCCTGAAAAAACAGGTCTATATGAGATTACTGTGACATCTGGAAAAGACAAGACGACAGGCTTTGTTTTGTCCCTGAGAAAAGGTGAGGGTGTTGTATTCGTAGATGTTATAGGTGGCTTGTTTGAAGACGTGCTTTCAAAAACTCCCAGGAAAGACGGCAAGGACGCTATTAGGAAGATAATGAAAAATAATACCGTTGTTTATCTCTGGACAGAGATGTTCGGAATGGCTTTTGCGAAGAAATGGCTTAAGGAAAATGAATTTCCTGCCGCTCCCCTTATTCGCTGGAAGGGTGGCAGGGTGTTCGATGAGATAAATGAAAAAGGATTGAAAATTAAAGCCGTTATCGGAAGCCCTGCCGTAATAGTGTCTGCAAGGGAATACAAGCCAGAGTCCTTCAGCTTTGAAGACGTAGAAGATGCTCAACAAGTAAAAGACTGGAAAGAAATAGTAGATTCTTTTTAAAAGGATTCTTGACAAAATCTTACCATCCAATGTTTAATATATTAATTTAAATTTAATAAATAATATAGTTTAAATATTTTTAAATAGTTTAATTGGGGGTAGGCAGGGATGAAGGGAAAGGTTAATTGCTGGGAGTTCATGGGGTGCAAAGAGGACAAGACAAAGAAATGCCCTGCGTTTATTAAAAATGCCGGCAAGGTATGCTGGTTGGTTGCAGGCGCAATGGGTAATGATAAACCCCGATGCGTTTTTTTTGAAGAACTCGGTGACTGCACAAAGTGCGATTTCTACCGTTACATGGACACCTGATTAGGTAATCATTTTTTTAATCCCTCCTTATTTGCTTTGAGGTGTTTAAAAATGCTACTTTTGAGGTATGGATCCTGTCACTCATGGACTAGCTGGTGTAGTTATCAGGAATCTAGGGTTTAAGAAAAAAGCTGCCCTCGGTGTTTTAATCTTAGCTTCTGTTGCACCTGATTTTGACTATATAACAAGGTTCTGGGGTGCGGATGTATTTCTCAGGTATCACAGGGGTATAACCCACGGAGTTCTTGCACTCGTTGTTGTGCCTTTGATTATAGGAGTCTTCTTTGGTTTAAAGCGGGGTTTTTTTTATTACTCGTTCATTTCGTTTTTGGGTTATGGTGCTCATATTCTTCTTGACCTTACAAACCAATATGGAATAAGGCTGTTTTCTCCTCTTGACTGGCTGCAATATTCCCTTGACCTTACATTTATTGTTGACCCTTATGTCAGTATCGGACTCCTTCTGAGTATTGTCTTTTCCCGGCTGAATAAAAACAAGGCGAAGACCATAGCATTTGCAACGTTGATATTGGTATTTTCTTACATGGGTGTAAGATATTTCTTTCATGAAAAGACCGAGGATTTTTTAAGAAACGAGCTTGATGAATATATATGCAAAGTCTGTCCGCTTCCGAATGATTTTCTGAGATGGTGGTTTGTGGCAAAATCAGGAGACAGCGTCAAAGTGGGCTTTGCAGACCTGTTTACAAAAAAGGTATACATACATGAAACGTATGTTCAGAAAATAAACCCGTTTATAGAGCGTTCCAAACAGGACAGGGTTGTAAAGAGCTTTCTTGAGTTTGCAAGGTATCCTTATGCCGAGGTTCAAAAACAGGACGGCAAGGAAGTGGTTGTATGGAAAGAGCTTTCTTATTCGTTTTTACCAGGGGAGCATTTCACTGCAAGAGTGGTTATGGACAAAAGAGGGAATGTATTGAGTTCAGATTTTAAGTTTTAAGATGAAGGTCTGCGAGATATTCACGAGCATTCAGGGAGAATCCAGTTATGCCGGCATGCCGTGCACTTTCATAAGGCTTTCCGGATGTAATCTCAGGTGCGTGTATTGCGATACGACTTATGCTTATGACGAAGGCACAGAGCTTTCAGAGGACGAGATAATGGGCAGGGTCTTAAGTGCAGGCATTAGTCTTGTGGAGATTACAGGCGGAGAACCGCTTCTTCAAAAAGAAGTCTTTCATCTGATAAAAAGGCTTGCAGATGAAGGCTATACCGTGCTTGTAGAGACAAACGGAAGCGTAAGCATTAAGGATGTTGACCCAAGGGCAACACTGATACTTGATATAAAGACCCCTCAAAGCGGTATGTTCGAAAAAATGGATTTATCTAATCTTGATTATCTTAGGCCGTCCGATGAAGTAAAATTCGTTATTCTTGACAGGGCTGACTACGACTGGGCAAAGGACTTCATGGCAATACATTCGCTTGCAGAAAGGTGCAAGGTTTCTCTGTCTCCTGCATTCGGCAGACTTCATCCAGAGACACTTTCAAAGTGGATTCTTGAGGACAGGCTTAATGTAAGGCTTAACCTTCAGATGCATAAGTATATTTTCGGTGCTGACAGGCGAGGGGTATAGTTACTGTTTTATCTTACTCAGGTAGGTGGAGATTTCCTGCTTGAAGTTATCGCTCAGGGTTGTTCCATCCATGTGTCCCATGATTTCTTCGATACTCCAGAACTTGACCTCATCAATCTCGTCTTTATTGAATGAGACACTGCCTTCATACGTGCATGAAAACGTGTAGACGAGCTCTGTCTCATAAGGGTTCGTATGGATATAAGAGTAGAGAAACTCAGGCTCGGAATCTATTCCAAGTTCCTCTTTCATTTCTCTTTTAGCTGCCTCAATGAGGCTTTCTCCGGGGTTTACATGTCCGCCGACGGATGTATCCCATCTGCCCGGTGCAACGTCTTTTTTTAATGAACGCTTCTGCAGAAGCAGTTCACCTTTTTCGTTAAAGACAAGTACATGCACCACGCGATGAATCAGCGAGGGGTTTCCGTGTATTTCAGACCGGGGTGCAAGTCTTAAGACTTCTCCCTGCTCGTTTACCACTTCAAGGATTTCGTCATCCATAGACTTCTATTATACCTTAGCAGAGGACTTATATAGAAAAAGCCTGTGTCCCTTTTGACAATTTAGACAGTGAATATTACAGTAGTGTTGTATGCCTATTGCCAACAAAAAGCAGATAATAAGCTGGTGTCTTTTTGATTTTGCAAATTCCACTTATTCTGCTGTTATTGCTGCTGTTATATTCCCTGTGTATTATGCAAATCATATCGTAGGCAATGAAACCGGCATTGGGGATTTATGGTGGGGCAGGGCGGTTTCTTTAAGCATGATAACGATAGCCTTGACCTCGCCTGTTTTAGGCGGCATTGCTGATTTTTTCGGTATGAGAAAGAGGTTTCTCTTCAGCTTCACGCTTTTGTGCATATCATCTGTTGCCATGCTTTCGTTTCTTCAAAAAGGGATGGTAATAGAGGGATTTGTGCTTGTTGTCATAGCAAATATTGGAATGGAAGGCGGAATGGTTTTTTACAATTCTTTTCTGCCTGAGATAGCAGTAAAGGAATATCAGGGCAGGGTGTCCTCGTGGGGTTATGCCGTGGGGTATGCTGGTTCGATACTGTCCCTTATGTTTGCAATGCCGCTTGTAAACAGAGGGCTTTTGAATGAGACATGGCTTATGGTCTCAGGGTTGTTTGCCCTGTGTTCGATTCCTGCCTTTGTTTATCTTCCTCCTGACAGAAGGACAGGGAGATTCAGGGATGCAGTGTCAGCAGGTATGAAATACACATGGAATACCCTGAAGAAGATATGGAAGGACAGGGAATCAAGAAAATTTCTTATTGCCTATCTCATGTATGCAGACGGCGTAAGCACGGTTATTGTGTTTTCAAGCCTGTTTGCCGCCACCACGTTGGGGTTTAAACCAGAGGAACTGATATTGCTTTATATAGCTGTGCAGCTGACAGCGCTTATAGGTGCTTTTGTTATGGCAAGGCCTGTTGATTTCTGGGGACCGAAAAAAGTCGTTTTGATATCTTTGGTTCTCTGGAGTGCTGTCTGTGTGTTTGCCTTTTTTGTGACTGAAAAAATCCATTTCTGGTTTATAGCCTCAGTGGCAGGTATTGGGCTTGGGACAGTGCAGGCAGCTTCAAGGGCGTTTTTTATCCAGTTCATTCCTCGCGGACACGAATCCGAATACTTCGGTGTTTACTCAATGGTAGGAAAGTCCTCGTCAGTCATCGGTCCGTTTTTGTTCGGGTATATTTCAGCGACAATGGAAAGCCAGAGACCTGCAATTTTGTCAGTTACGCTTTTCTTCCTTATCGGTTTAATAATCGTAAGTTTTATCAGAGCAGGAACGCCGAATATAAAAAAGCAGTCACGAGTCTAAAGAGAATACTGCTGTATCGAGCCTCTTTGTGCGTTTAATCTGTGCGGCTTTTTTGAGTGCAGTCTGTTTGCTGTCGAACTCATCTGTTAAAAGCACTCTGTAAACTGTTTTGCCTTTAAGAGTGCTCTTGAGGATAGAGACTTCAAGCCCTTCATTGTTTAGTTTTCCTGCAAGAGCTTTTGCGTTTTTCTCTGACCTGAATACACCGAACTGAATATAATAAGATTTTTTCTGAAGAGCTGTTGTGTCTTTACTCTCCTGAGTTTGTTTTTCAGGCTCAGCAGGCTGGGGTGTTTCTTCAGGTAAGAGGGCTTCGGTCTCTGCTTTCGGTTTTTCAGGTAAGGCAGGAAGCACTGTTTCTTCTGGTGCTATGGCAGGCTGTGCAGGTATGTTTTCTTTCTTGCTTTTCCCTGTGAATGTGTAAAAGAACACTATAAGCGCAATTACTACTACGGCTGTAGCTGCAATAGGCAGAGTCATTTTCGTTGTCTTTTTCTTTTGCACGAAGTCAGGATTTTCTATTTCCACCGGAGGAGTTGAGTCTTCCTCGGTTTCTTTTTTCAAGACTGTTTCAAATTCTTCCTCTTCCTTTTCTTCTTCTTCTTTCTCTTCCTCTTTCTCCTCTTCTTGTTTCTCAGTTTCAGGGGTTTCTTCAGTGCTTTCAGCAGGAGATTCTTTTTCTGTATCAGACAGGGCTTCTATTGCCTTATCGAGTGTTTTTTTCTCTGCTTCGGACAATGCTTCTTTAGGTTCTATAAGTGTTTCCTCTTCGGTTTCAGGTGGAGCTTCTGTTGTTTCTGCGGGTGGTTCTTCGCCGGTTTCTGGCTCTTTCTCTACCGGCTCAGAGGATGGTTCTTCGGTTTTCTGTTCTGTTTCATCAGGTTGTAGTGTCTGTTCCTGCTCTGCCTCAGGTTCTGGCTGTTCTGTCTGGATTGTCTCTTCAGTGTCCGGTGTGAGCAGAAGATTGGTCTTTAGGATAATTTCTTCCGGATTTAACGGTTTCTTAAGGAATCCGACAATGCCGTAAAGGGTTCTGTACTGTGGGTTTAGTTTTCCTTCCCTAAGGGTTAGAAGTATTATAGGCACGTCTTTAAGATAATCAATCCCGTGTATTCTTTTACATATTTCCAGTCCGTTTGTCCCTGGTGTTGCAAGATTAACGAAGATGAGAGAGGGGTTCATTTTTTTCGCCATTATAAGTCCTACATCTGCACTTGAGGCAGAGAACACAGAATATCCCTTAGGTTCAAGCGTGGATGTAATAGTGGAGACAGCCTTAGAGTCCTTGTCTATTACAAGGATAGTCTTATTCTGCATCACTTATTTTAACATTATTTTAATCAGAGTCAACAAGGAGCTCTTTAACAGTAAGCAAAACAGAATCTGCAAGGGCTTGAAGGTCATAACCGCCTTCAAGTGAAAAGACAACAGGCACTTCTGCGCCTGACAGTATGCCCTTGATGATGTTTTTTAGTCCTTCTTCTGTGATTCTGATTTGAGAAAGCGGGTCTTTTATATGTATGTCGTATCCTGCAGAGACAAGGATGATATTTGGAGCAAAGTCCTTAATAAGACGTGGCACGGTATTGCGATAGGTATAAATGTATTCTTCATCTCCTGAGCCTGCTGACATAGGGATATTGACTGTAAACCCTGTGCCTTTGCCCTTGCCTTTTTCAGATTCACTTCCAGTGCCAGGGTAGTGCGGGTATTGATGAGTGCTCAGGTAGAACACAGTGTCGTCTTCCTCAAACATATGCTGTGTGCCGTTTCCGTGATGGACATCAAAGTCTATGATAAAAACTTTTTTGTATCCGATTCTCTGTGCGTATCTTGCGCCGACTGCTATGTTGTTGAATATGCAAAAGCCCATTGCCCTGTTTGCTTCTGCATGGTGTCCCGGAGGTCTGACTGCGCAGAATGCTCTCTGTATATCTCCGCTGTGGCATCTCTGGATTGCCTCTATTACTGCACCAGCAGCATAAAGCGAAGCCTCAAGAGTCCCCTCTGAAATGTATGTGTCAGGGTCTGCATAGCCCTTCCCGAATGTTTTAATCCTTTCGACATATGAATGAACATGGACAGCCTCTATGTCTTTAAAGTCTGCTTTTTGGGGTTCTATGTGTATGAGGTCGTTCCAGATGTCAGAGCCTTTGAGGGTATTGATTATAGAGATGAGTCTTTCCTTGCATTCCGGATGCCACTGTGGTGTATTGTGCTTGAGAAATATATCGTCATATATAAAGCCGACTTTTTTCATGACTTATCTACAGGACAGCTGATGCATTCAAACGCCATAAGGATTCTCTTTTCCTTTTCCATTTTTTCAGCAGGGTATTCCCTGAACTCCACGTCTTTAATACGGCTTAACGCTTCCTGTCTTGACGGTATGGAGTTTATATCTTCTGAGATGGTCTTGCCTGATACAGTATCTATCATCCGCACTTCTTTTCCGTCTGTGACCACAGCAAGCGGAATCTGGTATGAATCCACGACCCTGCTGAAAGCCAGTATATGTCTTTCTCTTGAATCAAGCGCAAGGGAGCATTTCACTGTCATGAATCTTTTTCCTTCGAGGTTTATGATGAAGTCAACGGATGCGGTCTCGACCCTGTCGCTTACGCTGATTTGAAATTTCTTGTCTATTTCTATGTCTTCTGGAAGGTAGCCTTTTTCAGTCTTCAGGAATTCGAGCACGTACTGTTTTATGGCTTCTGTCTGAATCATCTCTGCCTCATCCGCCATACGAACTTTCTCCATTATGAGTTTTTCGCGGTCGAATTTTTCCTGCATAGGCAGATTATAACATTTTTTTGAATACTACTTTTCCAAAACAGCTTTCAGCAGTAGTGCCTGTGTGCTGGGAGTTTATCTGCACCCTTAAGCCCTCGGCAGGCGGAGGCTCAGAGCCAAAGAGTTCCTTAAAGTCCTCGTAGATGTTTCTCGTGACTGTAACCCATTGACCGAGTTCAGCATCTCCTGACTTTACTGTAAGGACTTTTATCTTAAGGCTTATAGGCCAGGGGACAGACTCATCAGTTACCGTTCCTACTGGTGCTGTGGTGTCCCAGACATAGCTTAAGACCTTTTTGCCTTTAAACGCAATCAGTGTCTGCAAAGCCTGATCATTGGTCTTGCCTTTGCGGACATCACCACCAGCAGGCAATCTTATAGCCTTCCATTTCATTATCATGTATGGATACCTGCGTATGTCCACATTTATTTTCCTCTGGAATGAAAAAGAGGATTTAACACTCTTAAAACAGAGGACTTTTTCATCGCCTTCTGTAAATATCCTGAAGTCTGCCTTTCCTTTTTTTACTTTGAGTTTCCAGCCTGCAGGGACATTGTTTTTGTCAGGCTTTCCATTGAAGTCGAACACGATTGAAGAAGGCTCTCCCTGCAAAGCCACAGGCAGGCTGAGGACAATGCCCAGTATTAAAAGAAAGACGGTTTTCCTGTAAGGCATAATTGAATAATATCATATTGATTAAAAGGTAAGAAATAATTAATATCGTCTTAAAGCTTATTGATAAGGAGGCTCTTATGAAGTCATATCGTGAGGAACTGTGGTTTAACACGAAAACCAGAAGGGCGTATATAAACATCACCCCGCAGGTGGCTGAGGCTGTGAAAAAGAGCGGTATAAAAGAAGGGTTCTGCCTTGTGAATGCCATGCACATAACAGCAAGTGTTTATATCAATGATGACGAACCAGGTCTTATTCAGGATTATGACGATTTTCTTGAAACGCTTGCCCCTCATGAGCCTGTCTCAAGATACAGGCATAACAGAACAGGCGAGGACAACGGGGATGCTCACATAAAAAGGCAGTTCATGGGTCGTGAGGTAGTGGTGGCTGTTACAGACGGAAAACTCGATTTAGGCACATGGGAGCAGATATTCTACGGCGAATTCGACGGAAGAAGAAGGAAAAGGGTGCTTGTGAAGATTATAGGGGAGTAATTAACCACTCTCCAGCACCACACTTGCAACTCCGTATTCCTTTTCATGGCTGAGGCTCAGGTGGATGTCATGGATGTTTTTGCTCTCAAGGAATTGCTTTAGTTTTCCGTGCACCTTTATGGAGGGTTTTCCGTTTCCGTAGTTGACCACTTCTATATCAGTAAGAGATACGGGTATCTCAGAGCCTATGGCTTTAATGAGTGCCTCTTTTGCTGCAAAGCGGACTGCTAAGGAAAGATAAGGGTTCTTCTTTTCATAGCAGTAGGATATTTCATTTTCGGTAAATACCCTTTCGAGAAACCTCTTTCCCCATTTCTCCGTGACTTCTTTGATTCTTTCTATCTTTACGAGGTCTATGCCGACTCCGTATATCATAACTATTCTTCGACTGCTTCAGAATATGCAATAAGCTCTTTCATCTCTCTTACTGCTCTTTCAAGACCCACGAGCACTGCCCTTGAGATAATGCTGTGCCCTATGTAAAGCCCTCTAAGCCCTCTGATTGCGGCTATCTTCTGGACATTGAAATAATTAAGCCCGTGCCCTGCATTGACAAGGAGTCCAATGTCTTTTGCATAGCTTGCTGATTTGTAAATCCTCTGGAGTTCTTTTTCCTGCTTTTTCCCTTTTGCATTTGCATACATGCCTGTGTGTATCTCTATCATGTCTGCACCAATGGTTTTTGAGATTTCGATGTCTTCTGTCTCAGGGTTTATGAAAAGACTTACTGGTATGCCTGCATCCTGAAGTTTTTTTATCGCATCCTTAATCTTTTTTTTCTGGGCTTTGACATCCAGTCCGCCTTCTGTGGTAAGCTCCTGTCTTTTTTCAGGCACGAGTGTGACCATATCGGGTTTTATTTTCGAGGCGATGTTTAACATTTCTTTAGTGGCTGCCATTTCGAGATTGAGTTCGACAGGCACGATTTCTCTGAGGAGTCTCAAGTCCCTGTCGTTTATATGTCTTCTGTCTTCCCTGAGGTGCACGGTTATGCCGTCTGCACCGCCTAAGATTGCGAGCGGGGCAGCCATAAGCGGGTCAGGCTCGATGCCTCGCCTTGCCTGTCTTAATGTGGCTACATGGTCAATATTCACGCCTAATATCATATTCCAGTCCTCCTTTTAGTCCGTCTCTGAAAGTCTAAGAAGTGTGCCTTTTTTACCTGTTCCATATCTGAATACTGTAATACCCTTACAGCCTTTGTCATAGGCAAGAAGGTATGCCTTTGCAACGTCTTCAGGTGTTGCCTTTTTTGACATGTTTATGGTCTTTGAGACAGCATTGTCAGTGTATTCCTGAAATGCAGCCTGCATCTCGATATGGTCTTCAAAAGGAATCTCATGGGCAGTCTTAAAAAGTGCTTTTATGTCTTTCGGCACGCCTTTTACACCTTTAAGAGTGCCTTTGGCTATCACCTTCTCCTTAAGCTCCTCTGAGTAAAACCCTCTTTCCCTGGCTTTCTCAAAGAAGTATTTGTTTATCTCGTATAGCTCTGTATCAAGTATCAGTCTTTTGAATGCAAGGGCGAACAGGGGTTCTATTCCGCTTGAGCAGTCTGCAAGTAGAGACAATGTGCCTGTTGGTGCAATGGTCGTGAGTGTTGCATTTCTTAATCTTGGCATTCCGGGTGCATCGAATATAGAGCCTTTGAAATTAGGAAACACGCCTCTTTTCTCTGCAAGCTCTGAAGACGCCTCTCTTGAGGTCTTCTGAAAGAATCTCATGACTTCCCTTGCAAGTGCAAACGCTTTTTTGCTGTTATACGGTATGCCGAGCAGTATGAGCGTGTCTGCCCATCCCATCACTCCAAGACCTATTTTTCTGTTGCCTTTGTGCATCTTCTCTATGTCAGGAAGCGGGTATTTGTTGACATCTATTGCGTTATCGAGAAACCGTACGCATGTTTTGATGGCCTCACGGAGGCTGTTGTAATCTATCTTGCCCTCTTTGACGAATTTCGAGAGGTTTATAGAGCCGAGCACGCATGCCTCATACGGAAGGAGCGGTTGCTCTCCGCAGGGATTTGTGCTTTCGATGGTTCCTATATGCGGGGTAGGGTTGGCTCTGTTGATTCTGTCTATGAATATAATGCCAGGGTCTCCTGTCTCCCATGCGCTTCTTACGAGTTCGTCAAATACCAGTCGTGCTTTTATTTTTCCGGAGGGCTTGTTGTTTCTTGGATTGATAAGCTCGTATTCCTCGTCTTTTTTTACTGCCTCTATGAATGCGTCTGTGACTGATACGGATATATTAAAGTTCGTCAGTTCTCCCAGGTGCCGTTTAAGCTTTATAAAGTCCAGTATGTCAGGATGGTCAACCCTGAGGATGCCCATATTGGCTCCTCTTCTTGCCCCGCCCTGTTTTATGACATCTGTTGCAGTGTTGTATATCCTCATGAACGAAACAGGACCGCTTGCTATGCCTCCTGTTGAGCGCACGATGTCGGATTTCGGTCTTAGTCTGGAGAAGGAAAAACCAGTGCCTCCTCCGCTCTGAAGTATCAGGGCGGCATGCTTAAGAGTGTCGAATATGCTTTTCATTGAGTCGTCAACCGGAAGCACAAAGCATGCGGCAAGTTGCCCGATGTCCTTTCCTGCATTCATGAGGGTAGGGGAGTTGGGAAGGAATTTAAGGGAATCCATAAGATTGAAAAACTCTTCCTCCCACTGGTTAGGGTCTTCTCCGTATTGGCTTTCAGCAGAGGCTATAGTGTGCGCTACACGTCTGAGCATGCCCTCAGGTGTCTCGATGACATTGCCGGCTTCGTCCTTAAGAAGATACCTTGCCCTGAGAACCTTAAGGGCGTTTTCTGTAAGCTCCATGTTGAGATTATATCAGATTCAGCTTTTTTATTATGGTGTTGAAGACCGTATTTACGGTGATTAACTCCATGCATTCCGGAATTTCGCAGTTTTTCTTAAAGCACGGAGCGCAGGGGATGTCTGATTTTATTATGGTGTGCCCATTACCGTATGGTCCTGTCCTCAACGGGCTTGTAGGACCGAATAAGGCAAAGACCGGAACATCAAGTGCAGCAGCTATGTGCATCGGACCGGAATCATTGCTTACCATGAATCTCGCGTTTTTTATCACTGCTACGAGCTCTTTCAGGTTTGTCTTGCCTGCAAGGGATACGGCTTTTCCCCTGGAGTTCTCTACCACAATGTCTGAAAGCTCAATGTCTGATTTGCTTCCAATCACAATGGATTTACACGGAAGGAGCGAGGCAAGTTTTCCGAACCTTTCAGGAGACCATCTCTTTGTCCTCCACCTTGCACCGGGCACTAATACGGCATAGTCTCCTTTTGGTATTGTTTGGGAGTATGTTGATTCAGGGACTTGAAGCGGAAACTTTATTTCTGAGACCTCACAGCCGAGATAAGATGCAATCTTCAGATACCTGTCAACTGCATGGATGTCTTTTCCGCCTTTTACCTTGTGCGTGTAAAAGAACCTGCTTCCTTCCCTTGCTTCCTTGAACCCTATTCTTGTCTTTGCCTTTGTCGCCCTTGTGATAAACCCGCTTCTTAAAAGCCCCTGAAGGTCTATCACAAGGTCAAATCTTTCGTTCTTGAGGTCTCTGAACAGTGTTCTTACTTCTTTTATAGTGTTTTTTGCCTCTGAGATGTTTTTCCACTGGTCTTTGTTGATTATCCAGAGCTTGCTGAGCATTGGATGCCCTTCAAGAAGCTCATGGAGCCCCTTTGCGATAACCCAGTGTATTTCAGCCTCTGGAAGGCATTTCCTTATGACATTAAGAAAAGGCAGGCTGTGTATGACATCACCCAGAGAACTCGGCTTTACGATGAGTATCTTTTCCGCTCTGACGAGCACTTTTGAATTTAAGCCTTTCTGCTGAGTTTAAACAGGTTGTTAATCCAGATGGTGTTAAACAGGTATGCCTCGTCTTTAAGAAACTCTTTCATCGTGCCTTCAGGGTTTTTGTTCTTTACATAACGATTAAACTGCTTGTCCACATAACCTAACAGCGTGTCCTTAAACCTCTGACTATACGGATAAATGCATCTTCCAATGGTGTATTCATTACCCAGTTTTAGAACCCTTGTGGCGAATATATCACCCTGATTCAGCTTTCCTATGATGTTTTTGCCCATGTGGATTTCTTCATTAAGAAGCAGGTCTTTGAGCCTGAGAGCGGTGTTTGCTGAGATTACTTCGTATATGCTTATTACAGAGGTTTTCATTGCTTCGAGTATATGGAGTTTGTCTTCACTTAAGTCTTCTTTCTGCTTTATGTACAGGTCAATGAAAGTATTGCCTTCCTGTGTTTTATAGTCGCAGATGAGCCAGTCCTCGAAGTTTACGAATGCTATATCCAGTGCAGTGCCGGTAAGGAAGTCCTCAGGGTATTCTTCCTCCCAGAAATACTCATACGCCTTGTCTATTTCCTCTGCATGGTTTTCCCTTACATAGGTTATAACCGACTGAAGAACCTCTGTCATTACGTCTTCCTTCATGGCATCTCCTTATTTTTGAATTAAAGTTCCTTTATTTTAAGTGATAGGGCAGGGTTTTATAAAGTGTTTAAAATCCAGTTTACCGCCTCATTAAGGTCTCTGGCTATAAAGTCTGCAGTGCTTGATTCTCTTTCCTGTCCTGTCTGAACGAGTATACCTTTTGCCCCTACTGCCTTTGCAAGAAGCATATCAATTTCTTTGTCTCCTACGACATACGAGCCTTTAAGGTCTATTCCATGCTCAACCCGTGCCTGAAGAAGCATCTCAGGCTCTGGCTTTCTGCATGGGCAGTGCTCCTCAGGCAGATGAGGACAATAATAAAAATCATCAAAACCATACTCGTCAATAAACAGGGCATTGACCTGCCTTACAAATCCTTCGTCCACAATACCCCTTGCAATCCCTGACTGGTTGGTAACTCCTATAAGTTTAAAATTGTTATCTTTCAATAACTTAAGACTACTTACTTCAGGAAACACTTTAAAGTCATCCCAGTTGTTGAGGTAGTTAGCCTCCTTGCAGAGTGTTCCGTCTCTGTCGAAGAAGACGGCTTTGTTTTTCGGCAGGAGGCTCTTGATGGCGTTAAACACCTCCTCTGCTGTTATCTCCTCCATGCATCTCATCTGTGGTTTTTTGCACTCTCTTTCAAAGCAGGGGCTGCATTCTATGTCTTTTTTTATAACGATGTTTCCTTTTCCCACTGGTCCTGTAAGCGAGGGGTCTGTAGAGCCGAATATTGCAATGAGTGGTGTTTTAACGGCATAGCCTATGTGCATAGGACCTGAGTCAGTGGTAAGCAGGGCATCGCATTCCGAGATTAAGGCTATAAGTTCCCTGAGTGTGGTCTTGTCCACCATATAAAGCAGGCGGGTTTTATCATTTGATATCTGGGAGAGCTGCACGGTTGCATCCGTGATGCCTTTTCCGAATATGACCACGCTTCCGTTAAGCTCTTTGATTATTCTTTTTGCCACCTTGGCGAATCTTTCAGCGCGCCAGTGTTTTGCAGGTCCGTATGAGGCAGCAGGACTGATTCCTATAACCGGTCTTTTCATATCTTTCAGGATATCTCTTGCCCATAGTCTTTCTTCCATGCTCAGATAAAGCCATGGCTCTGAAAAAGGGGCGTCAATGCCTGCTCTTTTTAGGAGTTCGAGATAGTAGTCTATATGGTGCATCTTTCTGTCTTCGCCTTCATACGGGATAGGCTTTGTAAGAAGAAAGCCTCTTTTGTCTCTTGCATAGCCGATTCTTTCTGGTATTCCTGCGAGGTATGTTATAAGTGCAGCGTCGAATGCGTTCTGAAGCAGTATTGCAAGTGAGAATCCTTTTTCTTTAAGCGTCTTTGAAAGGCGGTATTTCCCTCTGATACCCTGATATCGGTCATCGTATAAGATAATCTCATCAATATGAGGGTCTTTTTCAAACACAGGGGACACCCATGGTTTGACGAGCAGGTGGAGTTTTCTGCCAGGCATGGATTTCCTTATCGCCTTTATTGCCGGCAGGGTCATAACTGCGTCTCCGACCCAGTTGACACCCCTTATCAGGATGTTCTCTGACATATCTAACGGGTTTTTATATCCTTGAGGCGTTCTCTGGCTTTTGCGGCGAATTCGCTTTCAGGGTATTTCTCTATTATCTCTTCGTAGAGTTCTGCAGCGTGTTCAGGGTTGTTCTGTTTCTCCTCAAACTGTGCTGTCTCATACAATCTCTTACCTCCGTCAGAGCAGGAGGCAAGAGCTATGACAAGGCAAGCCATGACAATGCACCTGAGCAGAGTTTTCATACCCTTTCCCTTTTGAGTTTAAAGGGGGCAGCAGCCCCCTTTAGTTTATAAGCTTTCATATCAGTTTAAAAGGGACTGTGTCCCCCCTCTTAGAGAAGACCTGCCCTTTGCATTATTTCAGGCACTTTGTCTTCCATTCCGATTGCCATTATGTGCACGCCGTCGCATATACCTTCTTCTTTCAGCTGTCTGATGTGTCTTGCGGTGATGTCCATGCCTGTGTCAAGGGCTTTTTCTTTTCCTGCTGCTTTAAGCTCTTCTATGAGCTCTTCAGGCACTCTTATTCCAGGAACATTGTTATTTAAGAATTTAGCCATGCCTGCGCTTTTAAGCACGACGAACCCTGCAAGCACCTTCACCGGGAATTTCCTTGCGTGCTTCATGAATTCTTTGAACTTTTCTATGTCGTATATAGCCTGTGTCTGGAAGAACTTTGCACCGGCTTTGACTTTCTTTTCAAATTTCATAAGCTGTGGTTCAAGCGGGTTAGCCTCTGGCGTAACGACTGCTCCCTGGAAGAAATCGGTTGAGCCTTTAAGTTCGTTTCCAGACATGTCCTTGCCGTTGTTGAGGCTGTCTACTATCTTAAGAAGCTGAACTGACTCGACGTCATAGACTGGTTTTGCGCCCTTGTGGTCTCCGGCTGATACATGGTCGCCTGTCATGCACAGGACGTTTTTAATGCCGAGTATGCTTGCCCCCAGGAGGTCTGACTGAAGACCTATACGGTTGCGGTCACGGCATGTCATCTGAAGTATGGGTTCAAGCCCGTGCTCAAGCGCGATTTTACAGACTGCCATCGAGCATATGCGCATTACTGCTGACTGATTG
The DNA here is from genome assembly GCA_002011815.1 of Nitrospirae bacterium JdFR-86. Taxonomy (GTDB): domain Bacteria; phylum Nitrospirota; class Thermodesulfovibrionia; order Thermodesulfovibrionales; family JdFR-86; genus JdFR-86. Next base: position 92,415 of record MTOV01000004.1, on the reverse strand, counting down.
TCCGTGACATTTATGGCATCCACCTTTCCTTTAAGAAGCTCCATATGGTGGATCATTTCGCTTATATCAGTGCCCTTTGGGGGACCTACCTCTGCGGTAACGACGAATTTTCCTGAGTTTAAAACATCTCTGAAGCTCACTTTTTCTTCTCCTCCCTTGCTATTAGAGTTCTTGGTTTCTGGCTTGCTGACCAGTCTTTTGCCTCAAGTGTGGTGTCGCAGAGTTCCTGAAGTTTGCCGAGCCTCTTCATCCTCTCGTAGATTCTTACCCATGCGCATTTTATATCAGGGCTTATCTCGCAGTGGCCGTCTTTACAGCCTCCGCAGGGTCCGTTGAGAAGCCCTTTAGGACATGCGGTAATAGGGCATATTCCGCCTGTTTTGTCCAGAATGCACTTTCCGCAGAGGGAGCATCTTTCGTCGAACATCTGAAGGCGCGTCATGTTTCCGAGGAACATGCTGTCGTTTGCAGGATAGACAGGCTTGTCTTCGTAAAGCTCCACTGCTGTCTGCGTGCCTGCACCGCAGGACATGACGATGATGCATTCAGCCTTGCTGATGGCATCCTTATGGGGTTTAAGTTCGACCTTGGTGCCAAGCACCTGACAGCCTGTCTTTGCCACGAAGGTACCTGTCACTTCCTTGCCCTCAGCCTCGAGTGCCTCTTTCATCTCCTGAAGCTGAGGTTCTCCGCCTGTGCCACAGAGTGTTGCGCACTCAGAGCAGCCAAGCAAAAAGAAGCTCTTGTAGTTCTTGATGTTTTCCATCAATTCCTGAAAATCTTTTTTCTTCGTGATTATCATGCCTCTGCTCCTTTATTTAAAAGTCTAATGTCATGCCTGCCTTCATCTTTGCAGCAAGCACTGTGTTGTACATGAGCATTGCTATGGTCATTGGTCCTGCGCCACCAGGGACAGGGGTTATGTATCCTGCACGCTCTTTTGCAGCTTCAAAATCCACGTCTCCCACGAGTTTGCCTTCAGGTGTAACGTTTATACCGATGTCTATGACAGCGGCTCCTTCTTTTACCATATCGCCTGTAATCATCTTTGCCTTGCCTACGGCAACGCAAAGGATGTCTGCCTTAAGGCATTCCTCTTTGAGATTAGCTGTTCTGCTGTGGCATATAGTAACTGTTGCGTGTTTTCTAAGCAGAAGCAGTGCAAGGGGTTTTCCTACTATAATACTTCTGCCTACGACAACAGCGTTTTTTCCTTTAGGGTCAATTCCGTATGCTTCAAGCATCTTTATTGCACCATGAGGGGTGCAGGGTATAAAGCCTGGCTCGTCAAGCACGAGCCTTCCGAGGGAGTCAGGTCCAAAGCCGTCCACGTCTTTTTCAGGTGCAATACGGTGCATTACCTCTTTTTCATTAAGGTGTTTCGGCAAAGGAAGCTGAACGAGTATGCCGTGCACACTGGGGTCTGCATTAAGGTCGTCGATGAGTTTCAGGAGTTCTTCCTGTGTGGTGGATTCAGGCAGTTTGTGTCCCAGGCTCTTGATTCCCAAGGATTCGCATGTCTTTTCCTTGTTTGCCACGTATTTTTTGGATGCAGGGTTTTCTCCTACGAGCACAACTGCAAGTCCGGGAGTGATGCCTTTTGATTTCAGGTCTTCGATTTCCTTTTTCAGTTTCTCCTTGATGTCTGCTGCTACTTTCTTACCGTCGATAATTTCAGCTGCCATGTTTCCTCCTTTAGATCTTTTTCTTTATGAGTTCAAGCATCTCTTCTCTTGTAGATGCTTTTGTCCTGAAGATTCCACGTACGGCTGATGTAACGGTTCTTGAGCCGGGTTTTTTAATCCCTCTCATGCTCATACACAGGTGTTCTGCGTCTATTATCACCATAGCGCCTTTTGGCTTGAGTTTTTGCATTATCATGTCGGCAAGCTGTGATGTGAGCCTTTCCTGAACCTGAGGTCTTTTGGCGACATGTTCAAGCACTTTTGCAAGCTCGCTAAGCCCGACAATGCTGCCTGAGGGAATGTATGCAATATGCGCTCTTCCGATGAATGGAAGGAGATGGTGCTCGCACACAGAGTAAAATGGAATGTCTTTAAGGAGTATCATTTCATCATGTGTTTCTCCTTCTATAGGTTTGAGCAGTTCCTCAGCAGGTGTTCTAAGCCCTGAGAATATCTCTTCGTACATCTTGGCGACACGTCTCGGGGTGTCCTTAAGCCCTGCTCGTTCAGGGTCTTCCCCTATGCCCTCAAGTATGAGTCTTACACCTTTTTTAATTTTTTCTATGTCCATGGCAGTCTATAATCCTTTTGTCGGTTATTATAATATCAACCCCTATATCGTGTGTTTCACGGGGGATGTTCTCAACAATTTGCTCCTCGTATGCCAGTGCTACGAGTGGTTTGTCTTTTACGCCTGAAAGCAGTCTGTCGTAATATCCTTTTCCATAGCCGAGCCTTGAGCCACTCGTGTCAAAAGCTGCACCAGGTATTATAACCATATCGACGTCATTAATCCCTCTTTCAATGGAGGAAGAAGGCTCAGGGATTCCCATGTAACCGGGTGCGAGTTCCTCCATACTGTTAATCTCGTATATTTCCAGCGTGTCGTCTTTGACTTTCGGAAGCATGACCTTTTTCCCCATCTGCAGGGACTCCTGTATGATTCTTAGGGTATCAACCTCTGACCTGAACGATGCGTAAAGGAGTATCCTGCCTGCGTCTTTAAATTTTGCTAGAGAGAATAAGTTGTTTTTTATAGCAGAGTCCTTTACCCGCCTTACAGGCAGAGGTATGGCGTCCCTTTTTTTAAGGGTATTGCTCCGTATTGATCTCTTTAAATCAACTGTTTCCAAGGTGCTGTTCAAGGCTGTTTTTCATCTCCTTAACTTCTTTAACAAGGGCAGGGGAGTTTTCATAAGGTGCGATGCCTTTCATGTCAGCCTCAAGTATGGAGGCATCATAACTTAACGCCCCGATAAATATCATGTCTTTGATGCCCTGTTTTATGAAATTCACATCCTGCTCGCCCCTGACCTTGTTTGCCGCTACAAAGACGTTTTTAACGCCGAGGCTTTTTGCCATTTCTTTAACTGTCAGCGCAGTCTGTATGCTTCTCTGTCCGGGTTCTACGACAACAACGAATGCGTCAACTGCTTCTGCCGTGCCTCTTGTCAGGTGTTCGATGCCTGCCTCCATATCAATAATCACTACTTCGTCCCTTTCGACTACAAGATGCCGGAGGAGCCTTCTGAGGAATACGTTTTCAGGACAATAACAGCCTGATGCCGCCTCCTTTGACCTGCCTGTTATAAGCAGGGTTATGCCATCGAACTTGTATCCGTATTCCTCTGGTATGTCGTCGACCTTCGGGTTGAGTCTGAATATCCCGCCTAAAGTTCCGGGTTTTGCTCCTGTCCGTTCCTCTATAAGTTCTGTCATCTCTGCTATAGGCTTAATCTCTGAGATTTTCTCCCTGCTGATTCCGAATGCAGAGGCTAAGTTTGCATCAGGGTCAGCGTCGACAGCAAGTACCCGCTTCCCTTCCTCTGCAAAGATATGGCTTAATGTGGCGGAGATTGTTGTCTTTCCCACACCACCTTTGCCTGTGACCGCTATTTTCACAATTTAAAATTTTAACATTTTAAAGAAAATACTGTAAACTTAACTTAACAGCAGGTGTTCTGTTCCTTTGCCGAAGGCGATTACAGGTCCCTTCTGAGTTGTGCTGGCTAAATTGGTATTAGTATAATTAACGATAACTGTTTTTTGGGAGTGGAGTACGGATTATGTCTGATAAGAGCCTTATACCTATTTGTTCATGGTGCAAGAAGATAAGAACCGAGAGAGACAACTGGGAAAACATAGAGGAGTATCTTACGAACATAGGCTTTGGTGTCTTCACGCACAGCATGTGTCCTACGTGCGCTGAGAAGATTTTTGAAAAGAAAGTGTATCTTGAAAGCTATCAGGACATCTGCAAGGCGATTAGTTCCAGCCTTTCGCTTGATGAGGTTCTGAATCTCATCGTTAAAAACGTCGTTAAAGTGATGAACGTAAAGGCGAGCATGTTGAGACTGCTGGACACGGAGACCAATAAACTCGAGGTTGCCGCCTTTCACGGTCTGAGTGAAAGTTATGTAAACAAAGGTCCTGTAGAATGCGATGCAAGCATAGAGGATGCCTTAAAAGGAAAGGCAGTGTCGGTCTATGACATAACAAGGGATGAGGGGGCTAAGTATAAGGAAGAGGCTATAAAAGAAGGCATAAGAAGTATTCTTTCTGTCCCTTTGAGAATAGACAATAACGTAATAGGTGTTCTCAGGATGTATACTTCAGAGCCTGTAAAATACACAAAGGAAGACCTTAATTTTGTAGCGGCAATTGCAGAGCAGGCAGCGATTGCAATCAACAATGCAAGGATATTTAAGACAAGAATCTCAAAAGAGAAAGAATACCTCCGGGTGTTTGAAGCTGTAACCAAAGCTGTAAGCTCTACATTGAAGCTCGAAGAGGTGCTCAATTTAATAGTGAGGAAACTGCCTGAGGTTATGAACCTTAAGGCTGCCACCATAAGGCTTCTGAATGAGACCGGAGATAAACTTCTGCTGGTTGCTGCTCATGGCCTTAGTGAAAAATACTTAAGCCGTGGACCAGTGGATACAGAGGTTAATGTCCGGGAGGCACTTCAATTAAAACCAACGGCTATATATGATGTATCTTCTGATCCAAGGGTGATTTATCAGAAAGAGGCTGCTGAAGAAGGCATAAAAAGCATGCTTACCTTGCCTATAGTTGCCAGGGGAAGACTGCTCGGTGTGCTCAGGCTGCTGACAGGTGTGCACCGGAAATTTAACGAAGAGGAAATACACTTTGCAGCCTCACTTGCCGAGGTCTGCGGCATTGCAATAGACAATGCAAGAATGTATGAAGAGCTGTCAAAACAGAGGGCGTAAAGACTGTATTACGAACCCTGCGGTTCTGCCTCTCCTTCGAGTTCTTTTATTAATTTTTTGAAGCAGTCAGGACATACACCATGTGTAAAATCCGTGTTGGTCTTTTTTGAGATATATTGCTCTATCTCATACCATTCGCCTTTGCCTTTTTCTTTTCCTGTGTCATCTCTTATTTTCTTGCAATAAGCACAGATAGGAAGCAACTCCTCAAGAAGTCTAACCCGCTCTCTTTCCTTTGTAAGGGCAGTAAGATAAAAGACAATGGTGACTCCGAATATTACGCCCAGAAGACCAAAGAAAAAAGCCATAGGAAGATGATGCGGATTAAACACATTGAGAAGTGCTTTAAAATCAGGCTTAATCGTAGGGTGAACCATATCCTGAAAGACCATTGAAAACGGATGAATTATAATAAAACCGAGCAAAAACCCGATTAGAGCTCCACCTGAATATTTAAACTTCTTCTTCATACTTTTACTTTACTACAAGAGTTTGAATAAAATGTGAATTTCACCGCAGGCTGCCTGCAGGTTTTTTGCATGGCAAAACCCTTGAAAAATTAAGAAAAATATTTGTATTCTTATAAACTAACCTTTAGAGTCAGGATGGGTTTATGAAAGAGATTGAAAAATTAAGGAAAAAGATTGATGCAATTGACGAGGAGATACTCGATGCCCTGAACAGAAGAGCACGGATTGTTCTTGATATCGCCCGCATAAAGCGCAAGAAGAATGCAAAGTTTTATTCCCCAAGAAGAGAGCAGGAGATAATCGAAAGACTTACAAGACTGAATAAAGGACCTTTTCCGAATGACGCCTTGAAGACACTCTACAGGGAGATACTTTCGGCATCGCTGTCTCTGGAAGAGCCGCTTAAGGTGGCGTGTCTTGGTCCTCTTGCCACATTTACGCATCTTGCGGCACTCAGGCATTTTGGCTCATCTGCGTCTTTCGTTCCTCTTGAAAGCATAAAAGGCGTGTTCGAGGCAGTGGATACAGGAAAGGCGGAATTCGGGGTAGTGCCCATAGAGAATTCGAGCGAAGGCGTTGTCAGTTACACACTTGATATGTTCATAGACTACGACCTGAAGATAGCTGCAGAGGTGATGCTTGAGGTCTCGCACAACCTGCTTTCAAAGAGCGGGGACAGGTCTAAAATCAAGAAGATATATTCGCATCCACAGGCTGCTGCCCAGTGCCGGAGATGGCTCGAGGCTAATATGCCTGAAATACCCGTACTTGAGTCCACAAGTACGGCAAAGGCAGCAGAGCTGGCTTCCCGCGACAAAGACGCTGCTGCCATAGCCAGTGAGCTTGCAGCAAGAATGTATGACCTCCATTTCGTGGAAAAACATATAGAAGACAACAGACGCAATTTTACACGCTTTCTCGTTATATCAAAAGAGTTCCCTCCCAAGACAGGCAAGGACAAAACATCCATAATGTTTTCTGTCAAGGACAGACCCGGTGCGCTTTATGACATACTGTCGCCGTTTAAACGGCAGAAAATAAATCTCACCAAGATAGAGTCCAGACCCTCGAAAAGGAAAGCATGGGAATATATATTTTTCGTTGACATGGAAGGGCACATAGAAAGCAGAAAACTCAAAAAGGCAATCGAGGAAGTGAAAAACGAATGCCTTTTCCTTAAGATTCTGGGCTCTTATCCATGCGGTGATTGATGATAAGACCGCCGGAATATGTCTCAGCCATAAAGCCGTATGTACCGGGTAAACCCATAGAAGAGCTTGAACGAGAGCTCGGAATAAAAAACTCTGTAAAGCTCGCATCCAATGAAAACCCGGTTGGACCTTCCCAAAAAGCCATCAATGCCTTGAAGGGCAGCATCGAAAGCCTTAACAGATATCCTGACGGCGGGGGGTATTATCTTAAAAAGAAGCTGTCCGGGATGCTTGATGTGGATGAAGACGAACTGATACTGGGAAACGGCTCTAATGAATTAATAGACATTGCCGTGCGGACGTTCCTTACACCCGGTGATGAGGCAGTAATGGCTAAGCCCTCTTTCGTGGTTTATGCCATGGCTGTCATGGCACAAGGCGCAAAGGCAATAGAGATACCACTTAAAGATTTCAGGCACGACCTCGAAAGCATGGCTGATGCTGTTACAGAAAAGACACGCATGCTCTTTATAGCGAATCCGAACAACCCTACAGGCACTATAAATACAAAAGAGGAATTCGACAGACTCATGCAACGGCTTCCCGACCACGTACTTGTCGTAGTGGATGAAGCATATTATGAATATGTCACTAATCCTGAATATGCAGACAGTGTTAAACACTTCAGGGCAGGCAGGGATGTCCTTATCCTGAGGACATTTTCAAAGATATACGGTCTTGCCGGGCTCAGGATTGGCTACGGCATAGCAAAGAAGGATATAATAAATGAGATGAATAAAATAAGAGAGCCTTTTAATGCAAATTCTCTTGCACAGGCTGCTGCACTCGGCGCATTGGATGACAGGGAACACCTCAAATATTCCAGGGAGATAAACGAACAGGGCAAGCGTTATCTTTACAGTGAGTTTAAGTCCTTAGGGATTGAGTTTGTCCCTACAGAGGCTAATTTTATATATATTGTTATAAATGATTCGCAGGCAGTGTATGAGGCACTTTTAAGACAGGGCGTTATAGTCAGACCTATGGGACCGCAGGCAATAAGGGTTACTGTGGGACTGCCGGAGGAAAACAAAAGGTTTATAGAGGCCTTGAGGACAGTCATAAAATAAAACATAGAGGGGAGAGACCAATGGATATAATTGTTTTAAAACCTGATGCAAAAGAATCGCATCTTAAACATATCATTAAGAAACTTGAGGGTTGGGGGCTTAAGGCTAACGTTTCCAAGGGGACGGAGAGAACCATCATAGGAGTAATAGGAGACACCTCGAAGATAACAGAAGAAGAGGAAGACTCCGTCCGCGCAATGGAAGGCGTTGAGAATGTAATGAGAATTCTCAGGCCTTACAAGCTTGCAAGCAGGGAGTTTAAAAAGACCGATACACATATAAATGTAAGAGGAACCCGTATAGGCGGTAAAAAGATATGTGTGATTGCCGGTCCGTGTGCAGTGGAGAACAAAAGAACCCTGATGAGCATTGCCGAGAAAGTAAAAAAAGCAGGTGCATCGTTTATAAGAGGCGGTGCATTCAAACCCCGCACATCGCCTTATTCGTTTCAGGGGCTTGGTGAAGAAGGGCTTAAGTATCTTGCAGAGGCAAGGGAAAGAACAGGGCTTCCTGTTGTAACAGAACTGATGGATCCAAGAGACCTGGAGGTTGTCCAGAAATATGCAGATATAATTCAGGTCGGCGCAAGGAATATGCAGAACTTCAGACTGCTTCTTGAGATAGGCTTAAGTGACAAGCCTGTCATTTTGAAGAGAGGGCTTTCTGCAACCATAAAGGAATGGCTTATGGCAGCAGAGTATATAATGTCCCGCGGCAACCACAAGGTGATTCTCTGCGAAAGAGGCATAAGGACGTTTGAGACCGCTACGAGAAACACTCTTGATTTAAGTGCTGTTCCTGTTCTTAAGCAGTTGACTCACCTGCCTGTAATCGTAGACCCCAGCCATGGTGTAGGTAAATGGAACCTTGTCTCTCCAATGGCAAAGGCAGCAGTGGCAGCAGGCGCTGACGGACTCCTTATAGAAGTGCACACCAAACCTGAAGAAGCACTCTCAGACGGAGAACAGTCTTTAAAACCGGATGCATTCGAGCAGCTTATGTCCGAACTTCAGCCTATAGCAAAGGCGGTCGGAAGGGAGATATAAGTGGGATTTGAAAAAATAACCATACTCGGCGTCGGACTCATAGGTGCGTCTTTTGCCCTCGCAATGAAAAAACATGCACTGTGCACTCATGTGACAGGTTATGGAAGAACAGAAAGCAACCTCATTAAGGCAAAGGAAAGGGCAATAATTGACTCCTATGAGATGAACGCCAAAAAAGCATGTGAGGGCTCTGACCTCGTGGTCTTTGCCACACCTGTTGGAAAGTTTACATCCCTTGCTGCTGAGATAAAAGAATCATTGAAAAACGGCGCTATAGTTATTGATGTCGGCAGCGTAAAGGGAGATCTCCTCTATGAAATGGAAGCTCTTATGCCTGACGGAGTGCGCTTTGTGGGGTGTCATCCAATAGCAGGCAGTGAGCGCTCAGGTGTTGATGCTTCGACAGGAGAACTCTTCAACGGCGCATTGTGTGTCATAACAAGAACGGAAAAGTCCGATGACAACGCTGTTGAAAAAATCGCAGAAATCTGGAGAACATTCGGCTCAATCGTTGAGATAATGACCCCTGAAGAGCACGACAGAATATACGGACTTGTCAGCCATGTTCCTCATCTTGTTGCCTATGCACTGGTCAATACCGTGGCTGATATAGATGCATCTTATCTCAGGTTTGCAGGGCAGGGCTTTAAGGATACGACAAGGATAGCCTCAAGTTCACCTGATATCTGGTGCGATATAAGTCTCCTTAACAGAGAAAACCTTTTGAAGTTTATAGAACTCTTTAAAGTTAATATAGATAAATTAAGTCTGTGCCTTAAGACAAGTGATTCAGAGTGTCTCAGAGAGGCATTCAGCAAAGCTCGGGCACTGAGGGAAAGCATTGAAAATTGAGATAAATAAAGCCTCAAGGCTTAAAGGTGAAATAATCTCTCCTCCTGATAAGTCCATTTCTCACAGGGCAATAATGCTGTCCTCGATAGCAAAGGGCAAAAGCATTATAAGAAATCTACTAAAAGCAGCTGATACGTTGAGCACCCTTAATGCATTCAGGACACTTGGGGTGGACATAAGTGAAGACAAAGAGGTAATCATAGAAGGCAAAGGGCGTTTTGGTCTTAAAGAGCCTGTTTCTGTTATTGATTGCGGGAATTCAGGCACTACGATGAGGCTTCTTACAGGAGTTCTTTCAGGAAATCCGTTCTTTTCTGTGCTTACAGGTGATGAGTCATTAAGGACAAGACCCATGGGCAGGGTGATAAAACCTTTAAGGCAGATGGGAGCACAGATAATGGCAAGGCAGGATGACAGTTATCCTCCTATTGCTGTGAGAGGAGGCGGACTTAATCCAATAAGATACGAGATGCCGATTGCAAGCGCACAGGTGAAATCAGCGATATTGCTTGCAGGGCTTTATGCCGACGGCGTTACTGAAGTGATTGAGCCTGTGAAATCCCGCGACCATACGGAAAGGATGCTCCCTTCATATGGAGCGGATGTAGATGTTAGTGGTCTCAGCATACGGGTTAAAGGCGGAATAGAACTTGAAGGCATCGAGGTTGATGTGCCCGGAGACTTCTCGTCAGCAGCGTTTTTTATCGCTGCAGCACTTCTGGTAAAAGATTCGGATTTGACTGTAAAGTCCGTGGGTATAAATCCCACGAGAGCAGGATTTCTTAATGTTCTTCAGGAAATGGGAGCAAATATAAGTGTAGAGAATACAAGGGAGGTTTCAGGCGAGCCTGTGGCTGACCTCTACTGCAAATATTCAGAACTCAGGGCAATAGACATAGGTGCAGAGACAATCCCCTCGCTTATAGATGAATTTCCTGTGCTTTGCGTTGTCGCCTCTCAGGCAGAAGGCGTTACGACTATTAAAGGAGCAGGGGAATTAAGAGTGAAGGAGTCTGACAGGATTAAAGCCATGGCAGAAGGGCTCAGAAAAATGGGTGCTGAGGTCGAAGAATACGATGACGGCTTGAGCATAAAAGGAAGTGCCACACTTAAAGGCGCGGATATTGAAACCTATGGAGATCACAGAATAGCAATGGCTTTTTCCATAGCTGCACTGACAGCTCATGGGAAGACAACCATACACAATGCAGAGGCAGTGAACATATCGTATCCTGAATTTTTCAGCACTCTAAAGGAGCTGACTGGATAATGGGCAGGGTTATAGCAATAGACGGACCCTCAGGTGCAGGCAAGAGCACAGTGGCAAAGATGCTTTCAGAGATGCTCGGCTTTAAATATCTTGACACAGGAGCACTGTATAGGGCTGTGGCTTTGGGACTGGTAAGACAAGGCATAAAGCCTGATGACAGCGATGAACGTCTCATTGAGGCGTTGAATAAGATATCGGTTCGCTTCTCTGGAGGTAAGGTATTTCTTGACGGAGAGGATGTCTCGACAGAGATAAGGACTACTGAGATAGGACATTATTCCTCTGTGTTTTCTGCAAGAAAACCTGTAAGGGATTTTTTGCTCCCTGTGCAGAGAAACGCTGCAGCAAACGATAACCTTGTGGCAGAAGGCAGGGATATGACTACAGTGGTTTTCCCGGATGCATGGAGGAAATTCTATATTGATGCATCAGTTGAAGCGAGGGTAAAAAGGCGGTATCTGCAGCTTCAGAAAAACGGTATACCTGTCAGTATGGAAAAGGCACGTGAGGATGTTATTGCAAGGGACAGGAGGGATTCCTCCCGGGATGTCGCTCCACTTAAGAAAGCAGAGGATGCAATTTTTATAGATTCATCTGATTTGTCCATAGAGGAGGTTATAAAAAAAGTACTTAGAGCCGTGAAAACGGAAGAATGAAAAGCTGGTACAATTTTTTTAAATTCCTTTTTTATATAGGGTTTAAGATATTTAACAGGCTTGAAGTTTTTTCCGCAGAGAAAGTCCCTGAAAAAGGCGGTGTTATAGTGGCTGCCAACCACTCGAGTTATCTTGACCCGCCTCTGATTGGCGTGGCTTTAAAGAGGCGTGCCACATTCATGGCAAAGGAAGGATTATTTAAGGTGCCGTTGCTTGGTCGCTTCGTAAGGGCGTTTTCATTTCCTGTCAGGCGCGGAAGACCGCAGCCGTCAACCATAAAAGAAGCAGTAAGAAGGCTGAAAGAAGGACAGCTTATTGTGATGTTTCCAGAGGGAGGCAGACGCAGTGGAGGCGAAATAAACGACGTAAAAAGAGGTGTGGAACTGCTTGCCAGAATGAGCGGTGCAAGCGTTGTTCCTGCTCTTATAGAGGGCACTGACAGGGCGCTTCCAGTCGGTGCATGGTTCATAAGACCGGCAAAGGTTATTGTGAAATTCGGAGACCCTATAACAGTGAACAGCAATGACGAGGACATAACCCGTGCCGTGATAGATGCAATGAAAAGGTTAAAATCAGACAGCAGGGGTAAGGCATGAAGCAGGGAGTAAAGCAAGGCATGAAGATAGTCGTGGCAAAAAGAGCAGGGTTCTGTTTCGGGGTCAAAAGGGCTATAGATATAGCCTTTGATGTAGCGAAAAAGAGCCACGGCGGGGTTTATACACTTGGACCGATTATACATAATCCGCAGGTCGTGGAGAAGCTCATGGCAGAGGGCGTGACGCCTGTGAATGATATAAAAGAGCTCAAAAATAAGAATGTCAAAGCCGTTATAATAAGGACGCACGGAGTGCCAATTCAGGTTATGAAAAAGCTCACCGAAGCAGGCTATAAGACAATAGACGCAACCTGTCCATTTGTAAAAAAGGCTCAACATTATGCTAAACTTCTTAGGGAAGAAGGTTATAAAGTGGTTATACTTGGAGACAGGGATCATCCCGAGGTAAAAGGGCTGATGAGTTATGCCGGCAGAAGAGTTGTAGTAGTAAGGAGCGGAAAAGATTTTCCCACACTTAAAGGCAAAGTCGGTATTGTGGTTCAGACCACCCAGCAGATAGAGACATTAAAAGAACTGCTTGCAGTGGCAGTTGAGCGGACAAAAGAACTAAAAGTATATAATACAATATGTAATTCCACTGCTCTCAGACTGAAAGAAACAGAAGAGATGGCGAAGACAGCAGATGTTATGGTAATAGTCGGCGGCAGAAACAGTGCCAATACCACGCAGCTTGCAAATCTATGCAGTTCTTTATCTGTTCCTACATATCATATAGAGACGGCTTCAGAACTAAAAGAAGAATGGTTCTCAAAAGCAAAAAAAGTAGGGATAACAGCAGGGGCTTCGACTCCTGATTGGATAATAAAAGATGTGAAAAGAAAAATTGAAGGATATAGGAGGAAGGCAGGCTGATGGAACTTAAAAACGAAGAGCTTGAAAGACTCTATGCCGAGACATTCCACGGCATCGAGGTCGGCTCGATACTAACCGGAAAGGTAATATCGATAAAACCAGACAGTGTTATTGTGGATGTCGGATATAAATCAGAAGGGATTATACGTGGGTCTGAGTTCTCGGCAGGAGAGCTTTCAGGGCTCAAAGAAGGCGATGACATAGAGGTGTTTGTTGAAGATATAGTGGATGCAGAAGGCATGCTGATACTCTCGAAAGAGAGGGCATCGAAAATAAAAGCATGGGCAACTCTGGAAGAATGTCTAAAAAACAATACACCAATAGAAGGCACTATTGTCGAAAAGACCAAAGGTGGAGCATTCGTGGATATATCAGGTGTCAGGGCTTTTCTCCCTGGCTCGCATGTTGACCTTAGACCTGTAAAAGATATCGATGCCCTTATGGGGCAGAAAATGTTATTCAAGGTTCTGAAGATAAACAGTCGGCGCTCTAATGTCATTGTCTCCAGACGGCTGTATCTTGAAGAGGAAAGACAGAAGAAGAGAGCAGAAACGCTCGAAAAACTAAAAGAAGGCGCTCTTATGAAAGGAGTGGTTAAGAATATAACAGACTACGGCGTGTTTGTTGACCTCGGCGGAGTTGACGGACTGCTGCATATATCAGATATCTCTTGGGGACGGATAACGCATCCAAGCTCACATTTCGCTGTCGGTGATGAGATAGAAGTCATTGTGTTGCAATATGATAAGGAAAACGAAAAAGTCACACTCGGATATAAACAAAAAAGACCTGACCCATGGAGCAATGTGGATGAAAAGTATCCTCCAGGGACAAAGGTGACAGGAAAAGTGGTTGGCATAACAGACTACGGTGCATTCATAGAAATAGAGGAAGACCTTGAAGGTCTTGTGCATGCTACAGAAATCGACTGGGCTTCAAGACCAAAACATCCCTCAAAGTATCTCACTATAGGACAGACAGTCGAGGCGCTGGTGTTAAAGACAGATAAGGCTGAAAGGAGACTTTCTCTTAGCATTAAACAGCTTAAGCCGAGTCCATGGCAGCTTGTCTCAGAAAGATACAGGGTAGGGCAGGTAATAACCGGAAAGATAAGGGGGATTACAGAGTTCGGGGCGTTTGTCGGTCTTGCCGAAGGGGTCGATGCACTTATACATATATCTGATCTTTCATGGACTAAACATATAAGGCATCCGTCGGAAGTCCTGAAAAAAGGACAGACTGTTGAAGCCGTGGTGTTGAACATCGAGCCTGAAAAAGAAAGAATGGCACTCGGAATAAAACAGCTCACCCCAGACCCGTGGATAAACGAAATACCAAAGAAGTTCAAGCTCGGTGACGAAGTTAAATGCAAAGTGCTTAGAATAACGGATTTTGGTATATTTGTTGAATTCGACGGGGAGGTTGAAGGACTTATATATTCTTCAGAGATAATAAAGACAGAAGAACCCATCAAGGAAGGCGATGAGCTCTGGGCGCGAATAATAAAAATTGACTTGACGAACAGGAAAATGGGGCTTAGCATGAAAAATGTAAAGAGGATTGAGGAGTGAAAAAGCTCTGCCTTATAGTGCTTGGGATATTCATTTTCCTTATTGTAATCAGCGCCCTGATTGCAGTGGTCGAACGCAAGGGCGTTACTATCCGGGACAAAGTTGCCCTTGTGCGCATAGAAGGTCCTATAATCGATTCGAGAAAACATATAGAGGAACTTAAGGAGTATGTAAAAGACCCTTCGATAAAGGCTATAGTGCTCAGGGTGGACAGTCCTGGTGGTGCTGTTGCACCGTCCCAGGAGATATACGAGGAGGTTAAAAAAGCTGTATCCAAAAAGAAGGTAGTCGCTTCAATGGGCTCTGTGGCAGCTTCAGGCGGGTATTATATTGTAGCTCCTGCTACAAAAATTGTTGCCAACCCGGGCACACTGACAGGCTCGATAGGGGTCATCATGGAGATACCTAATCTGGAAGGCCTTATGGATAAAGTCGGCATAAAAACAGAAGTGATAAAAAGCGGCAGATACAAGGACATGGCTTCTGTTTTCAGAAAACTCGGAGAGGAAGAAAGACGCATCCTTCAGGGAGTGCTGGAGGATGTTCATGAGCAGTTCATAAAGGCTGTTGCCGAGGGAAGAAACATGCCAGTTGAGGAGGTCAGAAAGATTGCCGATGGAAGAGTATTCACAGGAAGACAGGCAAAGGAGATAGGACTTGTTGACGAACTCGGCAATCTCGAGGATGCCATTATGATTTCCGCAAAGCTTGCCGGTATAAAAGGAGAACCAGATGTCGTAAGCAAAAAAGAAAAGATTTCTGTTTTTGATATGCTCAGAGAAAGCTTCTCAGGGAAAATATCAGAAATGTTTCCGCATATAAAAATAAAATACATACTCAGTCCTTAAGGAGGTAATATGACAAGGTCAGCTCTCATCGAGAAGGTAGCGGAGAGGGTAGAGGGGCTTACGCTTAAGCAGACCGAAATAGTCGTAGAAACGGTTTTTGAAAGCATTAAGGAGGCTTTACGAAGAGGCGAAAAAATAGAGATAAGGGGATTTGGAAATTTCAGGGTTAAGGAGAGAAAAGCCAGAAAGGCACGGAATCCGAAAACAGGTGAAAGCGTTGACGTTCCACCGAAAAAGGCAATCCGCTTTAAAACAGGCAAGGCATTAAGAGAAGCTTTAAATCCACCTGAGCAATAATCTCAGGCTGTAAAGAAACGGCAGGCGGCTTTTAACTATAGAGTTGAATTTAAAAGGGCAAAATTTTTGGTATTTTGCCCTTTCCTTTTTTGAACATCTTGAGCATCTTTCTCATTTCCATGTATTGCTTTATAACGCGGTTGACATCTGTAACGGTTGTGCCGCTTCCCAGCGCGATTCTTCTTCTGCGACTCCCGTTTAAGATATTGTGATTTCTTCTTTCCTCAGATGTCATTGAATTTATTATTGCTTCTACCTTAACAAGCTCTTTTTCGTCAATTTTAATTCCTTTGAGTTTACTGAAGCCGGGTATCATGTTAAGCAGGTTTTCAAGAGGCCCCATACTGCGCATTTTTCTGAGCTGGTCTCTTAGGTCTTCGAAAGTGAATGATTCACCGAGTATTTTTTCCTGAAGTTTTTGAGCCTCTTTTTCATCGAACGCCCTCTGGGCTTTTTCTATAAGAGTCAGGACATCGCCCATTCCGAGTATTGCGTTTGCAATCCTGTCTGGATGGAAGGGCTCTATCATGTCTATTTTTTCCCCGACACCTATGTATTTTATGGGCTTGCCTGTAATAGCCTTTATGGACAGTGCAGCGCCACCACGTGCATCGCCATCCATTTTTGTGAGGATTATGCCGTCTATGCCTATAGTTTCGTTGAATTTCTTTGCGATGTTTACGGCATCCTGACCTGTCATCGCATCGGCAACCAGAAGGGTCTCTTTTGGTGTTGTCGCATTCTTTATCCTTTCGAGTTCTGCCATGAGGGTGTCGTCAATGTGAAGTCTTCCCGCAGTGTCGAAGATTACTATATCTCTTCCTTCGAGTTTTGCGTTTTTTATTGACTCGGTGCAGAGGGTTACAGGGTCTTTTATCTCTTTTGAATGGAACACAGGTATGCCTGTCTGGGAGCCGAGCGTGACCAGCTGTTCAATGGCTGCTGGTCTTTGCAGGTCTGCTGCTACGAGCATAGGACGCCTGCCTTCTCTCTTGAAGAGCATGCCGATTTTTGCAGCAGTTGTTGTCTTTCCAGAGCCGTGAAGCCCTACGAGCATTATCACTGTTGGCGGTGTGGGAGAAAGATAGATTTTGCTTGATGTGCCTCCAAGAAGGTCGCACAGCTCATTATGCACTATCTTTACAACCTGTTGCCCTGGGGTGAGACTCTCAAGAACCTCTTTGCCTACTGCCTTTTCTCTTACTCTTTGTATAAAGTCTTTTACAATCTTGAAGTTTACATCAGCCTCAAGAAGTGCAACCCGGACTTCCTTCAGGGCTACATCTACATCCTCTTCCTTTAGAAGTCCCTTGCTTTTAAGTTTCTTAAATACAGACTCGAGTTTTTCGCTTAGTGTTTCAAACATTTTAAAGAAGCGCCTCTATATCTTCTGAAAGAAGTTCTGCCATTCCAGGCACATACCCAAGATGTTTATTGGAAATTATACCTTCCTTGTTGATTATGATGGTGGTAGGTATATTCGTTATTCCGTAAAGCTCAGCAACATTCTTGTTGTCAGCAAGCACTGGATAGCTAATGCCGTACTCTTTTGCGAACGAGCGCAGTCCTGATGAGTCTTCATCTATTGAGACGGCAAGAAGCTCAAACTCTCTGCCTATGTATTTTTCATACAATGAGTTGAACTCCGGTATAGCCAGCTTGCATGGTGGACACCATGTAGCCCAGAACTCAAGCACCACGACCTTGCCCCTGTAGTCTGAAAGCCTTACGGATTTGCCTTCAATATCTTTAAGGATAAAATCAGGGGCAGGACTGTTTACCCTCGGAACCTTTTTCTCGCACCCAGACAGCAGGACAAAAAATACCAGAACTATAACAGCTAAGGTTTTTTTCATATTCTCAGAACGACAATTTATTGTCAGGCTGTAAGAAGAGAGTCAATCTTTGCTTTTAACTGAGGTTTTGGAACTGCTCCTACTATCTGGTCGAGTTTTTCTCCGTTTTTGAAAAACATAATAGTTGGTATGCCCATTATTTTATATCTGCTGGCAATGTCAGGATTTTCGTCCGTATTAAGTTTTGCAACCTTTAATTTGCCTGCGTATTCTTTTGCAAGTTCTTCCACAGTAGGTGCTATCATCCTGCATGGACCGCACCAGACAGCCCAAAAATCAACCATTACAAGTCCTTCAGACTGTAGTACTTCTTTTTCCCAGGTGGATGTAGTAACGGTTACAATACCTTCTGCCATTTAATCCTCCTTTATTTTAAACAGTTCTGTTTTTGGACAAATGCATTAATATTATACACCAAATTCCTAAATTCATAAAGCTAACCAGTGGAAGACTAAATACCCGTCTATGGGTTTGTCGGCCGCTTCGGAGTAGGAAAATCCATAAGGGTATTTATAGAACTAAGATAGTCAATAGCTTCATTGAGTGCCCTTTTTACTGCCTTCTTGCCGTACAGTCCGATTAATACATGGAAGAAATCAAAATTTGCAAGGTGTCTGAATATATATTTCCATGAGTAGAACCGCCCCATTGCCTTGAGGCTTTCGATATGAAGTGTCTGGGGATCCATAAGAAGAGGCTTATATACGACATGGTGGGCATCGTATTTACTCCAGTCGGTATGCAGAAGCCTGCCTGATTCTTTCATCTCATGAAAGAATGGTGTGCCTGGAAGAGGGGTAAGCATCATAAACTGCACAGTATCAATGCCGTGTTTTATTGCGAAGTCTGCAGTCTCTTTCAGGGTGTCCGCAGTATCCGTATCAGCGCCGAATACGAACATGCCGTGGATTTCAATCCCGTGCTCCTTTACTGCTCTGATGCAGTCTATAATCTCATCGAGATTCTGTCTCTTGTTAAACGTTTCAAGGGTTTTTGGGTTAACAGACTCAAACCCGATGTAAACGACTTCACAGTGTGAATCAGCCATCAGTCTTAAGAGTTCCTTGTCCTTTGCGACGTCTGTTCTTACTTGTGCAGACCACTTGAAGTTTATGCCTTCGGCAATCATGGCACGCAGTAATTCCTTTGTCCGTTTCTTGTTTGCAGCGAAATTGTCATCTACAAAGAACTTGCTTGCCTTTGAGACAGAGTTGACGTGTCTCAGTTCCTCCAGCACTGCTTCGACTGACCTGGTTCTGTATCTTCTCCCGAACATGCGTATCACAGAGCAGAAGGTGCAATTAAACGGACACCCCCTTGATGTTGAGATTGGGTAAATATTGGAAGCCTGCCAGTTGTGGACAAGTCCGAAGTCAGGGATAGGCAGCATATCAAGGTCTTCAAGAAGCGGTCTTGGCGGGTTATTGACAACAGAGCCATTGCTGTTTCGATAACTAAGTCCATTTATTGAACTGATTTCAGGAGTCCCTTTTTCAAGATACTCGATCAGTTCAGGCAGTGTAAGGTCACCTTCTCCCCGCACTACATAATCGGCGTGTTCAAGCGCTTCTTCCGGCAGGAAAGAGGGATGCGCTCCTCCTATTACAACAGGGATTCCTTTTTCCCTGAGTCTGTCTGCAATCGTGTATGCCCTCAGAGAAGTGGAAGTAATAGTGGAGATACATACAACATCGGAATTTTCAATATAAGACCAGTCAGGGGGGGCAATGTCTTCTATAAATGCCTTTACTTCATAGCCCCGGTCTTTCAGGATTGTAGACAGCAGGACTGCACCAAGCCTTGGAATCGGAAATTTGCTAAAAATATGAGCCCCTGGCGACTTCGCCTCTATAAATGAGATTCTTTTAATCTTCATGGCTTCTCTCTCCTGTATGAAGTATTTAATTAGTTACCATAATTTTGGCACACTTTGACAATAATTTTTAGTCCTAATTTTTGCTGGTATAATTTTTTTCTTAAAAAGGGGTGTATATTCCCTTCTTGCAATACGTCTATAAAAAAATTATTCTATCTGTTAGGCCTATTTTGATTGCTGGAGGTTTGGATGCGTTTTTCAAAGATGTTTATTCCCACATTAAGAGAAGACCCTTCAGATGCAGAAGCCGTAAGCCACCGGCTTATGGTAAGGGCAGGGTATGTGAGACAGCTTGCTGCTGGTCTTTACATATTTCTTCCTTTGGGCTGGAGAGTCCTTAACAGGATAAACGCCATCTTGCGGGAGGAGATGGATGCCATAGGTGCGCAGGAGGTCTCGATGCCTGCACTTCACCCTGCAGAGGTATGGCAGCAGACAGGCAGATGGTATGAAATAAAAGAAGAGATGTTCAGATTAAAGGACAGAGGCGGGCGCGACATGTGTCTTGGAATGACCCACGAGGAGATTATGACATGGCTCGCTTCAAGGGAGATACGCTCCTATAGGGAACTTCCCCAGATATGGTATCAGATACAGACAAAACTTCGGGATGAAGCAAGACCCAAAAGCGGTATCCTGCGCACAAGAGAATTCCTGATGAAGGATAGCTACAGTTTCGACACCGATGAGAAAGGGCTTGAAAAAAGCTACAATCTTCACGAGGAGGCTTACCACAGGATATTCCAGAGATGCGGGCTGAAGTATTATCAGGTGGAGTCAGACCCAGGCATGATGGGAGGGGCTACTGCACATGAGTTCATGGCACCTGCTGCTGCAGGTGAGGATGAAATCGCACTCTGCGACAGTTGTGGATACGCTGCCAATGTGGAGCTTGCACAGTCAGTGCCTCCGCCAGTGCAGTTTGAAGACTGGAATCTTGAAGACGTGCATACCCCGGAGAAAAGAACTGTCGAGGAAGTCTCTGAATTTCTCAATGTAAGCCCTCAGTATTTCATAAAAAGCCTTCTGCTTATAGCTTCAGACAAGCCTGTTCTGGCTCTTGTAAGAGGAGACCAGGAATTACACGAAAAAAAGATGGAACGAATAATAGGCTCTTTTAGACCGGCTCTTAAGGAAGAAGTAAAGGACATACTCGGCGTGGAAGCCGGCTTTATCGGACCAATGAACCAGAAGGTAAGAATAATCGCAGACTCCAGTATTAAAGAAGGCGTGTACATAAGCGGGGCGAACAAGCAGGATTATCACACAAAAGGCATCAGACCAGGCGTGCATTTCAATGCAGACTGGCACGACATCCATGTAGCCAAGGCTGGCGATGGATGCCCGAAATGCAGTGCGCCATTAAGAATAGAGCGGTGTATAGAGATTGGAAATATATTCAAGCTTGGCACAAAATACTCAGAGCCGTTGAAGGCTTTCTATCTTGATGCCAACGGTCATGAAAAACCGATTGTGATGGGCAGTTACGGCATAGGTCCTGCAAGAATCGCAGCAGCAGCCATAGAGCAGAACAATGACAAAGACGGCATTATATGGCCTAAAGCCATAGCACCTTTTGATGTGGAATTAATACCCCTTAACATGAAAGACGGCAGGACAGTTGAGGTCGCAGAAGATATTTACAAACGACTTAATGAATCAGGCATAGATGTGCTGATGGATGACAGGGATGAACGCGCAGGCGTAAAATTTAAGGATGCAGACCTCATAGGCATTCCAAAACAGGTCGTTATAGGCGAAAGAAACCTGAAGGAGGGAATGGTGGAAATAAGAGACAGAAGAACAAAAGAAGCGATTAAAGTTAAACCTGAAGAAGTCGTAAATAGGCTGAAATCATGAAAAAGGCAGACTATATAGTATATGGGGAATATGTGCTCCCCATGGATGAGACACTTGGTGTCCTCAAGGACACTGCCCTGGCAATAAGCAACGGTAAAATAATCGAAATAGGAGCATTTAAGGAAATCTCCCGGAAATACGAGACGAAAAGCCTTATAGGCGGCAGCGGACGGGCAATACTTCCGGGCTTGATAAACACCCATACTCATGCGGCAATGGTTTTGCTCAGGGGGATGGCTGATGACCTTCCTTTGAAACAATGGCTTGAAGGGCATATATGGCCTGCAGAAAACAAGTGGCTCGGTACCGAGTTCATAAACGATGCAGTGGAGCTTGCCTGCATCGAGATGCTGAAGGCAGGAATTACCACTTATAACGACATGTATTTTTTCGAGGACGTTGCAGCTGAAACAACTAAAAGGCTCGGCATGAGGGCTGTCCTTGGAGCCGGTATCCTTGATTTTCCAACAAAAACGACATCAGGAGCCGAAGACTGTCTTGAAAAGGCAGAAAGGTTCATAGACAAATGGAAAGAAGACGAATTGATTACCCCTTGTGTTGCCCCTCATGCTGTATACACCTGTAGCGCTGAAACATTGAGAAAGGCAAAGGCTATTGCCATCAGACACAATGTTCCTGTTCATATCCACCTGTCTGAGACAGAATGGGAAGTATATGAAATAAAGAACAAATACGGCAAGACTCCGGGAATGCTTCTTAATGAGATTGACTTCTTGAGCGAAAGGGTTCTGGCTGCCCACTGCGTATGGCTTACTGATGAAGAAATAGATATACTGGCTGAAAAGAATGTTAGCGTTTCTCACTGTATAGAAAGCAATCTTAAACTTGCCTCAGGTATTGCACCGGTGTTAAAGATGCTTAGAGCCGGTATAAAGGTGACGTTTGGCACTGACGGTGCAGCAAGCAACAATGACCTGAATATTCTGGGTGAGATGTCTACTGCTGCAAAGGTTCATAAGGCAGTATCAAAAGACCCGACTGCGCTCGAGGCAAAAACAGTCCTTTTAATGGCGACCAGATGGGCGGCAGAGGCTCTCAGACTTCAGGATGTCGGAAGCCTTGAACCAGGAAAGACAGCCGATATTATCATAATCAACCTTGAAAAACCACACCTTACCCCGCTTTATAACATATACTCCCATATAGTCTATTCGATGAGACCCTCGGACGTAGAGTCTGTGATGGTAAACGGAAAAATGGTGCTGAACGATGGAAAACTTCTGAACGCCGATGAAAAGGAAATACTGAAAAAAGCAAAGAACTGGGGAGAAAGGATAACGAACGGTTAAAAATCTAAAAAAGGGCAGGGGGGATTGAATTATGTATCTTTATCTTATCCAGCACGGTGAATCAAAAAGTGAGCAGGAAGACCCCAAGAGACCACTTTCTGAAAAAGGCACCAGGGATGTTGAGAAAGTTGCGTCCTTTGTTTCATCCATTGAGGTAGAATCCATATTCCATAGCGGGAAATTAAGAGCCAGGCAGACAGCAGAGATTTTTGCAAAACATGTCAAAGCCGGAGAGGGCGTGTCTGAAAAAGACGGGCTTGCCCCATTGGATGACCCTGCCATATGGGCGGAACGGCTCAAGGAGTCTGATAAAAATATAATGCTTGTCGGACACCTGCCTCACCTTGGAAAACTTGCATCACATCTTCTTTGTGGAAATCCAGAGGCACAAGTGGTCAATTTCAAGATGGGCGGGGTTGTATGCCTTAAAAAACAAGAAGATAAATGGGCAGTCGAATGGATGGTCGTTCCTGAAATGCTATAAAAGTCCGGAGCCTATAGTTGTCTTCTTCCTTCCATGGCTTTTCTGAGGGTTACCTCATCAGCAAACTCTATATCACTGCCCATGGGAAGGCCATAGGCTATTCTCGTAACATTCACGTTGAAAGGCGTTAATACTTCTTTCAGATACTGGGCAGTCATTTCGCCTTTAGTATTCGGGTTTGTGGCAATGATGACTTCTTCAGTGCCGTTTGTTTTTACCCTTTCCAGAAGCTCGGCTATCTTGAGCTTGTCAGGTGTTATGCCGTCAATCGGAGCAAGAGCACCCAGAAGCACATGATAAAGCCCTTTGAAACTGCCGGACTTTTCTATGACGAAGATATTGCCTGGCTCTTCGACAACGCATATCTTTTTGCGGTCCCTGCTTTCGTCACTGCATATAGAACATATCTCTGACTCTGTGATGTTAAAGCACTGGCTGCAAAACCGTGCCTTTTGCTTTATGTTGCTGATTGCCTCTGAGAGGGACTTTGCATCCTCGTCAGGCATCGCAAGTATAAAGAAGGCGAGCCTCTGTGCCGTCTTTCTGCCGATGCCAGGCAGTTTCATCAGCTGCTGGATTAAGTTTTCTACAATTCCCTGCGACATGGATTTTATTTTCCAAACAGGTTACCCAGAGCATCGAGTCCGGGTATCTGAAGTCCGCCGGTAAGTTTTGACATCTCCTCATTGACCATTTCCTGCGCCCTCCTTAAGGCTTCATTAGTGGCAGCCATTATGAGGTCTTCGAGCATCTCTACGTCATCAGGGTTAACGACTTCCTTGTCTATTTTTATTGAGACTATCTCGCCTCCGCCACTGGCAACCACAGTGACCATTCCACCGCCGGCTGTTGCCTCTACTGTCTTTTTCTTTGCCTCCTCCTGCATTTTAATCATTTCAGCCTGAAGCTTTTGCGCCTGACGCATTATGTCACCAAGCATTTTTTTGGACATCTCATCCTCCGTTTTTAAAGTTTTCTTTATCTCCTACGAGCCTTACATCAACGACCCTGCCGTCAAACAAATCAAGAGCGTCCTTGATTAAAGGCTCTGACAGTGCCTTCTCCTTAAGGTCTTTTTTCGCGGGTGTTTTTTGATGATGAACATTTATCTTTATCTTTACAGGTGATTTGCAAATGTCTGACGCTATCTCTGAAATCCTAGCCAGATTGTCCTTGATTGATTTTGCAAAAATGTCTGCCTCAGCGCTGTTGAAGGTAAGGGTGAGGGTATTGCCGTTCAGTTCAGGTTTTGCACTCAGGAGCTTGGATGAAATCCTCGGATCACCGATTTTATCGCCAATCAGTCTCAGGAGCGATTCTCCGCTTAAAGGTTCGTCAGTTTTAATACCCTGAGGAGCAGATAGCTCTTTTTGTATGGGTTCTGCAGGCAGTTCCGGCCTGGGTGTTGTTTTTATTTTTGAAAGTGCCTCTATCGCTTCACTTACAGGTTTGAATGTGCTGAGATAGCTTATCTTTATAAGAGACATTTCAAGGGCGACACGAGGGGAAAAAGACGTTCTTACATCTGATTCCATCTTTATCAGCTCTGAAAAAATTAAAGCCAGATGCTCTTCTGAGGTTTTTTCTGCCCTGTTCTTCAGCAGGTGGAATTCTTCTTCGCTTATATCAAGCATCTGTTCAGGGGCACTCAGGAGTTTTACTACAAGCAGGTCTCTGAAGAATTTTATCAGGTCTTTTGTGAAAGCCCTCAGGTCTGTTCCCCTGTCTACGAGTTCGGCTACTGAGGTAAGTATTTGTTTTCTGTCGCCTTCTATGACTGCATCTGAGATTTCCGACAGGGCGCTGAAGTCCGCCATGCCTAAAAGACCTTTTATATCGGATTCATTGACATCTGCTGAAAAAGAGGCGACCTGATCAAGAATCGTAAGGGAATCCCTTATGCTTCCGTCAGCTGCCCGTGCTATCATGGTGAGGGCGTGGTCAGAGATGTTTATACCCTCTGAGTCCGATATAACCCGCAGTCGTTCCTTAATCGCCTGTGTAGACACCCTTCTAAATGGCAGATGCTGGCATCTGGACATCACAGTAAGCGGTATCTTCTTCGGTGCTGTAGTAGCCATGACAAACACTACATGAGGCGGTGGCTCTTCAAGGGTCTTTAAAAGTGCATTGAATGCCTGTGTCGAAAGCATGTGGGACTCGTCAATTATATATACCTTGTATCTTCCGCCTGAAGGTGCGTATTTTACCCTTTCTCTCAGGTCTCTTATATCGTCCACGCTGTTGTTGGATGCACCATCTATTTCTATCACATCCACCGAATGACCGTCTGTTATGGATGTGCAGAAAGTACATGTACCGCAGGGAGAGGGAGTGGGGCCTTTTTCGCAATTGAGTGCCTTTGCAAGTATCCGTGCGGTGGATGTTTTACCGACTCCTCTTGGACCTGAAAATATGTATGCATGCGCAATCTTGCCTGTAGTTATTGAATTTGTAAGGATTTTAACTATAGGCTGTTGTCCGATGAGGTCATCGAACCCCTGGGGTCTCCATTTTCTTGCAAGAACAAGATAACTCATATTGGAAAGGCAGATTTCATTGTTTGCGTCTGTTTTCTCCAGTCAGGCAACGGCTTACTGCGGCACACAGGAATAATGCTTACCGTTGCTTCCTTCCGGACCTGGCGGGGTTCACACCTTCCTGTTGCGCAGGGCCATTGCCTGGCTGCAAAAAACAGAAAAACCAGATTAATCAGACCTATTTTAGCATATCGTCTTGCTGTTTTTATATATAATAAGCCTTTCAACGCGGATTTGACAAAGCCCTGCTTTTCAATTTATTGTTATACAACATGAGACTCCCTGAGTGGATAAAAATCAGGCATAAGCACTCTGAACTGCACGGGCTTAAGAGCTTGCTCAGGGACTATGGCCTTTCCACAGTGTGCGAGGAGGCAAGGTGCCCGAACAAGTCAGAATGCTTTTCAAAGCCAACTGCGACGTTCATGATACTTGGTTCCTGTTGCACCCGCAACTGCGGTTTCTGTTCAGTGGAATCGGCTGCACCATTGCCCCCTGACAAAGATGAGCCTTTAAAGGTTGCACTGGCAGCTAAAGAGATGGGACTTAAATACGTGGTTGTTACATCCGTAACAAGAGACGACCTTGAAGACGGCGGTGCTCAACATTTCGCAAAAACAGTGACAGCAATAAAAAAACATCTACCCTATGCAAAAGTAGAGGTTCTTACCCCTGATTTCAAAGGAGATTTCAGTGCACTAAAAACCGTGCTCGATTCAAAACCAGATGTCTTTAACCATAATGTGGAGACTGTGCCAAGGCTTTATCCGGCGGTGCGCCCTCAGGCAGACTACCCCCGCTCGCTCAGACTTCTCAGACAGGCAAAAGAGATTTCACCGACAGTGAATACAAAGTCAGGACTGATGCTCGGACTCGGCGAAGATTACGATGAAGTGCTTGACGTCATGACGGATTTAAGAGAGGCGGACTGCGACTTCCTCACCATAGGGCAGTATCTCAGACCGTCAAGAGAGAACCTGCCTGTAAAAGAGTATGTGCATCCTGAAGTCTTTGAAAGGCTCAGGGAAGCGGCTTTGGGTATGGGGTTTAAGTTTGTGGCTTCATCTCCGCTTGTAAGAAGCTCTATGAATGCAGAAGAAATGTATGGAGTTGCAAATGTTTCAGTTTAACAGAATAAAAAGACTTCCTCCTTATGTCTTTTCGATTGTAAACAACCTCAAGCTGGAGGCCCGCAGGAGGGGAGAAGACATTATCGACCTTGGTATGGGCAATCCGGATTTGCCTGCACCAAAACACGTGATTGACAAGCTCTGCGAGGCAGCCAAGAACCCGAAAAACCACAGGTATTCAGCATCAAAAGGTATTACCCAGTTAAGGGTGGCTATCACAGAGTGGTATAAAAGAAGATATGATGTAGACCTTGACCCTGAAAGAGAAGTGGTGGTGACAATAGGCTCAAAAGAAGGGCTTTCACACCTGATACTCGCCACTATTCAGCCCGGCGATGTGGTTATGACGCCAGCTCCGGCTTACCCCATCCATCCCTACAGCGTGATAATCGCAGGCGGTGAAGTGACAAGCGTTCCGATAGGTCCGGGGATTAACTTTTTCAAAGAGATGGAAAAAGCCTACACAAAGACATGGCCAAGACCCAAGATGCTGATAATAAACTATCCGCACAACCCTACTACAGAAGTCGTCGAGGAGCTTGATTTCTTCCGCAAAATAGTAGATTTCGCAAAGGAGAACAATATCATCATTGTCCATGATTTTGCTTATGCCGACCTTGTCTTCGACGGATATAAAGCGCCGAGCATTCTTCAGGTGCCCGGAGCAAAAGACATAGCTGTTGAGTTTTTCTCCATGACAAAGAGTTATTCAATGGCAGGCTGGAGAGTAGGATTCTGCGTGGGGAATAAAGACATCGTAGGCGCACTTATAAAAATAAAAAGCTACCTTGATTACGGGATGTTCCAGCCGATACAGATAGCCAGCATAGTCGCCCTCAGAGGTCCGCAGGACTGTGTAAGTGAATTTGTAAAAATCTACAGGTCAAGGAGAAATGAGCTTATCAGAGGACTGCACAGGGCAGGCTGGGAAGTCGAGCCTCCAAAAGCCACAATGTTCGTATGGGCGAGGATACCAGAGCCGTTCAGGAAAATGGGTTCTCTTGAGTTCAGTAAGTTTCTGCTGAAAGAAGCACGTGTTGCAGTCTCACCGGGAATAGGCTTTGGAGAAGGCGGAGACGAATACGTAAGGTTCGCCCTGGTCGAAAACGAACAGAGAATCAGACAGGCAACAAAAGGTATAAAAAGAGCACTGAATAAGGCTTAAACCAGAAGAGAATTCTCGGGTTTGGCTAAACCCGCGGTTTGGCAAGTATTTCAAGCACCCTGAGTTCCAGAAACCTCTTGGATGCTGCTGATTTTATCAGAGTAACGGTATCTGCCCCTCTTGCAGTGCCTGCGACAGCCAGCACCTCTTTTCCTTCAGGGATGAGTCCTCCGTCAACAGCCATCATCACGCACTCGCAGCAGACCTTTGTCCCTTCTCCAAACCTGCGGAGCGTCTGGGCAACAATATGCGTCAGATAAGTACCGCTGAATTTTGCTGCAAACGCAGTATCCAGCGAATGCGTAAGCATAGGACCGGTGAAAACCCTTGCACCGTTTGCATGTATCTTTTCCCTTACATCAGCAGGCATCTCCAGGGTGTTAGGCTCTTTGAACCCTGCTGAGTGCGTTACCACTACAAGGTTTACCCCGCTGCCTTTCAAAGCATCTGAGAACAAAAGCCCTGTTTCACCGCTTGTGGAGGCGACTACAACGTCCTTGTAGTCCTTGACGGCCTTCTTTACAACCTCAAGACACGCTAAAGTGTTGTCTCTGCCAGGCTTCTCAAAATATATGACCT
The DNA here is from genome assembly GCA_002011815.1 of Nitrospirae bacterium JdFR-86. Taxonomy (GTDB): domain Bacteria; phylum Nitrospirota; class Thermodesulfovibrionia; order Thermodesulfovibrionales; family JdFR-86; genus JdFR-86. Next base: position 63,938 of record MTOV01000004.1, on the reverse strand, counting down.
TTTTCTCCATCGATTAAAATTATACCCGCATCGTAGAACGATGTAAAGAGGCGAATTTCAGTGTGTGGTTATTGACCACATCCAGAGGATTAGGATATAATTAAAAGCTGTATCAAGGAGGGATTTAAGATGCCTATTTATGAGTATAAATGCCTTGACTGCGGGAAAGAACACGAAGTCCTGCAGAAATTCAGCGACGAGCCTCTAAAGACATGCCCTGACTGCGGAGGCAGCGTAACCAAGCTCATATCCAATACCTCGTTTGTGCTGAAGGGCTCCGGCTGGTATGTGACGGATTATGCCTCTCCTGAGAGGAAAAAAGCTATGGAGGCTGAAAAGAAAGAATCTTCTGAAAAGAAAGAATCCAAATCCGAGAAGAAAACGGAAGCAGCAGCATAGTGTCAGCACTCCATATACGTGTTCCTTATGACAGACTAAAAGAGCACATCAGTTTTATAAGGCAGGAGCGCCTGAACCTTGAAATCTTTTTTAGTGCAGAAAGCCTTGACTCTCTAAAACCTGCTGATATAAGCAGGCTTAAGGCAGACCTTGACTACAACCCCTCGCTGACGCTCCATGCACCGCATATGGATTTGTCTCCTGGTGCAGTTGATGCAAAAATTAGAGGTGTGACCCTTGAAAGATTTTCCCATGTTCTTGATATTGCAAAACACCTGAGACCTAGAAATGTGGTGTTTCATTCAGGCTACGAAAAATGGAAATATGCCCACAATGTCCACACCTGGCTTGAGAGCAGCCTGAAGACATGGCGCGAACTCAGCGAAAAGGCTCATGAGGCAGAAACAAAAATAGCTATAGAGAATATCTTCGAGGATGAGCCCGACAACCTGAGACTTCTAATGGAGGAGCTTAACTCTGAAACCTTCGGTATATGCTTTGATACAGGACATTGTAATCTTTTCACCACAAAGCCGCTTTCAGCCTGGCTTGAGAGTCTGAGCCCTTATATCATAGAACTCCACCTTCATGACAACGACGGAAGTTTTGATTCCCATCTGCCTGTCGAAGACGGCACGTTCAACTTCAGCGAGTTGTTCGAATCACTGAAAGGAAAGAATATCGTCTACACAGTAGAGGCACGCACTCCTCAGGATGTAATGAAGAGTATGGAAAGGCTAAGAAAGTATCTTTAATTGATTCTTTATGGCGAATCCTCTTAGCTCCGGACTGCCTTTTCCCTTATACTGAACCATTATCTTGTGTGTCTCGCCGATCGTGCCAGGCATGATAAGACCCTTTATCTTTGCAACCTCAAAACCATAATCAGGCGAATCACCGTATAGCTCTGTTATCACCTCGTCAATTCCCAGAGATACAAGAAATATTCCCTGCCGGCAAAAACCAATGCTCTTAAGACCGAGTTCTTCACCCCATTTCTTTAAAGCTGAAAAATTCACATGGCTTGTGATGTCCTGCTTTCCGATGTTTTCATAAGGCTTTTCATTGAACTCATGTTTGTAATAACAAAGAAGCGTGCCTCTTGTCCTTTCTTCGCTGTAGAAGTCCCATGCAGGGTAGCCGTAATCAATCGTAATGACAAAGCCTTCTGTAAGAACATCTGAAATCTCTTCAAGCCACTCCTTCAGCCTGAGGTTTATCTCTGTGCGGTAGCCTTCAGAAAGGTTTATTGAAAACTCCTTAAGATACTCCAGAATATCAGGTGTGCTTAACTGTCCTAAAGTCTCTGTGATTTCGTCTTCTTTTACTGTGACATAGACTTCCTTTGGTTCTTCCTGCATCTGGATTACATGAACAGGCATTGAATCCAGAAGCTCGTTACTCAGGATAACGCCCCTGATGTTTTTGAGTTCTTTTATAGATGACACCCAGTCAATCTTTCCGGCATACTCTGAAAGCATGGACTTTTGTTTCTCCATTAGATAAGGATTGAGTTCTACAAGGATGTAACTCAGGTGTCTGAAGATTTCTCTGTTTTTCAGGTAGTCGAGCATGTCCTTACACAGGTAGCCTTTGCCACCGCCGATTTCTACAATCCTGAAATCCGCTGGCTTGCCCATTTTTCCCCACATTTCTTCTATTTGCCTGCCGAGCATTGCACCGAATATGGGATGAAGATGAGGACTCGTATAGAAATCTCCTTTTTTGCCAATCTCCGTGTCCTTTGATGTGTAATATCCAATGTCCGGATAATAAAGTGCCATCTCCATAAAAGTCTCGAAAGTAATAGGTCCCTCACGCAGGATTCTTTCCTTTATCTTTTGAGTAAGAGCAGCCATAGGCTGTATTTTAATAAATTTGGAAAGGCGTTTGTTATAATTCTAAAACGGACATAATTCCGAAAGGAGGGTTTATGGGAAGGCTTACAAGATATTTCTTTAACGGGCTTGCCGTTCTTGTTCCTGTTGTTGCAACGATTTATATAGTTTACATCGTGTTTGTGAAAATAGACAGGCTCTTTGGCTTTCAGATTCCTGGACTTGGTTTTGCGATGACAATTACCCTTATAACCTTAATCGGCTTTGCTACTTCAAATTTTCTGACAAGGAGAGCAATACGGCTCATTGACCATATATTCAGCCGTCTGCCACTCGTGAAGATGATTTACACAGCAATAAAAGACCTCATAGGGGCATTTGTCGGAGACAAAAAAGGCTTTAACAAGCCGGTGTCTGTTGCAATCTCTCCTGGAAGCCCTGTTCGGGTCATCGGTTTTGTAACGAATGAGAGCCTTAGTAGTCTGGGACTTAAAGACAGCGTGGCTGTGTATCTTCCGCAGTCATACAACTTCGCCGGAAACCTCATCGTAGTGCCCAGGGAGCAGATAACCCCTATTGATGCCGATGGTAGCACTGTTATGGCGTTTATAGTCTCAGGCGGTATATCAGCTAAAACTTAGGCAAGAATAATACCTTTTGAGGTTGAGGGATATCCTGTCTTTGTGGAGATAAGCGTAATGGATTTAAATCCTGGTGGCGGAGAGAGTGGGATTTGAACCCACGGTGGGGCTTTAACACCCCACACACGATTTCCAATCGTGCTCCTTCGGCCACTCGGACATCTCTCCAGCCGTTTAAATCGTTAATTTTCAATACCTTACGGTATATTATATCATCCGGTGCGGTTTTGTCAAAAGGTCAAATACCCTTCAGGAACTCTTCCATTGCTTCCTCTTCAGGAGAGACAGGGGAGTTCCTGTATTTCGGGGAAAAGTGCATTGGAACAAGGTTTTTAACGCCTCCTTCCCTTGCAATCTTTCCGACAAGTTTTGCAGTAAGGTGGTTCCTCTCAACTGCGCGTTCTCTGTCAGCATCTAAAAAGTATGCCTCGCAGTAAAAAGTGTCAGAGTCCTGTATCAGTTCGAGTATCTTTTTAATGTTCTCATCGTCAGGGGCAACATCCATAACATAGGATATTTTTTGACCTTTTGTGATTTTTGCAATCCCTCTGAGTTCCTTAAATGTGTATGTTTTGCCTGATACCACAAATTCCTTGTCCTCAGGAGCGTTTTCTCTTATAGCCCGTTTTAGCTCTGAAAGCCATGGACCTACCGGAAGCCCCATATCTAGAAGGGCGGCTTTGTCAATGTTTATGTGGAAGTCCTCCTCAAGGGAAAACCCAAGACATTGTATGTCGTGTCTGAGGCTTACGGCTTTTACTTTAAATGATGCATCCTGAAGCACAATGCCTGAGAAAGGCTTATCCTCTCTGTCCAGTCTCTCAAAACGTCTTTCTGCGTAAAAGCTCGAATGCCGCATTACATCACCGTCTATGCTGAATACTTCAAGCCTGAGCGGATATTCTTCTATGAGATTCCATGTGTAGCCCTTGAGTTTTCCTTCTATGCATTCGATTATATTGGTAGGACCAAAAACATTTAAGTGTTGCGGTCTTCTTAAAAGCCCTCTTAGAATGGTGTCAAAACCAATAAAGTGGTCAATATGGGTATGAGTTATAAAGATATCGGTTATCTTCAGGATATCACCGAGGCTGAGTCTGCCTATTGTTCCTGCATCGAACATGAGCGCCCTTTTTTCTCTAAGAAGTCTTACGTAAAGGCAGGGGTCTTCAAAAGGTCCGTTTACAGGTTTATGGTGAAATGTAGGCTTCATATGGGATTATAGCTCATTATGATATAATAAATAAAATTTTAAAAAATCCAGTTGCTTACGTTCATTTTCATGTGGAGGTCGTATGCCTGAATTAAGAAAAGATCCTGTACTTGGAAGATGGGTGATTATATCCGTGGAAAGGGGAAAAAGGCCTACTGATTTTGTGTCACCGTCACAGAAGAAGAAGGGCGGTTTTTGTCCTTTCTGTCCCGGCAATGAGTATACGACACCTCCGGAGATACTGGCTTTCAGAAGAGATGGTTCTGAGCCTAATACTCCGGGCTGGTCATTAAGGGTCATGCCGAACAAATTTCCTGCCCTTCAGATGGACGGTATGCTCAATAAAAAGGGTGAAGGGATATACGATAAGATGAACGGAGTAGGTGCCCATGAAGTAATAGTAGAGACGCCTGACCATAACCTTTCACTTGCAACGATGCCCCAGAGCGCATTTGAGGACACGCTGTGGGCGTATTACAAAAGGTTGACCGAGCTTAAGAAAGACACAAGGATAAAACACGTCCTGATATTCAAGAACGAGGGCGAAGCAGCAGGTGCTTCGCTTGAGCATTCTCACACCCAGCTTATAGCCCTTCCCATAGTGCCGAGAACAGTAAAGGACGAGATACAGGGAGCAAAAAAACACTATGAACTCAGGGAAAGATGTCTTTTCTGCGATATAGTGTATCAGGAACTGTCTGACGGAAGAAGAGTTGTATGCGAGAACGAAAATTATATTGCCATAGCGCCTTTTGCTCCGAGGTCTCCGTTTGAGACATGGATACTTCCAAAAACTCATGAGTCTGCTTTTACCCACCGTAACAACAGTTTTGCTGAGCTTGCTGAATTGTTCCAGAAAGTGCTGAAGCAACTCGACAAGATACTGGATGCGCCCGCTTACAATTTCATGTTACATACCTCCCCGTTCAACGATGAGCAGAATGAGTATTATCACTGGCACATAGAGGTCATGCCCAAGCTTACGAAGATAGCTGGCTTTGAGTGGGGCTCAGGGTTTTACATAAATCCTACTCCACCGGAGGAAGCTGCAAGGTTTATGAGAGAGGCAAAGATTTAGGCGGAACAAAGAATATTTCTGTATGAAGATACTGATTGTTGCTTCTGAGGCTATCCCTTTTGTAAAGACAGGGGGGCTTGCCGATGTCATGGGAACCCTCATCAGGGAAATCCGGAACCTGAAGGTGGACGCCCGCCTTGCACTTCCCCTCTACAGGGGAATAAAAGACCGATTCGACCTGAATGATACAGGGCACGAAATAACAGTGCCTGTCGGCAACAAAAACTACACTGCTAAGATATTTTCATACAAGGATTCGGTATTTTTTATCGAATGCAACGAATTTTTCGACAGAGAAGAGCTTTACGGCACATCCGAGGGCGACTACCCTGACAATGCCCATAGATTTATATTCTTCTCAAGGGCAGTGCTTGAGGCATGTGACGCCTTAGGCTTCAAGCCGGATGTCCTGCACTGTAACGACTGGCAGACAGGACTCATACCCCTTTATGTAAAGAGCATTTATAAAAAGTCCTTTTCAAAGACTGCTACGGTGATGACGATTCACAACCTCGGCTATCAGGGCATATTCCCTGCATCCGCTATGCTGCTTACAGGGCTTGACATGGAACTCTTTACCCCAAAGACAATAGAGTTTTACGGGCAGATAAACCTTCTCAAGGCAGGAATCACAACGGCGGACTTCGTAACTACCGTGAGCACAAATTATGCAAAAGAAATACTTAGTGAACAATACGGATTTGGACTCGACGGTGTCTTAAGACACAGGGCTCATGATATCACAGGCATCATAAACGGCATAGACTATAAGGAATGGAATCCAGCAGAGGATGACCTGATTCCTGCAAAGTTCGACGTTCGGGACATTACAGGCAAGGCAAAGTGCAAGAGTTATCTGGTAAAAGAGTGTTCTTTCAAGAACAGAAAGGCACCACTTGTCGGCATGGTGGGCAGGCTGTCCTCCCAAAAAGGAATTGATATCTTTATGGGAGTAATCGACAGGATATTTTCATACGGGGTAAACGTAATCATCCTTGGAAAAGGCGAAGAGGCTATACACAAAGAATTAAGGGGGATTGCAAAAAAATACCCGGACTGCCTTTCCCTTAATATAGGCTATGACGAGACTTTTGCCCACCGTGTCTATGCCGGCTCTGACATGCTTCTTATACCCTCGAAATATGAGCCCTGCGGTCTGACACAAATGATTGCAATGCGATACGGCACTGTGCCTGTAGCAAGGGCTACAGGCGGTATTGCAGATACAGTTGAGGACTACAACCATCTGAGCGGAAAAGGCACCGGCTTTTTGTTTACAGAATATAGTTCGTCAGCTCTTGAAGAATGTCTCAAAAGGGCTATCTGTGTCTATACCGACGAGACAAAGTGGAAGAAAATTGTTATTAATTGCATGAGGCAGAGATTCTCGTGGGAGAAGTCTGCCAAAGAGTATGTAGCACTTTATAGAAAACTTGTAAGAAAGGTTACGGGGTGAGTCTCAGACTCAAGATTATACTTTTTATGCTTGCGTTTCTTGCCACTGCCGCAATTCTCGGTATAGGTGCGTTTTATATCTTCAGCAGTCTGGATGAAAACATCAATGTTCTTGCATTGGAGGTGCAAAGACATAAGCTCCATCAGGATTTGAGAGAATCAATACTGGAGTTTTCAAGGGCGACAAAAGGCTGGGCACTAACAGGCAATGCCGTTTATAAAAGACGGTTTCACGAAAGCCTCTCGAAAGTCAATAAAAGTTTCGGAGAACTTGACAGGCTTGAAGAAGATAAACAGGCGATCAAGGCTATAGGACTGGACTTTCAAAAACTGAAAAAGACCGCAAAGACAATAATCTCCACCAAAAGACCAATAGGTAACGCCAAGGTGCTAAAGGCTCTGGAAACACTGGATGCAAAAGAAGCATCAATTCTTTCAAAAATGGATGTGCTGCACATGGAGTCAATAAACTCCACGATGGATGTTATCGCTACAGGCGAAAAAATAAGAAGAAATATGACATTTTATCTGTCTTTGCTTATCGCTTTTACTCTTTTGACCTCAGTCTTCCTCGTGGTGCTCATGCGCAGAATACTTGAAGAACCGTATAAAGAAATGCTTAATGCTACGGAAAGGGTTGCTTCCGGCGACCTCAGCTACAGGATAGGTTCCGAACGAAAAGACGAGTTTGGAACAATCGCAAGAAGATTCGACGACATGGTGGAAAGCCTTGAAGAGTCAGACATCAAGATAAAACGCAAACTTAAAGAGACAGAACTCTTCCTTGCAGTGGCAAAAATAGCAGGCATGACGCCTGAACTCAAAGAGGCGTTAAACCTCATGGTGGAAGTCATAGCAAATAAAATGGAGAAAGACCTATGTGCAGTCTTTCTGCTTAAGATTGAAAAAAAGGCTTTCTGTCTTGAATCCTGCAATATGAAAGATATGCCTGCTGATGTGTGCCTTCCTATCGATTCAGAGATAGCCAGGCAGGTACTCGAAACCCTTAAGCCTGTCATTGTCGACGATACAAGCAAGTTCCCTGAAGCAGATATCATCTGCAAGACTGCTGGCTCTTTAATGATTATCCCTATAGTGCGTGACCAGACCTGCCGTGGACTTTTGGTGCTGGGAAAATACGAACCAAAAGGTTTTACAAAGGACGAAATAGATACAGCCATGATCCTGGCACATACAATAAGCACGACAGTAAGGAATATAGAACTTTATGAAGAGACGAAAAACCAGTTAAAACAACTGAGTATTGTTTATGAATTAAGCAGGGCGTTAACATCCGTTTACGAGCCAGACGAACTGCTGAGAACTATCGCTGCAGAAATTGCAAAGTTGATTAATGCCAGAGGATGTGTAATAAGACTTCTTGAGGACGGTTTGTTAAAGATTAAATCATACTTTGGACCATTGGACGAAATGCAAAAAGACACGGCTTTACCCGTTGGAAAAGGTATTGCAGGATGGGTGGCAAAAGAAGGCAGGTCACTGTTTGTAGAAGACATATCAAAGATGCCTGAAGAGATGAGAGGAGCAGCAATAGCAGCAAAATCGGCAATATCCGTGCCTTTAAAAGTCGGAGACAGAATCATCGGAACACTCGGACTTTTTGACAAACTCGATGACAAAGGCGAGGCAATCCCCTTTTCCCTTGATGACCTTAATGTGGCAGAAGGATTTGCCTCTATATCCGCCATAGCAATAGACAAGGCACGAATGCAGGAAGAAAAACAAAGAAGAGAAGCCGAGATACTCGAAGCAAAAAAGAGACTTGACCTGTTATTTGAAAGTGTTCAGGGCGGAATAATAACCCTCGATAAAAACTATGTCGTTCTGGCTGCAAATAAATATATCGAAAGATGGATAGATAAACCTCTTCAGGAAGTAGTCCACAAAAGCGCACTTGAAGTTTTTCATGGAAAAGGCGGTATTTGTCCTCACTGCGCTGCAAAGGCAACGTTTGACACCGGAGATATTAATTCCATAACCCAGTCAAGCGGTCTTAATTATGCAGAACTGACTTCCTACCCTGTTAAAAACGAAGACGGCGAGGTAGTGGAAGCAGTCGTCTTCATACAGGATATAACCGACAGGGTGCTTTATCAGGAAGAGATTATGGGGCTTTACAGAGAAGTCATGCAGACTAAGGAATACATGGAAAGTCTGATAAATAATTCAGCAGACGCCATAGTTACATCTGACCTTAACGGGATTATAAAGTCATGGAATCCGGCAGCAGAAGAGATATACGGATATAAGGCAGAAGAGGTTATTGGAAAATTCTTGCCTTTTATCCCTGACTCGCTCATGGAATTTGAAAAAGAAAACATACAGAAGATAAAAAACGGGGAAGTGCTTAAACTGGAGACGTTTAGAAAAAGAAAAGACGGCACACTGATAGAAGTGAGCTTGACACTTTCACCTATAAAAGACGTTACCGGTGAGATTATCGGAATAAGCGGTATATCAAGGGATATATCAGACAAAAAGCGCGTGGAAAAAGAATTGATAAGAAGAAATCAGGAGCTTTCAAGACTGTTTTTCATAAGCTCTGCAATGAGGGGCACGCTTGAACTCGACAGGCTTTTAAGAATGGTGCTTACAGCTGTCACGATGAGCGACGGGTTGGGCTTCAACAGAGCAATACTGTTCCTTATTGACGAGGAGAAGAACACCCTTAAAGGCGTAATGGGTGTAGGGCCTTCAAGCCCTGAAGAGGCATGGCATATATGGGAAAAACTGTCCATAGAGAAGAGAACCCTTCGTGAGATAATGCGCGACATAGAGGAAGGTCCTCTCAGAAAAGACTCTTTTCTTGACAGGCTGAGCATCGGGCTGGAAATCCCGCTTGAGGTGGATACAGTCCTTACAAAGGCTGTCAAGCAGAAGACAGCTTTTAATGTAAAGGATGTCAAGGCTGAACCGTCTTCTGACTCACTTCTTATCCAGCAGTTGGGAACAGAGGCATATGCAGTAGTGCCACTCGTTTCGAGAGACAAGGTCATAGGGGTGTTGTGGGTTGATAATTTATTCAACAAGAAGCCTATAACAGACGAGGATATGAAATTTCTTATTGGATTTGCAGATCAGGTTGCCTCTGCCATAGAGGCAGCAAGGCTGTTCCAGCAGGTCTCGTTGGCAGAGGCAGAACTGGAAAATATATTCAGGTCCATATCGGACATGGTGTTCTTTACTGATAAAGAATATATAATCAAGAATGTGAACCAGTCTGTTGTCACCAAGCTTGGAATTCCTGAAAAGTCAATAATAGGCAGGAAGTGCTATGAGGTATTTCACGGTATGGATGAGCCATGGCCTCTGTGCCCTCATCACAAAACAGTCGAGACTATGAAGCCATACGTTGAAGAACTTGAAGACCCGCATCTGAACGGCACGTTTCTTACATCCACATCTCCGATATTCGATACAGACGGCAATTTCCTCGGCACAGTTCATGTCGTGAGAGACATTACAGAACTGAAAGTCCTGCGCGAAAAACTCCAGTCTGCAGAAAGAATGGCTGCCTTGGGTGAAGTCGCTGCAAAGGTTGCGCACGAGATAAGAAACCCTCTTGTCTCTGTAGGCGGTTTCGCAAAAAGACTCGAAAGCAAGCTCGAAGGGAATCTTAAAGATTACGCACGCATAATATCCAACGAAGTACGCAGGCTTGAAGGCATCCTGAAGGAAATACTTGGGTTCGTGAGGGATGTGAGAATAGCAAGAAAGCTCGTTGACCTTAATGACATTGCAAGAAACACAATCGAACTCCTGAGCACAGAGTTCTCAGAGCGGGGGAATAAGGTGATTAAAGACTTCTACAAGCCAGGGATTAAGATGATAATAGACCCTGACAGGATTAAAGAAGCTGTGCTGAATATTATTGCAAATGCGAATCAGGCTACTGACGGCGGCACTATTACGGTAAGGACATACAAAGAGGGCGGAAGCGGAGTCTTGGAGATTTCAGACACAGGCTGCGGCATAAAAGCTGAAGACCTGAACCGGATTTTTGATCCGTTCTTTACTACAAGACCCATGGGCACAGGGCTTGGGCTTGCCATAGCCAAAAGGATCGTAGAGGAACACGAAGGCAGGATTACTGTCGAAAGTAAGATAGGACAGGGAACAAAATTTAAAGTTTATTTGCCATTAAAGGAGGGCTAAAATGAAGGTGTTGGTCGTGGATGACGATGCTCATATTCTGAGATTATATAAGGAAGAACTTGAAGAGGAAGGATATGAAGTGCTGGTGGCAGGCACTGGCAAAGAAGCAATGGAAATATTCGAAAAAGAAGAGCCTGACCTCGTGACTCTGGATATACTTATGCCTGACATAGACGGAATAAGTCTTCTGAGACGGATGAAAGAGCTGAAGCCAAGAATACCCATTATAATGTCAACGGCATACGACTACAGGGACGACTTCGCTGTATGGGCTTCGGAGGCTTATCTCGTCAAGTCGGCAGACCTGTCAGAGTTAAAATCCATGATAAGGAAACTCCTGAGCAAATAATGCCGGTCCTGAAAGCAGAAGCTCCAGTTTACGGAGGGTTCGTTATATCAAGAAACGACGGGATTGTGTTTATTAAAGGCGCTGTCCCGGGCGAAGTCGTCGAGGTGTCTATAGATGAAAAAAAGAGGGATTACTCTGTAGCCTCGGTCACCGATATAATCGAGCCTTCCTCTTACAGAGTTGAACCGTTATGCAGGTATTTCGGTGCATGCGGGGGGTGTCAGCTCCAGTTTGTATCTTACGAAAAACAGGTTTCAATGAAAACTGAAATCCTTACGGACTGTCTCGAAAGAATAGGAGATATAAAAATCGAGCTTTTGCCTCCTGTAACCGGAAGAAATTTTAACTACCGCAGAAGAGCGCAGTTTAAAGTGTCAAAGGACGGCAGTATCGGGTTTTATAAAGAAGGTACAAGAGACGTCGTTGCAATAGATGAATGCCCTCTTATGGTAAAAGAAATAAACGAAATGCTGAGAAAACTGAAACATTTAGACCTGTCAGGCATAAAAGAAGTTCATGTAACATACGGAGATTCACCTCTGGCACTGATAATCGGAAAGGATTTTGACGAGACCCTGGCAGAGCAATTTGCTGAAGCAGGGTTTTCAGGCATTGCCTTTCAGGACGGAAGCTACAGGGCAAACGGCTATGTGAGCCTTGACCTTAATGGACTGGTTTATACCGTTTCCCCATGGAGCTTCTTCCAGAGCAACTGGGATTTAAACACACAGGTAGTCAATATAATCACAGAAGAACTAAAAGACCTTGAGGGGATAAGAATTCTTGACCTTTATGCCGGTGCAGGAAATTTCTCTCTTCCCCTTGCTTCGATTGCCTCGGAGACAGTGGCAGTCGAAGACAACCCTTATGCAATAAAAGACGGACAGAGAAATGCCTCGATGAACAATATACGCAAATTCAAGTTCATAAAGGCAAAGGCTGAAAAAGCAAAGGTCAAAGGAGACTTCGAAGCACTGATACTCAATCCGCCAAGACCCGGACTGACTAACGAGGCAATGAAAAAGGTGCTGGAGATAAGCCCTCGAAAGATAGTCTATATCTCCTGTAATCCCTCAACGTTTGCAAGAGACCTGAGAAAATTAAAAGATAAATACAATATAGACTCTGTAAGGATGATAGACTTTTTCCCCAACACCTACCACATAGAGTCCTTAGCCTTTCTTACACTAAAGAAAGAACAGTAAATTATCCGCATATCAGGTTAGTGTGCGCCGTGAATCAGCACAGGAAGACACCTGACACATACGAACTTTTCTTTGCCTTCGTGTACGCACCTGAGATACACTGTGGATTTCTCTTCAGTGCCGCATACAAAACACTTGAGCTCCATGTTAGTCCTCCAGTTCGTTTATCTCTTTTACGATTTTTTCAGGGTCTACATTGTGCATCATAGCGCCAAAGCTGATTGACTCCACTCTTATTCCCGGACATGTAAAGCACCCGCTGCCGAAATACTTCTCAATCACCTTTGCCGCCTCGGGATTGTCTTTTATCACATCCCCTATGATTGAGTCTTTTGTAACCTTTTTCTTTGTCGTCATCATCTTGACCTCCTTTTTTCTTTTACCCTTATCGTATCTCATATGACAGGGCAGGTCTATGATATACGTCATATGACCTGAATCATGGTAATCAGCAGGTTTTCCTGATAGCATGGAGTTATAGAAAATCTTTAAAAGGAGGAATAGGATGGACAGATTCGTAAAGAATTTTATTCTGATGAGCATTGTGTATCTTGCCATGGCAGCGGTATTGGGCGTGTTGATGATTGGATATCCGGAGCTACTCAGATTGAAATTTGTGCATTCGCATCTTATGCTTTTGGGCTGGGTCTCCATGATGATATACGGCGTCGGCTACCACATACTGCCAAGGTTCGCAGGAAGACTGTTAAAAAGCACTTCGATGGGAGAGCTTCAATTCTGGCTTGCCAACATAGGGCTTGTAGGAATGCTCCTGTTCTATACGCTTATGCAGTACAGCACTGACGCAGGCATCTATAAAACGCTTACAGTTGTCTTCGGTGTCGTCGAGGCGTTCTCTATATTGCTGTTCTTCTACAATATAACAACCACTGTATTCGGGAAGGAGTCATAGACTCCTTAATCATCTTAATCTGTAGCCGCTGACTACATAGTCTCCTCAATAACTCAGGGACTTGAGTCGTTCAATGTCCTTTATAGTTATTTTGCCGGATTTTTCCGTGATGATTCCGAGCTTTTTAAGCCGGCTTATTGTCCTGATAGAGGTTTCCACTGTGGTGCCGACCATCTCGGCTATGTCCTGTTTCGTAAGCTTCAGGTTTATAAGTATGCCTTCTTTTGTCTTTGTGCCTGTCTGCTCAGAGAGTTTTATAAGAAGAGAGGCAATTCTTGAGCTTACTTTTTCCAGTGCTATGTTTTTCAGTGTTTCGTGCGTGCCCTTAATCCTGTCGCCAAGGTTCTGAACCATGCAATACATAACAGCCGGAAACCTGTCGAGCACCTTCATCAGGTTGCTCTTGGATATTTTTATCACCTCTGTATCTTCCATTGCTATAGCGTTTGCAGGGTAGGGGAAGCCGCGAATAACTGCGACGCCCCCGAAAAAATCCCTGGGTGGTATTATCTCAAGTATAATCTCTTTGCCGTCCTGTGAAATCTTGGTGATTTTCACCTTTCCTTCAAGTACGATGTAAAACCACTCTGAAGGGTCTCCCTCGGAAAATATTGTCTCCTTTTTCTTATACCGCTCGCGGATAAAGTAATGCTCTATCTCCTTTATGTCAGAGGCTGAAAGAGTGTTGAAGATGCTTATATCATTGAGCTGAAACATCAGAAATTATAATAATGAAACTGTGCAGAGAATACAAGGAAGACAACTAAAGCGGAAGGTATGCCCTGGGGTTGAGGTCAAGCCCCGCTGTGTCACCCCGTATAAAATGGTGGTAACCTGCCAAAGCTATCATGGCAGCATTGTCTGTGCAGAACGAGACAGGAGGGATGTAAAGCTCAGCATCCCTTTCCTCTGCCATCTCAGTCATTCTTTTTCTTAATTCGCTGTTGGCGGCTACTCCTCCGGAAAGGGCAATGCGTTTTATCCTGTGCTTTTTTATTGCCCATTCGGTCTTTCTCACGAGCACGTCAACTATAGATGCCTGAAAGGATGCAGCAATATCATTGACATTGAGCCTGGGGTTGTCCCTTATTGTCAGCATTACGGCAGTCTTAAGGCCGCTGAAGCTGAAATCAAGGCTCTGGGGCAGATAAGCCCTTGGGAACTTTATGGCTTTCGGGTTTCCGGTTTTTGCCATCCGGTCTATCTGCGGTCCTCCGGGATAGCTCAATCCAAGGAGTTTTGAGACTTTGTCGTATGCTTCACCTGCAGCGTCATCCCTTGTCCTTCCAAGCTCAGTGTATTTCAGATAGTCATCAACCCTGTAAAGACATGTATGCCCGCCTGAGGCAATAAGCGCAAGAAACGGAAATTCAGGTTTTTCACCAGCCAGAAACACCGAAAGGATGTGCCCTTCAAGATGATTGACTGCAACAAGCGGAATGCCTGCTGAATAACACATAGCCTTTGCAAATGAACAGCCTACAAGGAGCGAGCCTATAAGCCCTGGACCATAACACACGGCAACAGCAGAAAGCTCTTCAGGTTTTGTGCCTTTTAGCGCCTCATCTACGACATGCCATATCATCTCAATATGTCTTCTTGAGGCAAGCTCAGGCACAATACCGCCGTATTTGCGGTGAATCTCCGCCTGACTTGAGACAATATTGGAGATTATCTCCACTCCGTTATCAGAGATATCAAGCAGAGAGCTTGATGTGTCGTCACAGGAGGTGTCTATCCCTAAAACAAGCATCTCTATTTCAGTCTTTTCCTGACAAATTCTTTCAGTTCTGCATCCTGCGAAAGGTTAAGGAACGTGTGATAATGGCTTATTGCCTCTTCTTTTCTGCCCTGTGATTCAAGCAGAAGGGCATAGTTTAAATGGACTTCCGCAATGGACGGCTTCTTTAAGAGTATTTTCTTATAGATGTCTTCAGCCTTGTTTTCTTGTCCTATCGCCTCGAGTGCTACGGCAAGATTGTTCATTGCTTCGTAGTAATCAGGCTTCAGCAGTATAGCCTTTCTATATGCTGAAATAGCTTCCTTGTATTTTTCCTGTTTTCTGAGCACAAAACCAAGACGGTTGTAAAATCCGGCATTTTCAGGCTCTATACTTAGAGCATTTCTCAGGAGTTTTTCCGCCTGTGCATATCTTTCTCCTTTGATATGCATAATTGCCTCATTATAAAGCCCTGAGGCGTCAGGCTTTGAAACGGGATTCACTTTATCCGGCATAGGCACTGGCTTTTCTTCAAACTGCGGTTTTGTGTCTGTATTGTCGTGCATCAAGTATACGGCTGTAAGAAATCCCAGGCTTGATGCAAAAAGGACGACAGAGAGCATACCCCATATCTTTTTGACTCCACCGCTGAAAGTGCTTACATACAATACCTTTTTTTCAGGTCTTGAAGCCTCTGCTCTTTTTAATGCCTTTAGAATTATGCTCATCTTGCAAACCGTGCAATTTTTAAATAGATATTATAATACACTGATTTGCCTTATCTGTGATACTTTACTGTCAATAGCATGTCAGACTCCATATATTCTATGGCACGGCTTATGTCTGCTTTTCTACCGACAAGTAGAATAATGTCATTTTCCTTTAGAACGAAATCCGGTTCAGGGTTTTGATGGATTTCGTTCTTTCTCTGCACTGCCATGACCATAGCTCCTGTCTTAGCCCTCAATTGGAGTTGCCGCAGGGAGTGTCCTGCCAGATGGGAGCCTTTCTTTATCAGGTACGTCTCCGTCTCTATCTCGCTTAGCAGTGCATGCCTTTCTTTTAATATCTTATGATGCAGTTCAGAAGGAGTCCTGAACACCTTATAGCTGTTCTTTCTTATGTCTTCAATGCGGTCTGTGATTACGTTTTTAGGAACGCTGTAAATGCTAAGGACTCTTGAGAATATCTCTATGGAAGTCTCAAACTCTTCAGGGATGACCTCATTAGCACCGAGGTTCATAAGGTCTTCGACTTCAGCCACATATCTTGTCCTGACGATTATGTAGACGTCAGGATTTTCGTCCCTTACAAGGGAAAGAATCTTTCTTGTAGATACAGGGTCTGAGATTGCAATCACGAGAAGCCGTGACCTGTCTATGCGAAGCTTATGGAGTATCTCCCTGCTTGTTGCATCGCCGAAATATACAGGATGCCCTTTTTTCCTTTCCCGCCTGACAAGGTCGGCGTTTAAATCGAGAACAACATAGGGTATGCCTGCTGTGCTTAATGCCCATCCCAGATGTCTGCCTGTCAAGCCAAAACCAATTATTATGACGTGGTCTGACTGCTTTCTTGGAAAACCTTCCTCTTTTTTCACAAGTGCAAGCCGCCTGAGTGGTTTTTTCGCCGTCAGCCACATGGCTGCCACAGGTGCAGTCCCGATGACAAAAGGAGCTGTCGCCATCGAAACTACAGAGGCTGACAAAAACAATTGATAGCTGTCGCCGGATATAAGCCCTGCTGTTCTCCCAACGGCTGCCAGCACAAACGAGAACTCCCCGATTTGCGCAAGCCCAAGACCTGCATGCACTGCAGTCCTCGGAGAAGACGAGGCAAACAGCACTGAAACCGCTGTAGTAAGTGCCTTAATACCAAATATTACTAGGACGACCACTAAGACTTTTGTCAAATTGGCACCTGTATAACTGACATCCATTAGCATGCCGATTGATACAAAGAACAGTCCCATAAAACTGTCTTTAAGAGGAAGTATCTCGGCTGTTGCAGCATATGCATATTCAGACTCTGAGATTATAAGCCCTGCAAGAAATGCTCCCAAGGCAAGGGAAAGCCCTAACTTCGATGTAAGAAGCGCAATGCCAAGACACATAAATATGATTGTAATGGTAAAGAGTTCCCTGCTTTTTGTGTGGGCGATGCGGTGTAAGAGTTCAGGCACTATCCATTTGGCAGCCAGAAGTGCGGCTGCTATGATAATGGCTGCCTTTATAATTGTTGTGCCTATGGCGGAAATTTCCACGCCTTTGCCGGAAAGGGCAGGTATCAGGAGCATAAGAGGCACTACGCAGAGGTCTTGAAATATCAGTATCCCTGTCATCATTCGTCCTTGAGGGGAATCTATCTCGCCCCTTTCGAAAAGCATTTTAAGGACTATGGCAGTGCTGCTCAGGGCAATAAGAAAACCGAAAAAGACTGCTTTGTTCAGTTCTCCTATAAAAGGATATGCAATGGCAGCCGAAGCCAGTATAGTCAGGGTAATCTGCCCGCCTCCGCCGCATAAAGCAGCCTTCCACATCCTGAGAAGATTCGTAACTGAAAACTCAATCCCGATAGTAAAAAGCAGAAGTATGATGCCGAGGTCAGCCAGCAGCTCGATCTCGCCTACATTCTTGATTATCCCAAAACCGTGAGGACCGATAAGAATGCCTGCGACAATAAACCCCACGATAGACGGCATCCTGATGCTTTGGAAAAGAAAGATAGAAAGCGCAGAGACGCCGACTGCCAAGACCAATGCTTTTAAGAATTCGGTTTCCATGGGTAGTTGATTATAAATATTATAATGCAATCCTCGAAAAGCACAAAGCTTTAATTGGAAGCTATAGGGTGGGGCGAGTCAGTGGGCTTGATAATCCAGATAGTCCCGAACTCTTTTTCCTGATATACCTTTGCAAGCCCGATTCTCAGAAGCTCAAGCAGGGCAACAAAGGTGACAATAAGATGCGCCTTTGTCATCCCCTGTGCGAATAATTCCTCAAAGCGCACTGCATCCCTGTTCTGGATTACCTCTATGATAAGTGACATCTTGTCCTTTATTGTAAGCGTCTCTTTTGTTACGGTTTTGAACTCAGGAGGCGCTTTATCGAGTATTCTTTTAAAGGCACTTATAAGGTCAAAGAGGCTGACATCAAACAGGTAGGGTTCTTCGGAGTCATCTTCGCCATCTTCATAAAGAGGCTCTCTCTGAAGCACTCCCACACGTTCCTCTTCCCTTTCCTTAAGACCGAGGGCTGCATCCTTAAACGCCTGATACTCAAGCAGTCTCTGCACGAGCTCCAGTCTTGGATCCATTGCCTCTTCGGTATCAGCGGTCTCCTCCACAGGGAGAAGCATCCTTGACTTGATGTGTATAAGCGTAGCCGCCATTACAAGAAACTCTCCGGCTATCTCAAGGTTAAGCTCCTTCATCAATTCCAGATACTCAAGATACTGCCGTGTGATTAATGCAATCGGGATGTCATATATATCTACCTTGTTCTCCTTGATGAGGTGAAGAAGAAGGTCAAGAGGTCCTTCAAATACAGGGAGCTTTATGCTGTATACGTCTTCCATACTCTTACTGGGATATTTTATAGGAGATACGCAGAAAAAATAAACACAATAAAAAGGCGGGGTTTCAGTCCCCGCCTTTTTAAGAAGCTATAGCCTTGAACGCTAAACAGCAGCCTTCTCTGCCTCTTTAAGCCACAGAAGCCTTGAGCCGTTTATCACAGAGGCATTGACCGACTCGATTATCTCGTCAGGTGAGACATCAAGCCCTTCTTTTTTCTCAAACGGCTTAAGCGAAGGCTTAACCTTTACCTTTGCTGCCTTCTTGACCTCGGTTTCAGTCGGTCTCTTTATCGAACCGCCCATAACCTTGGCAAGCTGGATGAAGATGTCCTTGTGGGATTTTGCCTCACCCTGCGGCTCTATTGCCTCCGGGAGGTATTTAAGCCTTCCCATGTAGTCTATTATCGTGCCTGCTGACTCAAGAAAGACAGCTGACGGCAGAACCACGTCTGCCTGTTTTGCAAGCTCTGTAAGATGAGAGTTCTGCACTATCAGAAAATCCACATCCGGTCTTTTGTTTACCGGGACTTCGCCTACGGCATAAAGCACCTTCAGCCCGCCTGAGACCATCTCTTTATAGGTCTTGCCCTCTGTGGTCAGACCCATAAGGGCAATTCCCTTTGCATTGCTTTCAGCAGGAACAGCAACCACGCTTCCCTTTATGAGCGATATGTTGGAGGCCGCTTCAAAAAGGGAAGGGGAGGTGAATATAACAGGGGACTTCGCTTCAGCAAACAGAGCTGCTGCCTTTTCCACATCTTCAGAAACGCTTGCATCACTTACAGCGGATTCCAGTTTTTTATCCGCCTTCAGACCTTTCTCTATAGCAGCCTTTGCAAGTGCTTTCAAGCTCGATATTTCATCACCTGTAAGAGTTACGGCAGCCACCTCTGCTATCTTCGTCTCGGAAGAGTTTATAACTATGAGTTTTGCACCTCTTTCAACCCTCTTTCTTACAGATGCGTCAAGCTGGGGCAGAACCCTTTTCCACTGCGATGGATTAAGCCCGACGAGAACAATAAGGTCTGCCTTGTCAATGTCAGCAGACTGGGAGTTCTTAAGACAGTCCGCATCTGCATAAAGACTCATTGTAGTGTCGTAATTGTTTGTCTTAACTACGTCTTTTGCAAGCTTCTTTAGTGTAAGGGCATCCTCGTTCTGTATGCCTGCAGTGCTTATAAAGCCTGTGTCTTTTCCTGCCTCTTTGAGTTTTTCTGCAACAGTCTCCAGAGCGTCTTTCCATGTAGTCTCTTTAAGCTCGCCGTTTACCTTTTTCATGGGTGTTGTAAGCCGTGTATCTGCCTCTATGCAGTCGAAGCCGAACCTGCCGTAAGCGCAGATGTATTTTTCAGCAGAGCCTTCAGCCTGTGCTGAGTTTATTTTCTGCACTTTGCCGTCTTTTGTGCTTACAGTGATGTCACAGCCATTGCCGCAGAGAAGGCAGACCGAGTTGACCTTTTCGTATTCCCATTCTCTGCCTTTACGCCATCTGTCAGCCTCAAGCAGGGCATTTACAGGACAGGCATCAACACAGCTTCCGCAGAATGTGCATTCTGACTCCTGAAGAGGCTTGTCGTTTGCAGTCGTAATCTTTGCACCGATACCCCTGCCCATGAACTCAAGCACGTTGGTTCCCTGCTCCTTGCAGACTCTTACGCACCTTCCGCAAAGGATGCAGTAGTCAGGGTCTCTTTTGATAAACGGGTTCGCTTCGTCCGTAGGATAGCCGAATTTCTTTCTTGTAAAAGATGACTCCTTTATCTCGAAATCATAGGCATATTGCTGAAGCCTGCACACACCTGCCTTTGTGCATGTCATACAGTCAAGCGGGTGCATGGAAAGTATGAGGTCTATGACGAATTTTCTCGCCTCATTAATCTTTTCCGTTTTTGTGGTTACCTGCATGCCTTCTTTGACTTTTATGTTGCATGCAATCACAGGCGCCTTTGCACCCTCTACTTCGACAAGACAAAGCCTGCATGCACCAATGCCTTTCATGCCCTTGAGATAGCAAAGATTAGGTATATGAATGCCGGCAAGTTCAGCAGCGTCTATAATGTTTGTCCCCTCAGGAACCTGGACTTCCTTGCCGTCTATCGTGAGTTTTACCATCTTTGACATAAATCCTCCTATTTTTAAACCTTAACAAAAGGGTTATTTGCCTGCTGAAACAGTCTCTGTTTCCTTGACCTTTACATCTATGATTTCAATTGCCTCTACAGGGCATACCTTTATGCATTCACCGCACTTTGTGCATCTTTTCTGCCTTATCTCAAAGGGCAGGTAACCGCTCCTGTATGAAACCTTTTTCTCACCGATTATAGCGTTGTCTTTGCACGCCTCCAGACAGAGCCCGCACATGATGCACTTTTCAGGAATAATCCTGTATTCGACAAGCGCCTTGCACTCTTTTTCAGGACACCTGCCTTCGATGTGTTCCTTATAAGCGTTTGTCCCCATCCATTCGAGGATGAACTTTGCAGTGTCCTTGCCTTTTTTGCACCTTGATATCTCAAGCATCTCATCAGCAATCTTTCTGAGGGCAAGCAGGTCGGATTCCGTGCCTTCGCCGGCTATGATGTTCTGAAGTATAATCTTTGCCTCATAGCTTCCGAATTCGCACGGGAAGCACTTGCCGCACATAGGACCGTTTAAAAACTCTTCTATGTAATAAAGAGCCCGTTTTACAGGACATCCTATCTCTTCAGCTTCTTTTTTTATTTCCTCAGTCTTTTTCTCTTTTACCTCTGTCATCTGACCTCCAGAGTTAAATCTTTAAGTCTTGGTTTCAACCGTGCTCTTCGGCTGTTTTGTTATCTTTACTGCATCCACAGGACATGCCGTGTAGCAGGCTTTACACTTCGTGCAGTAATCCTGATCTATGAAATATTCCCTTGGTGTTTCCTTTACTGCATCGTATGCGCACGCCTCTTTGCACAGACCGCAGAGGATGCACTCCTCGGAGTTTATGACGAATGTGCCAAGCCCGCGGCAGACCTTTGCACGGCAGTATTTGTCGTGCACATGCTCTTCGTATTCCTCACGGAAGTATTTAATGGTGGAAAGAACAGGAACAGGAGCACCCTGTCCCAAACCGCAGAGAGATGCCTTTTCTACAAGCCTGCCGATTCTTTCAAGCTCGTCTATGTCTTCAGGTCTTCCTTTTCCTGTGGTAATCCTTTCGAGTATTTCAAGCATCTGGTATGTGCCTATTCTGCACGGCGGGCACTTTCCGCACGACTCTGACTGCGTAAACGATAGGAAGAACTTTGCGACATCCACCATGCAGGTGTCCTCATCCATGACGACCATTCCACCTGAGCCCATCATCGAGCCGACTTCCCTCAGGGAGTCAAAGTCCACAGGCATGTCAAGATATTTCTCTGGTATGCATCCGCCTGAAGGACCTCCGGTCTGCACTGCCTTGAACTTCTTATCGCCGATAATGCCGCCGCCTATGTCGTAGATTATCTCCCTCAGCGTTATGCCCATCGGCACTTCCACAAGCCCTGTGTTTTTAACCTTTCCTGTAAGTGCAAAGACCTTTGTGCCAGGAGACTTCTCAGTGCCGATGCTCAGGAACCAGTCAGCACCTTTGTCCACTATAGGTGGAACGCATGCATAGCTTTCTATGTTGTTAAGGTTGCTTGGGTAGCCCCATGCGCCACCACCGGGCTCTGAAAGTCTCGGCGGTCTTGGTCTCGGAAAGCCTCTCTCTCCCTCTATGGATGCAATAAGGGCAGTGGACTCACCACATACAAAAGCACCTGCGCCTTCTCTTATATCTATAGTAAAGCTGAAGTCAGTCCCCAAGATATTCTCGCCGAGCAGTCCAAGCTCTTCTGCCTGCTTGATTGCAATATTCAGGTTTTCCACAGCCAGAGGATACTCGTGCCTGACGTATATCATTCCATACTGCGCATTGATGGCATAGGCGCAGAGTATCATGCCCTCAAGGAGACTGTGCGGGTCGCCTTCCATGATAGCCCTGTCCATGAATGCACCCGGGTCTCCTTCGTCTCCGTTGGCTATAACAAACTTGATGTCCCCTGGTGCTCTTTTTGTATGTCTCCATTTCTTTCCAGCAGGGAATCCTGCACCACCACGACCTCTGAGATTTGCCTTGTCAACTTCATCAAGCACATCATCAGGGCTCATGGAGGAAAGAGCCTTCTCAAGCGCAGAGTATCCGCCCACTGCAATGTAATGGTAGATATTCCTCGGGTCAATCCTTCCGTTGTTTCTTAACGCAACCCTTACCTGCTTTTTATAAAACGGAATATCTATCATCTGCGGGGTAGGCTCGCTTAAAAAGTTTTCCCTGTAAAGACCCTGCCTGTAGGGCACCCCGCCGACAATAGTGTAGTTTATAAGCCACTGGGCATGCTCAGGCTTAATCTTCTGGTAAAATATTCCCTGAGGCTCAACCATCATGACAGGGCCTTTCTGGCAGAGTCCCTGACATCCTGTCTTTACAATATCTATCTCAACGCCTCTTTTTTCTGCTTCGCTCTTAAGGGCGTCTATTACCTTCAGGGAGCCGCTTGCCGTGCATGCAGTTCCACAGCATGCCCTTACACGGGGTGTCTCAGGCTTAAAAACCTCTTTCTCAAGTTGTGCCCTGAGTTCTTTTAATGCTTCGATACTCGTAAGTCTCTCCATTATTTGCTCCTGATATTGTCAACTATTTCACTGAATTTTTTAGGTGTTACTTCACCGATAACTTCCTCGTTGACCGTGATAACAGGGGCTAAGCCGCAGCAGCCAACGCAGCCCACGGTCTCAAGCGTAAGAGACATGTCTTCTGTTGTCTCTCCTTCTTTAATCCCGAACTCCTCGCTGAAACTTTCGAGGATTTTTCCAGCGCCTCGCACATGACAGGCAGTGCCCATGCAGACACTTACAACATTTCTGCCTCTCGGGTTAAAGTAGAAATGCTTGTAGAAAGAGGCAGTGCTGTAAACATCAGCAAGAGGCACATTAAGCTTCTTTGAAAGCTTTTTCAGTTCTTCTTCCGGCAGATAGTTGTGTTCTTTCTGTATCTGCTGGAACGCATGTATGAGAAGTCCTCTTTTTTTCTGCTTTTCTGTAAGGACTTCGCCTATTTTTCCTATAGCCCTGTCTATATCAATATCTTCGACTCTCATTTAACCTCCATTAATATATTCCTAAGTGGGTTTGGCTGACTTTTCGAGTTCACGCCTTGCAGCCATATCCATGAGCACTCTTTCAGTGCCGAATCTTCCAGGCTCGTATTTCCTGAGTTTCAGTTTTTCCCTTGCCTTGTCTATATAATTGAGAGCGAGTTCAAGTATCTTTTCAGGGTCAGGCTCGAAATGCAGTGCACCCATAAACCTTTCGAACCAGACCTCTGTCATTATCCTTGTGACTTCTTCGCTTGCTCCGACAGGGGACTCACCGCCGAAGATAACCGGCACACCTGAGGCTGCAAAATAACAGCCTATGGCAATCGCCTTTTCAGACATCCACTCAGGTGCAATGCCCACAGCAGGCATACCGGCTATTTCATCAGACAGGCCGCCTTCGTGAGCCATTGCAGTGGCTATGGTCAGTATTCTTGAATTGTCAACACAAGCTCCAACATGAAGTATCGGAGGTATGCCTATTGCCTCGCAGACCTCCCTGAGTCCTGGTCCGGCATGCTCAAGCGCCATCTCAGGCGTTAGATAACCTGCTGTGCCGCATGCAGCAGAGCCACAACCAGTCGAGACGATAAGAACATCGTTCTTTATAAGCTCAATCGCCAGGAATCTGTGCAGACCAGTGGAAGGCACACGCGGATTGTCGCATCCTGCAAGACCGACTACTCCACGAATCCTTCCTGCTATGATGGCATCATTAAGGGGTCTGAAAGACGCTCTCCAGCGTCCGCCCTGCATGTACTCTATGTATTCATGAGAGAAACCTGCAATCACAGGGAACTTGTCAGTTATGTGGCTTCCCTCTTTCTTCCTGTTAGGGAAGTTATCAATAGCTATCTTTACTATCTCTTTTGCAACCTCTCTTGCCCTGTGCTCGTCATACTGCACATGGATGGCATCGGGCATCGTTGCCTTCTCAGAGGTCGTGATAATCTTTGTGTGGAATTTCTTTGAAAGCTCGGCGATTGCAGGCATTATGCACTGCACATCAACTGCTATGGCATCCACAAGCCCTGTCATTATACCGAGCTCCTGATTGGTAAAGCCTCCGGCAGTAGGTATCCCATGCCTCATAAGCACTTCGTTTGCAGTGCAGCACATACCGCCAAGATTAATTCCCTTTGCACCCTTTGACTTCGCATACTCTATAAGCTCAGGGTCGGAAACCACATCAACGATTATCTCTGCAAGCGAGGGCTCATGACCGTGCACGATGAGGTTTACCTCGTCTTCCTTGAATATTCCGTAGCTGGCTTCAGCCTTGACAGGGGTAGGTGTGCCGAAGAGTATATCGGATATGTCAGTGGATATCATGCATCCACCCCAGCCGTCTGCAAGTGCAGTCCTCAAGCCATGGGTGAGAAGATGGTCAGGGTCGTGGTCAACGCCGATATTCGTTCTGTGCATTGCCTCGACTACTTCCCTGTCTATGCCTCTGGGAGCAACACCCCATTTTCTCCACCGCTCCTGAGTCTTCTGGGGCGCACGCTTAATATAATTAAGCTCGCCTTTCTGCCTTGTAAAATCCTCTAATAATTTCAAAGCCACATCACGTGCAACATCATTGACGTTTCTTCCATTGCCGAACTCTATGCCGAGAATCTCGGCAACCCTGTTTAGTTTTCTCTCATCCGTAATCTTAAAGTCCTTGGCCTCGCCGTTGGCTACAGCCAAAAGGGTAAGGACCATATCCCTTGCGTGGTCGGAATGTGCTGCCGTGCCTGCGGCTATCATCCTTACGAGGTTTCTTGCTGCTACAGTCGGAAGTGTTGCACCGCATACGCCGCGTGCTTCTTCCTCTGCGTTCTTGCCGACGAGCCTGCAAGGACCCATATGGCAGACCTTACAGCATGCACCACTGCTGCCAATAGGGCAGGGCTTCAGTCTCTCAGCCCGCTCAAAACACGTGGTATAGTCGTGGGCTTCACCCCACTCGATTATTTTCTCCGACGCTTCGTTTGCACTCTTTATATGTTTCTCCATCTGTTCCTCCTTGCTAAATCATCGGTTCCATCTCAAGTGCAGGATGTCCTACGCTTGAGAGAAACTCAAGAAGCTTCTCAGAGTCCTCTGCAATGGTCTCGTCAGCAATTTTATCCAGAAGGTCAGGCACGCCTTCTTCCTTTGCCCTTTCTTCAAACGCTTCTTTCAGGCTCTCTTTCAGGTTCTTTGTCATCCAGACAATCCTCTTTATTCCACCATCACCATAGAGGAATTTTCTGCTCGTGATAAAGTTTCTTCCAATCCCCATGAATCCCGGAGACTGAACACCACCGCCAACAGAACCAGCTAGGGTTGAGAACTTCATGCCCACAGGTGTCATTCCCTGATGTCCCCTCTGCACTATCATGACTCCATTTGCCTCAGGCACTATTGCAACGATGCACTCGAAACAACCGCATGAAGTCATGGGGTTTTCCATTATGGTATAGAGGTTGAGTGTTTCAACTGCACCGCCTGATGCCTTCTTCAGGTATTCGTCCACACCTGAATACCTGCCGTATCTTGCATCAAGCAGCTGTCCTTTCTCTATAGGCTGGTTTCCACCGGTAGGGTCTATCTCATACGCAGCCTTTCCGTCAAGCCAGTTGTATGCACCGCAAAGACCAAGCCTTTCCGGTGTGATAACACAGACATGGCTCGGTGCAAAAGACTGGCAGAGCAGACAGGAGTAGAATGTGTCAACTGCTTCGTCCGTAAGTGCGCCGAGTCTCTGGTCACGCTCCTTGTAAGCCTGTCTTGCCTGCTCCCTTATCTCAAGGACGTCTTTTTCATCCGTGTATATCGTTACCTGCACCTTGTCAACA
This sequence comes from Nitrospirae bacterium JdFR-86, assembly GCA_002011815.1. Taxonomy (GTDB): domain Bacteria; phylum Nitrospirota; class Thermodesulfovibrionia; order Thermodesulfovibrionales; family JdFR-86; genus JdFR-86. Next base: position 37,406 of record MTOV01000004.1, on the reverse strand, counting down.
ATGCTCTTGAACCTGTGCTTCATCATTGTCGTCTGGATAATTCCAAGGTGCTCAAGAGTAACACCCTCTTTCTTTGCATTATGGTTTATCCTTATCCAGTTGATGTCGCGCTGACCCATGTGCCAGAGTCCCTGCGCCTCGTTTATGTTATGGTGTACCTTTCTCTCGATGACGGATTCAAAATCCTTCTGCATCTTTCTGCCTGCTACATCTATGACAATACCAAGAGGCATCCGACCGCCTTCCTCATACTTTTTCTGCCAGTCAGTGCCCACAATAGTGACCTTTCCGTCTTCGACTTCTTCGAGTTCCTTCATCCTGACCCATTCAAAAGCAGGAGTCCTCTGTCCGCCGAACTCAATGAACATATCCTCTTTTCTTATTCTTTCGCCCTCAAAAGCAGGACCATAAGCAACTGGAATAGGGGGCTTCTCCACTATAATCTTCAGACCCCTGACCTCTATGGACTTCTGCACTATCTTTGAATGGTCAAGCTCTTTATCAACTTCCTCATAAGTGCAGACACCAGTAGGGTGTATAACCGGAACATCTGTATCACATATTGCAGGGAAGCCCATGTTTATGGCGCCTGCACCTGTGCTCCACTTTATGTCATCGAGTTCTCCCAGAACAATCGCAAATGCAAAAACCCTGTCTTTCTGGTATTTAAGATGCTCTTTGTAGTCTCCGGGCTTCTTGCCGCCGAAGATGAGTGAAGCCCTTACTGCCCAGTCAAGGGCATAAAGCGTATGCTCGGTGTCAGGACCAAGAGGCACTATCCTTGTGTCCCAGCCGAGTTCAACGCCTTTTCTTAAGAGCTGTTTTGTAACGCTGTTTCCGTTGACATGACCTGAAAGGAATATAAGTATGTTCTTCTCCTGAAGCTCTCTTACGATGTTTACTGCAGTGTCGTCATCAGGAGCAGCACCTATGACAGCTGCAAATCCGGGCATCGTGCCGTCAACAAGCTGGATACCCAGATTCCTCTGGATTGTGTCTGTAATAAAACCGTTATAAACATATCCTGTTTCAGGGTCTGTTACAGGCTCAAATCCGTTGATATACTTCAGAGCAAGTATTATCTCCTCTGCAAACAGCGTTGCCATGCCTGAATCCAGAGCCTCGCCCAGGTATGGCTTCCAGACATTCTCTTCAGGCTCTGGATGCAAAAGCTCTTTTGCATAACCTAAAGCCGTGCGCATGTCCCCAAGTGTTTTAACAGGGAAACCGGTCATCGCGTATATCATCGGCAGATAAAATGCAGTGTCTGGAAATTCAAATGTGTGAGACTCCCCTTTGTCCCTTATCGTCTGCTCAAGCATCTCCTCAGCCTGTTTTACGAGTTTATGAGCACCTCTAATCGCTGCTGAGGCTATTAACTTTGACATCCCTACCTCCTAATTATTAATCGACGAATAGCCGTTACGAACAGTTGTTAAGACAGAATGACTGCCTTTTATTTTTATAGCTCTAGTTTTTAAAAGTCAATTTGTTATGCAACTCAGCGATTTTAACTCGCTCTCGACTTAAGGAAAGCCGGCAGTGCGTTAGCCTCTCTTGGGCCGACTGTGACTTTCCAGCCCTCAAGCTTGTCTTCTATTGCACCGCTGAGAATTGCCACATATCCGGGAATGATTATCTCCCTGTGGCTTATCTCGTTTTCCACACCGGATTCCTTTATAAACTGGGCTATCTTCGCGGCAGTGAACTTTCCAGCCGCCCATGCCGTAAGCACCGACAGCCCCTCACAGTCCATAACAGCAAGCCTGCTCGGAACCTTGCTGTTCTCTATCTCTCCTGAGACTATAAAATACGTCAGCGAGAAGTTGGTAGTTATCATCAAAGGAGAATCAGATGTAGGCTCTCCGATCTTGTATATCTTCTGCTCGACCTGCATCGGAACCTGCGGGTCGGTGTAGATGTTCTGCCTCAGTGTGAACAGGGCAAGGTTCTTCCACTTCTCAATGCTGCTGAGGACTATAATCGAGGAATACTTTGCAACACCGAGAGCCGCAATCAGGGTCTCGAGCATGCTGTCATCTCTCTGTGCAAATGTTATGACAGGATACCCTAAAGGCTTGAAATTCTTCTTTACGGCTGCTCTTCTAATCAGAGTGTTGTCCTCGAGAATCTCCTTCGCCTTTCTTGCGCCTGAATCTATGACCATGTCCTCCACGCCAAGGGACTTCGCCTTCTCAGTAAGTGTCGTGAGTTCTTCAAGACCCTTCGCTGTTATCCCAAGTGTTACTTTAAACTGAGTCGCAACCTTTGCCATTGCATCGAGGTTTTCGCTGTTTGCACCGAAAAGAATGGGTTTCTTTTCTGCAAAGATTTTCAGTGCTGCCTCTGCAGCAGCAGGGTCTTTTGTAGATATGATTACCGGCACATCAGGTGCTTTCTGCGACACGAGCTTGGACAGGGATTCAAGTGCTCCCGCGTCGTTGGACTCATTGGATATAAATATGGCGTCGACTCTGAGTTTCTGTCCGACCCTGTCTATTTCAGAGTCAAGCACAGCCTCTATGGTCTTAACAACGTTGGCTTCCTCATCAGTGTCCTTTATCTCAACTGCAAAAGCGCAGGGGTTTACGAATTTTTTGTCGTGCCTGAAGAGGACGGTCTCTTCGCCCATCTTGACTGCTTTTTCTCCGACACCAAGGGTAATCGGTCTTACTGGCGGGGCAGATGCCTCACCGAGTATCTTTTTTGCCTCCTCTGAGACATCAGGGCATGCATCAAGAGATGCCTGCCTCTGTGCAAGTTTCATGGCAAAAGCAAGGCATGTTGGATGCCCGCACTTTTTGCAATTGGTCTTTGGAAGAAGCTTGAATATCTCAACACCTGTTAATGCCATTTTAACCCTCCATTTCCCCTATAAACTTTTCTACAGCCTCAACTGCCTGCGGATGCCTCATTATCAAAAGCTCTGCGCCTGCTATAAGAAACGACATTGCTGAGACAGCCTCCCATGCGATGCCTCTTTCAGGCAGTGAACCCCACTGGGGCAGGTCAGACTCCGGCGCCTGCGTCTCTTTTATCTTCCATACATACATTCCAATGTCAGCTACCATTGGCGGCTGCATCGTTGCATCGTTCTGGGTAAGTGCAGCAAGCCTTATCCTCTCCATAACAGAGTAGGTGTATTCGAGCCCGTAGCCAAGCGCTGAAGACATCGGGTCTGTTACCAGCTTTTCCTTATCAAAACCCATCTGCGTTATGAGAATATTGAGCTGCTTGGACAGGTTTATATCAAGCTCTGACATCGCTATAAGCTTGTGATTGTTAGCCATTGCAGCAGCAACTATGGTCTTGTAATTTGCCTCCTGCGCCTTTCCGATTATGCAGTTTTTGTCCTTTGCCGCCTCTGCCACGGCAACGAGAACAGAAGAGTCTTTCTCAGCATGATTACTGCCGAGAATTATAAGCGGAACATTTATAGCTGAAAGCACATCCCTGACGGTCTTTGCAGCGTCTTCTGCAGAGCGGTTCTCCCTGTCAGGATGAGTGCCGATAAGTCTTAAAGCTATCGCCTTTGCCTTCAGAGTGTCCTGACAAAACTTTGCCCACTCTACAGGGTCACTGGAAACACTTTCAAAAGGCTTCTGAACACTCTCAGGCCAGTCAGAAGGCGGAACATCCTGTATTTCATACGCTATGACCGGACGGTTAGGGGTCTCGCCTTCAAAACCGTGAAATGGCAAGACATTCTCTCCTCCAAAGGTAACTGCTGTATCACCTGTGCCTACGGTGACAGAGTAAACTTTGCCTGCATAACTCTCTTTAGGCGGTGTGAAAGCCATCTTTGCCTCCTTGAATGTCTTTTCTACATCTCCAGATAGGAATGGGCATAAAGGGTTTTGCCCATTATTACATCTATAGTCTTTACAGTCTCTGCTACTTCAGAAGGGTCTGCTATTGCAGCAGTCAAACCTTCATACATAAGCAGTGACAGGTAATATTTATTTAATATCGGTCTCAGGTGCTTCGGGCATCCGTTTGAGACATTGCTAAGACCGACTACAGTCTTCATCGGAGGATCATTTAATTCCTGAAACATCTTTACGGCTTTAATCACCTTCAGTGCATGATCCTGTGAGGTTGCTATCTGAAGGACAAGAGGGTCAAGGTATATGTCTTCCATCGGCACGCCGTATTCCATTGCCCTTGCCATAATCTCTGCTGCTATGGCTGCCCTTTCTTCAGCGTCAGCAGGAAGACCTCCTTTGCCTACGGTAAGACCTATTATCTGCGCATTGTATTTCGCTGCAAGCTCAAGCATGGGGAATCTCTCAGGGTCGTTGGATGTGGAGTTGATTAACGGTCTGCCCCACTCGTTGTTGTGGACTTTCAGACCGGCTTCTATTGCAGCATAATTCGTGGTGTCAAGGCAAACCGGAAGCGGAACTGCTTCCTGGATAGTAGTGACCATCCACTGCATCAGGTCTTCTCCACCGTCTTCCGCAGGTCCAATGTTTGCGTCTATCATTCCTGCGCCTGCCTTGTACTGTGCCTTTGCAATCTCCTGAATAGGTTCCTTGTCCCTTTTCATCATAGCCTCTCTAACCCTCTTGGCTATGATACTTAGCTTTTCCCCGATTATAAGCATCCTCTAAGACTCCCTTCCTTTATTAGTTTTTAAAACCTCCCCTGAATTTTCAGTGGGTATTAAAAATAACATAATTCAAAGACAAGGGTAAAATTTTTTTAATTTATGGATGTATAAGCTGAATAATCAGGTATTATAACAAATCTTAAGCATAAAGTCTTGTCTTGTATCGAGACCGGTTGACAAAACTCCCTCTTTTGATAGACTTTGTTATATCTTAGAAAAAGAAAGGGGTGAATAAATGAGCATCAAAAAGGTGTCAAGAGGAAAAGGGCTTTCGTGTAAATGTCACAATTCTTGTTAGGAGTTGCCGGACTCATAAGCTGACCTGCGACAAGGAGGGTGTTATGAAAAAAATAGTTATATTCTTATTGGTTTTGTTTGTTTTCAGTTCGGTCTCGTGGGCACAGACAGGTGGTATGATGATGGATACAACAACTATGGGTGAGACCAGCGAGTCAAAGACACATCCATACCAGATATGGCTGGGGATGTATCCAGGCTGGGGAATGATGGGACCTGGCTGGGGAATGATGGGTCCAGGTATGATGGGTCCTGGCATGATGGGCGGTATGGGCATGATGGGTGGTATGGGAATGATGGGACCTGGTCGGGGAATGATGGGTCCGGGTATGATGGGTCCAGGTTGGGGAGGCATGATGGGGCATGGCTCGTGCATGATGGGTGGTATGGGCATGCCGTATCTTAACCCGCGTGTCGAAAAATTCCTCGATGAGACAAAAGACCTCAGAAAAAAGATTCACGATAAACGGTTTGAATATTTTGAGGCGGTAAGAAACCCTGATACACCCCCTGAAACTATAGTAAAATTACAACAGGAATTAAGAAAACTCGCAACCCAGTTATATAGAAAAGCGATGCAAACATATAGAGGTCGATAAAAATCTAAATGGAATAACAGCACCAAGGAGAATGAGATGAGAAAGACAGTTATTGTTTTACTTGTGGTTTTTGCTGTTTTTACCACAGTCTCATGGGCTCAGATGCCCGGCTGGGACATGATGGGCCCTGGCATGAGGAGTCCCTGGGCTATGATGGCACCTGGCTGGGGTGCAATGCCGCCGGGAATAGGCTCAGCTTATTTCAGACAGTGTAATGACTTCCTCGACAATACAAAAGACCTGAGAAAAGAACTCCTTCTCAAACGCTTCGATTACTTCGAGGCAGTAAGGGACCCTGATACCCCTCTTGATACCATCATGGATTTAGAGCAGGACATAGAAAACCTCATGGCTCAGCTGTATGTAGAAATGCCAGCAGAATGCGTCCCCTGGTGAACAACACTACTGAAATAGACTGGAAAAAAGAGAGGTGAAGCTTAATCTCATAGAGAAGATCATAACAAACAGCCCTGTCAGAGCCTTTGGCCAGAAACACATAGAAGGGCGTCTCCTAAGAAAAATGGGGAGCCGTAATGAATATCCGTTATGTCTTGAAATCGGATGCGGAAGAGGCATTGGCGCCAAAATAATAGCAGAACAATTCGGTGCCGGAAAGATTATTGCCACGGATTTCGACCCGGAACAGATTGAAAAAGCAAAGAGAAATCTTAAGCCGGAACTTAAAGACACAATAGAGTTCAAGGTCGCTGATGCAATGGCACTCGATGAGCCTGATGAAAAATTTGATGCGGTCTTCTCATTCGGAGTGCTTCACCACATGGAAGACTGGAAAAAGGCACTCAAGGAAGTCGCAAGAGTATTAAAGCCGGAAGGGGAGTTTTTCTTCGAAGAACTCCTGAAGCCGTTCCTCGATAATTTCCTCATCGAAAGATTAACCGCACATCCAAAAGGAGGGAGATTTACACTCCAAGAATTTAAAGACGCCCTTTCTGCCGAGGGTATAAAGATAATCAACCTGAAACGCATTAATAATATCGTTATCCTTGGAGCAGGAAGAAAGCAATAATGCACACGAAAATCTTATATATGGTAGGAGGCGTAGAGTGGAGGTTAAAGACCCTGTCTGCAAGATGACCATAGAGGACACTGATGCAGTGGCTACCTCAGAATACAAGGGCAGTACATATTATTTTTGCTCAAAGCCCTGCAAAGAGAGCTTTGAAAAAAGCCCTGAGAAATACCTTGAAGAAAAAGAAGTAGAGAAGAAACCAGAGCCTTCAGAATCAGACAAAGCCGCTGGAGGTAAAAGGCTTGACCTGCCCATTACCGGAATGTCCTGCGCCTCGTGCGCATCAAGGATTCAGGACACCCTGGCGAGCCTCGACGGTGTAAGCGAGGCATCTGTTAACTTTGCAGCAGAACGGGCTACAGTGGTTTATGACCCGCTTAAGGTATCTGTTGACGACTTCCTCAAGACCATCAAAGACCTTGGCTATGGTGCAACAGTCGCAAAACAGATATTGCCTATAAAAGGCATGACCTGCGCATCCTGCGTTAGCAGAGTCCAGAAAGCCCTGAGTTCTCTCGACGGAGTCCTGTCCGCCTCTGTCAACTTTGCAACAGAAAAAGCCACTGTCGAATACATACCAACACAAGTCGGAATCAGGGAGTTCAAAAAAGCCGTAAAGGACGCCGGCTATGACATCGTCTCAGTGGAAAGAGGCGAAGACATAGTAGAAAAGGAAAAAAGGGAAAGAGAGGCTCATTATCAGAAATTAAAAACCAAAGTCATTACAGGAGCACTCCTTACACTTCCGCTGTTCGTTCTGGTTTACTGGGACAAGCTCGGGCTTTCCTCTTTAATAGAAATTCCAAGACAGACGAATTTTCTTATTCAGCTTATCCTTGAGACCCCGGTTCAGTTCTGGATTGGATGGCAGTTTTACACAGGTGCTATTGCAGCCGCACGGCACCGGACAACCAATATGAACACACTTATAGCAGTGGGCACGTCAGCCGCATATATTTACAGTGTTATTGCCACGTTCTTCCCCTCCCTATTTGAGATAAAAGGCTACTCAGCAGAGGTGTATTTCGACACAGCAGCAGCCATAATCGTGCTCATCCTCCTTGGCAGACTTCTTGAGGCAAGGGCAAAAGGACATACATCAGAGGCAATAAAAAAGCTCATAGGTTTGCAGGCAAAAACAGCAAGAGTAATCCGCAATGGAAAGGAAGTAGATATCCCTGTCGAAGAAGTGGAAATCGGAGATATCGTCATCGTAAGACCCGGTGAGAAGATACCGGTTGACGGCATCATAAAGGAAGGTTATTCCTCTGTGGATGAGTCAATGATTACAGGCGAATCAATCCCTGTTGAGAAAAAACCCGGAGACACAGTAATAGGCGCTACGATAAACAAGACCGGCTCTTTTAAGTTCGAGGCTACAAAAGTCGGCAGGGACACAATGCTTGCACAGATAATAAATATGGTGCAGGAGGCTCAGGGTTCAAAACCACCTATTGCAAGACTTGCAGACAAGATTGCATCTTACTTCGTCCCCGCAGTGATGGGCATCGCCACGATTACATTTATTATATGGTATTTCTTTGGTCCGGCTCCGGCTTTTACGTATGCAATCCTTAATTTCATAGCCGTGCTCATCATAGCCTGCCCCTGCGCCCTAGGGCTTGCAACACCGACATCCATTATGGTCGGAACAGGCAAAGGCGCTGAAAACGGCATACTCATAAGAAGCGGAGAAGCACTTGAGACCGCACATAAGATTAACGCCATAGTCTTTGACAAAACAGGCACACTGACCAAAGGAGAACCTTCTGTAACAGACATAATTGCGCAAGAGTCGGTCTCTGAAAAAGATGTCGTGTTCTATGCTGCCTCTGCTGAGAAAGGCTCTGAGCACCCACTCGGCGAGGCGATAGTTAAAAAGGCATCAGAGATGGAAATTGAACTCAAAGACCCGGAGAGTTTTCAGGCAGTACCCGGACATGGAATAAAAGCAGTGGTGGCTGGGAAAAACGTTCTCCTTGGAAATGCCGCACTTATGGAAGATGAGTCAATAAAACTCAACGGACTGAAAGAAAAAGCAGATGAGCTCGCCGTTCAGGGAAAAACCCCGATGTTCGTTACTCTTGATGGTAAGGCTATCGGCATTATCAGCGTTGCGGATACACTTAAAGAAGGCTCTGTTGAAGCCGTAAGACAATTGCACAACCTCGGTATCGAGGTCGTGATGCTTACCGGGGATAACAGAAGGACAGGCGAGGCTATAGCCCGTCAGGTCGGCATAGACAGGGTGCTTGCCGAGGTGCTGCCTGAAGACAAGGCAAAAGAGGTCAAGAAACTTCAGGCAGAAGGCAAAGTCGTTGCAATGGTGGGCGATGGAATTAATGATGCACCTGCACTTGCACAGGCAGACGTAGGCATTGCAATAGGCACAGGCACTGACGTCGCAATGGAAGCCGCAGACATTACACTCATAAAAGGAGATCTGAAAGGCGTGGTGACAGCTATAGCCCTTTCAAAAGCAACACTAAGAAACATAAAACAGAACCTTTTCTGGGCGTTCGCCTACAACATAACACTTATTCCGATTGCAGCAGGCGTGCTCTTCCCATTCTTCGGCATACTCCTAAGCCCTATATTCGCAGCCGCTGCCATGGGCATGTCATCAGTAACAGTGGTTACGAATGCCCTTAGACTCAGGAGATTCAAGGTGGCTTGAAGGTCTGGATTATGCCCCTTTCTTGAATCCCTGCTTTAATAAATGTTAATTTTTAAATATGAGGAAGGTCTCTATAACAACATTCGGCTGCCAGATGAACTTCCATGACTCAGAGAAGATGGCAGGGATTCTTCAGTCCGAAGGCTATAGCCTTACGGACAACCAGAAAGAAGCGGATTTAATAATATTCAATACCTGCAGCATAAGACAGAAGGCAGAACAGAAATTCCTAAGCCACCTCGGAAGACTGAAATCCCTGAAGAAAAGAAGACCTGGACTTAAAATCGCTGTTGCCGGCTGCATAGCCCAGCAGATGGGAGAAGAACTCTTCAAAAGAGCACCACACGTAGATTACGTTATAGGACCACAAAACCTTCATAAAGTCAGGGATATCATAAGGGAAGAAAAGCCCTTTACAGCACTTGAGGAAAACCCTGAAATCGCAGAGCTTGAACTTCCTGTCTCAAGAAAGGAAAAGGGAAGGGCATGGGTCTCTATAATGTACGGCTGCGACAATTTCTGCACCTACTGCATAGTCCCATACACAAGAGGAAGAGAAACAAGCAGACCAAGTGAAAGCATCCTGGGAGAAATAAAACAGCTCGCTCAGGAAGGCTTTAAAGAAGTAACACTCCTTGGGCAGAACGTAAACTCCTACAGGTCTGACACAGACTTCCCAGGTCTTTTAAGGAAAATAAACGACATAGAAGGCATAGAGAGAATAAGGTTCGTAACATCCCATCCCCGTGACCTTTCCGACGCCCTCATAGAGGCAATTGCAGGGCTTGACAAGGTCTGCGAACACATCCATCTTCCGCTTCAGTCCGGCTCTACAAGAATACTCGGTCTTATGAACAGAGGCTATACCCGTGATGAATACATGGCAAAAATAAATAAACTAAGAGAAAAAGTTCCGGGAATTGCTATAACATCCGACATTATCGCCGGCTTCCCAACAGAAACAGAAAAAGACCACAAAGAGACAGTGGATGCATTAAAAGAGATCAAGTTCGACGGCATATTCGCATTTAAATTCTCGCCAAGACCAGGGACAGCTGCCTCCCAAATGGACGGACAGCTTCCAGAAGAGGTTAAGCTCGAAAGGCTTCAGGAAATACTCAGGCTTCAGGATGACATTACACTTGAAAAGAACAAGACACTCGAAGGAAGCCTCGTAGAAGTCCTTGTAGAAGGCACAAGCGACACAGACCGCAATAAGCTCACAGGAAGAACAAGAACTAATAAGATAGTCAATTTTACCGGTGACAACAACACTACAGGCGAAATAATAACCGTCAAAATACTCAAGGCAATGAGACATTCCCTCGAAGGAGTCGCAGACCCTCTTAAGGAGTCCCCTGTAAAATAAAATGAAAGTCTGCCTTTTAAGCCTCGGCTGTAAAGTCAATCAGGCTGAAAACTCCTTGCTCGAAAGCGCACTTAAAGGGCATGGACACGAAGTAGTAGGCATTGACGAGACACCAGAGGTCTGCATTATCAACACCTGCACCGTCACTGCCAAAAGCGACTACCAGTCAAGACAGCTTATCAGACGAGCCAGTAGAACCGGCGCAAAAGTCATCGTTACAGGCTGTTACGCAGAGCTTAATAAAGAACAGGTAAGCTCTTTGAAAGAAGTAGAAACCGTAGTTGAAAACAAGAATAAACTTAATATTATTAATATGTTATGCGGTAATAATGCAAGTATTGCTTTAAATAAATCCGGTAACCGCACACGGTTTTTCCTGAAGGTTCAGGACGGATGCAACCATTCATGCAGCTACTGTATTATCCCTAAGGCACGTGGCAGTTCAAGGAGTATTGCTCCTTCAGAGGTGATTGCTCAGGTAGAAAGAGCAGTGGCAGAGGGGTATAAAGAAGTGGTTCTGACAGGTATTCATCTTGGGCTTTACGGCAATGACATTAATACCTCTGTTTCAGAGCTTGTCGAGGAGATACTCGATAAAACAGCCATAGAGCGGATAAGGCTGAGCTCTCTTGAGATAACAGAGATAAGTGACCGATTAATAAGGCTTTTTGACGACAAAAGGGTCTGCAGGCATCTACATATACCACTTCAGAGCGGAGATGACAGGATATTAAACTTGATGAACAGGAATTACGACTCAGCATTCTTTAAAAAGACTATATTGAACATAGCTGAAAGACTACCTGACATAGCACTCGGGACAGACATTATAGTAGGCTTTCCTCATGAAGGGGAAACAGAGTTTAACAATACGTTCAGGCTGGCGGAGGAGCTTCCCTTTACATATATCCATGTATTTCCGTTCTCAAAAAGACCTGGGACAAAGGCTGCTCTGATGCCTGATACTGTTGGATCTTCTGAGCGTAAACAAAGGGCGGCAGCCCTCAGAAGGCTTGCAGACAGGAAAAGAAAGGAATACATGACAAGGCATATCGGCAAAACCCTTGATGTTCTTATAGAAGAGAAGGTATCGAATGGGGTATGCCGTGGAACATCAAGTAATTACTTGAAAGTTCACGTCCTGACGGATGGGTATGAGAAGGGAAGCATTGTCCCTGTTAGGATTGAGGCAGAGGAGAAAGGCTTGCTTTTTGGAAAGCCTATAAATAAAGAGTAAGACGCTGATTTTTAAGGATTTTTTTCCTGCACAAAACCTGTTCACGGGTAGAAAACCGCAAGTCTCTCAATGGATAGGAGATATTATTAACCTCATTAATAACAACTTACTAACATATAATGTTTATAGATTATGACCGATAAGATATGTTATGTAAAGTTTTATAAATTATTAATAAGCCAGTTCCTTGCCTGAAGCCTTCCTCTTATCTCCCCTTTAAACTGAGCTTTTTTAAGTCTGTTAATGGTTTCGCCGAGTTTTGGTCCAGGTTTTAATCCGGTAACTGCCATTATCTCCTCTGAACTTAATATCCCCTTTTGCTTAATCCTGAAAAACCTCTCAGCCTCTTTCAGATATCCTGTCTTCCCGGTAAGAATCAAAAGGTCAATCACTGCGTCTTCTGATTCAGAGAAAATATCAAACATCTCACCTCTGCTTAAGCCTTCTACCCTTTCAAATTCCTTATAATGCGCCTGAACAAGAGTTACCCGCTTGAGTATATCCCTGCTTAAAGTAAACAAATTCTTGTTTATATCAGACCCTAAAAGCAGTCCCTCAAGCCTTAAAAGCCCCATGTAGCAGAGTCCCTGCGAGAATTCCTTAAGAAAATACCTTTCAGGCAGTTTCTTAAGGTTCTTATTAATATTTGAAATCAGTTTAATATTCCGTTCTAACTTATTGAAAGATAAAGATATAATCTCAGTTAACACACCGTCCCTGAGGGCTGCCTTAAGGGCGTTTAAAGGCTCATCTGCGTTAAGCAGCTTAAAAAACTCTAAAGTAATCCTTTCACTGGCGGATGTTTTGAGCCTTTCAGGCATGGACTTTATGATCCGTCTTGTTTTTCTGTCTATCTGCCATGACAGCTCAGCTGAAAACCTGTATGCCCTTAGAAGTCTTAACGGGTCATTCAGGAAGTTCTCTCTTGATATCCCTTTTATAAGCCTTTTTTCTATATCGCTAATGCCTCCGACCGGGTCTATCAAGCCTGACTCCGGTGCCCATGCCATGGCGTTCAGCGTAAAGTCCCTTTCCCTGAGGTCATCCTCTATGTCTTTGGTAAGCCTTGAAAAGTCAAGTGTCCTGCCGTCCCGTAAGGCTATTCTCAGTATGTGCTCTTTTCTGAGCTCTATGACTGTTCCGTTTAGCCCCTTTGACACTTTACTTACCAGTGCTTCGATGTCCTTCTTTACAACATAATCTATATCTTTTGAGTGTTTGCCGTGAATTAATATGTTTCTTATATACCCTCCTACAAGGTAAACGCCCCTGCCTGAAGAAAAGACTGCCTTGTTAAGGGGATTACTCAAGATTTTTCTTTTCAGGCTCTTTGGGTGAAGCATCACAGGATATTAAACATTTTCTTGGCTGATATTACGGTGTTTTTAAGCAAGATTGCTATGGTGACAGGACCTACCCCGCCTGGCACCGGCGTTATGTATGAAGCCTTTTTTGCAACATTGTCGAAATCAACATCTCCGACGAACCTGCCGTCAGGAAGACTGTTTATGCCTATGTCCACGACCACAGCCCCGTCTTTTACCATGTCTTCTTTTATAAGACCAGGCTTTCCTGCGGCGACACAGAGTATGTCTGCAGTGCGTGTTTTTTCAGCAAGGTTTCTTGTCTGCTTGTGGCAGACAGTGACAGTAGCTCCCTTTGCCAGCATCATAAGTGCAAGTGACTTGCCCACAGTCAGACTCTTTCCGACTATAACAACGTCTTTTCCTTCGATGCCTATCCCGTAGTGCTCAAGAAGCCTTATAACACCGTATGGCGTACACGGCAGGAATGTGTTTTTCACTCCCTGCTCAGGCGAGAAAAGCTGATATGTAGACTCCTCTGAAGCCATGCGCCCTATGGATATCGCTCCAAGACCATCAACGTCTTTGTCCGAAGCAACTGCATTAAGCACCATTCTCGGCTCGATGTGCCCGGGTAAAGGAAGAAATACAAGTATACCGCTTATTCTTTCATCGCTGTTCAGACTCTTTATAAGATTGAGAACCTCATTAACAGAAGAGTCCTCTGGCAGACGATAAGGAAAATTGTTTATTCCAAGCTTGCTTGAAATAGTCTTCGTGGTCAAAAAATACTGTTCAGAGGCAGCTTCGTTCCCTACAATCACCAGTGCAAGCCCAGGAACGACTCCATGGGCCTGTAGGGTTTTAACCTCAGTTTCTACTTCCTTATATATAAGGGATGCTACAGGGCTCCCTTTTAGAAGAACCGGACCTTCCATACCTCCTCTTTATCAGAGGAGATTATAACATTTTTGTTATCATCCCTCTAAAGCAAAAAGGGTCGCCCTGTATCAGATTGGTTTGAGTCAGGCATGTATAGCAATTTTATAATGACTCTTCTGAGACCTTAAAGAAGTGCTACGCCTTTTGATCTTTCTTGGCTTCTCTGGAAGACCTGTTACGTCCTTTACAAATTTCATAAGCTTCAGTCTTTCTTCCGTGCCCATTCCAGCCATCTTTGCACAGAAGTGAAACCCTTGTCCTGTCAGAAACTCAATGCTCTCCTCCCGGTGTCTGGCATCCCACAAATCCTCAATGGACTGTAGTATAATCGCCTCAAAAAGTGTTTTTAATCCCATTTACCTCCTCCTTTCTTAAATAAATTTTTTCTTTTAACCTCACCCCACGTCTGACCAGTCCGAGAGTCTGCCACAGAGCAAGGGTCTTGAAGCCTTCGCAGGCACTTCTTACACTTGCAATATGGCTGCCAAGTAAAAAAATTAAATAAATTCAGTGGGTTTTAACGAAAGGATATGTCCTATATTGGACATATAGTCGGATTTTGGACAGAATCTCAGGGGTGTGTTTCGTCGCTCTTCTTGAAGATTATCCCGAATTGTGTGCCTTTACCTTTTTTGCTATTGCACCATATTTCCCCGCCAAAGGACTTGATGATGTTATAAGAGACGTAAAGTCCGATGCCGGTGCCCTTGGGTTTTGTTGTAAAGTATGGTTCAAAGATTTTTCTGAGATGTTCTTTCTCTATGCCAGAGCCGTTGTCGGAAATAAGCATGGTTATACCTTTTTCGTTTTCAAAACTCTTTATGGTTATATTGGTGGCACCTGCTTCAATGGCGTTTGACAGAAGGTTAAACATCACTTCATCGAAGCCCTTCTTGGATGCCTTTATTTTTGTTGAACCTTCGTATTCGGTGCGGACAGTAATGCCTTTTTTCTCTACCTCAGAGGAAAGAAAAGCAAGAGTGCTCATGACTGCAGTTCTGAGGTCAATGGGTTCAAGCGGCTCTTTAGAAGGATTAGACAAATCCATCAGCCCCTGCATGATGTCTTTAGCCTTGATTACTCCCTGTTCTATTTTCTGCAGGAGAGGCTTTGCCTTCTCGTCTGTTAATGTTTCTTTCAGTATAAAAAGATAATTAAGGACATAAGAGAGTGGATTGTTAACGTTGTGGGCAATGCCTCCTGCAAGTCTTTCAAGAGCGCTTAGTTTGTCTGCAAGGTGGGCATATTCCCGCATCTTTTTAACATCAGTGATGTCTCTGGCTATGTGTATAATCCCCTGTAATGAGGAGTTTCTGTCAAACAGAGGATGCACTGAAATATGAAGAGTTCTTCCATTTGGAATCTCGATGTCAGCGTAATGAGGACGACGGGTCTCCATCATTTTTTTCACCGGACATAAATGATGCTGTGCTTCTTCCTTGTGAAACACCTCATAGCAATGGCGACCGATAACGTCCTTTTCCTCAAGTCCAAGATAGCGGCAGGCAGCAGGATTTATCTTTATTATTCTCATGTCCGTATCCTGTACGGACACAAAATCATGCAGAGCCCTTACTGCAGTCTCCCACTGAAACCTTTCCATAGAAACGGTATCAAATACCTCTGACCTTTCTATTGCTATACCTAAGAGTTTTCCAACGACATAGAGCATGTTCACCTGTTCATCATGCAGAGCCCTTTTAATCCGGCTGCCTGTAAGAAGTGTGCCTACAAGTTTATTGCTGGATTTAAGAGGAATATTAACAAAAAATTTAAGTCCCAGTCCTTTTGCGGTTATCCTTCTGTTTCTTTTGGCAATGAACTTGGACACCGACGTCTCCGCCATTGCAGTATCAATTTTTTTAAGTATCTCAGGCTCTATACCTCTTGAGGTTACAAGCTTGAGGGATTTTCCTTCCAGCAGTCCCAGGGCTCCGACTTCAAGTCCGAATACACCGTCCATCCAGTCCATTGTTATTGCGAAAAGCTCCTCTGTAGTCTTCTGCTGGTTTACTGCCTCTGCAAGGGAATAAAGCAGAACTATTTCATGATGCTGCATCTTACAACCTCTTTAAAGAGATTAGAAACACCCTGTCAAATCTTGGACAGACCAAATTTCTTCAACTTGCTGTAAAGACTTGACCTTGGTATGCCAAGTATCTTGGCTGCCTTGTATTTATTTCCCCCTGCTTCTTTTATGGCTTTCAGAATAAGGTTTTTCTCTGCCTCATCGAGTTTTGAAAGGGTCATTTGTCCGTCATCAAGCGGTGGAAGGTCATGGGGCATGATTTGCGACGAGCCTGCCATTATAAGAGCATGCTCAATGGCGTTTTCAAGCTCACGGACGTTACCAGGCCAGGAATACTCCATCATTACCTTAAGTGCCTCTTTTGATATGCCTTTGACAGCACTGTTTATCTTTGCCCCGTGCTTCTTTATGAAATGAAGACAAAGGGGTGCTATGTCGCTTTTTCTTTCCCTTAGAGGCGGAATCTTTATCTTTATAATATTCAACCGGTAATAAAGGTCTTCCCTGAAGTGTTTATTGACAACGGCTTCATGCAAGTCTATGTTTGTAGCTGCAATCAGTCTTATATCTACTGGTATTTGTTTTTGACCGCCGAGCCTCTCTATAACTTTTTCCTGAAGTGCCCTGAGAAGCTTTGCCTGAGAAGAAAGAGGAAGACTCGTAATCTCATCCAGGAACAGAGTGCCCTTATTTGCCCTTTCAAATTTTCCCATCTTTGTGCTGACTGCTCCTGTAAACGCACCTCTTTCGTAGCCGAAAAGTTCTGATTCTACAAGCCCTTCAGGTATGGCACCGCAATCTACGGCTGTAAAAGGTCCTCTTGAGCGATGGCTTTTTTTATGTATAAGTCTTGCCACCAGCTCTTTGCCTGTGCCTGACTCGCCTTCTATCAGCACGGTGCTGTCTGTCGGTGCAACCGTGTAGATAAGCCTGAGAAGATTCTTCATCGAAGGATGCCTGCCTATAATATACTGCTCGGTCATCCTCTCGACTTCTTCCTTCAAGGTCTTTTTCTCTGTAAGGGCATCGTAGAGTTGTCCGGCTCTGATGGCTAACTGTATAAGGTATTCTGGGTCAACAGGTTTGGTTATAAAATCAAAGACTCCTGCCTTCATCGCAGACACAGCTATATCAATAGTGCCTTTGCCTGTAACTATTATCACCTGCACTTCTGGCAGGACATTACGGAACTCCCTGAGCAGGTCTATGCCCTGTATGTCCGGAAGGGAATTGTCACATACAACAACAGGTGCTGGCTCTCTTGAAAACACCTCGATGCTTTCCCTTCCTGAGGCGGCAGTCAGGACTCTAAAGCCTCTGGATGTGAATATGATGGACAGAGACTCAAGTATCTCTGGTTCGTCATCTATAACCAGAACAGTTGGCTGCTGCAGTTCTGTCTTCATATTTCTAGGCACTTATGTCTATTGATTCCACAAGAAGACTTGGCGACCCCATACTGCCATAAAACCGAAGGTCGTCCCCTATTGCAACAACCCTGCTGAAAAACTCAAGCATATTGCCTGATATCACTGCCTCTTTCACCGGAAACCTTATCTTTCCGCCTTCCACCCATAGTCCTGACACTCCTATTGAAAATTCTCCTGATATCGGATTTGCCGTATGCACCCCCATCGCCTCTATGATATATAACCCCTTGTCCATTGAGCTTATTATCTCATTCAAGGACAGTTTCTTACCTGATGAATCAATATACAGGTTTGTGGCACCAACAGAGGGAATTGCTGAAAAACTGCTCCTTACTGCATTTCCTGTAGACTTTACCCTGTCTTTTGCAGCAGTATGGGTGTTATACATAAACCCCTGAAGCACGCCATCCTTAATCAATACGTTTTTTGCCGTGGGAACGCCTTCATCATCTATATGTCTTGTGCCGGGCCCTTTAGGCAGAAGACCATCATCAATCATATCTACAATCCCGCTCACTACTTTTTGATTCACCCTGCCTTTAAGAAGCGACCTGCCCTTCTGAACAGCCTCGGCTGAAAGCATTGATGCAAACACTGAAAGAAACTCCGTAGCTACAAGGTTGTCAAGCAAGACATAGGATTTTATGGCATTTATACGTCTTGCACCGAGCATTTTTAATGCACGCCATGCAGCATCAGCGCCTACTTTGTTGAATTCCACATCAGAGAGAAATCTGCTTCCCTGAAAACCCCACCCCATCTGGCTGTCTCCATCTTCTTCTGCCACGCACATTATATGTGCAGTGCAAAATGTCGAGGGATAACCATAAGAGACGCCGTTTGAGTTGACAATGAGGGTGTCCTCCAAAGAAAAAGATGCCAGTGCCTTTCTTATACGCTTTATTCTCTTGTCTGCACTAAGTGCAGCCTCTTCGATAAGACGCGCCTTTTCTATTGCCTCGTCCTCTTTAATGGAATCTACTGCCTTATCATAGACCTCAGGCGCATCCGGCTTTACAGGCTCTGGCAGACCGAGAAACTCGTCCTGCTCTGTAAATCTTGCCGTCTCCAGCGCTGTCTCAACAACCTTGTCCAACTCATTCTTATCAGTGGAATAAGAAAAACCGAGTCTCTGGTCTTTTATCACCCGCAGGGCATAGCCGAAGCTTACAGCGGTCTCTACAGCCTCCACCTCGCCGGACTTGACCTCTACAGAAAGCATCCTTGATGCCTTCTGATAAACTTCGGCATGCGTCGCACCTCTTTTAAGGGCACTGTCGAGGAGTCTTTCAGACAAGTGTCTGTCAGTCCTCATAGTAGGTTGCAGATGCAGTCTCCGACTCCCACACCGTAACTGCAGAAAGATGTATGTGATCGGTGTTTATCTTTTTCTTAAGCGTGTCGTATATCCACTTGGCTATGTTTTCTGATGAAGGATTCTTTTCAGTAAAAGGGAACAGCTCATTCAGAAAAGAGTGGTCAAGTGACGCTATAGTCTCGTTTGTAAGCCTCTTGAGCTCGTGAAAATCCATTGCTATGTCTATGTCGTTTAGTTTTTCTGCAACTACATGCACATGCACTTTCCAGTTATGACCATGCATGCGTTCGCACTTGCCCATATATCCCCTAAGCTGATGAGCAGCAGAGAAAGTAGTCTCTATCATGAGTTCATACACGTCGCACCTCTAAGTAGTTTTTTTGAATATTGCAATATAAGGAAGATTTCTGAATTTGTTGTCGTAATCAAGTCCGTAGCCCACCACAAATTCGTTCGGTATCTCAAATCCTACATAATCCAGCGGGACATCCACAATCCGTCTCTCCTTCTTGTCCAGAAGAACACATATCCTGAGACTCTTGGGTTCTCTCTGGAGGAATCTTTCCCTTATATAATTCAAAGTTATTCCTGTATCCGCTATGTCTTCTACAAGAAGAACATTCTTGTTCCTTATATCCTCCCTTACATCACAGTGAACCTTGACTTCTCCAGAAGTGCCTGTCTTTACATAGCTTGAGGCAGTGATAAAATCTATGGTCAAAGGAACTCTTATGGCTTTTACAAGGTCTGAAGCGAACATAAACGCACCTTTCAGTAGCGCAACAACAAGCAAATCCTTGCCTTCATAGTCTTTTGATATCTTTTCTGCAAGTTCTTTAACTTTGTCCTGTATCTGATTGACTGTTAAAAACGGTTTCCCAATGACCATCTGACTGCCTCTTTTTGATAATATCTTACCCACCTGCCAATGGCAACTGTTTTTTTGCCTTTTAAGAGGACTGCAGCGGTGGGTTTATTATCACTGCGTCCTCTTCGCCCTTGTAGTCCTTTATCATTACTTTTCTGCCGACGACCTCAAGTCTGCCCTCTGCAAACAGTCTTATGGCTTCAGGAAATATCTTGTGCTCGTATTTAAGTATTCTCTCTGACAGGGTGTCCTCTGTATCATGGGGCAGGACAGGCACAGCCGCCTGTATTATTACCGGACCTGTATCCACGCCTTCGTCAACAAAATGCACTGTGCAGCCTGAAATCCTTACTCCGTAGTCAACCGCCTGTTTCTGTCCATGAAGTCCAGGGAAGGAAGGAAGAAGCGCAGGATGAATGTTCATAACTCTCATCGGAAAGGCATCAAGCAGAGGTTTCCTTACTACTCTCATAAAACCGGCAAGTATAACCAACTCCACTCCCTTGCTTTTCAGTTCGTCAGCAATCTTTTGATAGAATTCGTCCTTTGTACCGAAGTCCTTTGGATTTACATACAGATAAGGAATACTGTGTTTTTTCGCCCTTTCTATTGCAAAAGCAGAGGGGTTGTCAACAACCAGCAACTCCACAGATGCCTTAAGCCTTCCTGACTCTATAGCGTCTATTATCGCCTGAAAATTAGACCCTCTTCCTGAAGCCAAAACACCTATCTTTAGCACAGCAGCCTGACCCTCCTTTACAATTCAATAATCACAGCCACTTCATCGCATTCAGGGAATTTGTGGCATTTTAAACAGTCTCCCCATATCTTCTGGGGCAACTTCGACTTGTCAATATCCTTAAAACCGAGCATCTTAAAGAACTCAGGATTATATGTAAGGGCAAACACTCTTTTTATGCCCAGTATCCTTGCATCCTTAAGAGCCCTTTTTACAAGAGCCTTTCCTATGCCTTTGCCCTGTGAGTCCTTTTTTACAACAAGAGACCTTACTTCTGCAAGGTCTTCCCAGAGCACATGCAGTGCACATACGCCTTTAATATGACCGTCTTCCTCGCAGACTATCAGGTCTCTGATGTGCTCATACAGGTCATTTAAAGACCTCGGTATTATTCCATGTCTTTTTGCAAAATTGTTTACGAGATTGTGTATAGCCCTTATATCAGAGGCTTTTGCCTTCCTTATTGTCACAGAAAGCCTTCCCCTTTCTTAAAGCGCGCTTGTTTATGTCGAGGTTTTTTCTTCTTCTGGGAGGTGTCAGCTCTTCGAGCGCATTTAGGGCAGAGTCTTCACTAACCAGTTTCCCCCCGGAAATCAATGCTCCCAGCATGACCATGTTTGCAGACTTTGCACTGCCTAAAGAAGCGGCTATCTCAGTTGCAGGCACGTTTATAACATACACATCTTTTCTTGCCACAGGTTTCTTTATAAGTGAGGAGTCCAGAATCATAAGCCCGTCCTGCCTGAGCCGGCTTTCAAATCTCTCTTTTGACGCCTCATTCAGCACCACAAGTATATCAGGATTTTTTAATATCGGGGAGCCTATCATCTCATCCGAGATGATTACCATACAATTAGCTGTTCCACCCCGCACTTCTGCTCCGTATGAGGGAAACCATGTAACATTTCTGCCCTCTGTCATTACACTCTGGGCAAGAAGCTTGCCCAAAAACAAGATACCCTGCCCTCCGGAGCCAGCAATCAACACGCTCTGCATTTTCAGTCATCCTCCATGAATTTGTCCTTGAATACGCCGAGGGGATAAATCTCCAGCATTTTTGAACGAATCCATTTAAGGGACTCCTCAGGCGACATCCACCAGTCTGTAGGACAAGGCGAAAGCATCTCCACCATTGAAAAGCCCTTGCCTTCAATCTGATACTTCAGGGCTTTCTCTACGGTCTTTCTTGTCACTTTTATGTTTTTTGCAGAATCCAGAGATGTCCTTGCGATGAAAGACGCTCCTTCGATTGACGAAAGGAGTTCTGAAACCCGAAGAGGATACCCTGAAGTTCTTCCCTGCGGTGTGGTTGTCGTTACCTGTTCACGTAATGTAGTGGGTGCCATCTGTCCGCCGGTCATGCCGTAAGTGGCGTTATTTATAAAAAACACGGTTATGTTTTCTCCCCTGCTTGCAGCATGGACGATCTCTGCCGTGCCGATTGCCGCAAGGTCGCCATCCCCCTGATAAGAGAATATTATCCTGTCAGGCATGACCCTTTTCAGCCCTGTGGCAGCAGCCGGAGGTCTCCCATGAGCAACTTCCAATACATCGAAATTAAAATAATCATACGCAAACACTGCACAGCCTACAGGTGCGATGCCCACAACCTTCTCTCTTATGCCGAGTTTGTCTATGCACTCCGCTATAATCCTGTGGGCAAGACTATGACCACAGCCAGGACAGTATCTAAACGGAACGTCCTTCAGACTACTGGGTCTTTTGAATACTTTTTCCATGCTTTCTATAACAGCAAATTTGTTTTTTCCCTGCTGCTTTCGCTTCATACATTGCTATATCAGCAGCATTGAGCAAGGATTTTGCATCCGGCGCATCCTCTGGAAATGTTGCCACTCCACCGCTCAGCGTTATTTTGACACGTTCATCACCTAACATGGCAGCCTGTTCCACAGCGTCTTTTATCCTGGTTGCAAGCTTAAACGCTTCTCCCTTTGGAGTGTTCGGCAACAATGCTATGAACTCCTCGCCACCGTATCTCGCAACGGTATCGGTCTTCCTTGATGCATATTTCAGTATATCAGCCACTGTGCGTAAGACATCGTCTCCTGCCTGATGTCCATAAGTGTCGTTTAGCGATTTGAAATCGTCTATGTCAAACAGCACAAGAGAAAAAGGTGTTGAATATCTTTGAGTCCTTGCCATTTCCGTGTTCAATACATCATAGAAGTATCTAATATTATACAGTCCTGTCAAAGCATCTGTGATAGCAAGGCGTCGTGTCTCCTGAAACAGCCTTATTTTTTCCGCAATCACTGACAGACTGTTGCCAATTAAAGAAAGCAACGATATAAAATCAAAATCCAGTGTTATCTCTACTCTGCTTGCCAGCACAAGAAAACCCATTATATCAATGCCGACTCTAAGAGGCATTAAGGCCAAGAACACTATTCCTTCTTTTTTCAAATCATCTATCACAGCCGTGTCTGAGGACTCAAGAACATAGAGCGGCTCGCTTGACTTCAACGCATCATTATACAGGAAATCGAGTTTTCCGCCCTCAAGCTTGGCTATGAAATCGCGGGATGCCCCGCTTAAACTCTTCAGAACAAAAGCATCATCCTCCCTCACCACTATCCAGCCTATGCTTATGTCTGAGATCATCAGCACCTTCTCCAAAAGCTCATTGAATACAGAACCCAAATTGTCCGAGGATATAAATGTGCTCGAAAGCGTGTTTGTTATGATAAGCTCCTTGTTCTTTCTGATTATTTCTTTCTCAAGATTTACAAATGAAGATATGTCTTTCAATACAATGCATATGTGCTCTACATGATCGTCGCTCATTATCGGAATTATAGACGCATCCAATACCATATTTCCGAATGTTATTCTCTCAGACTGCTCTTTCCGATAAAGTATGCAGCCAGTTATGCTGTTCCACAGAGAACTTAAAGGCTCTGTTTCGCGGCAGTCCGTTGATACAATATCCTGCTTGTCAACTTTTGCCAGCTCGGAAAATGCAGTGTTTACTTCGAGCACACGACCGTCTCTCGCCAGTACGACTACCGGATCTTTCAGATAGTCCAAAAAAGGAATGGTTACCTTACTACCAAATAATTTGCGTATGATATTTATTTCTGTACCTCCATGGAAAGCGTTAGAAGGGCTCCTTCAAGCAGTCCGTGATCACTTATAAGAATGTTCCGACCATTCAGTGCCTCTATCAGTTTAATTGTAAGAAGTATGCCGGGTATAATCAAGTCTGCCCTTTCAGGCTCAAGCCCTTTTACATTGCTTCTGTCTTTCAGTGAAAGAGACACAAGCATGAAGAAAAGTTCCTTAAGCCTGTCCAGTGAGATTTCATGCCCGTGAACCTTTTCCCTGCTGTAGTCTTCAAGTTCCAGGTCTATGGCAGCAAGTGTTGTTGCAGTTCCTGCTGTGCCTATTAAAATCATATCACTGTCCGTATAGGCTATAACATTCTTTTTGACAGTTTCTGCAACACCTTCAGCCTCGACACCAAGACCCTGGATTTCTTCCTTAGAAGGCGGGTCTGACTTTATATATTTATCCACAAGTTTTACTACCCCTACAGGTATTGTTCCCCTGCGTAGAACTTCCTCTTCCCTGCAGAGAATCCACTCGGTGCTTCCACCTCCTATATCCACTATCAAAGACATCTGTTGTTTTTTATCCAATGGTAAAGAGGACAATACACCTTTTGCAGTAAGCTCTGCTTCTTTTTGTCCGGAGATTACCTCTATGTTTATGCCTGTCTCAGAAAGGACACGGTTCAGAAACTCTCCTGAGTTTTTTGCCTCTCTGAGGGCGCTCGTCCCCACTGCTTTTACATGCCTGACCCCACATCTTCCTATAATTTCCGAAAAGTCTTTTAATACCTGAAGGGTTTTCTCCATCTCTGCTTTTCCAAGCACACCGGTTTCAGTTATACCGCTGGCAAGTCTTGTTATCACCCGCTCGTATCGGACAGGAACAAAACCCTCTTTGCTGGCACGTCCTATGAGAAGCCTGAGCGTATTAGAGCCTACATCTACAGATGCCAAATACATAAATCAATTATAGCTGAAGGCTTACATCTTTATGTTAAACTAAACTATGTCCATGCAGACGATTCTGATAGTCGAAGACAAAGAATCAATGGCTCTGATGCTTAAAGAGACCCTTGAGGCTGAAGGTTATAGGGTAATAGTTGCAAAAGACGGCGAAGAAGGCATTAAAAGGATAAAAGAAGACAGACTGGACATGGTTCTTACAGACCTCAAGCTTCCTGATAAGGACGGGATGGAGGTGCTCAGGGCATCAAAAGAGGAAAACCCACTCATACCGGTTGTAGTAATGACTGCATACGGCTCTGTGGAGACCGCTGTTGCTGCAATGAAACAAGGCGCTTTTGACTTCATTACAAAACCCTTTGACATAGACCATCTGCTCATGCTCATAAGAAGGGCACTCGAAAACCAGCGCCTTATAACAGAAAACATTCTGCTCAGGGAAGAGTTTTCATCCCGTCTTGGACTGCCTGCAATAATAGGCAAAAGCGAAAAAATTCTGGATGTTGCCAAGAAAGTCCAGAAGGTAGCACCCACCAAGACCACCGTGCTTATACTCGGCGAAAGCGGCACAGGCAAAGAGCTGTTTGCCAGAGCTATTCACCATCTCAGCGGTCGTAAAGACTACCCCTTTGTTCCTATAAACTGCGCTGCCATACCAAAAGACCTTCTTGAATCAGAACTCTTCGGCTATGAAAAAGGCTCATTTACAGGTGCTGATTCAAGAAAACTCGGGAAATTTGAACTTGCCAACAAAGGCACAATATTCCTCGATGAAATAGGAGAACTGAACACGGCTCTTCAGGCAAAGCTCCTCAGAGCAATACAGGAAGGAGAAATAGAACGTCTCGGAGGCACAAAAACCGTTAAAATAGATGTCAGGGTTATTGCCGCAAGCAACAAAAACCTTGAGACTGCAGTGCAGGAAGGGTCTTTCAGAGAAGACCTTTATTACAGATTGAACGTCTTTCCGATAAAAGTGCCCCCGCTTAGAGAAAGAAGAGAAGACATCCCCCTGCTCGTAGAGTATTTCATCAAAAAATATTCAGTGGAGCTAAAAACCAGTGAAAAAGAAATCTCTGACGAAGCACTCGAGCTCCTGCTTAATTACGACTGGAAAGGAAACGTCCGAGAGCTTGAAAACACTATAGAGCGTGCTATAATACTATGTGACGGCAAGACGATTTCTCCTGAACATATCTCTCTGAGCCCTATACAGCAGGGCAGTCTCATGCTAAAAGGAATGCCTATGAACGGAACACTTCACGAAGTAGCCAGAGAAGCAATGAGATTGGCTGAAACAGAACGGATTAAAAAAGCACTTAAAGAGGCAGGCGGGAATAAAACCCGTGTTGCTGAAATGCTGAAGGTAAGCTACAAAACCCTTTTAACAAAAATAAAAGAATACAACATAACCTAAGTTCGGGTATGAAATTTTTGGCTCTTTTGGGCATATTATTCCTTTCCGTGCCGGTCTTGGCTGAAGACCTTCCAAAAACCATAGTCGGAAAAGACGGTGTGGAAATGGTGCTTATCCCGGCAGGTAAATTCATAATGGGTAGTGACGACAGAGACTTGAAAGAAACAGCCCCTAAACACAAGGTCTATATAGACAGCTTCTATATGGACAGATATGAAATAACAAACGGACAGTTTGCAAAATTTCTTAATGCCGTAAGACCATCCGAAGGCAAACTGGGCGAGAGATGGAGATGGGTAGTCATAAGAAATGACCTGGAGACAGATGAAAGAAAGAACTGGTGGCCTACGGAAATAATATATGAGGACGGAATGTATAAGGCATTGGAAGGTTATGAATCGTTTCCAGTATTAAGTGTAAGCTGGTATGCAGCAGACAAATACTGTCGCTGGGTAGGAGAAAGACTGCCCACAGAGGCTGAATGGGAAAAGGCAGCAAGAGGCGGGCTTAAGGGAAAACGTTTCCCCTGGGGTAATGAGCTCCCGACAGACGGAATCGTATTCGACAGAAGATGGTATAGCAATGACGTCCCTCCACCTACAGAAAGAGTGGGCAGTTATCATCCAAACGGCTACGGGCTTTACGACATGGCAGGTAACGTCTGGGAATGGTGCTCTGACTGGTATCATCCATACTACTACAAAGAATCACCCAAAAAAAATCCTCAGGGTCCACCCACAGGAAGCAAAAAAGTCCTGAGAGGCGGTTCATGGTATAACTCAGCATACGTGCTAAGGGTCGCATTCAGAAACTACAGCTCACCACACTCTAAGGATGATGGTGTCGGCTTCAGATGTGTAATGGATATAAACAGGAAGGATAAAAATGATGAATAACTACCTCAGATATACGGTTTTTATATCAATAATGATTCTGGTTTTATCCTGCGCTGCTGTGCCCAGAAAGGAAGTCGTAACTCCCGAAGTCCCGCCTCCTCCGGAAAAGAAACTGCCAATTGCCGAACAAGAAAAAAAATCATGGCAGACATACGAAGAAATCCTGAACATGACCGCAAACGTCGACAGGCGAACAATACTTCCACAGATGGAGGCTGGATACTGGAAAATAATAAACGAATACCCTGACACCTACCTTGCACAGGAAAGCTACCTGAGACTTATCACCATGAATCTGGAGGACTATTCCCCGCCAAAGATCGAAAAAGCCGAAAAACTATACAAAGAATTTGTGGAAAAGTATCCTGACTCCCGCGTAAAGATGTTTATTGACGATATAATGGCACGCTTTTATTACAACAGCAGACTATGGGAAAAACTTCTGGATTTCTGCACCCCGCATGTTAAAGAATATTTAAAGACCGGAACACTCAAAACTCCGTTGTTTCTGTTTTTTTACTCTGAGGCAAAATTCAACCTGGATGACCTCAAAGAGGCAGAAAAAGGCTATAAAATAATAAGACGGCTTTTTCCAAAATCGATGGAAGCCAGAATATCAAAGAAAAGACTTGAAGAAATAAAGAAACAATAAGGAGATATACTATGGCTGGACATTCTAAATGGGCGCAGATAAAACACAAGAAGGCACACACGGATGCCAAAAAAGGCAAGCTTTTCTCCAAAATCGTGAAGGAGATTTCAGTAGCAGCACGAATTGGCGGCGGAGACCCTGACGGAAATCCAAGGCTAAGGGCAGCAATCGACAAGGCAAAAGAGGCAAACATGCCTCAGGAGAATATCAAAAGAGCCATAATGAAAGGCACAGGAGAACTGCCAGGCGCTTCCTACGAAGAAGCCGTATATGAAGGATACGGACCCAATGGCGTAGCTGTCTATATCACAGCCCTGACTGACAACAAAAACCGCACTGTCTCTGAAATCAGACACATAATGTCAAAAAACGGCGGTAATCTCGGAGAAGCAGGCTGTGTCGCATGGATGTTTGACAAAAAAGGATATATACTTGTTAATAAGAAGAACGTGGATGAAGACTCACTTATGGCTGTTGCACTCGAGGCAGGAGCCCTTGATATGAAGAACGACCCTCTGGAGGAAAACTACGAGATAATCACAGCCCCGGAAGACATCGATGCAGTAAAGACTGCAATAGAGAATGCAAAGATACCAGTGGAATTTGCAGAGGTGACAATGCTGCCGAAAAGCTATGTCACCCTCGATGAAAAAGCTGCAGAGCAGATGACAAGACTCATGGATGCACTCGAAGACCACGATGACGTGCAGAACGTCTATGCAAACTTCAATATTCCTGATGAGGTGATGGCAAAGGAAGAAATCTCATCATGAGCACCAAAGGCGATACAGGACTTGCCTGCGTTATATTAGCTGCCGGACTGGGCACAAGAATGAAATCCCCCCTCCCCAAGGTCCTCCACAGGATATACGACAGACCCATGCTCCAGTATCCACTTGAGACCGCAGCCAGCCTTAAACCTGAAAAAATCATCATCGTGGTCGGCAAAAATCACAATGTTATCGAAGATACATTAAAACCTTTAAACACCGTCGTGTTTGCCGTGCAGGAAAAACCCAAAGGCACAGCACACGCCCTGTTGACAGCAACAACTAAACTAAACGGGTTTAAAGGCACAGTGCTCGTGATGAACGGAGACACCCCGCTCGTTACTTCCGTAACACTTAAAAAATTCCTCAAGCTCCACAGAAAACACAAAAACTCTGTTTCGTTTATATCTTTTATTGCAGAAAACCCTTCTTCATACGGAAGAGTCCTTAAAGACAGACTCGGAAAGCCCCTCAGGATAATCGAAGAGCAGGATGCAACTGAAGAGGAAAAGACCATAAAAGAGGTCAACAGTGGCATATATGCAATTGAAGCTCATGCCCTACCTCTCCTTTCGAATATAAAGCTCAACAAACGAAAAAAAGAATACTACCTTACGGATATTATCCAGATAGCAGCACAGAAAGGCATTGATACAGGCGTCTATTGTCTGGGCAACGAAGAAGAATTTATGGGCGTTAATACAAAACATGACTTCCTGAAGGTTCATGAAGTCATGCGGAAAAGAATTATCAGTTTCTGGGTGAAAAAAGGAGTAAACTTCATTGACGCATCTTCTGTCTTCATCGCTCCTTCTGTAAAAATAGGCAGCGAAACACTGATATACCCGAATGTATATCTCCACGGCGATACAAAGGTCGGCAAAAACTGCACCATCTACCCGAACGTCCGCATAATAGACAGTGCTATAAAAGACAACGCAATAATAAAAGACTCAACCGTAATAGAAAACTCGATTATCAATACCCGTGCAGAAGTCGGACCGT
Organism: Nitrospirae bacterium JdFR-86; assembly: GCA_002011815.1. Taxonomy (GTDB): domain Bacteria; phylum Nitrospirota; class Thermodesulfovibrionia; order Thermodesulfovibrionales; family JdFR-86; genus JdFR-86. The sequence goes on along the minus strand of MTOV01000004.1, from coordinate 8,181 downwards.
TTGCCCATATAAGACCCGGAAGCCGCATAGGTGTCTCATCAAAGATAGGAAACTTTGTTGAAGTAAAAAAATCCATCGTTGGCGAGGGCACAAAGGCAATGCATCTTTCATACATCGGAGATGCAAAAGTCGGCAGGAAAGTCAATATAGGCGCAGGCACTATCACATGCAATTACGACGGAGTGAAAAAACATGAGACTGTAATAGGAAATGGGGTATTTGTCGGAAGTGACTCGCAACTCGTAGCGCCTGTAAAACTCGGAAAAGGCTCTTATATCGGTGCAGGCTCTACCATTACAAAAAATGTTCCTCCAGGAGCTCTTGCAATAAGCAGGACTTTACAGCGAAATATAAAACACTGGCGAAAAAAGAAGCGATAGACCTGTATGTGCGGAATAATAGGATACATAGGTAAAAGCAATGCTGTCACTGTAATACTGGATGGACTGAAGCGCCTTGAATACAGAGGATACGACTCTGCTGGAATAGCATTCTTTACAGACAACAACAGGATTGCAGTCAGAAGATGCAAGGGGAAGATAAACGACCTTTATCCCATGCTCATGCAACAGATACCGCAAACCCACACTGCAATAGGACATACACGATGGGCTACTCACGGAAGACCATCAGAAGAAAACGCCCACCCGCACAGATCCAATGGAATAGTGCTCGTGCATAACGGAATAATAGAAAACTATCTCCAACTTAAAAAAGAACTTGAAAAAGAAGGCTATAACTTTACATCAGAGACAGACACAGAGGTCATGTGCCACCTCATACATAAGTATTCGTCCTCCTATGACATTCCCCTTGAAGAAGCAGTCAGAAGGGCAATGAAGGATATAAGAGGGGCTTATGCCATCGCAGTAATGAGCGAGAAAGAGCCAGGGAAAATAGTCGGCGTAAGAAGAGACAGCCCTCTTGTCGTAGGGCTTGGTGACGGAGAATTCTTTGTTGCATCCGACATTCCTGCATTTTTAAGTTACTCAAGAGATGTTATATTTCTCAATGACGACGAGATGGTCGTCATGACAGACAGCGGTATCACCATAAGTACTCTCGACGGCACGACCCTTCAAAAAGACGTTATGTCCATTTCATGGAACTCATCTATGGCTGAAAAAGGCGGCTACAGACACTTCATGCTCAAAGAAATATTCGAACAGCCAAGAGCCATTGCAGACACAATAACAGGAAGACTGCATCCTGAAACAGGAGAGATAAACCTTGAAGAGTTTCATCTTACTCCTGATTACCTAAAGGATATCAAAAAGATTTTTATAGTTGCATGCGGCACGTCATGGCATGCAGCCATGGTAGGCAAATACATGATAGAGGAGCTTGCCAGGGTTCCGGTTGAAGTGGATATAGCATCAGAGTTCAGATACAGGAATCCCCTGCTTGGCAGCAAAACCCTTTTCATAGCCATTACGCAGTCAGGTGAAACCGCAGACACACTTGCCGCGCAAAGACACGCAAAACAACTCGGGACTAAAGTCATGAGCATCTGCAATGTAATCGGAAGCACGGCTTCCAGGGAAGCGGATGCCGTCTTTTATACAAGGTCAGGACCTGAAATCGGCGTTGCCTCAACAAAGGCATTTACCACACAGCTTGTCGGACTTTTCCTGTTTGCAATCGCCCTCGGAAGAATCAACAACGTTGTCTCCAAAGAGCAGGCAAAAAAACTTCTTTCCGAATTGCTCATGATACCGGATAAGGTCGAAACCGTGCTTTCCAATGACAGTGAAATCGAAAAAATCGCCAAGGAGTCTTTTAAAAAAGACTCCTCCCTGTATCTTGGAAGAGGAATAAACTATCCCATTGCAATGGAGGGTGCTCTTAAACTGAAAGAAATATCTTACATACACGCAGAAGCCTATCCTGCAGGAGAAATGAAGCACGGACCAATTGCACTCGTTGAGGAAGACTTTCCAGTGCTTTTCCTTGCACCAAAAGACAGACTCTATGAGAAAGTTATCTCAAATATTCAGGAAATAAGAAGCCGGAGCGGCAAAATCATAGCAGTAACAACTGAAGGCAATACGAACATTACAGACTTCTCAGACTACTCAATCTACGTACCAGAGGCAGACCCTCTTGTGCTGCCGATACTGCTGGTCGTGCCGCTTCAGCTCATTGCTTATCATATAGGGGTGCTGAGAGGCTGTGACGTGGATCAGCCAAGGAATCTGGCAAAAAGTGTTACAGTCGAATAAAAGGTAGACTAATTGGGTTGTTATTTGTTAAATTATAGAGAGTTAAATGTCAAAGACAATACTTGAAGGCTTAAACCCACAACAAAAAGAAGCTATACTACATAACGGAGGACCGCTTCTTATACTTGCAGGTGCAGGAAGCGGCAAGACAAGGGTTATTACTCACAAGTTCGCCTACCTTGCCAAAAAGCTTTCTCCGAATTCAATACTGGCTCTCACCTTCACCAACAAGGCAGCAGACGAAATGAAAGCACGTATAGCCGCACTCACTAAAAAAGACCTGCGCAACTCATGGATAGGCACATTCCACTCCCAGTGTAATAAAATCCTGCGCAAGGAAATAGGCGTCCTCGGTTACAACAGAGACTTCTCCATATACGACGAGGACGACCAGTGCAATCTCATACGCCATATACTCAAAGAATTCAAAATCTATGAGGCTCTTTATAAAGGAATTCTGTCAAGAATAAGCTCCCTGAAGTCAGCCTCCATAACTCCAGAGGAGTTTCTTTCAAAAGGTGACGGCTTTGGCTTCGAGGACAGACTTGCAAGGGTCTATATAAGATATCAGGACGAACTTAAACGATGTAACGCAGTTGACCTTGATGACCTTATAATGCTGACCACCAAAATATTCGAGGAACATCCAGATATACTTAAAAAATACCAGCAGCGGTTTCAATACATTCTCATAGACGAATTTCAGGATACAAATACCGCTCAATACAAGCTGATTAAACTTCTGGCTTCATCACATAAAAACATCTGCGTTGTCGGAGACGACGACCAGAGTATATACGGCTTCAGAGGAGCAAACATAAATAACATTCTTAACTTTGAAAAAGACTTTCCGACAGCCAAGGTCATCAAACTTGAACAGAACTACCGTTCCACACAAAACATACTCCATGTCTCAGGCTGCATCATCAAGAACAATCCCAAAAGAAAAGCCAAGACCCTCTGGAGCGAAAGAAAAGGCGGAGAAAAGGTACTCCAGTGCTGGTTCGGCACAGAAGAAGAAGAGGCAAAATATATTGCAAAACTCATAAAAGGACTCTACCTTAAAGGCATGTACGACTACAACGACTTTGCAATACTGTACAGGATAAACCTTCAGTCAAGAGTGCTCGAAGACACCCTGAGACACGAAGGACTCCCCTACCGCATTGTCGGTGGAGTCAGCTTCTACCACAGAAAAGAGATAAAAGACATAATAGCCTATATGCGGCTCGCCCTGAATAGAGACGACAACGTAAGCTTAAGAAGAATAATAAACTGTCCGCCAAGAGGAATCGGCGACTCTACACTTTCCAAACTCGAGCAGGAAGCAAAGAAAAAATCAATAAGTCTGTTTGCTGCTATAAAGAACGTAATAAAATCAGGCGGTGTTACCTCATCAGCAAGGGAAAAACTCGAAGGGTTCCTTAGCATTATAGATAAGATTTCCTCCGGGAAATACAAAGATGCAGCAGACATGCTCAGCAAAATCTACACAAAGACAGGATATTCAGAATTTATCAACGATGAAAGAGCAGAGAACGTTCAGGAACTTATTGCCTCTGCAGAAGGCAAGGATATAAAAGAGTTCGTAGACAGGGTCTCTCTTATTACCTCCGTGGATGACGTGGACAACAGCAACGCAATATCCCTCATGACTCTTCACAGTGCAAAAGGGCTTGAATTCCCTGTGGTATTCATAGCAGGAGTCGAAGAAGGAGTGCTGCCCTACTTCAAAGCCAAGGGAACAGAAGAAATAGCCGAGGAAAGAAGACTGCTTTATGTAGGCATGACAAGAGCAAAAGACCTTCTCTGGCTGACAGGGGCAAAGAGGAGAAAACTCTACGCCAAGGTTCAGGAACAGGAGCCTTCAAGATTCCTTAACGATATACCAGAGGAAAGCTGCCAGAAGATAGAAAAAATACTGAAAGACACTCCATACACTGCGGCAAGAAAGCAGAGGATCAAGACCTTCAAGCCGGCTGCCGCATACTCTGTGGGAGCAAGAGTCAGACACCCGAAATGGGGCATCGGCGTGGTAAGAGACTGCTACGGAGAAGGCGATGACCAGAAAATTACCGTGAATTTCCCTGAGATAGGCATCAAAAGACTGGCACTGAAATTTGCCAATCTTGAACGGATAAGATAAATGCGCATAGACAGAAAACAGGTAGAACATATTGCAAAACTTTCAAGACTCTCGATTACAGAGGAAGAAAAGGACATCTTCGGCACACAGTTAAGTAACATACTTGACTATATAGAAAAACTCAATGAGCTTGACACCAGAGACGTAACACCAACGTCTCATGTAATCGAACTCACCAATGTGCTTCGGGACGATACACCGAGGACATCCCTGCCCTTAGAGGATGCACTCGGTAACGCACCTGACAGAACAGAAAAGTTCTACAGAGTGCCGAAGATAATAGAATAACCGCCATGCTCAGATGCATATTACGCGCAAAAATACATAACGCAACTGTTACGGCTTCCAACCTTGAATACGAAGGAAGCATCACTATAGATGCAGCCATACTCAAGGAAGCCGGCATACACCCTTACGAACAGGTCCTCGTAAGCAACCTCAATAACGGAGAAAGATTCGAGACATACGTTATTCCAGGCAAAAAAGGCCAGATATGCCTTAACGGACCTACTGCAAGAAAAGGCGTCGTGGGCGACAGAATAATCATCTTCTCCTACTGCTGGCTTGAAGATGCGGAAATAAAAGGCTTTACCCCGAAGATAATAAAACTTGACGGAAAAAACAGAATCCTGAAATAAGCTAAGAGCGGTTCAGATACCCTTCTATTAAAATATCTTCCCCTACCCGTTTTACTCTCAGGTCTTTCAGTCTGTATGCATCCTCAAGTGCCTTAAATACCTTCCCGCCAACCACAGGATAAGAATCCTTCCCCCCGATTATCTTCGGCGCTATAAAGAACATGACCTTGTCCACAATCCCCTCATTCAATGCATGAGCATTAAGAGACGAACCACCCTCTATCAGTAAGGACATTATCCCTCTTTCAGCCAGCTCCTCCATAAGCCGGTTTAGTTCAAGTTTTTCTTTAAAATAGATTATGTTAATACCTGATTTTTCGAGATTTTCTGCCTTTTTGTTTCTTGTTTTTGTTACGATTATTGTTTCAGGCGGGGTTTTAAGGACCTTGAAGTCAAGCGGGGTTTGGAGTTTCGGGTCTATGATGACTCTTACTGGGTTTTTTCCGCCTTTTATTCTTGAGGTAAGCTCAGGGTTATCGGCTTTTACAGTGCCTATAGCTGTCATTACAGCATCTGATTCACTTCTTAACTTGTGCACAAGGTGTCTTGCCTGCTCACCTGTAATCCATTTTGACTGTCCTGTGGGAGTGGCGATTTTTCCGTCCAGTGTCATTGCGGCTTTAAGTGTCACGAAGGGCTTCTTCTGGGTTATGTATTTTATATAAGCCTCGTTAAGAAGCCTTGCCTCCTCCTCAAGCACTCCGACTGTTACATCAATCCCTGCTTTTTTAAGCTGTCTGAATCCCCTGCCTGAGACCTTAGGGTTAGGGTCTTTCATAGCTGCTATGACTTTTTTCACACCAGCGTCTATGATTGCACGGGTGCATGGGGGGGTTCTTTTTCCAGTATGGCAGCAGGGCTCAAGGGTTACATAAAGGGTTGAGTCTTTCGCCTTAGTGCCTGCTTTATTCAGGGCAAGAGCTTCTGCATGGGGTGTTCCGGCTTTTTTGTGGTAGTCTTCAGCGATTATACGACCGCCTTTTACAACCACTGCCCCTACCATGGGGTTCGGGCTTGTCCTGCCTTTTGCCCTTCTGGCAAGCCTGAGCGCACGCCTCATGTAATAAACATCATCCATGGTATAAAAGAATAACATAACAGGAGGGGGTTCGGGGAAATCGAATTAAAGTTTAATATGGGGCTCTGCCCCAGACCCCCTTGTTACTTTTTTGCTTGCCCAAAAAAGTAACCAAAAAAGGACACCCCGGGAAAGTTTCCGGGCGTTCCAATGGGTCTACAGGCTCTTGAGTAACCTGACTTTTAATTCGGGAAACCGGACATGCCCTTCTGCTGTAGCGATTTTAGAGTTTTGGCAGAAGCTTATGGTAAGGAGTACGTTTACAACCGAACAGATTTGCTATGATATGACATTGACAATTTACATGCGAAGTCGTTATGGATAAATTAACGCTGGATAAGAGCACTTCGAGTTAACCAGAAGGAATATAAAATATTAGTTTGGCTACGTGATTGGGAAAAGACAATAGGTAAAGCTTGATGATAAAACCCATTACCTATAATGATATAGACCTTGAAGAAATTATACATGTATTACTCTCAATATTTGGTTCAGCGAGTTACCATGGTAGTACAACCATTTTTTTCCCGGGCAGGAACTATGATAAACGTATTATTCAAATTCAAATTTCAAAAAAAAATAAAATCACTCTTGTCCCCACCCATAGATGTGATAGCAAGACGCTTCAAAGAATAAAAGAGAAAATTAAAACGGATATTTATAGTTATGAAGTAAAAATAGGTCGTGATATATTATTTTCATCTTATATCCCCCTATATGGCTATTTCCGTTACAGAGATGTTTTTCAAATCATTCCCGTGCCTCCACAAGCGCCTAAGCCCGAATATATTGCCCATGGACCACATCCAATCCTGCTAGAATTTGCATACAAGAAATCAAATGACGGTGGGATAAATACATATCGTATAAAGAAAGCATCTTATGAAATAGCTTGGATTTTAAACTTACTTCTAAATACAGATATCTCAAACAGAGAATATCGGGTTAACACACAATGGGTTCGTTGTGAAGGGGAGCCAATCTCGAGGTTATGCAATACTGAATATGTCTTTGAAGATATTGATTGGGTTATCGATAAATTTTCAGATGTATCAGATCTGAAAGAAATTAAGTTTATTGAACCAACCAAATATTATGGTCGTGGACAGGATGTTAGTAAAGGCATTAGGGCACCAACAATAATTAATGAACTTCTTGATATAGTGTTTAGTCTTGATAGGGAAAAATATAATCATCTAATGACAGCTTGTAAATTCCTGAGTTTATCAAACAAACTATGGGAGTCCTCACAGAGTATGGCGTACTTGGCGGCAATAAGCGCGATTGAAAGTATTCCAAAAGAATCCGATAACTTTATTATATGCAGTGAGTGCAGGAAGCCTAAAAATGGTCCGACTAAACAATTTAAAGATTTCTTAGAAAAATACGGTCCAAAATTGTCTTCAACAAATATAACCAAGAAGAAACTATACGACTTACGCTCCGAGATTGTGCATAGAGGATTTTTATTCGAGAGCGATTCTAATCCATGGTCTTTTTTTGGTTCGCCAGAGGAAAGAAAACAAGAAAGTGATGGAATTGCGCTAAGACGAATAGTCCAAATAGCATTGATCAGATGGTTAATATTAACCGGAAGAAAAAATAGATGTTAATTGCCAAATGAGTAACGGATAGTCAGAAGCAGAGGCGAGGCGTATGACAACGATTTTATGCATGCAATCTGCAAGTTTATCAAAACTTGAACAATGTATCTTCCAGGAAGGAACACTTAACAACCCAAGCCGTTATGGAAAAATAGTGACATCCTTCCTATGGACAATGTCCAGCAGAGGTCCAGCTCTGCCATAAAAAAGTACCCTTGTCAATATGGACAAGGGTACTTTTTTATAGATACAGTATGCACAGGGTATAAGTTTGCTCTTTGGAAAGCCACAAGGCGGTTACAAACCCGGGTCTTAAACCCCTTGTGAAAATTTCAGGTTCATGCAGGAGGCTGGAGGGTTAAAAATTTTTGCATGTTTGAGACCCGGAGGGGCGAGTTCTGCAAAAATTTACCGGAAGCCGACTGAATGAACCGCCCGGAAATTTTCATGGGGCGCCCTTTTTGCGCTACTTTTTGGGCGAGCAAAAAGTAGC
>MTOV01000015.1 GCA_002011815.1 Nitrospirae bacterium JdFR-86 | reverse complement strand
TCTGCCGGAGGGTTAAAAAATTTTTTGTGTCTGAAACCCGAAGGGTTGAGTTTAAAAAATTTTACCGGAGGCAGACCGAGTAAGCCGCCCGGAAATTTTCATGGGGCGCCCTTTTTGCGCTACTTTTTGGGCGAGCAAAAACGAGCAAAAAGTAGTAAAGGGCTTGGGGCAGAGCCCCATATCAATTTTTCTGATAAAGATAAGATTTATCCCCCATTGGAAAGTTTTAGTGAAGCGAGGGAGGTCGAAGCGTTAAGAATTAATTCGTGTTTGAGGTCGTTTCGACCGAGTTGGAACTAATTCAGCGGAGACCGACCGAGCGGAACGCCCGAAAACTTTCCTTGGGTGCCCTTTTTTGGTTACTTTTTTGGGCAAGCAAAAAAGTAACAGGGGATTTTGGGACACCTCTTCCTTTGGTTCTTAGGCAAGCAAAAAAAGTAACAGGGGTTTTTGACTTTGTATTTCCCACAATGTAAAATTAAATCTCTTATGCATCTGTTTAAATACAGAAAAAATGAACTGTATGCTGAGGATGTCCCCTTAAAACTCCTTGCCGAAAAATACGGCACGCCCCTTTATGTTTACAGTTACAACACACTCGTAAGACACATCGAGGCTTATAAAAAAGCATTCAGAACATTTCCCCATATCATATGTTTTGCCCTTAAGGCGAACTCCAATCTGGCAATACTCAGGGTTCTCGCTGAACACGGCGCAGGTGCAGACATCGTCTCAGGAGGCGAACTCTACAGAGCACTGACCGCAGGCATCCCCCCATCAAAAATAGTCTATGCCGGAGTCGGAAAAACAGAAAACGAAATCAGATACGCGCTTAAATCAAAAATACTCATGTTCAATGTCGAATCCGAAAACGAACTCATGGAAATAAACAGGGTCGCAGGGAAAATGAAAACAAAAGCTCCTATCGCACTCAGGGTCAATCCGGATATAGACCCTCAGACCCACTCCTACATAGCCACAGGACTTAAAAAACACAAATTCGGTATACCCATAGAAAACGCCCTTGAATTCTACAAACTTGCAAACAGCCTGAAAAACATAAAGGTAATCGGAATTCACAAACACATCGGCTCGCAGATTACAAAGGTCGCACCTTTTGTGGACGCATTAAAAAGAATCCTCATGCTCGTGGATGAGGTGAATAAACAGGGTGTGGACATCAGATACCTCGACATAGGAGGAGGACTTGGAATTCCATACAGGGATGAAGCCACTCCCTACCCGAAAGAGCTGGCTAAAAACCTCATCCCTCTTGTCAAAGGCAGAGAATTAACCCTTATACTTGAGCCGGGTCGCTCCATTGCAGGAAATGCAGGCATACTCCTGACCAAAACACTCTATCTGAAAAAAGGTCCTGAAAAAGAGTTCGTGATAGTGGATGCGGGTATGAACGACCTTATGAGACCGTCCCTTTATAATGCATACCATGAAATACTTCCTGTAGTGAAAAGAAGAAAGAAAAAAGTCGTCTCGGATGTTGTGGGTCCTATATGCGAGTCCGGAGACTTCCTTGCAAAGGATAGACTGCTTCAGCAGGTCTCCCCTGGCGACTACCTTGCCGTGATGAGTGCAGGAGCCTACGGGTTTTCCATGAGCTCCAATTACAACAGCAGACCCAAAGCCGCAGAGGTAATGGTTAAAGGTAAGAGACACTTTCTCATCCGCAAGCGAGAAACCTACGAAGACCTCATCAGAGGAGAAACCATCCCCTCAAAATGATTATGCGGTTTACAAAAATGCATGCACTCGGAAACGACTTCATCCTGATAGACACAAGGAATTCAACTGTTGACAACCCTGAAGAACTCTCAAGAAGGCTTTGCAGAAGACGCTTCGGAGTCGGAGCAGACCAGATGCTCCTGCTTTCTGAATCCACCACCGCTGACTTCAGGATGCAGATATTCAATGCAGACGGCTCTGAAGTCGAGATGTGCGGAAACGGTATAAGATGCCTGGCAAAGTATATATGGGACAGGGGGCTCTCAACAAAAAATATTCTCAATATAGAAACCCTTGCAGGTATAATAAAACCCGAAAGAGCAGGTGATATGGTTAAAGTGGACATGGGGGAGCCTGTGCTTGAAGGCAGAAAGATTCCGGTAAATCTGGACGGAACAGTCACTGATTATCCGCTTGAAATAGAAGACAGAACATTCCACATAACATGTGTCTCGATGGGCAATCCTCATGCAGTGATTTTTGTTGACAATGTCAGGGACTTCCCTGTAAGTTACTACGGGGCAAAGATTGAAACCCATTCGATGTTTCCAAGAAGAACAAACGTGGAATTTATAGAGGTTATAAACCCTCAGGAGATAAGGATGCGGGTATGGGAAAGAGGCTCTGGAGAAACACTGGCATGCGGCACAGGAGCCTCTGCCTCAGCAGTAGCCTGTATGATAAAGAATCTTACAAACAGAAAAATCACAGTGCATCTTGAAGGCGGAGACCTTTATATTGAATGGGCAAACGATAATCATGTATATATGACAGGACCTGCAGAAGAGGTCTTTGAGGGAGAAATAAAAATTTAATTCAGGAGGACGGTATGTTTGAGGGTTCGATGGTTCCGATAGTCACACCATTTAAGAAAGGCAAAGTGGATGAAAAAGCGCTCTCAAAACTCATAGAATGGCATATAAAAGAAGGCACGCACGCAATTGTCCCCTGCGGCACTACTGGTGAGTCCGCAACACTGGATTACGAAGAACACTACAGGGTTATTGAGATAACCGTCGATGTGGTGAACGGGCGTATTCCGGTCATTGCAGGCACAGGCGCAAACTCCACAGACGAAGCCATAATGATTACAAAGAAGGCAAAACAGCTCGGTGCGGACGCCGCACTGCTTGTGGCACCCTACTACAACAAACCCACACAGGAAGGACTGTATCAGCACTATAAAAAAATCGCAGAAGCCGTAAAAGACATGCCTCTTATACTCTATAACGTTCCGGGCAGAACAGGCGTAAACATCCTGCCGTCTACAGTGGCAAGACTTGCAGAGATTAAAAACATCGTAGGCATAAAAGAAGCCACAGGCGATATGAAACAGACAAGTGAACTTATACGGCTTTGCGGTGACAGAATTACAGTGCTTTCAGGAGACGACTTCACTACATTCCCGATGTATGCCCTTGGAGGCAGAGGAACAATATCAGTCACTGCAAACATAGCTCCGCGGGAGTCAGCCGCCATGTGGGAAGCATGGAAGGCAGGCGATATACAAAAAGCAAGAGAGATTCATTACAAACTCGAGCCCTTGAATTACGCCATGTTCATCGAGACCAACCCGATACCCGTAAAAACAGCACTCGCACTCATGGGAAAAATTAGAGAAGAATTCCGACTGCCACTCTGTGAAATGTCCGATGCAAACAGAAAGAAACTGAAAAAGATACTAAAAGACCACAAATTGATATAAGACTTTTTATATTCTCAGAGTTCGGGCTTGTTTTTCAGTAAGGGTCATGTATGCCCTTACAATCACTAGGGAAATATATGCGCCGAATACTCCAGCAAGGACAATCCCAATAAGCTGCCCGAGCACAGGAATAATACTAACAAACATATTTACTACCCAGAACAGAAAACCTGTTGCCACTACAATGACGAATAACAACAGGGAACTCTTCAGGTTCAACCTAACGACACTGAAGCTCCTTGCTATAGCCTTTACAGGACCTATATCGTCAACCACAATCGAAGAAAAGGTGAACAGCAAAAAGAAAGCCGCTATGAATCCGGGAATAACAAAAAGCATCGTGCCTATGCTTATAATAATCCCCATGATAATGGAGGCTATCAGAAAGGACGCGAAATACCTGACTGCAGTATGCACTCCTGTGCCTAATGAGGTAGTGCCTGTCTGTAGTGCCTCTTTAGCCATCGCCAGAGTCACACCGTGAGCAAAAAGATTGATTACAATACCTGCAGCCTTCATAAAACCAGCTCCTGCCTCCATGCCAGCCGTCTGTATAACCAAAAGAAAAAGAGAAAAGGCAACAAATATTGAAATTATTGTAGGCAGCATTAGAATCTGGTTTTTTCTCAAGACACTGCCGCCTTCAGTGAGAATCTCCCCTATGTCCATCTTCCCTCCCCTTTTTTTCATTCTTTAAGCGATATCGCCTCGACAGGACAGTTTTCCTCTGCAGCCTCACAGCAACCTACGAACTCGCAGGCTTCAGGGTCTATTACCTCTGCTTTCCCCTCGTCTTCATTCAGATGAAACACTGCAGGACATATCTCCTCGCATGTCCCGCAGCCGATGCAGAGTTCCTCATCTATTATGACGTCCATCGGTCTCCATCTCCTCTATTACAGTTGCTGCCAGAAGCGGAAACATTATTTCATGATGCCCTGTGATTGCATATGAAGCGCCCTTCATCAACGTCGGTCTCCTGAGAACATTCTCTTTAGCCCTGTAATGCTGTATAAAGTCCATGTTTACAGTGGTGATGTCCTCGACCTTGTTTCCAAGGTTTCGTGCAACTGTAAGTGCCTTTAAAAACACCTCAGGCATTATGACAGCAGACCCCAGATTGATATACACCCCGCCTTCAAGGTCAGAGACCACTGAGGCAAAAAGCCTGAAGTCTCTTATACTGCCTTCGCCTATAGCCGAGCCGTCTGCCTGAGGATGCATGTGTATTATATCCGCACCAAGGGCGATATGCACGCTCATGGGAAGACCAAGCCTGTAGCCTGCTGCAAAAATGCTTAAATCCTTGTATTTGAAATTGCTGTTGTGTATGAACTCACCAATGCTCTGCCCGATGCCAAGCCCCTTTCTTACGCCTTTTTTTATTGCAGCATTAAGATAGTTTCCTGTCTCTTTTGCCATGCCGAACTTGCCGCTGCAGAGCTGCTCTGCAACGTCTTCAGACGTCCTGCCTACAAAAGAAAGCTCAAAGTCATGTATGATGGAAGCACCGTTTGTAGCCACTGCAGTTATAATCCCTTTTTCCATAAGGTCTATGATGACAGGGGAAAGCCCTACTTTTATCGGATGAGCACCCATACCAAGCACAACAGGTCTTTTGTTCGCCCTCGCCGTAGCTACCGCCTTGACAATAGCCTTAAAGTCCCTGGCAGCCAGTATATCAGGCAAACCCTTTACAAAATTCTTAAGAGAATCTCCTTTCTTATAAATCGCCGCCAGAGAGTCTTTTTTTACTTTGCTCTTTCTGTTGGAAAGCGGATAGGTCTTTATCCTCGTAAGAGACAACGGTCTGTATTTCTTCATAGTGCCTATGATTTTAACACAACTTTGCCGGTTTGATAATAAAAAGAAGCATTTAGTGAAAAATCACGTTTTTTATAATATAATAGCTCTATCCTTAATTATTAGGAGGTTTCTGAAATGATAAAAGTCTATTACGACAAAGACGCAAAGCTTTCAATACTTAAAAAGAAAAAGATAGCAGTAATGGGCTATGGGAGCCAGGGACATGCCCATGCAAATAACCTTAAAGAAAGCGGCATGGACGTGATAGTCGGACTGAGAAAAGGCAACAGCTGGGACAAGGCGAAAAAAGCAGGATTCACCGTCATGACTCCGGCAGAAGCCGCAAAGAAAGCCGACGTCATCATGATGCTTCTTCCTGACGAATATATGGCTGACATCTACAATCAAGAGATAGCACCCAATCTGAAGAAAAACGCTTATATTGCATTCGCTCACGGTTTTAACATCCACTTCGGGCAGATAGTGCCGCCTAAGGATGTGAGCGTTTTCATGGTAGCGCCTAAAGGACCAGGGCATCTCGTGCGCTCTGAATACCTTAAAGGCAGTGGCGTGCCCTGCCTGATAGCAGTGCATCAAGACCCGTCAGGAGACACCAAAAAAATCGCCCTTGCCTATGCATCAGCCATCGGCGGAGGCAGGGCAGGCATCATAGAGACTACATTCAGAGAGGAAACAGAAACAGACCTGTTCGGAGAACAGGTCGTCCTCTGCGGAGGACTCACCGCACTTATACAGGCAGGCTACGAAACACTCGTAGAGGCAGGTTACGCCCCTGAAATGGCTTATTTCGAATGCCTTCACGAGGTCAAGCTCATCGTTGACCTGATATACGAAGGCGGCATCTCCAACATGCGCTACTCCATAAGCAATACCGCACAGTACGGAGACCTTACAAGAGGACCACGGATAATCACAGAGGAAACGAAAAAAGAAATGAAGAAAATCCTTAAGGAGATACAGTCCGGTGCGTTCGCCAAAGAATGGATACTCGAATGCAAGGCAGGCAAACCCGTATTCAACGCTTTGACACGGCAGGGTGAAGAACACCCGATAGAAGAGGTCGGCAGAAGACTCAGAGCCATGATGCCGTGGCTTAAGAAAGGGAAGCTCGTGGATAAATCAAAGGCTTAGGCTTTTATGATTAAAATCGCCTCTGAAGGCTACCCCTTTATAGGGACATTTTCTGCTCTGACAGTGCTTGCATATTTTATATTCGGACTCTGGATAGCACTACTGCCGTTATGCGGCACTCTGTTCATGGTCTATTTTTTCAGAGACCCGGAAAGACAACCGCCTGAGACCGAGGGCTTCCTCTGCCCTGCAGACGGAAGGGTGATTGCAATCAAGCCTATTTATGAAGGCGAATACCTGAAATCCAACGCCCTGATGATAAGCATATTCATGTCGCCTTTTGACGTTCACGTAAACCGCTCGCCATGTAACGGCGAGGTAGTGGAGGTAAAACACACCCCTGGTAGTTTTAAAGCCGCATATCAGGACGATGCATCCCTTAAGAACGAAAACACAGCCATGCTAATCAGATGCGGAGAAGTCTCGGTGCTCGTAAGACAGGTTGCAGGGTTTCTGGCAAGAAGAGTAGTATGTAAGGTAGAGCCGGGCAGTCGCCTGAAACGCGGAGATAGATTCGGTATGATTAAATTCAGTTCAAGACTCGATGTGTACCTGCCTGAAAACGTTCAGGTCAAGGTGAAATTGAATGAAAAAGTAAGGGCAGGGGAGACAGTCCTTGCAAGCCTGTAATTTTAGTTTATGAGAAAAGGTATATACATACTTCCGAACAGTCTTACACTCTGCGGAATGTTCGCCGGTTTTTATGCAATAATCGCAGTTCTAGAAGGCAACTATGTGCATTCTGCATGGGCAATACTTATAGCAGCGGTCTTTGACGGTCTTGACGGCTGGGTGGCACGCCTTACACACAGCACAACAAGGTTCGGCATAGAGCTTGATTCCCTGTCTGACGTAATCGCCTTCGGCGTTGCCCCTGCGGCACTGCTCTTTAAGTGGTCTTTAATGCCCTTCGGAAGGGTCGGATGGGCAGCAGTATTCCTGTTCGTTGCATGCGGGGCATTAAGACTTGCAAGGTACAACATACAGATGGGCTCTACCGAGAAAAAATCCTTTACAGGCATGCCGATACCAGGTGCGGCATTCGTGGCGGCAACCATGGTGCTCTTCTACACTGAAGTCGGATGGAATCCCCAAAAAAGCCTGCTTATCCTATTTACAACGTTTTTGATTTCTATTCTCATGGTCAGCACACTCAGGTTTCACAGTGCAAAAGAGCTTGACCTCAGCAGGAGAAAACCATTCTGGATTCTCGTTGCACTCGTCATAATATTCGTTTTTGTGATAATGCATCCTGAGACTGCATTGTTCACGTTTGCAATGCTCTACCTCATAGGCGGGATAGCAGAAAACGCATATATATATTTCAAGCGGGCAAAGGAAATTCGCCCCCGGAACGTCTCTTGACACAAAAAGCAAATCAATGTATATAATAGACTATGTTTTATCCGACAACGGCAGAGCGACTTAGCAGGACAGCCGGGCACCTGGGGGCCGTGGCTGTGGAGTCTGCGCACTAACCGTTAGTCGGACACAAACAAAAAAGCACAGAAAAAGCCACGGAAAAACCCCGTGGCTTTTTTTTGGCGTGGAAATTGTGGTATAAAAAGGAGGGTATTATGTCGGCATCTGAGGCAGAAGTCAGGACAATAAGGATATTCGATACCACCCTGAGGGACGGTGAGCAATCCCCGGGTGCGTCTATGACTGTGGATGAAAAGCTTCAGGTTGCAAAACAACTCGCCCGCCTGGGCGTTGACATAATAGAGGCAGGCTTTGCCATAAGCTCACCCGGAGATTTTGAGGCAATCAGAAGAATCGGCGCTGAAGTCGAAGGACCTGTTATATGCAGCCTCGCAAGAGCCAAAGAAGAAGACATCAAAAAGGCATGGGAGGCATTAAAAGACGTCCCTAAAAAACGGATACATACATTCCATTCCACATCCGATATACACCTAAAATACCAGTTCAGGGTAAGCAGAGAAGAAGCGCTTAAAAGATCCGTCGAGATGGTAAAGCTTGCAAAGAGCTTTGTGGATGACGTGGAATTTTCTCCAATGGATGCCACCAGAACAGACCCGGTATACCTTACAGAGGTCATCGAGGCTGTCATCGAGGCAGGCGCATCCACGGTGAATATACCTGACACTGTGGGCTATACCACTCCTGAAGAGTTCGGAAAACTGATAAAAACAATAAAAGAAAAAGTTAAAAACATCGACAAGGCGGTGATTTCAGTCCATTGCCATAACGACCTTGGACTGGCTGTTGCAAACTCCCTCTCAGCAGTCTTTAAC
Source organism: Nitrospirae bacterium JdFR-86 (assembly GCA_002011815.1). Lineage (GTDB taxonomy): Bacteria > Nitrospirota > Thermodesulfovibrionia > Thermodesulfovibrionales > JdFR-86 > JdFR-86. The sequence continues at coordinate 253,481 of MTOV01000015.1, read as the reverse complement.
GGTGCCGGACAGGTGGAATGCACCATCAACGGCATAGGCGAGCGCGCAGGCAACTGCTCGCTTGAAGAAGTCGTAATGGCATTAAGAACCCGCAGGGACTTCTTCCGCGCTGACACCACGATAAACACAGAAGAGATTATCCGTTCAAGCAGGCTCGTCACAAAGATAACAGGCATTCCTGTGCAGCCTAACAAAGCCATAGTCGGGGCAAATGCCTTTGCCCATGAGGCAGGAATCCATCAGGACGGACTTCTGAAAGAAAAAACCACTTACGAGATAATCCGCCCTGAAAGCATCGGATTAAGCAGCACCAGACTTGTGCTTGGAAAACACTCAGGAAGACATGCGTTTAAGACAAGGCTTAAAGAACTGGGATATGAACTGACCCCGGAGGAAATAGAAAGCGCATTCCAGAAATTCAAGCACCTTGCAGACCAGAAAAAGGACATCTTTGACGAGGACATCGAGGCTCTTATCTCTGAAGAGATAGAGAAGACTCCTGAAGTCTATAGCCTTGTTGGCCTCAGCATAACAAGCGGTCTGAATCAGAAACCCACTGCATCTGTGAAACTGAAAATCGAGGGGAAAGAAGTCGAGATGACAGAGCACGGTGACGGTCCTGTGGATGCAACATACAAGGCGATTTCAGCACTTACAGGCACAAAGAGCAGTCTTTTGAAATTCGACGTAAAAAGCATCACAGGCGGCACTGATGCACTCGGAGAAGTGACAGTTGCGCTTGAAGAAGGCGGGAGAACCGTCAGGGGACACGGAGCCGACACAGACATAATAGTAGCAGCAGCAAAGGCGTATATAAACGCACTTAATAAACTTGCGGGAAGATAAGGGGCTGCCTAGTACATTTCTTTTCCGTGAATTACTATATGTGATAAAATAAGCTACAGAAATCAGGAGGAATGCAATGGAGAAATTACATGAAAGATATATGATAGATGATTCTGGCAAAAAAATTGCCGTAGTCCTGCCACTTGACGAATATGAAGAACTTCTCGAAGACCTACACGACCTCGCCGTTATAGCTGAACGTAAAGACGAGCCAACCATCAGCCTTGACGAGTTAAAAAAGAAACTCCAGGCAGATGGTATCATTTAATCTTCTCTGGAAAACATCGGCTGAACGCGACCTCAAAAAACTTGACCGTCAACATATACCGCAAATCCTGACTGCGATAGAAGCCCTTTCAGAAAACCCCTTTCCTGCTCAATGCAGAAAACTTCAAGGCTCTGAACTGAGCTACCGTATTCGCATTGGGGAATACCGGGTAATTTATCAGGTTGATGTGCAAAATAAAACGGTAACGGTCTATCACATACGACATCGCAAAGAAGCTTACAGACGGTATCCATAGTCGATGAGGGGTTACAGGATTTTGAGTATTTGGATTTGTTTAGGATTTTATTGGGGGATAGGAGAAGAGTGTTTTTTGCCTTTCAAAGTATCCATCTTCTAAGAGGCTTAATGTACGGATAATAGAGGCTTTAAATTTTTGCATGGGAAGTCTTCACCGAAGCCTAATCAAATTATATGTTAGAAATTCATCTTATTATTTTTATAAACACATTCGTGTCATTCTTAAATGGTTCTTTAAACTTATCATCATCAACAATATTGCGGTCAGTATCGTAGATACAAAAAAGAATACCTCTACTATGATCTAAGTATGGTCTTATATCAGCAGATATTTCATCTATCACTTTGCTAACATCTTTTTTAGCTTTAACTAACTTCATTTCGATAAATAGTTGAGATCTATCTTTTGAAAAGTCAGGTCGTCTGTTTACAACACTATAGCTGACTTGTGGAGCTTCACGTTGAATATTTTCGCTAAACTCAGATAAAAGTGCCTGTGCTGCATCTTGAACATCTCTTTCTCTTGCTGGTTTCTTTGTCTGGAAGACAATCGGGAGTCTTCTTGCAAACAAATCACCCAGCTCTGTAGCGATTCTATCAATAGATGTTTTCAGGTGGTCACCGCTCCCAATAAGACCTAATATGCTCTCCCTTGATATTATCCCACTCACAAAATCATTAAAAAGCTCACCTTGCTTTATTTTAATTGCCTGTAAGACCTGTTCTGAATAACGTTGATGAAGATCATAAAGCTCTTGAATTTTTTCTTCTGGATTATCAAATAAATCCACACAATCCCACACCATTGGAAATATCTCAAGAAAAGATTCAATAGACAAGGTTCGCAAATTGATGCAATGACGGATTAAATTTTCAGCATGCATTCTGTCATATAGAGTATCTATAGAATCTTTGAAAATATCCTTTACATATTGTTCCGGAGGGTCTTGAGCTTCTAAATTTGCATAAATAGTGGCAAATCGTCTATCAAGACATTGTGTACAAGTACCACAATGCGGTTGGAATTTCGACATACCATGTATTCGTGCACAGGATACAGTTAATGGAATAAGATTATCAAACCCAATGTTACGTAAGCCGCTTACAACCTCAGCCTTTGTTAAATGCAATAGGCTATTCTTCACCTTTGGTAAGCCTATTTTTTCCATTAGAGTGTTAAAATTTGATATAAATTTTGGGTGGGTAGTTCTCGAAGCCATAGCCCCAACAGTTTGAGAAGAAGGCGGAAGATTAATACTTACAATACCATTATCACTAAGAAATACATCGGAAACATTTAAAGCATGAGCCGCTGTAACCCCAAGTGTTGCATAAAGGAATGAGCGACTTCTTTGAGTTCTTTCTTTCCCCTCACTTCTCATACGACTAATACGTACTGCCCAATGAGGAAAAGACCAGTCAGTACTAGACTTATGATGGTTCTTGATTGCCTGAATAATAGAACGCTGTCGAGATACTACTTTATTGGTACTTAGATGACTTATTAGGAGAGGCCTTCTTTTTTCAGTAACGGTAAGCTTACCAACAGCATATAATGAATCTAATCCTCCAGAAAATAAAACAACTGAATCAGCTCCAATTCCTTCATTAGGTGTTTTAAATAAATTTAGAAATGTTTGTCGTATTGGATCCTGCCATTGTGTAAAAGTGAATTCAAAAGAGTCTTCAGTTAAAAAATCAACTACACTTTTCAATAGGTCTTTAACTGTCGAATCGTTCCAAATATCTGGTAGCAACACAGGAATAGCTAAGTGAAATTGTCTCCGCCAATTTTTCCCCCAAATATCTGCATCACCCCCCCTGCTCACTGATGTATCTGCTACATAAATATATGCTGCAATTCTCAAAAGGTCTTTAGATATATCATCAAGTTTACCTGCAAGATTATTGTAATAGTCTTCTATTCCAAGCCGAATATTCGCATTAGTACCAAGATGAGATAAATGAATAGTTTTATCGAATACAATGTTAGGCTGTGGAGCGCCTTCACATATGCATAGCAATGTATTACTCATCTATCTTCGTTGATTTCACTTAATAGCTTTTTTAAGGCGTAACTGGTGAACCGTTTTATTTCAGCATCCGAAAGGGTTCCCTCCCATTCATGTTTTGAATACCACCCTCCTGAGTATTCTTCGACTATTTTGCTTATATCCCAACAATAAGTTTTGATAGCTTTTTGAAACTCTAAAACACTGTTAACATCATTAAATTTCTTACCTACTCCAACATTCTCAGAAATTGCTCGGTCAATTGTATATTGGAATATTCTTGTGAGGTAAGTACTGAAAAGCAAACGAGCTATCTCTCCAAATTTATTTTTGGAAGAATAACGTTTAAAAGCACTTCTTACATCTTCAATTGAACAGCCGAAAAGCGTTTGAGCGTATTGGTGGATAGTTTTTGTAAGAGTCTCTTGAAATGCTGTAGATGCAATACTATCAAGATGGGAGTTCCCTTTATTTTGGTGGATATCATCTTTTATTTTTTCTAAAATGTGACCGAGCAGAACCATTCCCGATTCTTCCTGGTCAAAAACTATACCTATATCTTTAAGAGCCCCGCTAAAGTCTTCAGTTCGAGATGCTTGTACAAGTCTAATAAGATATCTAACAGTCTGAAAGAGACCTCTCTGATTTTCATCCCGTAAAAGACTATTCTGAGCCGCTTTGGATATAGAAACAGCTAAAGCTTGTGAATTTATAGATTCTGAAGATAAGAGTTCGCAGACCTGTATCCAGTTCTTTCGTTTAGGCAATCGTCCTAATCTAATATGACCCAAGTTCTCAACCTCCTAATTTTCTAGAAAATATTAATAGCTTCACGTGGAAAATGCAACTAGTATAAGCCCTATTTTTACCTTAAGGGTACTATGCGTTGTGAGTTTGCTTCTTGACGAGATTGTAAAGCAGTAGCTATATACTTTCTCGAATTGTGAGTTTTGACTAAATTCTGAGTTGTGATTGTCTATGGGGATTTTGGACTTGTCCGGCGGGGTGGTGCCTTACTACAAAAGACGGTCATAGGATAAATGGCTTAGAAGACGGAGCCTGTTTTTTATGTTCGCGTCCTGAAATGCCAACCACGGTTTTTGCTTTTGATTTCAAATAGTTAGGGTCGGTTGACCCTGTTCGCGTTGTTCGCGTCCTGCCTGCCCTTGCCGTTTCTGGTAAAATATACTCTGCTTGAGCAAAGGGACGCAGAGCCCACAATCATAACTCTATAATGGAGATGACGAATATGACTATTACCGAAAAAATACTTGCAGCGCATGCCGGCAAGAAAGAGGTCGCACCCGGAGAACTCATCAATGCAAAAGTCGACTTCCTGCTGGCAAATGACATCACTGCACCGATAGCTATTTCAGAGTTCAAAAAAATCGGTGCAAAAGACGTGTTCGACAGAGAAAGAATCGCACTCATCCCTGACCACTTCGCACCACAGAAGGACATAAAGGCAGCAGAGCAGTGTAAGCTGCTTAAAGACTTCTCAAAGGAATACCAGCTTAGCCATTACTTCGAGATTGGAAGGATGGGCATAGAACACGCCCTTCTGCCTGAGCAAGGGCTTGTCCTTCCGGGAGACCTTATCATAGGGGCAGACAGCCACACATGCACATACGGTGCGCTCGGCGCATTCTCAACAGGCGTTGGCTCAACCGACGTAGCAGCTGCAATGGCAACTGGAGAGTGCTGGTTTAAAGTGCCTGAGTCCATGAAGTTCATATACTTCGGAAAACTCAATAAATGGGTGACAGGCAAAGACCTCATACTCTATACAATCGGAGACATCGGAGTGGACGGCGCACTCTACAGGGCAATGGAATTCGAGGGAGAGACCATCAGAGCCCTTCCAATGCACGCCCGCCTGACAATGTGCAATATGGCAATAGAGGCAGGCGGAAAAAGCGGCATCATCGTGCCTGACGAAATCACAGAAGCATATGTAAAAGAAAGGGCAAAAAGACCGTATAAGTTTTATACATCTGACAAAGACGCAACCTATGTCGAGATAAAAGAATACGACTGCTCAAAGATTCCGCCTACGGTCTCATGCCCTCATCTGCCGTCGAATACAAAGCCAGCAGCAGAGCTTCAGGATGTAAGAATTGACCAGGTGGTCATAGGCTCATGCACAAACGGAAGACTCGAAGACCTGAGGGAAGCAGCAGCAGTGATAAAGGGCAGGAAAGTCCACCCTGACGTGAGAATGATAGTAATCCCTGCAACACAGAGAATCTATCTGGGGGCTGTTAAAGAAGGGCTTGTCGAGATATTCATAGACGCTGGTGCGGTTGTGTCAACACCTACCTGTGGTCCCTGCCTTGGAGGACACATGGGAATCCTTGCAAAAGGTGAAAGAGCACTGGCGACTACAAACAGAAACTTCGTGGGAAGAATGGGACACCCTGAAAGCGAGGTATACCTCAGCAACCCGGCTGTGGCCGCAGCTTCGGCAGTGATGGGAAGAATCGCCGTGCCGGATGAACTCGGATTATAAAAGGATGTCTCCTGAAGAAAGACTAAAAGCACTCGGTATAGAGCTTCCACCAGCACCAGAACCGCTTGGCAGCTATGTGCCGGCAGTAAGAACAGGAAACCTCCTGTTCCTCAGCGGAATACTACCCCTTAGAAACGGAAAACTCACAAGGCAGGGCATCGTGGGAAAAGACTTAAGCGTCGAGGAAGCTAAAGAAGAAGCAACTGTAGCTGCTGTGAATGCCCTGGCAATCCTGAAGTCTTATCTTGGAAGCCTCGACAGAATAACAAGATGTGTAAAGATTACAGGTTATATCGCATCCGCCCCTGACTTTACAGAACAGCCGAAGGTTCTAAACGGAGCGTCAGACTTTATGACCGAGGTCTTCGGAGAGACAGGCAGACACGCAAGGGCAGCACTTGGCGTGCCTGTGCTTCCGCTTAATTCACCGGTTGAAATAGAGTTTATTTTCGAGGTCAGAGATTAGTTAATATTGTAGCCTGCAGCCTTGAGAAGGTCTTCGTTCTTTTCAATCAACTCAATAAATGCATTTACTATAACAGGGTCGAATTGTGTGCCAGCTCCCTCTTTGAGCTCCTCTATCGCTTTTTCAAGAGGCAGTGCCTTTCTGTAAGGTCTGTCTGTAAGCATTGCATCGAATGTGTCAACCACAGCCAGTATTCGCGCCTTGAGTGCAATCTCATCCCCTGCGATGCCGTAAGGATAGCCTAGACCATCGTATCTCTCATGGTGTTGAAGTATCGTCGTTCTTATGCCCTCGAGTGTGCCTATGGGTCCAAGTATCTCATCGCCGATGATAGGATGCGCCCTTATAAGACTGAACTCCGTGTTCGTGAGTTTACCAGCCTTGTTGAGCACAACGGAATCTATTCCTATCTTGCCGATGTCATGCAGAATAGCCGCATGCTCAAGCAACTCCAGCTCCCTGTAGTCAAGACCAAGATACTTTGCAAGCTCAAGAGACAGGAATTTAACCCGCTCGGAATGACCCTTTGTATATCTGTCGCTGGCTTCAAGGGCATTCACCAGCGATTGAATCGTGCCGAAATAATTGCTCTTGACGGTCTCATAAAGCCATGCGTTCTCGATGGCAACCATTGCCTGATTTGCCAGCGTTCCAAGCAGCTCCAGCTCATCAGACGTAAACTGCGTGCCATCTACCTTTTCCTCAAGAAGCATGCCTCCTATTATCTGCCCTTTCATCTTCAAAGGCACTCCAATGGTAGGCACAACAGAATCCGTCCTAGCATTCGACATAGGATTGTCCCCGCTTATAAAAACAGGCTTGCCTTCCTTGAGAATGTCTTTATAAAGAGGATGAAATTCCATAGATATGCCTGTTGCACTTTCTACACCCATGCCACGCTGGTATTGCAACATCAGCTTGCTCCGCTCATCCTTCGCCAGATAAATAGTACCCTTCTCTGCGCGAAGAAGCTCAGCAGTAGTCTTTATAATCAGCTTCATAAGCTCGTCAGTCTCTATTATGGATGTCAGCATCCTGCCTACTTCGTTTATACGCTTGAGCCTTTCAACCATCTTTTCCAGCTCTATGTTCTTTGCCTTTACTTCCTTGGAAAGACTCAACACCGCTTTATTTGCAGTCTCAACTTCTTTCACCTTATACTGCAACTGGGCGTTCAACTCCTCGAGAATCCTCTTGTGGTCAAGCTCAACCTTTACCCTCGATATCTCTTTTTCTTTCTTAATGTTTTTGTCATAAAGAACCCTTATCTCATGAAGCATCTTATTGAAAGCTGCACCTATAGCACCCAGTTCATCATTGCTGTTTATATTGACCCTTGCATTCCAGTCCCCGTTTTCAACCGCCTTTATAGTCTTCAGGAACCCCTTCAGCGGATTCGTTATCAGCCTTGTAAACATGATGCCTAAAATGATGGCTACAGCCAGAACCGTAAGAACATTGGACATTATCAGAAACCTCTTCATAGCCATCAGGTTGGCCTTGTAGCGTGAGATGTCATACTTTATCTCTATCAGCCCGTTTACTTTTATATTCCTGCTGTGACAGCCATAACATTGCTCCTTGTTAAAAACCGGAGTCAGATGGCTTATCGTGTTCTCCTGTATAATTGGCTTGTATCTGTCTTCCTTGAAATTAAACAGGGAATATTCCTTTGACTTAAGCCCTATTTCCTCGGGGTTCTTCGACTTCAATATGTAGCCTTCACTTGAGATTATTCTGAGGTTTATTATTTCACTGTTCTTGCCTATGTTCTCGAGGGTCTTCTGGACATCTTCGGTCTTGCCCTTTGACATCGCATTCTCAATGCTTCTGAGGATGATGTTGCTCAGAACCTCTATGTTTGAGAGCTTTTCGGATATCACCCTCTTGCTCTGCACATTGAGCGTTATGACGGTGGATATCCCAACCGAAATGATCAGGACTACTACTATTACACTGATAATCCTTGTTTTAAGAACCATAGCACTATAACCTGCTTTAACAAAAGCAATTTCTATGCCCAAAATTCAGGCAAAACCCTTTGGTTTTTCGTGCTTTTTCCAATCCTATAATTTTAGACTTGGTGTTTTCACTCATTTTGCTTGAAAACACACAAATCTGATAAACTCATAGCATGGCAAAACCAGTAGTGGTTATAATCGGCAGACCGAATGTTGGAAAATCTACGCTCTTCAACCGTATTGTAGGCTCCAGAGCCGCCATAGTAGAGGACATCCCAGGAGTAACAAGAGACAGAAACTACATGGACGCCGAATGGGAAGGCAACACTTTTGTCGTTGTGGACACCGGCGGCTTCTATCCCCAGCCTGAGGACGACATATTCGGACAGATAAAAGAGCAGGCGCTTTTTGCGGTTGATGAGGCTGACCTGATAATACATCTTCTCGACGGAAAAGAAGGCATGAACCCGTACGATAAAGAACTTTCAGCACTACTAAGGGCGTCAGGGAAAAAAGTGCTCTGGGCTGTTAATAAGATAGATGCCCCGACAAAGGAAACAAGGCTTTATGAGTTCTACGACCTTGGAGTGGATGAACTCATACCTGTATCCGCCACCACAGGCTATAACTTCGATGAACTGATGCATAAAGTCATCTCCCTACTGCCGCCAGCCCCAAAGGAAACAACGGACTATCCGAAGATCGCAGTCATCGGTAGACCAAACGTGGGGAAATCCACACTGATAAACGCCCTTATCGGGAAAAAAAGGCTCCTCGTAAGCCCCATACCCGGCACTACAAGAGACTCCATAGATTCAATCTGTACCTACTACGGAAAAAAATACCTTCTCATTGATACAGCAGGCATACGCAGGAAGGCAAAAGCAGGATACTCTTTGGAAAGGTTCGCAATGCTCAGGGCGATGAGAAGCATCGAAAGATGTGACGTCTCACTTCTTCTGATTGACGCCTCCGAAGGTGTAGTGGCTGAAGACCAGAAAATTGCAGGCATGGCTCACAGATATGAAAAAGGAATTATATTCCTTATAAATAAATGGGACCTCGTTCAGGAGCCGGATAAAGCCTACAAACAGCTACTTGCGGATATAAAAAGAAAGCTCTGGTTCCTTGACCATGCACCTGTGCTTACAACATCAGGACTTAAGAAAAAAAGAATAACAAAACTCTTTCCTCTTATTGACGAGGTAATAAAAGAGAGACGGAAAAGAATCAGCACGGCAGAGCTCAATAGATTCCTGAAAGACATTACCCTGCCTACTTACAAAGGTAAAACTGTAAAACTCTACTACATGACACAAGTCGGCACAGAACCACCAGCATTCTCTATATTTACAAACCTTCCGGAAGGCATCAAAGACGCTCACATAAGGTATATAGAGACCCGGCTCAGGGAAAAATATTCCTTCAAAGGGACACCCATAAAGATTTACATCAGGCAGAAAAAATAAATTGCAAAATACAACGTGAATTCATATGCGTCTGCTGCGCGTTTTATTTAACAGCATTTATGACTTTTTCAAAGACGGCGGTGTAATGCTTGCTGCATCGCTTTCGTATTTTTCAATGCTGGCTATTGTGCCTTTCTGTCTAATCATCATAACAATCCTCGGATATATCCTCGGAGAACATCAGGCGTTTTTTAATTTCTTCCTTGAAAAACTCACCGGCTTCTTCCCTGAAATCACAAAAGACATAACAGAGGAACTCAGAAAGATAATAACGTTCAAGGGTATCGGAAAGCTGAGCCTTATACTTTATGGGTTTCTGTCTTTTGAGTTTTTTTCAACCATGCAGTCAGCAATGAATACTGTATTTAAGGTCGACCAGAAACGTACATTTTTAGGCTCTGTGCTACTTTCATTTATTGTTGTAACACTGATAGTGTTATTCCTTTTTATTTCGTTTCTCCTGAGCTCTGCAATGCTTCTTATAAAACCACTCCAAGTGCATTTCCCATGGTTAAAAATAGGCACGATAACAGCCGTCTTCATAAAGTTCATTGTGCCTTTGCTGCTTGTGCAGTTTATAGCGGTGTCAGTGTATATAATTCTTCCCAAGAAGAAGGTAAAGTTTTTCCATGCCTTCTGGGGAGGGCTTTTCACGGCAGTAATGCTTGAGATAGCCAAACACCTGTTTACGTGGTATGTAGGCTCTGTAACAAAACTGGGTACTATCTATGGATCGCTGACAGCATTCGTATTATTTCTGCTGTGGGTGTATTACTCCTCAATTATATTTCTGATAGGTGGTGAGATTGTGCACAATCTGGGGGAAAAGTCGCGAAGGTATTTTTAGGTCTCTATCCCATTTCTCCAAGCAAAAACTGTATGAGTGTAATTGCAGATATAGCGGCTGTCTCAGCACGGAGTATGCGGTTTCCGAGCGTAGCCACTATGAGTCCTTTTTTTTCTGCCAGACGAACTTCCTCCTCTGTAAAACCACCTTCAGGACCCACAGCAACAACAATCGGTTTGTCTGAACAGGAAATTGTTCTGTCTCTCAGACTTACACCGCCTTCTTCCCAGAATATAAAGCCGGTAAATGCATTTTCAGAGTCAAAGAATTTTTGAACTTCAACCGGCTTTTGCACCTCAGGCACCATGCCTCTTCCTGACTGTCTTGCCGCCTCAACTGCTATTTTTTGCCATCTCTGAAGCTTCCTTGTTTCTTTTATCTGGGTTCTCTCCGTAATAAGGGGAACTATCTCTTTTACGCCGAGCTCTGTAGCCTTCTGGATGACCATATCCATCTTCTGCCCTTTCAGTATCCCCTGAAGAAGGATAATGCCTGTTTTAGGCTCAGGCACAGGCGGCAGGGTCTCTTTTAACTCTATATAAAGATTATTCTTGCCTGTCTTTATTATCTCAGCTTTGTAGTGACAGCCTTCTGAGTCAAACACAATAAGCTTATCGCCCACCCTGCATCTGAGGACTGACAGAAGATACCGCGCATTTTCCCCTGTTATCTTTACATCGGGCTTTCCGGCGAGTATTGATGGAAGGTATATCCGAGGCATCAAGCCTCTGACTGGCTCCTCTGTCTTAAGAGTTCATCGTGTTTTCTTACGGACTCAAAGACGAGGAAGCTTGCACTGAGCTGTACCGGACTTTCGGCAATAACTTTCGGAAGCTCCTCCACAAACTCGAAATAGCCGTCCTGCCACCCAAGAATCTCAGTAATATTTTCCTCTGCAAGTTGCTGTAAGGCTGCAGTTACAAACTCTTTGGGAACTATCTTATTCTCAGTCAGATAGCCTATGAACGAGGTCTTCTCTTTCCTGCTTTCAGAAATGGCTTTTTCAAGCTCGTCGTAGCTTATATACCCTTCTTTTGTCAACAAATCTCCGAACCTTTTGCCTTCGCTTTTTGAAGCAGCCAGAAGGAGTCTTCCATCCTCAAAGCAAAAGCACTTACTTGAATCGTCCTTTGAGACAAACAGGACACCTGTTTTTTTATTCATTTCTATCCATTGCATCAGGTCGGTCAACGGGAGGGAACTAAGCTGACCTTTTATGCCTTTCATGCTGTCCCTGCAAAGATGTTTTTAAGCCTGTCTTTCAGGCTCATATGGTTTTCATCCCCGCTTATTCTTGCGAGCTCCTCGATTAATTCCCTCTGTCTCTGGTTTACGTGCTTGGGGATGACCACATTAACGGTTACTATCTGGTCGCCTTTCATGCGGCTTCCGAGTCTGGGGATTCCCTCGTTCTTCAGGCGAAAGGTTGTGCCAGGCTGAGTTCCAGGCGGTATCTTCAGTTTACGCACTCCGTTAAGAGTAGGCACCTCTACTTCTGCACCAAGAACTGCCTGAGGAAATGTCACGTTTATATCGCAGTAGATATCAGTGCCTTCTCTTCTGAAGAACTCATGCGGTTTAATATTTATTACTATATAAAGGTCGCCTGGTGGACCACCATATAGTCCTGGCTCACCCTCACGTGACATTTTCAGTCTTGAACCCACATCAACACCTGGTGGAACCTTAACGTGTATTTTTCTCGGTATCTTTGTTTTCCCCTCACCTTTACATACCGAGCAGGGGTCTAAAATGACCTTACCGTAGCCCTTGCAACGTGAACAGGTTTTGGATACACTGAAGAACCCTTGCTGAAACCTTATCTGTCCTGAGCCCCTGCAATCAGGGCACATGCTGGGCATCTTTGACCTTGAGCCTGTCCCACCACATGCAGTGCAATCCTCCCACCTCAGTATTTCGATTGTCTTTTCCGTACCAAAGGCAGACTCTTCAAGCGTTATCTCAAGGTCATATCTCAGGTCACTGCCCTTTACAGGCCGTGTAGCCCTTCGCCCTGTAAACGCACTGAAGAAGTCTCCGAATATATCCTCGAATATATCACTGAAGCCGCCTGTAAACTGGCTGAAGCCGGCACCTACGCCCACGCCTTCAGCCGTACCATACCGGTCATACTGTGCCCTTTTTTCAGGGTCTATAAGACAGGAATACGCTTCGTTTATCTCCTTGAATCTCTCTTCAGCCTCTTTGCTTGGATTCCGGTCAGGATGACACTCGAGGGCAAGTTTTCTGAATGCCTTTTTTATCTCTGCCTCTGTGGCATTTCTATCTACGCCAAGTATCTGATAATAATCCTTCATTGCCTCCTGTTATTGTATTGTTTAGTTGTCTTTTTTGTCCACCTCTTCAAATTCTGCTTCAACGACCTTTTCCTCTTCAGCGCCGGGTTTTTCTTCGCCCTGTGCTGCGGCTTGCTGCTGCTGTGCTGCTGCCGCCTCTTTGTATATATGCTCTGCCATCTTGTGGGATGCCTTTGCAAGCCTTTCTATAGCAGCCTTCAGTTCAGAGGCATCAGAGGTTGTATCTTTCAGTCTCTTGCACTCCTCAAGGGCATCCTGTATCTCTTTCTTTTCAGCCTCTGTGAGTTTGTCACCATAATCCGTAAGGGATTTTTCAACCGTATAAACAAGGGTATCCGCCTCGTTTCTGGCTTCTGCAAGCTGTTTCTTTCTCCTGTCCTCTTCTGCATGTGCTTCTGCATCCCTCATCATTCTCTGGACTTCTTCCTCGGACAGACCGCTTGAAGCAGTTATCTTTATGGACTGTTCTTTGCCGGTTCCGAGGTCTTTAGCAGACACATGCAGAATGCCGTTTGCATCTATGTCAAAAGAGACCTCTATCTGCGGAACACCTCTTGGAGCCGGAGGTATGCCGACAAGCTCAAATATGCCCAGAAGCTTGTTGTCAGCCGCCATTTCTCTTTCGCCCTGATACACTTTAATGGTAACCGCAGGCTGATTGTCAGTAGCAGTAGAGAATATCTGGCTTTTCCTTGTCGGTATAGTCGTATTTCTCTCGATTATCTTTGTAAATATACCGCCAAGAGTCTCTATACCGAGGGAAAGCGGTGTAACATCAAGCAGGAGCACTTCCTTGACTTCACCCTTAAGAACCGCTGCCTGTATTGCAGCACCTACGGCAACAACCTCATCAGGGTTCACTGACTTATTAGGCTCCTTGCCAAAGAAATTCTGCACTGTCTGCACAACCTTAGGGGTTCTTGTCTGTCCGCCGACAAGCAAGACCTCATCCACGTCACTGGTAGAAAGCGAAGCGTCACGAAGGGCATCCTTGCACGGTCCGATGGAGCGTTCCACAAGGTCAGAGACAAGCTGCTCGAACTTCGCCCTTGTAAGCTTCATAAGCAGATGCTTTGGACCTGTAGCATCCGCAGTTATGAACGGAAGATTTATCTCTGTCTCCATCGCTGTTGAAAGCTCTACTTTTGCCCTCTCGGCAGCCTCCTTAAGCCTCTGAAGCGCCATCTTGTCCTGCTTAAGGTCTATACCCTGCTCCTGTTTAAACTCCTCGACCATCCAGTCAATTATCCTGAGGTCGAAATCGTCACCGCCGAGATAAGTATCACCGTTAGTTGCCTTTACTTCTATAACTCCTTCTCCTATCTCCAGTATGGAGATATCGAATGTTCCGCCTCCAAGGTCATAAACAGCGATTTTCTCTTCTTTTTTCTTGTCCATTCCATAGGCCAGAGAGGCAGCCGTAGGCTCGTTTATTATCCTCAGGACATTAAGACCTGCAATTCTTCCTGCGTCCTTTGTAGCCTGTCTCTGGCTGTCATCGAAATAAGCGGGCACTGTAATAACAGCGTCTGTAACCGACTCACCGAGATAGTCCTCAGCCGCCTGCTTGAGCTTCTGCAGTATCATTGCTGATATTTCAGGTGGAGAATACCTTTTTCCTCTTATCTCCACGTGCGCATCGCCATTAGGAGCTTCAACTATCTTATAAGGCAGACGCTTTTTTGCATGCTCCACCTCCGGAGAGTTATACTTCCTGCCCATAAGCCTTTTTATCGAAAACACCGTATTTTCCGGATTGGTTATCGCCTGCCTTTTTGCAATCTGTCCAACGAGTCTTTCACCTTTTTCAGTAAAAGCCACCACTGATGGAGTAGTTCTGCTGCCCTCCTGATTCGGAATGACAACAGGTTCTCCTCCCTGCACAACAGCTACAACCGAGTTCGTAGTACCAAGGTCTATTCCAATAGCTTTGCCCATCTATCACTCCTCCTTTGCATTACTGTTATTTATTTCTATTTCCTCTGTCTCCTGCGCTTCAGTCTCTTCTTTCTTCTCCTGCGGCTTCTGCGAGACAGCTACAAGCGACGCTCTGAGAACCTTATCCCTATACATATACCCTTTCCTGAACTCCTCTACAACTGTCTTTTCCTCGACATCGTCCCTTTCAACCTGCGACATTGCATGGTGGAATTCAGGGTCAAAAGGTTTGCCAAGTGCTTCTATAGGCTTAAGTCCGAATTTCTCAAGCGTTCTGTAAAGTTCCCTTAAGGTAATCTCAACGCCTTCTATAAGACCCTTGGATGTTTCCTTGTCTGCATGCTTTAAGGCTATTTCAAGGTTATCCAGAGAAGGCAGCAGCTCATAAAGGAGTGACTCGTTTGCATACTTTACGAGTTCCTCCTTGTCTTTTGCTACCCTCTTCCGGTAGTTTTCAAAGTCAGCATAAAGTCTGAGATACTTCTCATTAAGCTCAGCAATCTCCTGCTCTGGAGGCTTTCCCTCCTCTTTCTCTTCTTTTTTCTCTTCTGGAGCCGGTTGTTCTCCTTCCTCGGCAGACTTCCCTACCCCTGCAACCAGCTCCTCAAGGTTTTTACTTGCCTCTTCAGCCTCTTGTTCCTCTATTTCAAAAACCTCTTCTCTGTTGTCTTCCAAGGTTCTTCTCCTTAAACTTATCTTGAGATTACCGCACTTATGGACTTGGCCGTCAGCTCGACCATAGGTATAGTCTTTGAGTAATCCATTCTCGTAGGTCCGATAACGCCTACGCTGCCCAAAGACCTGTCTCCCTGCTTATACGTAGCCATTACTATGCTCAGCTTTTTCAACTCTTCCATTGGATTTTCAGAACCTATCACAACCTTCACTCCGTCAGTACTGGCTGACAGCCTGTCAAGAAGCTTCAGAATCGTATGTTTGTCTTCTATAGCCTTGGCAATCTCCTTTATCCTGCCTGAAAAATCAGGCAGTCCAATGAGCTCCGAGAATCCGGATACAATCAAATCCGTGCTCGGGAAGAACAACGCTTCCTTGCATATAGCTATAGCCTTAGATATAAGGATATCACATAAAGCCTTTTCTTTCGACATTTGTTTTATCAGTGCAGAGCGAATCTCATCTATCGTGCAGCCGGAGAATTCAGAGTTCAGGTAATCGGAAATTCTGTTAAGGTCTTTCTGCGAAAGCCCGAAGTTCGTGTCAAGCATCTTGCTTCTTACCAGCCCTTCATTGGTAAGAAGCACTGCCACCGTCTGCTTGTTCCTGTAGCGGAACAGCTGAATCCTGTTAAGAGTCGTACTGTCGGTCTTAAGAGGAACAGCAAACACGAGATAATGAGACATTGCAGCAAGGGTCTCTGTTGCCTCTTTAAGCAGAGTGTATATATCACTTTTAATCGACTCCAACTTGCTTTTGAGAATATTGCTGAATTTAGCATCCACGGTAGGCTTTTCCCTGCACAGGGAATCCACATAGAACCTGTATCCTTTGTCCGTAGGAATCCTTCCTGCAGAAGTATGTGGCTGACTCAGGAAACCCATTTCCTCAAGGTCAGCCATTATGTTCCTTATGGTCGCAGGAGAAAGATTAAACGCATACTTCTTGGTAACAAACCTTGAGCCCACAGGGTCAGGTTTGTTAATATAGCTCTGGACAACTGCACACAGGACTTTCCTGTTTCGTTCGCTAAGCATACTCCTCTTTTAGCACTCTAACGGTTAGAGTGCTAAAATAATTTAGCACTTGCTTTACACTTGTGTCAAGGGGACATAATCACCCTCTGGCGGCAACAGGAAAAACCGCCTCGGCAGGCAAAAACAGACTATCAAACCCTTACCATTTGAGCTTTCCCTGCATGAGTTTCTCATACAAGCCTTTTGGCACAAATGCATACTGATGAATCTCATCACTGTAGTATTTGGTATCGAGTTCGCACTTGCGCCGCATCTGCCGCGGGTCCAGTTTCTTTGAACCTATTGAGAATGTCCACCAGTTGCCCGGGTATGTGGCAATCGGGGCAGTATAAACATCCACTACAGGAAAAGCACTTTTAATAGTATGCTGGACTTCACCTACCACATCAGGGTGAAGAAGGAGGGATTCCGACTGTATAACGCACATGCCTTCATCTGTAAGGGCATTGCTTACGGATTTAAAAAATTCCTCTGAATAAAGGCTTCTTGCAAACCCTATTGGGTCTGTCGAATCCACAATAACGATGTCTATTCCCGAAGCCTTTTTGATAAACTCTGCTCCGTCCATGTTTTTAATCTCTACACGCGGGTCGTCTATAGAACAGGACAGTGTAGGGAAAAACTGTTTTGATATATTAATTACCTCTTCGTCGATTTCTATAAAATACACTTTCTCAACGGACTTGTGTTTCAGTACTTCTCTGACTGTTCCGCCGTCGCCTCCGCCCACGACCACGACCTTTTTGGGCTCAGGATGGGCATGCATCGGCACATGGGTAAGCATCTCGTGATAGAAAAACTCATCCCTCTCTGTCAACTGGACGACTCCGTCAAGTATAAGCATCCTGCCAAAATAAGGGTTTTCAAAAACCATGATTTCCTGAAACTTGCTCTTCCCCTTGTAGAGAATTTTTTCCACTTCGTAGCCGTACTCCACTGCTACAAACGGAGCATTTTCAAAAAACTTGATCATTTTCTCCTCCACCTATATTAAGATTGTTTTCGGAATTGAGAAGCCGTTAAACTCCGATGCATAAGATATTGTATATGCACCGCTTGACAGTATCAGCATCAGACTGCCGACCTGAGGCTCAGGAAGCGATACCTCCTTGGCTATGACATCAAAACTATCACAGCTCGGTCCTGCAATCGTGTATTTCTTGTTGCGCATTCTCTCCCCTGTGCTCTCAACAACATAACTGTATTTTATGCCTCCAAGGCTCTCCATCAGCCCGTTGAAGACACCTACATCAATGTAAATCCAGTTTTCATCAGCCCTCTTCGCCTTGCCTATAACAGAGGTGACGAACACTCCGGCATCGCCGACTATTGCCCTTCCGGGTTCAATAAATATCTCCACAGACTCAGGAAAGTTCTCATGGATAAGACGATCCACGTTTTTCTCTATGGCTTCAATGCTGACTACGTTCTTTGTATATTTAATCGGGTAACCTCCGCCGATGTTCAGCATATTCATCTTTATACCGTTTTTTTCTGCCGTATCCCAGAGTGCCTTTACTTTATAAAGCGCGGTGTTCCAGTTATATATATTTACACATTGTGAACCCACATGGAAAGTGATGCCCACGGGGTTAAGCCCCTTGCTCTGGGCATAGGCAAGGAGCGTCATGGCGTAATCCGGTTCAACACCGAATTTTCTGCTAAGAGGCCACTCGCTTCCCTCGTTCGGGACAGAAAGCCTTATATACACATTTGCATCCGGAACTATTTGAGCAAGCTTATCCACCTCTTCTTTTGAATCATATGCAAAGTATTTTACACCGTATGACGCAGCCATTCTGAGAAACTTCTCTGATTTCACAGGATTGCTGGATATAATCCTTTCAGGCTTAACCCCGATAAGAGACAGCATTTTCAGCTCTCCTTCGGACGCTATCTCAAAGCCAAGGTTCAGGCTGTCGATAAGCTTCAGGGTCTCGATATCAGGGTTCGCCTTGACAGCATAGAAAACCTTTGAATTTCTGATATTAGAGCCTATCAGGGATGCCTTCTCTTTTATCTTGTCTCCGTCAAGAAGCAGCACCGGGGTCTCGACCTTCTGCCTGTCAAGGTATTTCAAGACCTTCAGCATCGTTGCCTTTGAGACTATCTCAGCATGAAACTTCTCTACTTTAAAGATACGTGGTTTCATTTATTCCTGCCTCTTTAAATCCAGGCTGAAATTATAAAACATATTTCGGATTTTTGACACCTGCTCTACCGCTGCCTTTTAATAATCTTATAGATTATCAGGAGCATTCTCAATGGCACTCCTGCAGCGATAAGGAAGATGCCTGAAACCATTACGGCAAGTCCTGGGTTCTTTGCAGTCTCAAGGAGCACCCAGTATGTAGGCTCAAAGAATGAAAGGGTAAAGCCGTCAAACTCCACGCCGTCGGTAGAGACGCCCGCAAACAGGATGTCTTCGCCCTTGCGGACAGTCACCTCATAGAGGGGAGACTTGAGATTATAGGTTTTTGCCTTTACTGTCCCCTTTTCAACAGTCTTTTCAGGGACGATTCTTACTGAAAACCTGTATGGGTAAAAAGGAATCTCGAAACTGTCCTCAGCACCAGGCGGAAGTATTCTCAGAGCCATATATCCTTCGCTGAGCACCTTTTCGCCCTGTGAGAGCCTTACACCGGGTGCCAGACCAAAATTCAGGATATGATAATACGTCCCATGTATCTTCTTCGGTGGGAAAACCCCAACTTCAAATCTTTCTTTACCATCGTCAAGCACAATCCTTGGCTCATACTGAAATATCCCTGTATCAGAGTCAATATAAAACAACTCTTCTTTCAGCGCAGACTCTATCTGTCTAACTGTGTAAACCTTTTCCTGCCAGCGTGTTTTTACGATATCTCCTTCGCCTACAAGTGACTGTTCCATCTGTCTGAAGTTCACACTTATGAAAAAACCGAGCATAAAAACGAAAACTCCAAGAGGCAGAAGCACCCAGAACGCAACAGCCCACCGCCCTCTTTTATACCTGGAAACCCCAGCCCTGATAAGATTTAAAACCGCACTTAACAGGAAGACTATGAAAAGAACCTGTACCAGCAGGTTGTTATCTAAACTTACAACAAACGTAGCGAACGCCTCTTTGGACCAGACAGCCAGAGTGACATAATAAACAATCCAGCCGCCTATGAGCCAGAGGAGAAACTCCTTTGACGAGACAATCCTTATAAAAGCTCTAATCCTGTTCATTTGACTATTTCTTTTGTCTTTCCGGCTCTGACGTCCTGCCACAACCTGTCTATTTCGCTGACATCTATTCTTATATCCCTGTCGGTCATCGTTGCCTTAAGTGGTATGGGATTGCAACCGCCTTTCTGTCCAAGGGTTTCTATAGGTATAGGAGTCCTGCAATAAATACAGACGACGTTGTCTTCTATCTGCCCATATCCTTCAGGCGGGCATATCTCGCAGGCATCAAGGCAGACGGCAAGTTTGCCGTCCGGTTTTTTAATCACGATAATTACCACAGTGTCCTCGCCCCGCAGGAGCGAGAACTTATGAAGTTTTCCATCCATGAGATCCATTGCAGGGTCTGTAAGAGGGATTATGACTACACCTTTGTCTTCGACTACGGGCTTTGGTTTCGGGTTATAAAACCTTGAGACCTGCTCTCCTCTCCCTGAAAACCATGAGACAAGTATAATGCAGACAAAGAAGGCTACAGGCACCGCCTTTCTCAGCCTGTCCCTTTTTATCGATGCCTTGATTTTTCTTTTTTCTGCTCCTGTCAGCACTCCTTCAGGCTCTGGAATCCGTGCAGTGAAACTGCGGTAGAGGAACATAACCGGCGGGGTAAGAACGACAAGCAGCACAATCCATAAGGCAAAGCTTGAGCTGAATAATATGCCTATAAAATTCCAGACAGTCACTCTTAAGAGCGGATGGTCAGGCACCATCAAAAAGACAAATGTCTGGTGCACTACATCATGGACGAATTTTATCACCCCGCGTTCTACAGACGGAATCAACGACAGCTCTGCAAACCCTTTAATACCTCCACCCAGAAGCTTCACCACTGAAAGAAAAAGCAAAAACTGGGCAATACCGAAAAACTTGCCCAACGTCCTCCTGAATCTTCCGGCTACAGCTACCACAGCCGCAAGAGTAACCACAAACCCGGTCAATGCCGATACATAAACAGGTGCGTAGCTTTCTTTCATAAGCGAAAGCTCTCTTATAAAGAGGGATGACCCGACAATATCAGGCAGAAAATAAAAGACCGTAAGCAACAGGACCACAGGGCGCAAAATCGTATCATTAAGCCTGAACCTGAAGAGCCTTACACCTGAGGACTGATAAAGAGCAGCAACACTTCCTATGAAGAATACGAAAAATGTATAGCCTATAAGCCTTGCAAACACATCCTTGACAAAAAGGTCAGGATGTATAAAAAACGAAACCAGCGAAAGAAGAAATGTCAGGAAAACGCCCCAGTAAAACGGGATTATGAGTTTTTGTCTGTTTTGCTCCAGGAGGAAGGCTGAAAAGACAAGCCACACCAGAGCGAGCTTCAAAGCCTCTTTGAAGCCGATGACAACTGCTTCAACAATAAAGAGGCTCATCTTTTATAATCCTTCCGTCCTCCATGGTCAGCAGGCGTTCTGCCCATTTTGAGACGAAGGGGTCATGGGTCACGAGGATTATAGTGAAGTGCTCTTCCGAGTGCAGTTTTTTCAGGAGTTCAAGAATAAGCCTTGTGTTTTCTCTGTCGAGGTTGCCTGTAGGCTCATCAGCAAGGAGTATCTTTGGGCTGTTTATCAGTGCCCTTGCTATACAGACTCGTTGCTGCTCGCCTCCGCTAAGCTGAGAGGGTCGGTGATGAAGTCTGTGTCCAAGTCCGACTCTGTTCAGTGCCTCCACAGCCTCTGCCTCATCTGTTATACTGTGAAAATACTGCGCCAGCATGACGTTCTCAACGCTTGTAAGATAGGGCACAAGATGCGACTGCTGAAAAACAAACCCTATGTTTTCACGCCTGAAGCGAGCCATGGCGTCTTCACTAAGAGAGCCAAGGTCCACGCCGTCTATAAAAACACTGCCTTTTGTCGGGCTGTCAAGCCCTCCGATTATATTAAGAAGGGTGCTCTTCCCAGAGCCTGAAGGACCGACTATCGAAACCCACCTGCCCTTTTCCACATCCATGTCCACTCCTCTAAGAGCAACTGCTGTCTCATACTCCTTGACCACATCTTTAACACTGATAAATTCCATCATTCACCTCTTAGTATAGAGGAAGGCTTATATCTTAATGCATCAGTTACAGGCAGTATGCTTGAGGATACTGCTATTAAAACTCCCATACCGAGGGATATGAAAAAGACATAAAACGGAATGCTTATAAAAGACCCGAAAGCACCCTTTGACACAGCCTGTGCAGACAAAAACCCAAGCACATAGCCTGAAAGCCCGCCGATGATTCCGATTATGCATCCCTCTGCAAGGTAAAACCGTCTTATACTGTTTTTCGTTCCTCCGATGGCTTTCATAAGACCTATTTCTTTCAGCCTTTCAAGCACAGTAGCGCTCATCGTGCTTGAAACGCTTATGCCTGAGGCAACAAGCACAACCAGTGTTACAAGCGCCATAAGAAGCTCTATCTTTTTAAGAAAAGACTCTTCGGCAAAGGCAACCTGTCGAAGTGTCTTTACATTCACATAGGGCATGTGGTCTCTGAGTGCCTTTACAGTCTCACCGATGTTTCTGCTTTTTACTCTCACAAACACTGCGCTGAGTTTTCCAACAAGACCTGTAAGCCTCTGGCTTTGTGCAAGGTCAAGCATAACGGCATTGTCTTCAGGACCTCCTCTTTCAACAAAACCCGAAACTTTCATCAGGATGTCCCTGTCACCAACGGTTACTTTAACAGCGTCATTCAGTTTTAAGCCGAGGGCGTCTCTTATATTTGTGCCGATGAGAATTTCTCCTTCCGCAGGGGTTCTGCCTTCAATCCTCCAGCCTTGAAGTTTCTTAAAATCAAGTCCTATCATCTCTACATCAGCACCGTTTACAGACACCCTTGCATAGAGCTGTCCTGAAAAATCCTCGACCTCGACGTCAGAGGACAAAAAACTAAAGACCTCATCGCTGAGATATTTTTCTTCCTTCGGAGTGATAATTACATTTGCTCCGTATGACCTGAGTTCTCCGCCGAGTTTTTGTCTTATTCCAAGGGAAATACCCAGCGCACTGACCACAATGGCTGCTGCTATCATAACTGAAGCTGAAGCCACAGCCACCCTGCCCTTGCGCTGGCTGAGAGACCTCCAGAGGAAATGCAAAAACCATTTCCTTTTGTTCACCGCGCCTCCTTAAGCACGACCGCAGGTTTTACCCTCAAAGCCCTTCTTATCGGAAGCAGGCTTCCCAAAGCGGCTATCAAAAGAGCGCTTACAAGCGCAACAGGCAAAAGCAGAACCCTCTCTTCAAGCACCGCACCAAAGACCTTAAGCCCTATAAACTTAACCACTCCTACTGATATGGCATAACCGACAAGACCGCCCACACAGCCTATGATAAACGCCTCTGACAGAAATATAATGCTTATCTTAAAACTGTCAGCCCCTATGGATTTCATAAGTCCTATTTCATCAAGCCTTCTCAGAAGGCTTGCCGCCATTGTGGTTGACATGCTTAGCGCCGCTGCAAGCAGTGAAGCTGCAGTAAGAAGATACACAAGAATGCTCAGTCTTTCGAGCACATTGCCTTCTGTTTCAGCCACGTGCCATATCGGCTTTGCCCTTGAGCCTTTAAACACCTCTTCGAGTTGTTTTGCAATGGATGTGACATAGCCTGTGCAATACCATTTTTCGTATTCCTTTCTGCTCATTGTTGCAGGGTCTTTATAGGCGAAGTCATCCATCGGGGTCGTAAGGGCAGAGACCAGAACCCTTGAGACCGCTCCTTCAAGCCCTTTTAATTCCTGTGCAACATCAAGATCAAGAAAGACCTGCTCGTCTTCTTTTCCTCCAGTAGAGAGTATACCGGATACGACATAAGGTTTCCCGTCCAGCAAGACCTCTTCACCCTGCTTTATTCCAAGCTCCTCTGCCAAAGACACACCAAGAACCACTGAAGACTTATCAGGTGTTCTGCCTTTAATATCCCACCATGGCGAGACAGTGCTTACACCTGCTCTGAATGTAGTTTTCTCACCTGGAAGAGGAAGCTCCTTCTCAAACCATGTGCCTACAATTGTCACATCCTTTTTCCTGTCCTGAAAGCTTATCTTTGCTTTTTCCTCCAGAAACGGTGCAATGCCTAAAATATTATGTCTCCAGAATATGGTCTTTGCCTTAATGATGTCCTTTTCTCTGAGATACCGCTTCTGTCCGGCGATATCAGCAAACCCTTCGACCTTAGGCTCAATAGTTATATTCGCTCCGAATGCCCTTAATTCTCTTGAGACCTTGCCTTTGATATCAAGCGAGAGGGTTATAAGCGAGGTTGCAATGGCTGTTCCCATTGCAACAGACACTACCATCAAAACCATTGCCTTCTTCTGGTTGGAAAACGACTGTTTAAGAAGACTTAAAAGCACTAAAAAATAATACCATAGTGGAATTAGGGGGGTCAAAAAAAGCCTTATTTCTCAAGAGACTTAAGGCTTACAGCTCTTGTCATTTAATACTGAAACCCTATACAATCAGATTTCTAAACAAATGAAATCAGACATCCACATTCATAGAAACCCTCTTAAGGGTTTTTTCTACGCGCTTGCAGGTGCGGTTTTACTGTCCACGAACTACATCACGGCAAAATACGGGCTTAAGGGTTTTAACCCTGAGACGTTCAGTCTGGTCTGGACGTCAGCCGCGGCTGTTTATTCTTTTGTCATAGTGCTCGCCACAGGACACAGAAGACAACTAACTCTACCTCCGCATACAATAAACAGGATAATCTTAATGGGGATTGCCACAGGCGCAGGTATGATACTTTCGTGGTCAGGGCTTGCCCTGCTCGACCCGACATTCTCATCATTCCTCTGGAGGTTTTATCCGGTAATAACTATCATCCTAAGTGCTATCGTTTTAGGTGAAAGACTGACGGTCAAAGAGCTTGCATCTGCTTCGGTCATGCTTTTAGGCGGTCTTATAAGCGTCATCGGGGAATGGCACATCGTAGGCACCGGCACTGTCCTGACACTCCTTGCATGCCTTGCTGCATCTGTGCAGATGTTGATAGCGAAAATGAAGGTAACCGAGATACATCCAAACATCCTTGTCTTTTACAGGGTTGGAATAGCCACGTTGGTTATTGCACTCTGGGTGTTTATTACAGGCAAAGCCGATTTCAATGTCGAAACATCCTACTGGCTTGTTACTTTTTTAGGGGCGTTTTTAGGTCCGTGCGCGAGTTTCCTTATGACCTTTCGGGCATACCGCTATTGGGATTTGTCGCGTTCCACCCTTGTTCTGACCGCACAGCCTTTATTCGTCCTTCCTATGGCATATCTGGCACTTGGTGAACTCCCTTCGGAGAGAGAACTCACTGGAGGCTTTGTAATCCTAATTGGTGCCTTCTGGCTTGCATGGATTCACATATCGAAAAAATAACACAATGTCTTTTGCTCTTCGATAATTCAGCCAGTATGAGCCTCGATAAGTTATAATAGAAGGCTATGATAGCCATCGTAGATTATGGGATGGGGAATCTGAGAAGCGTTGAGAAAGGCTTCCTCAAGGTAGGAGTCGAGGCGAAAATCGTCTCAGACCCTAAGGCAGTTGATAACGCAAAAGGCGTAGTGCTTCCCGGTGTAGGTGCATTCAGAGACTGCATAAGAAACCTTAAAGACCTGAATCTCACAGAATCCATAATAAGAGCCATAGAAAAAGGCAAACCCTATCTCGGCATATGTCTCGGTCTTCAGGTGCTTTTCAGCGAATCAGAGGAATTCGGAAGATGCAAAGGACTCGATATCTTCAAAGGGAAAGTCTTGCGGTTTCCAGAAAGCGACCTTAAAGTACCGCACATGGGCTGGAACAGCTTAAAAATATTAAGACGTCCTCCAATACTCGATGACATACCCGATGGCGGATATTTCTATTTCGTACACTCCTTCTATGTTGCTCCTGAGGACAAGGACATAAACGCAACAGTAACAGACTATGGGGTTGAGTTCACCTCGATGATATGGAAAGACAATGTCTTTGCCACACAGTTTCACCCTGAAAAAAGCCAAACACTCGGGCTCAGAATACTCAAAGCCTTCGGGGAATTCGTAAAGAAGGCATAGCTCCCTTACGCTTCGCCACTACTTACGAAGCAGGCTCTCCATTAGCTCTTTAACTGTCTTCCCTATTACAGGATGCCTTACCTCTGGTGCTATCTCTGAAAGCGGCTTCAGCACAAAGTCCCTTTCGTGCATCAGGGGATGTGGTATTTCAAGTCCATTCTCTTTAAGGACAAGAGAGCCGTAAAGCAGGATGTCAAGGTCAATTATACGGGGTCCCCATCTTTGGGTTTCGGTTCTTCCGAGTTGTTTTTCTATGTCTTTAAGGATTCTTAGAAGTCTTTGCGGTTCTATGTCTGTTTCAGTCTCTACAGCCATGTTTATGAAGCGAGGTTGATCCTCAATACCCCATGGCTTTGTCTCATACATGGATGAACGTTTTTTGACAACGATGCCGTTTTCGCCAAGAAGCTCTATTGCCTTCAGACAGTTATGTTTCCTGTCTCCAAGGTTTGAGCCGATACCTATATAAACAACAGGCATTTAATTACAGCAGGCATGCCCTCACAATGATTTTTTAATTCTTTCCACTGCCTCTTTTATTCTCTCGACGGGGACAGTGAGGGCAAATCTCACATATCCTTCACCAGGGTCACCAAAGCCATTTCCTGGAGTTGTAAGCACGCCTGCCTTTTCAAGAAGGTGTGCAGTAAAGCTTGTGGAGTCGAACCCTTCCGGTGTCTTTACCCAGAGATAAAAAGTCGCTTTCGGCTTTTCTGCGCTTATACCTGCTTCTTTCAGCCCTTCATAGAGTGTATCCCTTCTTTCCTGATAGGTCTTTCTTAAGGCTGAAAGCACGTTTTCATCGGTCTCAAGTGCAGCAATAGAGGCTTCCTGTATTGCCTGAAACACGCCTGAATCAAGATTAGTCTTTATCTTTCCAAGTCCTGCTATCACGTCCTTGTTGCCGACGGCATAGCCTATTCTCCAGCCGGTCATGTTATACGTCTTTGAAAGGGAATGCATCTCAATGCCTACTTCTTTTGCGCCTTCGATCTCAAGAAAGCTCAAAGGCTTTTCGTCATCGTAATATATCTCCGAGTATGCTGCATCATGGCACACGATTATGTCATACTTGCTTGCAATGTTTATGACCTCTTCAAAAAACTGCCTGCTTGCAACCGCAGACGTAGGATTGTTCGGATAATTTATGAACATAAGCTTGGCTTTTTTAAGCACATTTTCGCTTATTGATTTAAGGTCAGGCAGATAATTGTTTTCTTCTTTAAGCGGCATGAAATAATTTTCACCGCCGGCAAAGAGCGTTCCAATAGAGTAAACAGGATAACCCGGAGTGGGAACTAAAACGATATCTCCGGGATTTACAAATGCAAGCGGGATATGTCCGATGCCTTCCTTGGAGCCTATAAGAGAAATAACTTCTGTGTTTGGGTCAAGCGTAACATCGAACCTTTTTTTATACCATCTTGAGACAGCCTCCCTGTAGCTGAGCATACCTTTATAAGACGGATAGCGGTGATGCGCAGGGTTTTCCACAGCCTTTTTCATCGCCTCCACTATGTGTTCTGGCGTTGGGATATCAGGGTCGCCAATGCTCAGGTCTATAAGGTCAACCCCTTTCTTAAGGGCTTCTTCTTTCATTGCATCTATCCGGGCAAATAAATAAGGTGGCAGGTTCTTTACACGCTCAGCAAGCTCCATGTCTCCTCCTTGGGTTTTTCTAGCTATTATAACTTAATAAAGCTTTTACAGCCAAAAATTGGCTTTTTTCACCGGTAATTTTGAAGACTTCAGAATGTTTGACATCTAATTTTACGATACTATATACTTTGTGCCGGAGACTCCCGCTATGAAGCCCAAAAAACTCTGGGAAAAATATTTCAAGGCATTAACGAAACAGGACTGGCAGAAAGCATTAAGCTCGTTAAACTCGCTGAAAGAATTAGAACCTGAAAATTCCCAAGTGTACCTGAAGATAGGCGACACGCTCCAGAGAATCGGAGACATTCAAGGGGCTGTTGCAGCTTATCATCAGTCTGCGTCTTGTCTTGTCAATGCAGGATTCGGACAAAAAGCACTTGCAATCTACAAAATAATCCTCAGGCTTGAACCAAACAATGAAGAGGCAATAAACAAATCAGAAGCTATCTTCAAAGAGATGGAGACATCCAAAACATCACTGCTGCTTTCTCCTGCCATAGTATCTGGCGTTGAAGAGATACCTGCATCCGAAGAGCCTCTCTCTGAAGAATCCACCGGGCTCTCCGAGCCACCTTATACAGAAGAGACCAAACCAGTGCCCTCTATATTCTCCTCTCTTACCAACGAAGAATACGGAGAACTGCTCAGAACGGCTGAAGTCAAGTCGTTCAAACACGGTGAGACTATAATCGAAGAGGGAGATGCCGGAGACTCCATGTTTATTATAAGGAGGGGCAAGGCACGGGTTATAGCACATTTATTAGGAAAGGTTATCGAGCTTGCCATGCTCTCGGAAAACGACGTGTTTGGTGAGGTAGCCTTCCTTACCGGAAGACCCAGAACTGCATCAGTTATTGCAGAAGGCGAGCTTGAGGTGTTTGAAATAAACAGAATTACCCTTCAGGAAGCAATAGAAAAGAATCCACAGATTCTCGACAGTCTGCAAGACTTCTACCACTCAAGAGTGCAGGACACTATTAAAAAGGTCAAGTCTGAGAAATAAGGCCCACTACCATTCAATTCCTGCTACATCTCATGACAGTATATACACAAGTCGAATACATTATTTGCCTTGTATCTGAAAAGTGTAGGCCACTCGGATGTATGCGGCAGATGACAACTTAAGCAGCCAAAGGTTTTACCCGGCCTGTTCGGGTCTTTTCTTCCCCTTATAGGGTGTCCTGGTCTGTCAAACCCTGCTATTGCATGAGGCCGTCTACCTACCTGCGGATGACACTTTCTGCACAGCACACTGCCCTTTCTGACAAGCAATGTCTCGTTCTGGCTTGCATGTGGCACATGACATTTAAGACATTCGCCGCTTTCCACAGGTTTATGTACAGACTTCTTGAAAAACTCAGATTTATCATGACAATTAAAACACAGCTCTGATTCGCCCGTAATCAATAATCTTTTATTCTCTGCTCCATGCGGATCATGGCAGGACGTGCACATGCCTATTCCTACAGGTGCATGTATCGTTGGTCCGTAAAACCTTGTCTTGTCGTGGCAGTTGAAGCACAACTCAGAAGAAGCAGCAACAAGAAGCTTCTCATTGTCCGACTGGTGAGGACTATGACATAAGACACACATGCCACCGACTACAGGTGGATGAACATTCTTTTTCTCAACCAGTGACCTGTCGTGACAATTAAAGCACAGCTCTGCTTTGTCCGTAATCAACAGTTTTTCATTATCAGAACCATGCGGATAATGACAACTGGTGCACATGCCCATTCCTACAGGCATATGCACTGTTTTCCCTTCAAACTTCGTCTTATCGTGGCATCTAAAACACAAATCAGATGAGGTTGCAACAAGAAGCTTTTCATTATCCGACTGGTGAGGACTGTGACACATGACACACATACCGCCGGCTACTGGAGGATGAACGTTCTTCTTCTCAACCAATGATCTATCGTGACAATTAAAGCATATTTCATCTGAAAGAAGCAGTTTATCCGAACTGCTTGCGTGGGGGCTGTGACATCCTGTGCACATTCCACCTGCCACAGGCATATGAACCGTCTTTTTACCTGAGAACATTCCTTTGTCATGACATCCAAAGCAAAGCTCAGGCGGCTCAGCAGAAAGTCCTTTATTTATCCCGCTGGTCATCTTGTGAGGAATGTCTGTTGCATCAACCCCTGTATGGCAGGAGAGACATCCCATACTCACGGCAGGATGCACTGATTTGCCTTCGGAAAGGTCTGGATGGCACATAAGACAATCAACATCTGCCGCTAATGCATTTGTTACAGCACAACAGAAAACAATCAACAGCAGTGTAATAACAAAGCCCTGTATCTTCATCCAATACCTCCCTGCATCAGAGACAATCTTCCTGTTCAAAGGCAACTATATCAAAAACGGAACTCTCAATCAATTGTTTATTTCTTTGGATGACAGTGCCCGCAAAGCTCAAAAGGACTATTTGCTTTATATCTAAAAAGTCTTATCCATTCCGAACTATGCGGGTTATGACAGCTCGTACATGTAAAAGGTCTGCCTCTTCTTTTTGGGTCTCTCCTTGCCCTTAAGACATGTCCTTTGTTTTTTAATCCCTGGACAGCATGAGGCTCTGCAAATACGTTGGAGTGACACTCCCTACAAACAGAATTATCTCTCGCTTTAAGCAGATTTCTGTATCTGGATGAATGAGGAAGATGACAGTCCATGCACAGACCCGCCTCCACAGGAGGATGAATATTGTCCCTTGTAAACGGTGACTCTCTATGGCACTCGAAACAAAGGTCAGGCAGAGAATTCACAAGGAGTTTCTCCTCTGAAGCCTGATGCGGTTCATGGCAACCCATACACATGCCTATATAAACAGGACCGTGTTTGTCCCTCTTTGTAAACTCTTCTTTTTCATGACACGTCACACACAGGAAAGGCATATCCCGACGCAGCAGTTTCTTAACGCTGGATTTATGAGGACGATGACAGCTTGTACACATTCCTGCTGCCACAGGTGCATGAACCTGCTCTTTACCTGAAAACATTCCTTTGTCATGACAGTTATAGCACACATCATCAGAAAGGAGTAACTTGTTAGAGTCACTTGCATGCGGCAGATGACACCCCAGGCACATCCCTGCTGTCACAGGCATGTGCACTGTCTTGCCCTCAAAACCTGCCTTTTCATGGCAGTTATAGCAGATATCAGCTGTAAGGAGTAACTTCTCCATTTTGCTTGCATGCGGCAGATGACAGCTCGTACACATTCCTGCTGCCACAGGCATGTGCACCGTCTTTTTCTCGAACGCTGACTTGTCATGACAGTTATAGCAGACATCATCCGAAAGGAGTAATTTGTTAGCGTCACTTGCATGCGGGGTGTGACAGCTCGTGCACATCCCACCTGCTACAGGCATATGCACTGTCTTATTCTCAAATGCAGTCTTGTCATGGCAGTTATAGCAGATGTTGTCTGAAAGGAGTAACTTGTCAGCCTCGGCCGCATGCGGGCTGTGACATCCAGTACACATCCCTGCTGCTACAGGCATGTGCACCGTCTTTTTCTCGAACGCTGACTTGTCATGACAGTTATAGCAGACATCATCCGAAAGGAGTAACTTGTTAGCGTCACTTACATGCGGGGTATGGCAGCTTGTGCACATCCCACCTGCCACAGGCATATGCACTGTCCTGCCCTCAAAACCTGCCTTGTCATGGCAGTTATAGCAGATGTTGTCTGAAAGGAGTAACTTGTCGGCTTCGGTTGCATGTGGATTGTGGCAGCTCGTGCACATCCCTGCTGCCACAGGCGCATGTATCAGCTTTTTGCCTGAAAACGATCCCTTGTCATGACAATTAAAACACACTTCAGGCGAAAGGAGTAATTTCTCGGTCTCGCTTGCATGTGGAGTATGACATCCGGTGCACATCCCTGCTGCCACAGGTACATGCACTGTCTTCTTTTCAAACACAGTGCTGTCATGACAGTTAAAACATACATTATCCGAAAGGAGCAAGCTGGCAGAATCACTTGCATGCGGACTGTGACACCCTGTGCACATCCCTGCCAGCACCGGAGCATGCGTTATTTTCTTTTCAAACACAGTGCTGTCATGGCAGTTAAAACATACATTATCCGAAAGGAGTAATTTCTCAGTCCCGCTTGCATGCGGATTGTGGCAGCTTGTACACATCCCGCCTGCTACAGGCATATGCACTGTCTGCTTTTCAAATGCCGCCTTGTCATGACAGTTATAGCAGACATCATCAGAAAGGAGTAACTTGGCAGAATCGCTTGCATGTGGAGTATGACAGCTCGTGCACATCCCACCTGCCACAGGCATGTGCACCGTCTTATCCTCAAACGCAGTGCTGTCATGGCAGTTAAAACATATCCCGTCTGAAACAAGCAGTTTGGCAGCCTCACTTGCATGTGGATTGTGACAGCTTGTGCACATCCCACCTGCTACAGGCATATGCACTGTCTTATTCTCAAATGCAGTCTTGTCATGGCAGTTATAGCATATATTGTCTGAAAGGAGTAACTTATCAGCCTCGGTTGCATGTGGATTGTGGCAGCTTGTGCACATCCCGCCTGCCACAGGCATATGCACTGTCTTATTCTCAAATTTAGTCTTGTCATGACAGCTATAGCAGATATCAGCCGAAACAAGTAACTTATCAGCCTCGGTTGCATGTGGATTGTGGCAGCTTGTGCACATCCCGCCTGCTACAGGCATATGCACTGTTTTATTCTCAAATGCAGTCTTGTCATGACAGTTATAGCAGATATCAGCAGAAACAAGTAACTTGTCAGAGTCACTTGCATGCGGGTCATGACAGCCTGTGCACATCCCGCCTGCCACAGGCATATGCACTGTCCTGCCCTCAAAACCTGCCTTGTCATGGCAGTTATAGCAGACATCATCAGAAACAAGTAACTTGCTAGAGTCGCTTGCATGTGGATTGTGACAGCTTGTGCACATCCCGCCTGCCACAGGCATGTGCACTGTCTTATTCTCAAATTTAGTCTTGTCATGGCAGTTATAGCAGATATCATCAGAAAGGAGTAACCTGTCAGAGTCACTTGCATGCGGGTCATGACAGCCTGTGCACATCCCGCCTGCCACAGGCATATGAGTCGTCTTTTTGCTAAATTCAGCGCTGTCATGGCAGTTATAGCATATCGTCGGAGACTCTGAGATAAGAAGTTTCGGGTTTTCAGAGACATGCGGGTCATGACAGCTTGTGCACATGCCTGCCTCAACAGGCGGATGTGTAGCCTTCTTTGAAAACTTTGAACTGTCATGGCACATCCAGCATAACTGGCTGCCTTCTGCTGCCAGACCTTTAGGGAATCTTCTCTCTCTCTGGTGTGCCTCGGTATGGCAGGACTCACAACCCATGTTTAAAGCCGGGTGAAGAATCTTTCCCTTGTCCTTGTCTCCGTGACAGGTGACACAACCCTCAACTTGCAGGGAAAAAGTATCTTTAACAGCAACAGTGAAGGTTATAACAAAACACGCAACGGCTATGAAGATACAAAAAGCCTTCTTCACCCTAGCCTTTCCTATTTCCTACGTTTAAATGAAAAACAATCCTTTGTTGTCTTCCTGCCTAATCTTCGTTCAGCCTTTATTTACGCTCGTCCATGCTGTTAAATATCTCTTTACGCAATATTTTCTTTCCTGACTTGGACGGATGACACATACTGCAGAACTTCTGCATCTGCACACCACCTTTTGTATCAACCCTAAGATACTTGTAATTCGGGTTGGATGGATGGGGGTCATGACAGCCTACACACCCAAGCTTTCCATCTCTCAGGGCTACTGCCGGCACAGAAGCTACCTTTGGATTAGGAGCAATACCGTAAGGGTGACTCATTGCTGCAGAAATAGGCATAATCCCCATTCCGCCCTTTTCTGCACTCTCATGACAGCCCAGGCAAAGCGCAGTTACACCGGTATAAGGCTTCTTTGTCCTCGGGTTAAGACTCTTCTGGTTGGGTGCAATCGCAAATATCAAATCCCCTTTTGCCGTATGGATGCCATGGCACCCTGTGCAATTAAGAGACTCATGCGCACCTGCTGCAAAACTCACAGCAGGTATAACAATAAGAATAGCCACTAACAAACATACTAACCGCATAAAAGCCTCCTTATAAAAAGTTTTTTTGAGGACTATAATACATAAATATATAACAATAACTCAAGTCAAAACTTGATACCTCTCATTGTCAGAGAGATACAAAGGCATGATTTATTTCTCATCAGGGTACTTTAAATACTGTAGTATCTGAACTCGCTGGTTCATCTGGTCAACCACATAGATCCTGTCGTTTTCGTCTATATCTATACCTACAGGGAGAGAGAACTTACCTGGTTCAGAGCCGTTCGCACCCACGGAGAGCAAGACAACGCCTTTTGAATCAAATATCTGGAAGTTTCCGAAAGCAGCATCAACTACATATATATGTCCCTCTGAGTCAAGGGCAATACCCTTTGGCCTTGCAAAAAAGCCAGGGAAGGTTCCAACCTTACCAAATGCCCTCAAAAACTTCCCCTCTTTGTCAAATATCTGAACCCTGAAATTTCCAGAGTCCACAACATACATTCTTCCCTCAGCATCAACTGCAACATCATAAGGGAAATTAAATTCGCCCGGGTTAATCCCTCTTTTACCAAAAGAGAATAAGAACTTTCCATCGAGACTGTAAACACTTACCCTGTGCTTTTTGGCATCGACGACTATAAATCTTCCGCGGGGTTCATCCACTGCAATTCCGCCAAGAGAACCAAATGTTCCGGGCTTTGCAACCATCGTTACACGTCTGGGGCTCGGATTAAAGATAAACACCTGCCTTATTGCAGAATCCCCAACAAATATCCTTCCGTCAGAAGCCACATCAATACCAGTCGGATTTCTCAAAAGCCCGCTGCCTAAAATCATAAACTCCTTTTTGTTGTAATCATACACATGAATACCGATAACATCTGTGACATACATGACATTGTTTTTAACGGCAACAAACAGGGGTTTTACAAACCTTACTTCCCCTTCTTCACCAAACAGCAGTTGTTTGAACTTACCGGATTTTACACCAGTAACATCAATACTTCCGAGCACAAGGTCTACGAATTTAATTCTGGGTCGTTCAGGCGGAAGAGGCCAGTAAAGTTCAGGCGGTTTCTCCTCAGGTATCTGGGCGCAGGCTGTGAAAAATACAAATACAGTCAGTAAAACAACCTTAATGATATTCAACAAACTTCGCACTTAGGTATTATACAAATATTTCTCATGGTATGTGTAGTCCAGGCACATAAATCTCTATTGACTTACTAGAGTCTTCAGCATCTCTGAAAAAGATTTTTCTGTTGACAAATCAGCTTGCTAACTGGTATAAAAATGCACTTCATAATTTAATCCAATTAAGGGGGTGGTAATATGAAATTAGGCGTTTTCGTCAGCGACTACACGATCACCGTTGACACGCTGGACAGACTCAAAGCCGAAAAATTAGGCATTATCCTTGTAGCAAACGGTGTTTATCACGCAACGATTAAAGAAAACGGCAAGACCTCGCCTCTTCTGGATAAAACACCAAATCTCTATGTCTTATCCGAGGATTTACAGACAAGAGGCATTGCAGAGTCTGACGTGGACAAACGGGTGAAGGTCGTAAATTACGGTGATGTGGTAGATCTCATATTTAATGAATATGAAAAAACAGCTTGGCTTTAGGAGGTATTGAATATGGCGACTCTAACTATAGGCGTTTTTCCTGGCCTTGTAGGCAATATGGCTTACGACTTCGCCTTAAAACTTGCAGCTGCTGCTGTAGATAAAGGTCATAAGGTAAGCATCTGGTTCTCAGGAAATGCTACCGGCTCTGTCAAAGCCAACCAGAAACACCTGAAAGACTACTCTACCGGAGAAAAACACCTGAAGGCACTTCTTGAAAAAGGCGTGGAGATGTGTACATGCGAGGCATGCACAGTGGCAAGAGGCATCCAGAAACCAGAAGGGATCGAGGGTATTCAGTGGAACGCAATGCACTGGTATCTCGCAAAGATACACGGCGCAGACAGGGTACTTCATATAGGAGGTGAATAATATGGGTGACGTAAAACTTGCCTTCGTAGTCCAAAGACCTCAATATAAAGGGGAAACCTCAAGACTGGCAATAACCCACGCAATAGCCTATCAGACCGTTGAGATACTGCTTGAGGACGGCGATACAGTAACTCCAACATTATGCTTTATAGGCGAAGGAGTGCTGGGTCTTCAAAAAGGACAGAAAGCCATGGATACATACGGTATAACAAGCACGGAAACCCACCTGAAAAACGCACTCCTCGTTGACCTCGACGTGCTCGTATGCAAGGAAGACCTCGAAAAATACGGAATACCAGAAGACAGCATACCGGATGCAGAGGAAATGGGCGCAGACAAAACCATAAGGGTTGTCCCGTTCTCAGAAATCCAGAAAGCTATTGAAGACGCAAAACATGTGCTCTTTTTCTAAGAATACAATTTGAAGGAGGTTTATAGATATGGGTGAACTCAGCAGTAAGACACCTGACCAGACTCTGGATGTTTTAGGCAGGGTATGTCCTTACCCGCTCGTGTTGTCTAAAAAGACAATTGAAAAGATGTCCAGTGGCCAAATATTAAAAGTCCTCTGCGATGCACCTGCCTCAGCAGAAGACTCAATTCCAAAATGGGCTGAAAAACAGGGTCACAAATTCGAAGCAGTAAAACTGGAAGACAAAGGCTACTGGGAACTCTACATCCAGAAAGCTTAGCCAGCACGCATTAAAAAAAGGGTATGCCAGAAGGCATACCCTTTTTTTAATGTCCGGAATTTACATCTCGTTTATCGTTATTGCCGTTGTAGGACATACTCCTAAACAGCTTTCGCAGAAAACACACTCCGAGGACTGATATGGATCAGACTTTCCATCAGCCATCTGAAACACACTATTAGGACAGACATTCACACACTCCTCACAGCCCTCACACTTTTCTGCATCCACATTGACTATATACACGAGTCCACCTCCTAAATATCTTTTTTATTAATTTTATAATAAAAACTTTAAAAAATCCAACTGGCTCAAATTCCCTGAAGTTTATAACAAGGCAGGCATCCGTTTCTATGCAATAAAAAAGGGGGAATAAATCCCCCTTTTTTATTGCGAATATTGTATTTTGCTCTGCGATACTACATCTCAGTTATTGTTATAGCGCCGCTTGGGCAGACACCCACGCAGCTCTCGCAGTTTTCACATTCTCCCCCGCCTGACGGGTCGGCTTTTCCATCAACCATTGCCAACACCTCATTGGGACAGACGTTGACGCACTCCTCGCAGCCTTCACACTTATCCTTGTCAACCGTTACCTGAAACATTCTACGTTCTCACCTCCTTAAAACTTTATATAAAGCTAACTCTTTTGGCGGTGCTTTAAATGTTGTTGCTAAAGCCTTACGCCAGCTCTTCTTTGACCGAGATTGCCACTTTGTAAAGGACGGTAAGTATCAGGAACCCAGCCGCCCATACTCCGATTGTAATCAGAGTCTCGGGCAATGTAGGCCAATATTCGGTTACTGTCTCAAACGGGTTGGGCACAAAACCGCCTATAACCAGACCAAACCCTTTGTCTATCCACAGGGAGAGAAACACTGCCACAGAGGCAAGTCCAAGTGTTATCTCGTTCTTGCGTGTAGCAGGGTTTATCAGAAGAATAACAGCCACTATCGCAAGAACTGCTGAAGTCCACATCAGAGGGACAAGCACCCTGTGCTCTTCCAGGCCTGCATACAGATACTCGAAGCTGTGCATATGTCCGGGTATCTGGCTATAGAAGGCGGTAAAGACTTCAAGGCCGAAGAAGAATACATTTGTAATCATAAAGTAAGTTACTATCTTTCCGAGAGTCTGTATGGCTTCCTTTCCCGGGTCGAATCTGGTCGTCCTTCTTATAATAAAGCACAGGAGGATAAGAAGCGCCGGACCTGAGGCAAACGCCGAAGCCAAGAATCGGGCAGCCATAATAGCAGTCAGCCAGAAATGCCTTCCCGGAAGACCAGCGTAAAGAAACGCCGTAACTGTATGAATGCTGGGTGCCCATGCAATTGAAAGATATATAAGAGGCTTCACCCATGAAGGCGGCGGCACCTCTTTACGCTCTGCACCAAGAACAGTCCAGCCGATTATTATGTTAAGCATTAGATAGCCCAACAACACAACGCTGTCCCAAAACATAATCGAGTTCGGTGTAGGATGAAGCATCACATTCATAATCCTCATAGGCTGTCCCATGTCCACGAAGATGAACAGCACGCACATCGTAACTGCAGCAACCGCCATGAACTCACCAAGAATCGTAATCTTGCCGAACTTCTTGTAATTATGCAGATAATAAGGAAGCACAAGCATGACGCCAGAGGCAGCAACACCAACCAAAAAGGTAAACTGACCTATATAAAGTCCCCATGTAACGTCTCTGCTCATGCCGGTTATTCCTAACCCGTAAGTAAACTGCCGGAGGTAGGCTATAAAACCAATCCCGCTAAGGGCAAGTAGCACGCATATCCATAACCAGTATCTTCGACTGCCGGTTAGTGCCTTTTCAAGCATTGTCTTAACCTCCTATCACATAGTAAACACTGGGACGTGTTCCAAGTTCTGGTTTGCGGACAATCGTATAATGTGTCCTGAGAATCCTTCTGACCTCTGAATCAGGGTCTTTCAGATCGCCAAAGACCATTGCACCATTGGATGCCTCTACACAGGCAGGCTCAAGTCCTTTGGCAAG
Source organism: Nitrospirae bacterium JdFR-86 (assembly GCA_002011815.1). Taxonomy (GTDB): domain Bacteria; phylum Nitrospirota; class Thermodesulfovibrionia; order Thermodesulfovibrionales; family JdFR-86; genus JdFR-86. The sequence goes on along the minus strand of MTOV01000015.1, from coordinate 215,180 downwards.
CCTTTCAGCGCAGAAATTGCATTTCTCCACAACACCCTTTGTCCTCGTTGGAAACTCTGGATTCGTCTTTTTGATAAACGGACGAGGGTCTCTCCAGTTAAAGCTTCTCGCACCATAAGGACAAGCAGCCATGCAGAACCTGCATCCGATACAGCGATGAAAGTCCACCATAGTTATCCCGTCTTTGCTCTTAAACGTAGCCTTTGTGGGGCAGACTCTCACGCATGGAGGATTTTCACAGTGATTGCACAGCAGGAGGAACGGCTTCTCTTCGATGCCTTCTTCCATATATGGGTGTCCTGATGTCGGGAAGGTGTGCTCAAAGGTATCTTTCCATATCCATTTAATCTCATCCTTTGGATTGCGAAAATCAGGAACATTATGAATGCTGTGGCACGCCTCCACAATCTTTTTATAGTCGTTCATTGTTGTGATTTTTCTGACATCAACGACCATCGCCCATTGCTGTGCAGTCAAGGCATCTGGACTGCGCAAGACCTCTGACGCCTCAACCCAGTTGTCCCCCATGAGATGTTTCTTAACAGCAGAGGCTCCTCCAAACCCGAGTAGGGAAATACCTGCTATCTTTAAGAATTCTCTCCTGTTTATACTCATAGTTTTTTCTCCTTCGGCTCAAGATGACAATCCCAGCAATAGGGTTTTACTGCCATGTAATTATGGCATTCATCGCAAAACTTTTTCTTATTGGAATGACACTTCATACAAGTATTCTGGAGACTGATAGTATATTCTTTCCCTTCTGCACCCACATAAACTCTTTTAGCCTTGCGGATAGCCGAATCCCTCCACTCATTCAGGAGCTTCATGTGTTCGGCTCTCATAAAGGACTTGGGCTCTACACATTTCTTTTCCGCCAATTGCTGGATAACCGGCGTATCAATCTTCGGTTCAGGCTTAGCGCTGGCTTTCCCCATATTATAGAGGAAAGGAAATGTGAACAAACCGACAAAGACAATAAGTCCAGCAATTATTTTGCTTCCGTCATACATCCTTGTTTATCCTCCTTGTTCTTCCTTTTCCTCTTTACCTTCTTCTTCCTCTTCTTCTACTCCCGGAAGGGGTTCACCACGCAGGTTGGTTGTCCTCTTCTTTTCACCTTTCATAACCAAGGCATTAGCCACGAGTTCGTGAACGCCGGTTACTCCCACCCCCGGAACCCAATAATCCATCAACGTTGAAAGGGCAGCCCTGTCAATCGCACAGATATTGGCAAGCATATTCACTCCGTACTTTTCATGCACGTATTTCACTGCATTTGCCCTTGGCAAGCCGCCCCTCATCCTCAACTCCATATTCTCGCCTGCATTCAGACCAGAGCCGCTTCCACAGCAGAAAGTCTTCTCCCTGATTGTGTTTTCAGGCATCTCGTAGAAATTGTTACACACATTCTTGATGATATAGCGCGGCTCCTCAAAGATACCCATACCCCTTGAGGTGTTACATGAGTCATGGAAGGTGACCTTCAGATGGTCGTTTCTGCTCGGGTCGAGATTCAGCTTGCCGTGCCTGATAAGGTCAGCAGTAAACTCTGCAATATGCACCATCTTTGTGGTCTTTGCATTCTCGAATTTCGTGCCGGTTATCGGAGAAACAGGCTCTTCAAGGAAATCAGCAGGTCCGTTCCACGTGTCCATATACTGGTGGACTACCCTCCACATGTGACCGCATTCTCCTCCGAGTATCCACTTCACACCCAACCTTTTTGCCTCAGCATATATCTTTGCGTTAAGACGCTTTGCCATCTCGTTGGTGGTAAAGAAACCGAAGTTTCCGCCCTCGGAAGCATAAGTGCTCCATGTGTAGTCAAGCCCAAGTTCGTGGAAAAGCATCAGATAGCCCATACAGGTGTAAGTGCCAGGGTCGGCAAAAAGGTCTCCTGACGGCGTGACAAAGAGTATCTCAGCACCCTTTCTGTTGAAAGAAGGCTCAATCCTGATGCCTGTTATGCTCTCTATGTCATCGAGCATGAACTCGATGTTGCTCATTATCGTATGAGGCTCAAGACCGAGATGGTTGCCTTTCTTATAGCAGTTCGCTACCGGGCCCTGAATCCAGTCAATGTTCAGTCCGAGCAGATTCAAAAGCTCCCTGCCCATCATCGTAATCTCTGCCTGGTCTATGCCGTACGGGCAGAAGACTGAACAACGACGGCATTCCGTGCACTGGAAGAAATAGTACCACCACTCCTTAAGCACATCGAGAGTGAGCTTTCTTGCTCCGGCGATCCTGCCGAGAAGCTTTCCACCAAAGGTGAAATGCCTCCTGTATACAGACCTTAAGAGCTCTGCCCTTAAGACAGGCATATTCTTTGGGTCGCCAGAGCCGATATAGAAGTGGCACTTGTCAGCACAGGCTCCGCACCTTACACATATGTCAAGAAAGAGCTGGAAAGAACGGTATTTCTTAAGCCTGTCATAAATTCCCTCAAGGACTGTCCACTCCCAGTTTTCCGGCAGTTTCCAGTCCTCGTCAGCCGGCGTCCAGTCCCGTGCATTAGGGAAGCCGACTGCTTGCAGATTCTTAGCCTTGGCACCCCAACAATACATGCCTGGCTTAAGCTTTACAGGAGTGTCCATCCACTCCTTCTGAGGTGGTGTGTAGTCTATCCTCGACAGTTCATCAGGTTTTGGCGTACCTTTTGCCATACTTCACTACTCCTTCTCGACTGGTAATCCAGCCATTTTCATTTTTTCCCTGAATTCTTCTTCATATTCTTCATATGTATGAACCTTAACTGGATAATTCCACGGATTCACATGCCTGACCATACGGCTGTTGTTTGCAAGATTCCTCGTCGGACTCAAAAACACTCCGCCCATGTGCATCAGCTTGCTGAACGGGAAGTACGCAAACAAAACACAGATAAGGAACAGATGAATATAAAAGATAACCCCGATGCCTTCCGGAATCGTCGGGTTAAAACTGACCAGTCCCATAGCCAGCTCCTTGACCCCTACAACATGCACCTTGATGAAATACCTCATCAGAACACCTGAAATAGCGATACCCAGTATCAGAAAGAGAGGGAAATAATCAGCAGCAAGTGATATGTAACGCACCTGCGGGATATACACCCTTCTCAGGAACAGATAGGTTACAGCCGTGATAATAATCACATCTGTAATATAGAGCAACGGTGCGCCTATCTGGAGGAAGCTGTCCAGCCCCTCAACCCACTGCACCACAACAGGCACATCCTGCATAAAGAACCTCAGATGCCTGAATGCAATAATAAGGAATGACCAATGAAAAGCCAGTCCTGCCAGCCACAGCCATTTGTCCGAACCGTAAGCAAGCCGCGGTCCTTCCCTCAGGTCAGTCTTCAGATTCCTGAACAGGGAGCGGAAAACAAGCACTTCAAGCGCCATACGTGCTATGACACCGGCTGTAGTAGAAGGGTTTTCAATCTTACTGTCCTTAATCCACGGCAGTGTCTTCTGCTGTCCGCACGTCGTAGGAATATGGAACGGAACAGGTGAGCGACCCCACTTCACAACCCGGTAAATGAACCCAATGATAAACGTCGCAAGAGCCGCATATGGAATAATCACTCCGAAAAGGAACTCTAAGTTTGCCCCTTTTACCCCAACAAAGACAATTGCAACAAGTGCTATAACAACAATAAACGAAAATAAGGCTCTCATTTGGTTACCTCTTTTCTTTTTATGTTAATTTCGAGATTCAGCTTCTTGTTCCTGAATCTCATATACTAAATTTGCTTTTTTCAGCAGTCTGAAAGTCCTGTTTTCTAATTCCTTTGCCCTGAGTTCGTAAAGCTTCTCTCTGCACTTCATATATATGTCAAAAGCCAGAAGAGCCAGCTTGTCTATCCGTGAGTTAAGCAACGTCAGTTCCTCAGAAAGCCCTTCCTTACGAAGCTCCTCTCCCACTTCTTCCTCAATAACCTTCTTCAGCAGGAAAACAAAAAGCACAGCCTGTGAAGGAGTAAAATCCTGAATCGCTCTGACCCTGATAATGTTATCAAGGAATACGGAAGCCTTGTGCGAGTCAACACCCTCAAGAAGCTCGTCAAAAATTCCCTCCATGCCTTCAAATATCGTGTGTCCCACTGGATTGGCAAACGGGTCTTTTTGTGTTCTTAAAAACTCTGCAGTGTTCGGAGGATAACTCTCCAGTATCACATCGAACCACTTTTTCAGTACTGCGGTTCTTTTTGCTGACAGGATATTCTTCAGCTCCATTTTCAAATTTTAAACTATTCCTTTAAGGCTTTATTTATAAAAGAAATTTTATTTTTGTTATCAAAAAACTTGTCTGAACGTTTTACGAGTAACGAGCAAAACACTCGTTACTCGCACTCGTTCTTTCAAAACGTCTTATACGCAGCCGGTCGGCTTTGGCAGACCTGCATAGCGACATGCCTGCTTTGCAGGACCAGCCGGATAAAGCTCATAGAGATACTTCGTGTTGCCCTTCTCAGGACCCATTGCCTTGCCGATTTCCTTGACCAGAATCTTGATCATCGGAGCTATCTGATACTTCTGATAGTAGTCCCTCAAAAAGTTAATCACTTCCCAGTGAGCATCGGTCAAGGTTATACCGTCCTGAGATGCAAGATGCTCTGCGAGTTCGGGACTCCAGTCGTCAAGGTTTACGATGTAACCATCATCGTCAACCTCGATTTGTTTTCCCTGAAATTCAATATGTGGCATTTTATTCCTCCTCCTTGTCTTTATTTTTTACGGATGGAAAGTCTCCACCTGTAAAATATCTGCATGCTGAATTGTCTTTCATGCGCCCCTGAGAAATCGAATCAGCAATAGAAGGTAATATACTGCTACACCTATGGTCAAATAAAAAAATTTTATTACCCTATTTCTTTACTAAATCTAAGCCTTTCCCAATGTCTCTGTCCATGCCACGACCTTGTTTCTTCCTGTTTCCTTAGCGTGATAGAGTGCTTTATCTGCCCTGTCTATAATGTCTTCTTTCACTTTTGCATCCTCAGGGCAGGTGGCTATACCTACGCTTACGGTGACGCTGATTTTATTGCCCTCTGCGTCAAACTCTGCTGTCATGATATTTGTTCTCAGTCTTTCTGCCGTCCGGACTGCCTCTTGTTTATCCGCACCGACCAGAATAGTCGCAAACTCTTCTCCACCGTATCTTGCAGGCACATCTATGTCCCTTAAGGTCTTTTTGATTATACGAGCCACACCCTTAAGAACAGCGTCGCCTGCTGGATGACCGTAAGTGTCGTTTATCTTCTTAAAATAGTCAATGTCTATGAGAAGCAGGCTGAAGGGTCTGGGAAACCTTTTGAACCTGTTCAGTTCCTTGTTGAATTTCTCCTGAAAGTGCCTGTGATTGAAAAGCCCTGTAAGTCCGTCGGTAATAGCCTTTCTCTTTATCTCAGCATGCAGCATTGCGTTTTTAAGTGATATCGTTGCCTGATTGCACAAGACCTCCAGAAGCTCTATCTGGTAAGAGCTAAGAGGGTTTATCTCCCCGGACAACAGGACCACAACTCCGAGTATCTCCTCCTCATAAAACAGAGGGAGTATAAGGGTCGAGGCTACACTGCCGGCATCGAAAGGCAGTATCGGCAGTTTATACCCTCTCGTGTTGGAGACATACATCTGCTGCCTGTTCTTCAAAGCCACCTCTGCCACAGTGTTCCTAAGGCTGAATTTTCTCTTATCAGGCGGGTCGAACCCGTGCGTGCCCATTAGCTCATAAGACCTATCTGATTTCAAAAAAAATGCAATGCTCAGTGGTGCTATTCTTCGCACGCCCTCTATGGTGTTCTGCACGACAGAGTCGAGGTCAAGTGATGTAATCAGTCTTGAGCTTTCATCATGGAGCACCTTGAGTCCGGTATGGGACCTTTCTATCTCTGCGTGTATTCTCTGTCTCTGGAGCACCCTTGCTATCTGATTCGAAAACAACTCAACTGCCTTGACATCCGCACCGGTGAAAGCACCTGTTCTTCTGCTGTCTGCAACAAGGACACCGAGGACAAACCTTCCATCCATCACAGGGGATGCCACTACTGAAGACACCCTCCCCCGCCTTATATAACCCAGAGGAGAATTCCTCTTTCTCACGCTGTTTAAAACGACGGTCTGTCTTCTGGCAATTGCCTCCTGCGGAATACCGTCTGCAAGAAGCTCCACACTGTCATCCGTAGAGCACCGGACAGAAAGCTCACCACCGGAGAAGAGAAAAAGGCTTACTGCATCAGGCATTACAGTGAACATCACTGTCTTGAGAATATCCTTTATCTCGTCGTCAGGTTCTTTATCCAGTCCCTTGCCTTTTAGGTCGCTGACACTGTCTGCGGTCTTTGCACGTGTCATTTGTATACTGCTTTTTTGCCGCCAGAGAAACGCCACTGCCGAAGTGATTGCAACAAATCCGAGCAGCGAAAGTTCCTCATGCAATCTTCCCTCATAAAAAAGATGTCTCACCTCAAGAAAAGGTATCGAAAGCGATACTATGAGTAATGTCAAAGGAGGGAAAAACACTGCAACTAAAAGTACATACGGGATGTATGCCATATGCAGCCATGTCAGGCCTGAGAACTCTATAAATCCGGCTATAAACAGCCCTGTTGAGAGAAGCGTCAATATTGTAAAAAACTTCCTTTTCTTTACTCTAGAGGCAATGGCGTAGAACAAGATGGCTGCCACCAGCAAGGAAAACCACAAGACAGGCACCCTCGAAGGAATCCGGAACACAAGTCCGAGGAAAAACACAAACAGCGGGAGAACAACCAGAAGGCTTTTAAATCTTTTCATAATTCTTTCCCGGCAAAACCCGTGGGTCATCAAAGCCGGAATATATCGTATTTCCCACCATTATAACAAATAGCATATGCAGGAAAAAGCAAGAATGCCGGACACCTCAATATTCAGCACTGCACCCTGCTCCTGAAGGAGCATACATCTTACCCGGCAATACCTGCCCCAAGAAAGGACTTATCGACAAGACACGCAAACCCTTGAATCCCACCTTCAGCAAAAATTAAATGTCTATCTTCTTGAAAAGGATATTACCTGAATGTATACTATTTTTTTGCTGAACAAACTGAGATTGCGGAGATTGCCCTATGCGTGCATATGACATCATAAAGAAAAAGCGGGACGGCGGTTCCCTGACAAAAGAAGAAATCTCTTTTCTTATAAACGGCTCGCTAAAGGGCGATGTTCCTGACTATCAGGTTTCTGCACTGCTCATGGCAGTGTTTTTAAACGGCATGACTGACGAGGAGACCATCGCACTCACCGAGGTTATGATGCATTCAGGCAAGACCATTGACCTCAGCGACATAACCGGGCCGAAAGTGGACAAGCACTCAACCGGTGGTGTAGGCGACAAGGTAAGCCTGATACTTGCCCCGCTTGTGGCAGCAATGGGAGTCAAAGTGCCGATGATATCAGGCAGGGGGCTTGGGCACACAGGCGGCACTCTGGACAAGCTCCAATCCATACCGGGATTTAAAACCGACATACCGGTCGAGGAGTTTAAAGACAATATAAAAAACTTTGGACTTTCCATAATAGGTCAATCACAGGATTTTGTCCCTGCTGACAGAAAGCTCTATGCCCTAAGAGACGTCACCGCTACTGTGGACTCCATACCCCTTATTGCATCGAGCATTATGTCAAAAAAACTTGCCGAGGGTATAAACGGTCTTGTCCTTGACGTAAAAACCGGTTCAGGAGCATTCATGAAAACCCTTGAGGACGCCAGAAGACTTGCAAAGACAATGGTAAAGATAGGCAACTCCATGGGCGTAAGAACAGTCGCACTCATAACAGACATGGACCAGCCGCTTGGAAAGACCGTAGGAAACAGCCTTGAGATAAAAGAATGCATCTCTGCACTAAGGGGCAGGGGCGCAGAAGACCTCATGGAGGTCACCCTCACACTTACTGCATGGATGCTCAATATGGCAGACTCAATAAGCGAGGAAACAGAACTCAAACCCCTGAAAGAATTCACACTCAAAAAATACAAGGACGAGGCAATGGACTTCCTTGAAAAAGGCGATGCATTCAAAAAATTTGTAGAGTTCATTGATGCCCAATACGGAGATGCTGAAGTCGCATTCAAACCAAACCTGCTTCCCTCGGCATCGGCTACAAAACAAATAACCGCAGACAGGGAGGGCTATATCCGCAGGCTCGATGCCGAAGCCGTAGGCACTGCAGCCATGCTCCTGGGTGCAGGCAGGAAAAAAGCCGAGGACAGCATAGACTACAGCGCCGGTATCATCCTGCATAAAAAAGTAGGCGAATACGTAAAGGCAGGAGAGCCTATCGCCATGTTCTACTACAACGACGAAAACCTGTTTAAAGACGCAGAGGAAGTATTCCGCTCAGGTCTTGAGATAGGCGACAGGGAAATCGCAAAAAGAAAACTCATACACGAAGTAATCATGTCTTAAGAAAACCGCCGGCATTTAAAAAAGGGGCTGTGCCTCCCTGGGAATCCATACCTTTCCCTTGTCAATGATGTGCTCCACAAGCCAGTCTCTTGACTGAAGTTCTCTTGCTATCCACCTTCTGTGGCACTTCCACGGAAACCGCTCAGCACACACCAATACAGAAACTTTCTTCCCGGCAATGGACTCCACCTTACTAATGCCGCTCTTAAATTCCTCTGTTTCTGTATAAGCAAGATATCCGCCTTTTCTGAAGCCGCCGAGTTCCCTGCCGAGCCATACGTATTCAATACCGTTTACCTCAAGCAAAGGGGCAAGGTTTTCTTTTGAGAACGTCTCAATCTTGCTTTTTGGAAAGCTTCTTACATCAATGAGGCATTCGATGCCGTAAGAAAGGAGTATCTCGATGAAGTCCTCTTCAGTGCGTCTGTTAGTGCCAAGTGTATAGATTCTTTTAAGGGCCATTAACCCCTGTAGCCGACGACTGTTATACCTGCCTCTTCAGCCTCTTTTATGAACTCATCCCTCTGAAGGAATATGCTTTTGCCTGCCTCCACTGCCAATACTCTGATTTTCGCCTCTATCATCGTCTGAAGCGTTTTCATACCTACGACAGGCACATCGAACCTCATATCCTGCTCTGGCTTACTGACTTTCACCACAGTCGCTCCTCCGTTTGCAAGCCTGCCTCCCCTCCTTATAGCCTCGTCCGTGCCCTCTATGGCTTCGACAGCCATTACAGCCTGCTCTTTTACGACCACTGTCTGTCCGATGTCAAGCCTTCCGATTTCTTTTGCCATCTTGAAGCCGAACTTTATGTCCTTCCACTCGCTTCTGCTCGGTTTGGTAGAAGTAAGGACACCTTCTGGTGTGAGAAGCCCGGAGCAAAAATCCGTCATGTCAAGAAGCCTTATGCCGTGCTTTTCAAGCTCTTTTGATGCGGCAAGCAGTATTGAGTCGTCTCTTCTGTCTTTAAGAGAAAAAAGAAGCTTTATCGCCTTAAGGTCAAGTTTAATATCCCCTTTATAAAGCAGGCTTTTTGGAACCTTGCCTGCCATTACTGTTTCTTTGACGTTGTTCTTCTTGAGAAATTCGATTATCTTGCCGACCTTGCCGACGTTAAACCTGCCCATTACATCCACGCAGGACTCAAGGGAGTCATCTGCAAGAGAATCCAGAGCCACAGCCACCACCTTGTAGCCCTTTGCCCTTGCATCCATTGCAACAGCCCTTGGCAGTTCGCCCTGTCCTGCGATAAGTCCTAGCACCTTCATTGCATCATAAACACCGGCGGCAGGCGGAAGGCAACCTTTCAGTTATCTGCATATACCGCGTTTGTTCTTCAGGATGAATTCGATAAGCCGCTTTATCTCGTCCGTGTAGGGGAGTTCTTCCTGAACCTTCTTGATTGCGTCTTTAAGAGAGAGTTTTTCCCTGAAGAGTATCTTATACGCCTTCTTAAGCTCGTTTATTGTCTCATCAGAGAAGCCGTTTCTCTTGAGCCCTATGGTATTCAGTCCGTAGAGCTTTGCCTTTTCAGTTCCTGCGGCAATCATGTATGGCGGGATGTCCTGCACTATACGGCTGAAACCGCCTACCATTGCATATGCTCCGATTCTTGTGTGCTGGTGCACTCCAACCATTCCGCCTATAACTACATAGTCTTCAACAGTTGTATGTCCTGAAAGCCCCACACTGTTTGCCATGATGACATGGCTTCCTATCTTGCAGTCATGGGCAATGTGGACATATGCCATGATGAAATTGTCATCCCCTATGGCTGTTGAACCGTCGCCGCTCACAGATGCCCTGTGTATCGAGACATACTCCCTTATTATGTTGTTGTTGCCGATTCTGACAGCCGTATCCTCACCCTTGTATTTCAAGTCCTGAGGAGGCAGACCTATCGTTGCAAACGGATATATACTGCAGTTCTCCCCTACCTCTGTATTGCCCTCTATAACGACGTTCGATATAAGCCTGCTTGATTTGCCGATTTTAACGCCTTTGCCGACAATACAGTAAGGGCCTATGGTCACATCTTCGTCCAGGGAAGCGCCTTCGTGTACAATTGCAGTCGGATGTATCTCTGTTGCCATTATATCTCCTTGTCTGTTGTCATTGCTGTAAATTCGGCTTCAGAGACGACCTTGTCGTCAACTTTAGCGATGCCTGAAAACCTCCAGACGTTGCTCCGGCGCTGAAGCAGAGATACCTCAAGAATCATCTGGTCTCCGGGCACGACAGGCTTTCTGAATTTTGCCTTCTCGATGCTCATAAAATAAACCCCTTTGGATTCCGTCTCTGAAGAGCGAAAGGCAAGGATGCCTGCTGCTTGCGCCATAGCCTCGACTATCAGGACACCGGGCATAATCGGGTTTCCCGGAAAGTGCCCCTGGAAAAAAGGCTCATTAAAAGTTACGTTTTTTATGCCGACTATCTTTACGCCTTTTTCCACTGATATCACTCTGTCTACAAGCAAGAAAGGGTATCTGTGCGGCAGAATGTCCATTATCTGCTTAATATCAATCATTGCCCTGCCTCCTTTCAAATTCCTCAAGCTTTTCCTCGAGTGCTTTTATCCTCCTGTTGAGTTCAGGAAGCCTTGCAAACAGACTTACAGATTTAAGCCAATCCCTGTGGGGAATTACAGGTGTGCCTGAATAAACTCCTCTGGGGAGGTTGCTCATCACACCTGACTGTGCCCCTATCATTGAACCGCTCTCTATGTTCACGTGGTCGGCAATACCCACCTGACCACCCACCATTACCGAGCCTCCTATGCGCGTGCTTCCGCCAATGCCTACCTGTGCAACAATAACCGAGTTATCACCTATTTTTACGTTGTGTGCAACCTGCACAAGATTGTCTATCTTGGTGCCTTTGCCTATCTCAGTAGTGCCGGTTGTCGCACGGTCAATCGTAACATTGGCTCCTATCTCCACGTCATCCCCTATCACAACGCCTCCAACCTGAGGTATCTTATGATGCCTGCCCTCACGCTGGACATAACCGAAACCATCAGAGCCGACAACCGCACCCGCATGAATTATAACCCGGTTTCCAATCGTTACTCCCTCTCTTATAACAACATTCGGATAGATTAAACAGTCTTCGCCAACCTTTACACCCCTGCCCAAAAACACACCTGGAGAGACTACAGTATTCCTGCCGACTGAAACACCGTCCGAGATATAAGCAAATGCATACACAGAGACATTGTCTCCGAATGACACATCTTCCCCTACAAACGCAAGCTTGCTTATACCTGCTGGCTCCTGAGGCTTAACATAGAAGTGCTCGAGCAGTCTTACAAACGCAAAATAAGGGTCTGAGACCTTAAGCTGCACCTTGTCGGTATCGGGTATCACATCCTTAACCATTATGCAGGACGCTTTGGTCTTTAATGCCTGGGCTATGTGTTTTTTGTCAGCAATAAAAGTTATATCGCCTTCTTCGGCGTCTTCAAGCCCTGCAACACCTTTTATGTCCACATCAGAAGTGCCGATTATTTCGCCTTCAAGCAATGCAGCTATGTCCTTTAGCTTCATTTCCCTGTCTCTTCAGGCTTGCCGGCTGGATTATTTGATTCCTCTGAAGTCGTATTCTGTTTGTGCGAACTGCTTTTTGACTTGTCGTATTTTTCAATCACACGGTCTGTAATATCTGTCCCTTCCCCGGAATACAATATCACCTCTGCCGGCAGAATGATGGTATATCCTTCTTCCTTTCCAAGTTCGGTTATTATAGCATCCAATTCCTTAAGTATAGACAGCTCCATCTGTCTCTGCCGTCTCTGGATTTCTGCATTGGAGTCGTCTATGAGCCTTTGAATATCGCGTTCCATTCTATCCAGTTCATCCTGTCTCTGTCTTATAGCATTTTCAGAAAGCACGGTTGCCTGCATTTCCAGCTCTTTCCTGATTTTCTCCTTACGCATTATTTTTTCATCTATCTGGGACTGTTTCTCTTTTATAATCGTTTCAAGTTCAGCTTTTGCCTTCTTTCCAGCTTCCGACTCATTAAGGGCACGTTGCAGATCAACAAACCCAATCTTCACCTCTTGTGCTGAGACCGCATAAGAGGGAATAACAAAGAGCACAAAAAATAAGACCAGCAGCTTTTTCATTTCCCCTCCTTTTAAATTTCAAATCAGAAGAACGTTCCGATGGCAAACTCCCATCTGCTGTCCGCTTCTCCTGGTTGAGGTTCAAGATTCTTACCCCATTCCAGCCTTAAGGGTCCTATCGGGGATATCCATCTTACGCCGAAACCTGTGGTATACCTCAGTTTTACATGGTCGTCATATGCAGTTCCTGCATCGAAGAAGACAACTCCTTTAAGCCTGACTGCGGATATCAGCGGGAAAGTATAGTCCACGTTGAATATAATCCTTTTGGTGCCGCCTATGGGAGCGCCGTCCTCAGCCTTTGGACCGGCTTGTCCAAAACCAAGTCCTCTTACAGTGTATATGCCTCCGACATAGAAACGTTCATAAAGAGGGAGTTTTTCGCCGAAAAGTCCGGTGGCATAACCATAACGACCTCTGAATGCAAGTGTTGTAGTGCCAATCGGCACAAACCATGTAGAATCCACTCCCCCCCTGAAAAACTTATTATCCCCGCCTATACCTGCATACTTTACAGACAGGACATTTCTTGAACCTGTGTGCGGGTCAAGAAAGTTATCCCTTGAGTCCCTTGCAAGAGATGCCGACACACTGCTTGTCGTTCTTGAACCCTCCTGTTCTTTTATGATATCAGATGCTGTCTCTTCTACATCGAATATGGTAGCCTTTTCAAAACTATACGAGATATTAGCCTTCCAGTATTCACGAAACTCCTTGCCGAATCCGAACATAAAGCCGCTGGCTCGCTTGTTGTAATTGGTGTATTCCCTTCTTGTGTTGAAAATACTTGTAGTGAACGACACGGGCTTGTCCAGAAACCAGGGGTCAGTAAAGGAAAACTCATAAAAAGAAGACCTGCTGCCAAACTCTGATTTGAGTTTTATGTATTGTCCTCTTCCACCGAGATTCCCCTGTGTTAAATCAATCATACCTATAAACCTGTCAACAGAACTGTATCCACCGCCTACGCTTAAAAAGCCGGTTTGCCTCTCCTTGACCTTTATGTCTATGTCGAGGGTCTTTCTCTCAGGATCGGGTTTGGGTTCAAGAACCACTTCTTCAAAAAAGTTCAGGTTGTTAATCCTTCGATAGCTCTTTCTGAGAAGACTACCGCTGAAGACATCCCCTTCGTTAAGCTTCATTTCCCTTCTTATGACCTTGTCTCTTGTCCTCTGGTTGCCGAAAATCTCTATCCTTCCGACCCGGTAAATGTCACCTTCTGAAATTCTAAAAATCACCTTAGCCTGATTCCTGCCCTCATCAAGCATTATATCAGGATAAATGCTAACCATTGCATACCCTTTGTCAGAATACATCTCAGTCAATGAAGCCACGTCAGCCCCTAAAAGCCTTCTGCTGAGAAAATTACCTTCGGCAGACTCTATCTTTTCCCTTAACTGCTCATCAGTAAACACCGTATTGCCTGAGAACTCTATCGCAGATATCCTGAATTGCTCACCTTCAGAAATCTGGATAGTTATTGTCATCCATTTTCTGTCCTCTGTGAGTTCAATAGTCGGCTCAGAGACCACTACCTTTACAAATCCCTTGTCATAATAAAGGTCTCTTATTTTTTCGATGTCAGCAGATAATTTGGTTTTTTCATAATAGCCGCTTCCTGTCAGAAAGGACAGAAACCATCTTCTGGAGGTCTTCATGACCTTTTTTATCTTGCGTGCGGATATTGCCTTGTTTCCCAGTATCTTTATGCTCTTTATCTTGACTCTTGGGCCTTCCTGTATCTGATAGGTCAGGGAGAGGCGGTCTTCACCCACCCGCCTTAACACAGGCACAACCAGTGCAAGTGCATATCCTTTTTCTTCGTAAAGGGCACGCAGTTTATCCGCGTTGCGCTGTATAAGCACAGTGTCGGATATAGAGCCGGGGGTTATTGTCACTGCCTCTCTTAGCTTGGAGTCTTCAATCTTGTCATTGCCCTGAAAGTCCACCGACACGATGGCAGGTTTTTCCCTGACGACATAAATGAGTTTAACCCCGCCTTCAAAAGGCTCTACTTCGGCTCTCACATCTTCGAAATAACCAAGCTTATAGATGGCTTTTATGTCATCAGAGACTTTTTCATCCGAGAGTAGTTCACCGGCTTGCTGCGTTATCTTTCCACGGACTACTCCCTCTCCTATCCTTTTTAGCCCCTTGACCTCTATCGCATTCACCAAGGGCATATCCTGGGCCCCGGCAGCTTCCGAAAACATCAAGGCTAACAGGATGGTAATAACAGCAATAAGGGTTCTTACTGACGTGGAGTTTTGCATCTTACGTCGGCTTGTAGTATATCTTTCTGAACTCTGTTCTGTCAAAGAATCATCCAGCGCCAAACTTGACAATCTTTTAAGCCTTGGTGAAAATAATGGCATGAAAAAACAATTATTTTTATTGCTTTTAGCACTACTTCTGACATACACCACACCTGTTTTTGCCTCCATACTGACAGATTCCTCAACTTTTCAGCATACGCTAATACCTGTTGAGCCGGCAGAAATGCTCATACCTGAATCTCCGGAGATATGCACTGGCACAGAACAGAACCCCCCTGACTTTAAGTACGTAGAAATGTTCAACCTTGAACTTAATGAGATATGCACTTTCAGACCGTTAGGGGTATTCAGTCCCAAAGACGTCGAAATGTGCAGACTTAACGAACCGCAGATATTGCTGTCCGAAGAACCTGTTTTTGGTCCTGCAAAGCCCATAATGGCAGGACTTGATCTGGCATCCTACAGTGTAAAACCCAGAGCAAACAGGGCTGTAAAGCGCTACATAACCATATTCACGAAGAACATGAAAGAGAGCTTTGCGAACTGGCTCAGCCGTTCCCGCAGATACATACCGATGATGAAAGACATACTAAGGGAGGAAGGACTTCCTGAAGACCTTGCATACCTGCCTCTTGTAGAAAGCGGTTTTAATCCCCGTGCATACTCCCGGCGCAAGGCTGCTGGTCCGTGGCAGTTTATCCCGGCTACTGCAAGACGCTACGGACTGAAAATAGACTGGTGGGTGGACGAAAGACGAGACCCTGTGAAATCCACAAGAGCCGCTGCAAGTTATCTCAAGCGGCTTTATGAGATGTTCGGCTCATGGAGCCTTGCAATGGCTGCATACAACGCCGGTGAGGCAAGAATAAAAAAAGCACTCAGAAGAACAAGAAGCAATGATTACTGGAGTCTGCTCAGAACAAGATATATCAGAAGAGAAACGAAAAATTACGTTCCGAAATTCATAGCCGCAAGGCTTATCGCTGCAAACCCTGAAAAATACGGCTTTTACGGCTTAAAATACCAGCAGGATTTCGTCTACGACGAGGTTACGCTCGACAGCCCCCTTACCCTTGACATAATCGCCAAGTGCGCAGAAACAACCACAGAGCGGATAAAAGACCTGAACCCTGAACTGAGAAGATGGAGCACACCGCCGAATGTCCCAAAATACACAATCCGGATACCCAAAGGCAAAAAAGAAATCTTTTTTGAAAACCTCTCGAAGATTCCGCCTGAAAAACGCTTTGGACTCAGGGTATACACTGTCAAGAAAGGGGACACAGTCGGAAAAATATCCATGCGGACAGGCGTGCCTGCAAGCGTAATCATGAGTCTTAATAAGATTAACAAGAAGGCTCTTATAAGAATCGGACAGAAACTTTACCTGCCAACGGTAAAAAGTCTGAGAAGAAATTAGCTTTCTTCTTTTTCCAGTCTAAACTTGGCTTCTTCAAAGAAAGGTGACTGAGGAAAACGCTCTACGATGGTCTTGTATTTCACCTTTGCCTCTTCTGTTCTTCCCATGCTTTCAAGCAGTCTTGCCGCCTCTATCAGGGCAAAGTCTTTATATGTATCTGTCTTGTAAGTATAAAGCGAATTAAGAACCTCCAGCGCCTTTGCAGAATCCCCAGCCTTTACCTCTGCCATTGCCATCTTATAATATGCAAGCGGTATGAACATCTTGTCTCTTGGGAATTTCCGTATTAACTCCTCAAGCGCTGAAACAGCCTCTTTGTATTTGCCGAGTTCATAATAACAACTTGCAATGTAGAAAAGTGCAAACGGAGACTCTCTGAGCTTGTTAGCTTTTTCAAAGCTTTCAAGCGCCTTTGTGAGCCTTTCTACCTCTATCATTGGCTGGCTTTCGTAAAGTCCGAAGTAGAGTTTGTAGCCCTCGTACTCCAGCCTCTCTGCACGGCTCTGAACACTGCCCCTATAAAAATAAATTCCCAGAACAGACACAACCACTACAGCAAAGACCAGAACGGCTACGAGGATGCGCCTCTGATTTCTGGCGATGCGCTCCCGCGCCTTTGATACCAGAGTCTTTACCTCTTCTTCAGGGGCTGCTGGCTTTTTTATTCTTTTCTTAATAGGCTTAGGCATTGCTTCTGCTCAATGCTTTTTCAAGAATTGATACCGATGTTTCAAAAACAGACTCTATACGGTTTTCCTCTATGCCTGCTGAAAGCAGTATCTTCCTTGCTGTCTCCTTTGTAATAAGGTCAGAAGGTGAATGCGTATCAGTGTTTATCGTAAGGGGGACACCGAACTTCACAGCCTCTTTTGCAACATATCCGTTTGAAAGCGAATGACCTTTTCTGGATGTAATCTCAAGGGCGATACCTTTTTCTTTTGCAAAAAGTATATCCTCGGTCTCAATGAGTCCGGGATGAGCAATTATATCAGCGCCTGCCTCTATAGCTGCCCTGTTTGTGCCTGTTTCCACAGGCTCTACAATAGTCTCGCCGTGGACAACAACAATCGCTGCACCAAGGCTTCTCGCCTCTTTTACAAGCTCTTTTATCAAAGCCGGCGGAGCATGCGTAATCTCAGCNCCTGCCACTACTTTAACAGGAGTATAATCCCTGATAGCCTTAACAGCCTTTACAATCCTCGGCACTACAAAATCTATATTAGAGGCATCCACATGATCAGTGATGGCAATAGCACTGTAGCCACAGGCATAAGCCCGCCTTACAAGCTCAAACGGCAGAAGCTCCCCATCACTGAAAATACTATGCGTGTGAAGATCTATCATCATAAAAAGATACCGAAATCAGACAAAAAATGTAAAGGGATAGCACTACATACATAAACAAAAAAAGAAAAAATAAACTTTATCTAAAATATTCACCACTACAATGAGTTGTCTTGGAGCTGTTTTGATGCACTTTTTAGTTGCGATTACATGCGATATATGATATGAATTTTTAAGGATGATAAAAAAATACCTTTATGCAATAGCAGACTTTGGTGCATGGGAAGGCACTGTCACAGGGATAGACGGAGCACCTCTATACCCTATTCCGTATAAGGGAGTGCAGGCAGTAGTAAGCGATTTTATAGACCATACACACCGGGTTACACAAAACCATATAATAGAACACGAAAGAGCAGTGGAAAAACTGATGGAAAGCTTTACTGTTCTGCCAGCAAGATTTTTTACCATATTCGACAGCGACAAAAGCATCACAGCAACACTAAAAGAACACTACAAAACCATAAAAGAAAACCTGGAGCGGGTCAAAGGAAAAGTGGAATTCGGACTGAAAATCATCCGCGGAAGCAGTCATATAAGAGACAGTTTCGCAGGCACGCTGGCTTGGGACAGCAATATTAATTCAGAATATGCGAAAACCGCAAAAGACAGGCACATTGAGTCAATCGAGTCCAAGCTTTTCGAGATTTCAGTTGAGAAACGAACCGAAGAGTCAAACACCGAAACACTCCTTTTAAGTGCCGCATACCTTGTAGAAAAAGAAAAAATGCATTTATTCAGGCAGACGGTCGAGAAGCTGAAAGGCAGTTTTCCTGAACTCAGATTTCTCTCAAGCGGTCCATGGCCTCCTTATAATTTTATAAACCTTCCTTAGCCACTTATCTCTTTTTGCCTTTTCCACCTTTACCCCTGTGCTGCCCGATACCTGCTTTTCCTCTTTTTATCTTTTTAACTTCACCATGAATCACCACAAAGTTTTTGCCTTTCTCCCTCAGCTTCATCACTTCTTCAGCAGAATACCCGTAGTGCTCTGATATGAATCTAAGGTTGACGAGGTTCACCACCTCGGCATCAGTGAACTTAAGCCTTTTCCATTTCTTTTTCGGCTTATTCAAATAATAACCATAAGCCTTTCCATAGGGCGGACCTACCCTGACCGGCACATAAAATATCTCAGCATTAAGTCCAAAACGGAGCGTAATGTCCATCCATGACATCCCGCGCAGTCTGAGGTCTATTACTGTCGAGGGTGCCACACGGGCTTTCTTTGCGATAAACAGTACAACAGGTATTTCTTCGTCAGGTATGTGTCTTTTCTTGATCTTTAAGACTTCTTTTTCCGGCACTCTGTAATGCTCTCCAACAGCAAGATAAAAACCCCTTAATCCTTCATCTCCTATGGACACCCCTAAATCAACTCCTGCCTGAGCAGGAGTTACAAGAGCACATAAAAAAAGAACAACTAAAAAAGCAACTGATTTGCGCATGGCCGTCTCCTTCTGTTTTTGTTTGTCTTTAAGCCACATTATCACACTCATGCACTACCTGACAAGATGCCTTCTCAGTCACCCAGTTTTATAATCCTTTCCCTTAACTCATCCGCAAACAACTGATACTCGTCAATACCTCCTGCTTTTTTGGACAAATCCATCTCAGAAGGCAGAAGCGGTTTCCCGAACGTAAGGGTTATTTTTCCTGCTTTTGGAAACCTCGCACCTCTTGGAAGTATCTCGAATGTTCCTTTTATCCTTGCCGGCACTACAGGCACATTGAGTCCAAGCGCAAGCATCCCGATGCCTTTCTTAAAGGGCATGATACTTCCGTCGAACGACCTTCCGCCTTCAGGAAATATACAGAGGACACCACCCTGCCTCATGACATAGGATGAAAGCTGAAGAGCCCTGTCAAGATAAACATCAGGGTCTATAACTATCACATGTGCAAGCCTTGCAAACAAAGAACTAAGCCTTCCAATAAAGTATCTCTTATAACCCTGAAAATAAAGTGACCTAAAGACCTTTTGTGGAACTCCTGCGCCAATAACAAACCCGTCGAAATAGCTTGCATGGTTGGAGGCGACAATAAAAGGCGGCAGGGGAATATTCTCAACACCCCTTACCTCGAGCCTGAAAAACAACTTAAGCACCAGTTTCACTATCCCCCTTAAAAATAAGGCAGTGAACTCTTCAAAGACGTTTCTCGTTAGCCCTATGAGTTTTTTATCTTCATCAGACGGCTCTTTTTCGAGCACGGCATGGATTCCTTCCACGTCTTCGGCTTTAGCGGCATAGCCTGCAGCTCTGATTCTCTTTATCCCCTCTACGAGGTCTTTAACAGTCTGGACTTCTGCTATAAAACCCTCAGGAAGTTTTATGGAAAAAGCCTTCTCCAGAGAGACCACGAGTTCGATTCTCTTAAGGGAGTCCAGACCGAGGTCAAGGTCAAGACTGTCAGATGACTGAACAGGCACTTTATCCGTAAGCAGAGGGGTCAGGCATTCGACAACCCTGCGTCCTGTTTCATCTGCAAGAAGGGTTTTATCCGGCTCTTTAGGCGCTTTTCTTATGCCGCCTTTTATCATGAACCGTCTGAGTTTTCCAAGCGGGGTTTTGGGCAGAGGGTCAGGGCTGAGTGTGTAGCCTTTTATACGCATGTGAGGCGGAAGATTGTTTGAAATGCTTTCAATCTGCCATCTCAGTGCCTCGCTTATGTTTCCAATCTTATGCTTTCTGGCATACTCTGTATCAGGGACTATAACAGCCTGCAGTCTTCCATCCTGCTCTATTACGCAGACTTCCCTTACAAGCGGAGCCTTAAGATAGTTGTTTTCCACTTCTTCAGGATAGATGTTTTTTCCTGAACTTAAAACGATAAGCTCTTTCAGCCTGCCTGTTATAAAGAGATAGCCTTCCTTATCTATATATCCGAGGTCTCCTGTCAGAAGCCAGCCGTCTTTTATAGCTGAAGCCGTTGCCTCAGGGTTTTTGTAATAACCTTTCATGACCATTGGACCTTTTATTGCGATTTCTCCTTCACCTGTAGAAGATGGAGAGATTATCTTTATCTCTACATTAGGCAGGGGCTTCCCTACAGAGCCGGGTTTTCTCTTTTCTATGGGATTGAAGGTCACGACAGGCGAGGTCTCTGTAAGCCCGTATCCTTCAAGCACGGTAAAACCGATAGCCTCCAGGTCTTTCATCACCTCAGGGTCAAGCTTTGCCCCACCGCTTGTAAAAAACCTGAACTGACTGCCAAAGGGTCTAAAGATAAACCTTCCGATGTTGATGTCTGTTTTTCTTCTAAGAAAGCCCAGGAGCTTAAGCCACTTAAGGACAAGCCCCCTGACAGGTGAGGGAAGCTGTTTTATTTTTTCAAGGATTCTATCACGCATGAGCTGAAGAAGCTGGGGCACACCGACAAGCACTGTTACACCGGCTTCTTTCATTGCGGATACAAGTTCAGGCGCTTTAAGAGCCGGCGGATAGGTTATCTGCCCTCCAAGGAGAACCGGCACCACAAAGGTGCACATAAAAGCATACGTGTGATAAAGAGGAAGCACAGAAAGCACATTGTCCTTATTGGCAATGATGCCGGCACCTATAATCGCCTCTGCATCAGAGCAGAAGTTTCTGTGCGTAAGCATTACGGCTTTTGGAGAGCCGGTTGTCCCTGAGGTATAAAGCAAAGAGGCAATGTCGTCTTCATCGGCATCTTCCATATCAGGCGTAGTGCCGGCTTCCTGAAGCCCGGATGAATCAAGATTTAAAAAACGGACAGACAGTCCTGTTGTTGCCTCTTTAACATTGTTTTCTGTTTCAGCACTGTGGATTATGAGTTTTGTTTCTGAATCGACAATGATGTTCTTTATCTCTTCAGGGGTCAATCGCATGTCCACAGGCACGGCTACTGCCCCTGCCATCAAAACACCTAAGTAGGAAGCGCACCATTCATATCTGTTTTCAGAGATTATTGCAACCCTGTCGGCCTTCTTTATGCCGGATTTTACAAGAAAGGATAAAACAGCCTCTGCTGTTTTAAGAAACTCTCCGTATGTGATGGATTTTCTTCCGTCCTTGAAAAAATTGAATGCAATCTTGTCTTTGTTTTTTTCAGCAGCTTCTATTAATGCCCTGTGAAGCGTCTTTTGTTTCATCTAAGGAGTCTCAACGCCTTTTCATGAAGCCCTGTATTTCCAGAGGCTAATATCGGAGTTATCCTTTTAAGTCCGAGTTTTACTTCTTCCACTCCGTTCCCATTAAGGTCTGTAAAGATACCTCCTGCCTCTTTAACCAAAAGCCAGCCGCCTGCAAAATCAAAGCTTCTTGAGGGCGAAGGCGATACGAACACACTGATTGCACCAGTTGCAAGATAGGAAAGGTCAAGGGCAATTGCACCAAGGCACCGTGTTTTTCTTGCCCCTGAAAGAAGCTTAAGAATGTGCTGGATATCTCTTCCCGGAACTTGCGCCTCATAGGCGATAAGGTAAAACTCCTCATCCTTTTGCGTGGATATAGGCTTTCCGTTCAGAAACGCGCCTTTTCCTTTTTCCGCCCAGAACTCCTCGCCGGTTACAAGGTTTATCACATACGAAAGCCGGATGTCCTTAACCCTGCCGCCTTCTGCCACAGCAATTGATGTGCAGTAAAACGGGATTCCTGAGATTGCGTTTTTGCTTCCGTCTATCGGGTCTATAATAACCTGTCTGCCGCCTCCGTTTAACTCTATAACTCCTGCTTCTTCTGATATTATGCTCAGGGGTTCGCCTGATTTTTCGAGTTCCCTTATAATGATTTCCTCTGCTTTTTTGTCAATAGGATATGTCTTGTCGCCTGATGCGCCTTTAAACAAGGCTTTCTTTTCATGAGAAACACCGGTACGGATTTCCCTCAGGAGTGTTTCACCTATTTTCTGAAGTATCTTTAATTCCACTTAAGGATATTTTATTGAAAGAGGATACCTGCAGGCAAGGCAATTAAACGAATACCTACCCTTAAACCGTTCTGTGATACAATAACGACAAATACTCTCATACTCCAAAACCATTTAGACGGATGCTTGACAGGGATATGAAGCTATGACAAATTATTTCTTAAACAGGATTGAACCTCGCTTATGGAAACCTTTAAAGAAGAAGACATAGAGCTTTCACTTCTTAAGGGAATCCCTCTTTCCTTTGCCAAAGGCAATCTCGTGATGCCCATTAAGAGGGAAAACGGCGAGCTTTTAGGCGCTGTCTCTGACGAAAGAGGCATACTCGCGCTGTCAGAGCTTGCAAAGCGTCTCGGGCTTAAGCCAAAAACCATAGACATTCCCGCAGACACCCTGCTTGAACTAATAAACAAGTCTTACGGTCAGCTGAGCTCTGCCGAGGAGGTCATGGACAACATAACAGGCGAGGACTTTGCCTCTGTTGCCACTGAGTTTGAAAGGCCAAAAGACATTCTGGAGCTTACCGAAGAAGCACCCATAATCAGACTCTTAAACGCCCTGCTTCAGCAGGCAGTCAAAGAAAGGGCAAGCGACATCCACATCGAGCCTTATGAAAAAGAGCTTGAAGTAAGAATCAGGGTTGACGGTGTGCTAAGGAAGATTCTGAGTCCGCCGAAGATAATACAGGATGCACTTATAAGCAGGGTGAAGATTATGGCTAACCTTGATATAGCAGAAAAAAGGCTTCCGCAGGACGGAAGAATCAGACTCCTGATAGGCGGAAGGGACATAGACATCAGGGTATCCATAATACCCACCACCTATGGAGAAAGAGCCGTTCTCAGACTGCTTGACAGGATGCAGGGCATTTTGGGACTCTGGGAAGTCGGCTTAAGCAAAGATGATGAAAAACGCCTTGAGGCGCTCCTTACGAGGACAAACGGCATACTGCTTGTTACAGGTCCTACAGGAAGCGGCAAAACCACCACGCTTTACGCTGCACTTAACAGAATACACTCTGAAGAGAAAAACATTATAACTGTGGAAGACCCTGTGGAATACCAGCTTAAAGGCATCGGGCAGATAAATGTCAATCCGAAGATAGGGCTGACCTTTGCCTCTGGTCTTCGTTCAATACTCAGGCAAGACCCTGATGTCATAATGGTTGGTGAGATAAGGGACTATGAGACCGCAGAGATAGCCATACAGGCGTCTCTTACAGGGCATCTTGTCCTCAGCACCCTGCACACAAACGATGCGGCATCAGCAATTACAAGGCTTATTGACATGGGCGTTGAGCCATTCCTCGTAGCTTCTTCTCTTGCAGGCGTGCTTGCACAAAGGCTGGTAAGGCTCATATGTCCGCACTGCAAGGAAGAATATAAGCCCTCTTCTGTCGAAAGCTCGTATTTCAAGAATCCCCCTGAGTCCTTATGGAAAGGGGCAGGATGCGAAAAATGTAATTTCAAAGGCTACCTCGGCAGGATAGGAATATTTGAGCTTCTGGTGGTTGACGATGACATAAGAGGCATGATTACCGAAAAAACAGATGCCCAGAGTATAAAAAACCTTGCCGCATCAAAAGGGATGAGGGCGCTCAGGGCAGACGGCATAGAAAAAGTCCTTAAGGGAATCACCACACTTGAAGAGGTGCTTAGAGTGACGCAGAGGGATTATGCCGATATTTCGGTATAAAGGATACAAAGCAGGCGGAGCAGAAATTACAGGCAGTATCGAGGCCAGCAGTCTAAAAGACGCTATACTAAAAATCAAAGAACTCGGACTCTATCCCAAACACATAGAAGAGTCCGTTGAGAAACAGAGAGCGAAAAAAACAGACCGGAACCGCCTGCCTGCAATAACAAGACAGCTTTCTGTTCTTCTTTCCTCAGGCGTGCCTTTAATCGAAGCGCTCAGAGCACTTTCTGAAGAAAGCAGAGGATACTACAAAAACATTCTTATAAGGGTCAGAGAAAGGGTATCCGAAGGCGCAAGCTTTTCAAGAGCTATGGAAGAGTATCCTAAAATCTTCCCTGAATTTTACAGGAACATGGTTGCCGCAGGAGAGGCAAGCGGCACGCTGGATAAAGTGCTCGAAAGGCTCTCGGACTTCCTTGAAAAACAGGACGCCACAAGGGAAAAGATAAAAGCAGCAATGATATACCCTGTGTTCATGGCATCAGTAGGGCTTGTTGTGCTTTCGTTCTTGTTCGTCTTTGTCGTCCCGAAGATAGTCAGAATATTCGAGGATACAAAAAACGCCCTGCCTTTGATAACAGTAATCCTAATCTGGATAAGTAATTTTTTCGTCAATTTCTGGTGGCTGATTATAGGTGCAGCCATCGCCTTTGCAGGAGGGATACGGTATCTCAAAAACAAGCACAGAACACTCCTTGACAGAGTGTTGATGTCTTTGTTCCAGAGCCTTTATCTTGCGCGTTTTACAAGGACACTCGGTTTTCTTCTTGAGGGCGGCTTGCCGATGCTCCGGTCGCTTGAACTTGCAGGAAAATCCACAGGCAACGCCTATCTTTCAGAAAAACTTAAGGATGCAATCGGAAAGGTATCCGAGGGTGCAAGGCTTTCTGCATCGCTTACAGGACTGCCGCCTGTGCTCCTTCAGTTGATAGCCACAGGCGAAAAAAGCGGCAAACTCACAGATGTCCTTAAAAAGGCAGCAGACAGCTACGAAGAAGACTTCGACAGAAAAGTCCGGAAAGCACTGTCCCTGCTTGAGCCGTCAATGATTCTTCTGATGGGTGTCATCGTCGGCTTTATCGTGCTTGCAGTGCTTTTGCCGATGTTCCAGTTAAACCAGCTTATAAGATAGGAGAAAAAGTGCTGAGGGTTTTCTTTCTTTTCTTATCTATAGCTTTCTTGCTGAGTGCGGACGCATCTTTCGCCTCCAGCAAAAAACCGCACAAGAGCTGGCAGTATGCCAAAGGAGAGATACTCGTTAAGTATAAGAAACACGTATCAAAAGCATCTCAGGCTTTACATAACAGGCAGTTCGGCATACAAAAGATAAAAGAATTTAAATCTATAGGTGTGCATCATCTGAAAATTCCCCCTGACATGTCCGTAGAGGACGCTGTCGAGATGTTCAAAAACAACCCTGATGTCGAATACGCCGAACCGAACTATGTCTTAACGATAGCTGTAACTCCAAATGACCCTTCATTTGACAAACTATGGGGGCTTCATAACACAGGACAAACAGGGGGGACAGCAGACGCTGACATTGACGCACCAGAGGCATGGGACATAACCACAGGCCTTGGAAATGTGGTCATCGCTGTTATAGACACAGGAGTGGATTACGACCACCCTGACCTCTCAAACAACATCTGGGTCAACACAGGAGAAACAGACTGCACTGACGGTCTCGACGACGATGGAAACGGCTACACAGATGACTGCATCGGATGGGATTTTGCAAACAACGACAACGACCCCATAGACGATAACGGGCACGGCACTCATGTGGCAGGGACAATAGCTGCAGAGGGCAACAACAGCACAGGCATCACAGGAGTAATGTGGACGGCAAAGATAATGCCTCTTAAATTTATGGACGCTGACGGCGTGGGATACACCTCTGACGCAATATCCGCAATAGAGTATGCCAGGGCAAACGGTGCTCATATAGTAAATTGCAGTTGGGGAAACTATGATGAAGACCCTTTTCTGAAGGATGCTATAGATAACGCATCGTCAATACT
This sequence comes from Nitrospirae bacterium JdFR-86, assembly GCA_002011815.1. GTDB lineage: Bacteria > Nitrospirota > Thermodesulfovibrionia > Thermodesulfovibrionales > JdFR-86 > JdFR-86. The sequence goes on along the minus strand of MTOV01000015.1, from coordinate 188,968 downwards.
CTTTTCATGTGCCGCAGGAAATGACACGAATGATAATGACTCCATCCCGTTTTATCCGGCAAGCTACCAAAGCACTAACATTTTGTCTGTTACGGCTACAGACCAGAACGACAACCTTGCATCCTTCTCCAATTACGGCAAGGCGTCTGTGCATATAGCCGCCCCGGGCGTGGATATATACAGCACAATATACAATGGCAGCTATGCATACAGCAGCGGCACATCCATGGCAGCGCCTTTTGTAAGCGGAGTGGCAGGACTCGTGCTTTCAAACAACCCGGCACTGAACAGCTTTCAGGCAAGGGAACTGATTCTAAGCACAGTTGATAACAAAGGGCTCTCCGTCATTACAGAAGGAAGGCTTAATGCTTATAATGCTGTCACCGCTGATATAAACAGTATCTCCCCAGCTCCGCCCTCCCATCTGGAAGCGAGCATCACACCCGGCTCTGAAATACAGCTTACATGGGTTGACAACTCCTCTGTAGAAACCAACTATGTTATAGAAAAGAAAACAGGAATAAACGAAACATATTCAGAACTTGTAACACTCATACAGAATACCACCTCATACACCGATACGGATGTAACATTAGCTGAAGGGACAGCTTATTTTTACAGGGTCAGAGCATATAACACAAACGGCTATTCTCTTTATTCCAACGAAGCAAACGTAATCATACCGCCTAATGCACCGTCTAATCTCTCTGCCAGTGCCCTCTCAACATCAGGGATAAAACTCACATGGACTGACAACTCGGCAGCTGAAAACGGATTCAGGATAGAACGGAAGACATCAGACGGCACTTATACTGAAATCGCAACAACTGGTGCAAACGAGACGTCTTATTCTGACACCGGACTTTCAGCAGGCATAACTTATTTCTACAGGGTAAGGGCTTATAACGATGAGGGGAACTCCTCTTATTCGAATGAAGCGCAAGCAACCACCTTAGTAGCCAGTGGCGGTGGTGGCGGCTGCTTTATCGCCACAGCCGCCTACGGAAGCTACCTTGCACCAGAAGTAATCACCCTGAAAAAATTCAGAGACAAATACCTCATAACAAACCCCATAGGCAGAAAAATAGTGAAATACTACTACAGGCACTCCCCGCCTCTGGCTGAGTATATCTCAAAACATCCTCCACTGAGACTTGCAGTCAGAATTGCACTCACCCCTTTAGTGTATGGCATTAAATACCCCATAGCAGCAGTCCTTGCAGCTTTTGCCATAACTGCGTTAATTTACATAAAAAATTCAAGAAAGGGGACAAAGAGATGAAAAACTCCTCAAAAGGGTTCACTCTGCTTGAAGTAATAGTCGTAGTCTTTATACTAAGTCTTCTTGCAGCGATAGTAGCACCGAGGTTTATGGGAAGAACAGAGGATGCAAAAATAGCAGAGGCAAAAGTCCAGATTAAAAACTTCGAGACCGCCCTGAAGCTCTTCAAGCTCGACAACGGGTTCTACCCTACGACAGAGCAGGGACTTGAAGCACTTATAGAAAAACCCAGTGTCGGCAGAATACCTGAAAACTACAGGGAGGGCGGTTACCTCGAACAGAAAAAAATCCCCCTTGACCCATGGGGCAATCCATATATCTATATCTCACCGGGAATTCAGGGCGACTTTGACATCATAAGCCTCGGTGCCGACGGACAGGAAGGCGGCGAAGGCAATGACGCAGATATCAAAAACTGGGATATTCAATAAACGCCATCGTGTGATTAAAATCCCTGCACAGGGATTCACACTCCTTGAGATGATGATAGTTATATTCATCATCTCATTTATATTCGCAGTGGCACTGCCGTCTTTCCCAATCTCACAAAATAAGCTTAAAACAGAGGCAAGAAAGGTCGCATCCATACTGAGATACCTGAACGAAACCTCAGCATCAAAAAAAGAAACCTTCTTTTTAAAGTTCAACCTCGATGAAGACACCATCGAATGGGAAGACTCAGGAGGCACGAAAACAGAAAAGATAAAGACTCTTTCCGCTGTAAAGCTCTCCTCAAAAGGCACTGTTAAAGAAGGCGAACTTATAGTCTTCTTCGAGCCTCTTGGTCTTAAAGAACACCTTAGGGTATATCTTGAACACAGTGGTAAAGAAATGACCGTTGCATTCAATCCGATAAGCGGAAGGACTAAGATACTGAATGACTAAAACCAAAGGCTTCACGCTTCTTGAAGTCATGATTGCACTGGCAATCATCAGCGGACTGCTGATTACAGTCATCTACACGCTTAACTACCATCTGAACATTGCCCAAAGACACGAGACCTCTACAGTAGCCTTAATCCTGGGCAAAAATAAGATTTCCGAACTGGAAAAGAACCCCTCGAGTACAAAAGGCACATTTCCTGCCCCCTACTCAGACTACAGGTATGAAGCAGAGGTAAAAGAGTCCCGTTACCCGGGTGCCCTGGAAATCTCAGTAACGGTGACAGACGGCAAAGAGAAAGTCGTGCTTAAGGAACTCATAACCACAGCAAGATGATGAAAACAATTAACAGAAAAGGGCTTACTCTCATAGAAGTACTCGTAACCCTTGCGATACTTTCGATAATCCTTACTGCGCTTTACAGCACATTTTTCATCTCGCAAAGGGCAGTAGCAGGGGTCGACGAATCATTGCTCAGACTCCATGAAGTCAGAACCGCTCTTGATATAATGCGGAGGGAAATCGAATCAGCCAAATCCGGCATCCAGATAAAAGACAGGGATATATACGGCAGGCAGGCATCACAGATTACATTTACAGCATTTTCATCCCTGATGCCCGGGCTTTCAAAAATCTCTTATTATGTGGAAGAAAAAGACGGAAACCTTATACTCTTTAAAAAAGTCACACACCCTTTGGCTGAAGAAGAAAACACCATGGAAGCCGAGATTGTCGAAAACATAGAGGAGTTCTCAATACAGGTCAGGGACAAGGAAAGATGGCTTGGAGTATGGAACAGACCCGAAATGCCGGAAGAGCTGAAAATCACTGTAACAGTTCCGCTCAGGAACAAAAGCATCACGCTTTTTGAAACCGTAAGACCCATGATAGGAAGCAAAATATGAAGGCAGGCTCACACAACGGCATAGCCCTTGTCCTTACCCTGATGGTGCTTGCAATCATCACGGCAGTGGTAGTGGAGTTTGCATACGGCGTTTATGTAAACACAAACTTTCTTGCCAACTGGCAGACCTCACAGAAACTTTCCCTCACGGCAAAATCCGGAGTAACACTTGCATCAAGACTTATAAACTATGCCCTTGAGCAGAACTCCTACACCTATCCCGGCAGTGTCTATCTGCCTCCTGCTGACCCCTTCAGCAGTGATAAAAACACAGGCAGTAACCTCAGGGTCTCCATTACAATCGAGGACGAAACATCCAAGTTCAATCTCAACTCACTCGTCTATTCCAATAACAAACTCAATGAAGATGCATATGAATCATTCGTAAGACTGCTGAAATACCTGTCTCTTGACACCGACATCGCCGACAGGATAGCCGACTGGATAGACAAAGACCAGACACCACGCACTCAAGGCTCGGAAGAGGGAGCAAAGAACGCCTCCATGGAAAGCACCGACGAACTCTTACTCATCCCAGGCATAAACAGAGAAATCTATGATAAATTAATGCCCTATGTAACAGCCTACGGGAAAAGGGGTATTATTAATATAAACATAAACGGAGCAGACATTCCTGTGCTTATGTCGCTTTCAAAGGACATTAACGAAGATATGGCTAAAAGAGTAATCAGATACAGAGAAGTCAAGCCGTTTGAACATCCAAGTCATCTGCAGAAAGTCGCAGGCTTTGAAACCCTTGCTACCAGCCTCATGGGGCGGATAACAGTTAAAGGAGAATTCTTCCGCATAATCTCAACTGCATTCTCAGAAGACGGAATAAAAAGAATTATAGAGTGTGTAATTGACTCGTCAGGACAGGTAAAATACTGGAAGGAGGTCTAATTGGCAACCAGAGCCTTCTTCGATATAACAGGCAAAGAAGGATATCTTTATATCTTCGATAAAAGCTCAAATAGTCTGAAAGACAAAATACCCTTTATCATCGAGGACGGTGTATTCCGTGTAGAACACCTACCTCAGGATATAAAAGAATCCTTTGTGAGCCTTCCGATTGAAATGCTGAACTTCAGAGTGCTTGAGCTTCCACTGTCTGATTTAAACAGGATAAGACAGGTATTGCCATTCGAGCTTGAAGGTTTGATACTGGATGACCCTAACAGCGTTATAATCGACGCAGTTATACTTGAAAATCTCAACGGCGGCAGAAAAGTCCTTGCTGTTTATACTGATAAAAAACTCCTGAAAGAACTGCTCGACGGACTCAGGGCAATAAACATAGACCCAAAAGCCGCAACATCCCTTGACCTCGGCTCAGCACTTGAAGAGTCAGCCTCTGCAAAAGACCTAAGCCGCCTTCTGCTTGAGTACCGGACTGAAAACGAAAAAAGAATCCAAAGGGCACAAAAGGAAATCGAAACATGCACGGTCAACCTCCTTCGAGGCGAACTCTCCAACACAAAAGAAATGGAAAAAACAAGACGCTCACTGAGACTTACACTCGCACTAATCATAATTCTTACACTCGTCTTTACAGCAGACATGGCTCTGAAAATCACTACAGTTAAAAAAGAGGTTTCGTATATTGAAAACGAAATTCTCAAGACCTACTCAGGCATATTTCCAGAAGAGAAATTACAGGGCAGCCAAGGCTTAATCTACAGAATGAAATCGCATCTTAAAGAAATGAAAGACAAAGACAGTATTTTCAGCGGGGTCTCTCCGCTTGAGCTTCTGCTCAAACTCGGGGAATTAAAGCTCACCACCCTTACGGAAATCACTCTGGAGAAAGACCTCATTGTATTGAAAGGAGAAGCATCATCCCTGAGCGAGGTTCAACAGATAAAGACACGGCTTGAAACCATGTTTTCGGACGTAAAGGTGTCGGATACATCCCAGTCGGCACAGAATAAAATAGTATTCACCATAACGGCAAAGGAGAAAGAGGCTTGAAAAGGACACTATTAGTTTGTTCAGGCGTTGTTCTCTGCGCTTTCATAATCGCTGGCTTTCTGCTGAACACACTGTCCTCCGCAGAAAATGAACTCGCCTCTTTAAACACACGGTATGAAGAAATGCTTAAACTCAAAGATGAGTTTTTATCCCTTAAACAAAAGGTGCAAAGGCTTGAAGGCAAAAAACACCTTATAAAGGTTCATGGCATTATGCATGCAGTGGATGAGGTGTTTGAACCCCTCGGGTTGAAAGATAAAATCAAATCCGTGAAGCTTCTTGATGAAAAACCATCAGAGACACAGCCGGAAGAAAGAGCAGAACTTAACATACAAAGCATAAGCATGAACGAAATGGTGAACATTCTTTACTCTATTGAAAACGCACCCATGCTGCTTGTCATAAAAAAGATAAACATAAAGACCTCTTTTGAAAACCCGGAACTCTTAAACATAACCATGACACTTTCCCTTGTGAAAGCCGGATGAAAAAATTTCTTATCGCAATCATAGCCCTGGCAGCTGCCTTTATATGGGGCTTCTGGCTCGTGGCAGTGCCCACAGACCTCATAGTAAGCTCCATAGAGGAATCTCTGGATATGGACTCCCTCAATGTAGAAGTCGTTGGTTTTAAAAAAGGTCTGTTCTATAACTTTACTATAGAAGGCGTGGACTTCAAAAAATCAGGCACAAGACTCCTGTCCGTGGACGACATATCAGGCAGGGTAGACCTCCTTTCACTACTGTCCATGAAGGCGGTCATACCTTTTCGTGGAAACATAGGCGGTGGTGAGCTTAAAGGTATTGCAACGCTCAAAAGAAAAGACTACGAGGTAAATCTGTCTATTAATAACGCCCGTATAAGCGAACTCGGTCTTTTTGAATACACTGGTATAAGAGGAGACGGAATACTGAAAGCAGAACTCAATATGAAGAATAACTCCGGAGTCGTTAAATTCTCTGTAAACAACTTACAACTTGAGGATACGCCTTTTTCAGGCGTCAGAATTCCCCTTGCGATGTTTCATACTGCAAGAGGGGCAGCAACCTTCAAGAGAACGCTCATAAAGGTCAAATCGTTTTCCATTGAAGGCAAAGGCTTATATGCACGGTTAAAAGGAACAATCCAGGGCAGAACTATTAATGTTAAGCTTGAACTGATGCCTGAAGAGCCGGAGCCACTGATTTTTGCACTCTTGAAAAAATATCAGGTTTCTTCCAGATATTATGTCATTCCGATAAAAAGGGTGCTCAGGTTTTAGGTGGGCGTCTCATCTGTACCAGGTATTGATGCCCCTCCCTCGCAGGGCATAACGTATTCTGCTACGTATTCCTCGACAATAGCCCTGTAGCTCATAGCTTCTTTTACCGTCCTTAATATAAATTCGAGCCTAAATGGTTTGGGAACGAATGAAAAAGCTCCATGTTTAAGGGCATCTAAAACTGCCTTCGGATGATTGCACGGCGTTATCATAATCACAGGTATTTCAGGACAGTAAGCGTTAATGTTTCTTAGCAGTTCCATATTGCTCATGTCAGGCAGTCTGTCATCCATGATAACAACATCATAGGCATTCGAATTAATAGCAGAGAGGGCATACTCTCCGTTTCTCACTGCCCTGACAACACTATTGCTTCCGGCAAGCGCTTTCTTGAAATAATGTCTTGTAAAGTGGTTACTGCTGACAACAAGTATTGTGGATGTGCTCTTGCTCTGGCTGACTTTTTGTAATTCTTTATATGCCAGCCATTCCTTCATGTTTTTTATAATAAGCGTTGCCGTCTCATTGTTAATAAGCTTACCTATCTGGTAACTCACCTTAATATCGAAAACTAGCAGACTTCAGACTGCTTCCCTACCTCCACCAGTAGGAGAAAGCATAAATTATTTCGAAAAATCATCCTACTTAGGTAGGAAAAAACAAGATTTATTACTTTCTGAGCATTTTGATTACAGCAGATACCAGAGATGCCTTGTTCTTAACATTGAATTTTCCGTAAAGGTTTTCAAAATGCTGCTTTACAGTTGTAACCTTTATAGAAAGCCTGTCTGCAATCTTCTGGTTTTCAGTAATTCCGTCTTCAATCACGAGCTTGAGCAGACCTTCTTCTCTTTTTGTTATACCTAATGGTTTGAGCTTTTCCCAAGTGAAAGGTATCTCTTTTTTGCTCTCCAGAGCTTTCCTGACTGCATTGAGGACTTCTTCTGTTTTAAACGGTTTCGTGAAGTAATCCACCACGCCTTTCTTGACCGCATAGATTGCGCTGTCGGCACTCGGATATGCAGTAATAACAATAACCTTGGTGTCAGGACAGTATTCAGAGACATATTCGATAACACTTCCACCGCCTTTCACCGGCATGACAAGGTCAGTAATCACTATATCAAAGCCTCTCCTCTTGAGAAGCTCCACAGCTTCAACCCCTGTCTTTGCAGACACAGCCGAATAACCAGAACTGTTAAGAATAAACGTAAGGTTCTTTCTTAATATGTCTTCGTCTTCTGCAACCAGTATACTAGCCATGTTTCTCCGTTGAAAGATATATTGTTACAGTTGTTCCCTTTCCTTCCTTACTTTCAATCTTTACATCACCGCCGTATTTTTTCGCAATCTGTCGGCATATAGGAAGACCAAGCCCTGACAGCTCAGCCCTTGATGAGAATAAATGATTAAATATCACATTCTTCCTCTCTTCAGGTATTCCACAGCCTGTGTCTTTCACTTTAAGTTTAATAAAACTGCCTTCTTTTTCAGTGCTGATTGAGATTAACTTTTTAGGACTTGAACTCATCGCCTCTTCCGCATTTTTAATAAGATTCAAAAGGATTTGTTTTATGTGCCCCGGATGACACGGAATTGAAGGCAGGTCATGCAAAAGATTCGAGACGACTGAGATGCCTTTCCCGTCAAGTCTTCTCTGGGTCAATTTTATAACCTTCAACACCTCAGCGTTTATATCAACGGGCTGGATAACAGAGTCATCCGAACGATATACCTCAAGTATGCCCTTTACTATACCTGACATCCTGTCTATTTCCTCACTTACATCCTTCAGTATATCCTGTCTGTAGCGGCTGCTTGTGTGTATGTTGTTTATTATGAAAAGGGCTGTTTCTATATTGGCAAGGGAGTTGTTTATCTCGTGAGCTATTTCAGCGGCAACTATACCTTTAGCCGCAGACCTTTCTGCCTCCCGAAGAGCCTCTTCTGATTTCTTTCGTTCGGTTATATCCCTGAAGATCCCCTGCACCACCTTTTTGCCTGCATATTCAACAACACTGCTGGTTACATCCACGGCAACCGTCCTTCCGTCTTTTGTCCGCACAAGCACATCGTTCAGCGAGCCGGAACCCTTTGCAACCATCTGCTTAAAGGCAGCAGATGCCCTCCTCTGTTCCTCTTCAGGATAAACCTGAACATATTTCATGTTTAAAAACTCTTCTTTTGTATAACCGAAAAGCTCTTTTGCTTTTTTATTCACTTCAAGCAGATTACCCTCTGTATCCGCCAGCAAGATTGCGTCTCCTGCATCGTCCATAAGGGCACGGTATTTCTCTTCTGATTCACGCAGTCCTTCTTCAAGTCTGCCTTTTCTTATCACCAGAGCTATCTGCGAGGCAAACCGCTCAAGCACCTCAGCGTCCTTTTCGGTAACACTCCGCTTGCTGGCCACCCCAATAATTCCTATAGCCTCGTTCTCCACCACAAGGGGCGCCCGTATTACTGACTTAAAGCCTGAAAGACTGGCAACCGGAGCAGCAAGAAGCTTGAGCATCTTATTGTCAGTGAAGTCTTCAAAAACCTTTACTATGTCTTCAGTAAAATAAACTTTTTTACTCTCCAATACCCTCTTAAAGCCGCTTCCTTCAAAAAGCGGGATTCTAAGACCGTGCGCCTTAAGCCCTGTCAACTTCTCAATCTGCCTCAAGATATTTGTGTCCATGGCAAGGGCAGCATACATCAATTCCTTTTTATTGTCTTCAAGCAGAAAGATGTCGCAGGCGGCATAGTCATACAGTGCCTTTACGCCTTCTACCGCAATCTTGAGCACTTCATCCATTACAACACCGGTATTCATGGCGTTGTTTATCCTCTGTAACAGGCGCAGTTCTTCCTCAAACCGTCGGCGTTCGGCGATTTCCTGTCGGAGTTCAGCAGTGCGTTCCTGCACCAGCTCCTCAAGTTGTTCACGGTATCTCCTCAACTCCTCTTCTATACGCTTGCGCTCGGTTATATCCCTGACAACCTCTATCCCTGCTACAATCTCACCTGATGAGTCCCGCAAAGGCGACACTGTAATCTCCACATGTATCACTCCATTGTTAGTAGTCATACTTCTTTCTACAGTATGAATCTTACCGTCTTCAAAACACACAGCTAAAGGACAGCTTTTGCAGACACTCTTCTGATGCGCGTATGCCCTGTAGCAATACTCGCCAACGTGGTCTCCAACTACCTCTTTATGCACCTGATTCTGATATAAAATCACAAAGTTTGTATCCTGAATGCTGATACCATCTCCTATTGCAGCCAAGACCGACTCCAGCTTGGCTCTTTCATCCTCAGCCCTGACGATAGCCTTCCATAACGCCTCTTCTGCCTCTCTGAGTGCTTTTTCAGTACTCTCGCGCCTGATTTCATATTGCAACCATTTTTTCCGTAACTTCCTTCTCACTCTAAAACACCCTGTGATTGTCCTTTGGTATATTTATAGTTGCAATAATTTTACTATAAATCAGATGCGAAACTCATCCCTAAGGGTATTAAGGAGTTTAAGGCTGTCATCTATCATTTCTGTCTCGTTGATTTCGAGTATAACGCTGACATTAGGCTTTACTTTGATTAATTCTCTAAGCGCCCTCAGTTCCCTGCAACCAGAAGTTAAGTACCAGTGGTCTGTAAGCCCGCCGCGCAGACTCCCATTCCTATGCATATGCACATATTGAATCTTTCCGACAATCCGAGCATCAAGGGATTTTACAAACGCTACTGAATCAAGTCCGGAAGCCTCCACATGCCCTATGTCAAGCGTAATGGAATCAGCGTAATTGCTCCAGAACCATTGAACATCTCTTGTGTTCGTAGCGTTTTCAAACGAAACAGTGGTAACCGAATTGAGTTCTTCAACAGCCTTTCTAAAACGCACTTCATACTTTCCTTTCAGTCTTCCGCCATCCGGAGACCTTTCATCATGCAGTATAAGCGCAAGGTCTGCCCACTCAGCCATCACTTTGAGAGTCTTAAACATCCGTTCCTCTAAAACAGAAAACCCCACAGGATGCACTACATAAGGGATGCCAGCTTCTTTGCACATGAGAGCACAGTTTTTCACGAGATTCAGGCTGGCTTTCTGCCAGCTGTAAACACTAATCTGCAAAAGCTCTGCATCCCAGAGACCTACTTCTTCAGGAGAAAGCACTCTTGAGCCAATAAGCATAATCTCTATTTTACCCGACAGGAATTATTTGCAAAGACAGAACAAAAGGCAGTTGTCTACAAGACACTAATCGTTCTTAATTCCTTAAGTGAGAAGACAGGTCCGTCTGTGCATACAAACTTAGGACCTTTGTAACAGTGCCCGCACTTTCCTACTCCGCATTTCATATGGGCTTCAAGACTGGTGATTATCTTTTCATCCGGCATGCCACGCAATGAAAGCTCCTTCATTGACTCCTCTATCATGATCTCAGGACCACAAATGTAGGCGCAAGCCTGAGAAAAGTCGGTCTTTACATTATCCAAAAGAGCAGTGACTACACCTATACAGCCTGCCCATTTTTCATCCTTGCAGTCTACAGTGAGGCTTACTTCGACTCCGGACTTTGCCCAGAGGTCTAACTCTTCCTTGTAGACTATGTCTGCAGGGGTCTTTGAGCCATAAAGGACAAAGACCTTTCCGTAGTCTTCTCTTTTTTTGACGATTTCACGTATAAGAGGTCTCAGGGGCACGATGCCAAGTCCTCCTGCCATAACTATCACATCCCCTGCTTTTGCACTTTCAATAGAAAAGCCATTGCCGTAAGGTCCCCTGACTCCGAGTGTATCACCTGCCCTCAGATTGTGAATCGCAGAGGTTACATGACCGGTTTTCCTTATGCACAATTTCAAAGGCTCATCCATCGTGGATGTCACTGATATCGGCACTTCGCCAAAACCAAAGACAGATACCATAAAAAACTGACCTGCCTTATACTGAAACGGCCTGTCTACCTCAAGGGTATAAAGCCTTACATCAGGCGTCAGGGGAGTGACCTCCTGTATTTTTGTCTCTACTGGTATGTATATGTTATTTCTGCTCATCTTTCATCTTCAGGACAACGGTTGCCATATCTATCCTGCCCGGACAGGTAATGGTGCATCTCCCGCAGCCCACACATCCGAACCCGCCGAGAGTTTCAGGATAATAAAGGAGCTTATGATAAAACCATCTCTTGGTTCGCAGTATTCTCTGTTCAGCAGGCAGAATGTTGCCTGCAAGCCTTGTAAACCCTTTAAAAAAGCATGTATCCCATACCCTTATTCTTTCTGTTTCATTGTCGTATGCCCTGTCAAAGACAGTGTAGCAGGTGCAAAGCGGGCAGACATAAACACAGCCTCCGCACTCAAAACACCTTTCTGTTACGCCCTGCCAGAAGCCGTCACTCAGCTTGTCTTCACTTATCATCTGCTGTGCGTACTCAAGGCTTATGCGCTTCCGGAACATCGCCTGAGAGCTAAGCTCCACTTCATACTGGTCTTCGAAATCCGCCTTTCCAGGTCTCCTCATAAGGAATGAATAACGGCTGCACCACTTCCGCGCCTCCTTTGAACCGCACTGAACAAAATACCTGTCGCCAAGGTCATAAAGCTGGATGTCAAACCCTTCTTTTAAAAACGGACCTGTGCCAAGCCCTATGCAAAAACACGTGTTGTCAGGAACATTGCATACTATGGATATGAAAAGCGTGTTCTTCCTTCTGGCTTCATAATACGGGTCTTTAAACCCGTTTAGATAGAACCGGTCAAGAAGCCTCAGGGCAGATATATCACAGCTTCTGACACCGAAGACAACCCTTTTTGAATTGTCCCTCAGGTCTATGATTTTATCCGTCTTTTTAAGCATCGGCTCGAACTGCGGGGTGAGGAATTCTTTAGGAGAAGGAATAGAGGCTGGACAGTCAAGCACTATCTCATGAATCTTCTCCACGCTCTTAAAAACAATATCCTCCCTTTCTCTGAGTGGAGCAATAAGCTCCATTTCATTTCTCATCTGCCTGAGCCAATAAGACAGGTGGTTTTTATCGAGTATCCATTCGCCAGCCATCAGACCGCCTCCAGAGCCACAGCGCAAACCTTGAATTCAGGTATCTTGGCTATGGGGTCAAGAGCAGGGTTCGTAAGAATATTGCAGACAGCCTCCCTGAAATGAAACGGGATAAATACGGTTCCTTCCGGCACCCTGTCTGTAATCCTTGCACTAACTTCTATCTCACCCCGTCTTGATTTAACCCTGACAGGAAAGCTATCCCTTATGCCAAGCCTTTTTGCATCCTCACGGTTTATCTCAACAAAACACAGGGGCTCTTCCCTTTCGATGACCGATGTCCTTCTTGTCATCGTGCCTGTATGATAATGGAAATAAATCCTCCCTGTGGTAAGCAGGAACGGGTATTTTTCATCCGGCAGTTCAGCAGGGGGAATGTAGTCCACTGTTATAAAAGAGCCAAGCCCTCTTGCAAACTTCTTTCTGTGCAGATAAGGCGTTCCGGGATGATTGCTGTTTGGGCATGGCCACTGAATGCCGAAGCCCTCTTCAAGCCTGTGATGCAGTATTCCACCGTAAGAAGGCGTAAGCAGGGCTATCTCCTCCATTATCTCGTAACTGCCTCTGTAGTGCATCGGATAGCCCATAAGTTCTGAAAGCTCGCATATTATCTGCCAGTCGGCTTTGGCTTCGCCCGGAGGGTCAACCGCTTTCCTTAAAAGCTGAACCCTTCTTTCCGTATTGGTAAAAGTCCCGTCCTTTTCAGCGAAAGAGGCGGCAGGCAGGATGACGTCTGCATACTCCGTGGTCTCTGTCTGAAAGATATCCTGCACTACAAGGAAATCAAGCTTTTTCAGGGCATCCCTTACGTGAGTTGCGTCCGGGTCGGATATGGCAGGGTTCTCACCCATTATATACATAGCCCTGACACCGCCATCCATCATCTCCATAAGTGTAAGACCCGGTCTTTCCGGAAGCTTTCTTCTCCATGCCCTCTGGAACTTTCTTCTTGCCTTTGGGTCTTTGACAGGCTGATAACCTGAGTAAAACTCAGGCAGGGCACCCATGTCGCACGCCCCCTGCACATTGTTCTGTCCCCTGAGGGGATTAAGACCGGTCATCGGAAGCCCTATATGTCCGGTAAGCATCACAAGGTCTGCGCATGCCCTGACATTGTCAGTGCCGGTTATGTGCTGGGTTATGCCCATGGAATAAAAAAGCATCGAACGCTTTTCACTCGCATATATCCTTGCAGCCTTCCTTATATCAGCCGCCCTGACTCCGGTAATACTCTCAGCTACACTTGGCGGATACTTATCAAGAAGGCTCTCAAAGGCATCGAAGTTCTCGGTCCGTCTTCTTACGAATTCTTTATCCACAAGCCCTTCAGTCACGATGACATTCATAATGCCCAGTAAAAGCGCCACATCCGTTCCGCATCTATGTCTTAGATGCAGATGGGCAAGCCTTGCTATCTGTGTCTGTCTTGGGTCTGCTACTACAAGGGTAGTGCCTTTGCGCACGGCATCGAGCATGTGCATGGCTATCATAGGGTGCTGTTCCATGGTATTCGAGCCGATAACAAAAAGCACCCTTGCTTCTTTTATCTCACTTATTGAGTTGGTCATTGCTCCTGAACCGAATGCCCTTGCAAGCCCTCCTACTGTTGATGAATGACAAAGCCTTGCGCAATGGTCAACATTGTTGGTGCCGATAACCCCTCTTGCAAATTTCATCATCAGGTAGTTTTCTTCATTCGTGCACTTGGCTGAACTCAAGACCCCTATAGAGTGCGCTCCATAAGCCGCCTTCACCCGGTTAATGCCCTCTGCTACTTTTTGAAGCGCCTCCTGCCATGTAGCCCTCCTGAGTATTCCCTTCTCCCTTATCATGGGATAGCGAAGTCTCTCAGGATGCTGAACAAACTCGTAGGAGTTCCAGCCTTTTACACAGAGACTTCCGGTGTTTACAGGATGACTTCTGCTTGGTGAGACTCCGGTTATCCTTCCATTTTCTACATGCAAGTAAAGACCACAACCGCAGCCACAGTATGGACAAACAGTTAAAACCTTCTGCATATAACTCTTTAAGCCTGTTTCTCCTTTGGTCTTCTTTCAGGCACTCTTATATGCTTTATCTTTCCCTCGTTCCACTGTCTGGACACATAAAGCCCACAGTAACAGCTTCCGTATTCCTTTATATCAGGGTCTTTATACACACACGGGCAGATTATGTCCGCATCCTTTTCCTTTATACCGGAGGCAAGACGGCAGGGACAGGAACGATAACCGTACCGCTCCTGATTCTTAAGAAGTCCTCTCATTATGCCCATGACATATTCTTTGTCCCTGTTAAGCTCTATACCCTGAGACGCTGCATATTTTGACAGGACTTCATACAACCCTTCAGGCGTCACTTTATGCCCAGTGCCTCCTTTAAACTCTCTTCGTCAAAATCTAGTATAACCTCTTCCACAATCAGTGTGGGATAAGTAGCATCTGGATTATATTTTTTCAATTCCTTTGACGTCACCCACTGCTCGCCGCTGTCAAGCAGGTCAACCTCGATATCCTCATATTCTATATTGTGTTTCTCCAGGAACTGTTTTACCTGCTTGCATCTGGGACAGGTGCTTAATGCATAAAGCCTGATTCTTTTCCGCTTTTCCACAATTCACAATTTAGCAAATTTCAATTTATATTGCCAGTTTTCTGTCCCATCCACAATGCACACACCGGACTTGACATACACAACACAAGAAAGTAATCTTTTTTTAGAAACAAAATATGGATACTCTCAGTAGCATACTTGAGTTTCTTTCAAGCAAAGAGCTTTCAGTCCCGCTTGGACAGGTCATTCTTTTTGTGCTGGTCAATTCGCTCTGCCTTTTATACGGCAGATACAAATTAGGACTTCTGGTTTCTTACTGTTTTGTTCTTTACTGGGGATTCATCTTCAATTTCAAGTATTTCACAGACCTGCTCGGCAATACGACATTCGGCATGCCTATTTATGTATTTTCCGGCGTTGTTATGTTAGTTCTGGTTGTCATTGGATTTTTCGTAGGTGATAAGGATTAAACGCTATGAGCACAAAGACATCCCCTCTGGAAGGAACCTCAAGATTCATTATAGAGCCGTGGAATGTTATCCTTCTTAATGACGACTGGCATACCTTCGACGAAGTGATTACACAATTGATAAAGGCTACCGGATGTTCCCCTGACAAAGCGGCTGAGATTGCATGGGAAGCACACACAAACGGAGAAGCTGTATGCTATACAGGACCGAAAGAACGGTGCGAACACGTCGCTAACATACTCGAGGAAATAGCCCTCGGCGTAAGATTGGAACAATAAAAACACACCAGCCCCCGAATAAACACCGTTTCATATTTTATTCACATCTCAAGCCTGCTGTTTCTGACAGCCGGAATATTCCATCTCTATTACAACTGGAAGGCTTTTGTTAATTATATCTTCAACAAGATATCAGGCTGGCTGAAAACAATATCCAGATTAAACCTGACGAGACCAGCCTCACGATACGATATAAGCCCTGTAAATATCCTTAAAGTCATCCTCGTGGAGGGGTACAGCATTAAACAGGAATGACAGACATCCAGCAAGCAGTTGAATAACAACTTTGATAAACGGTTGGTGATGGAAATTTAATGCAAGGAAGGCCGTTTTGGTGACAGTCTGGTGACAGTGATTATGTAAAATTATCTCAGCTAAGTTATTGAAAAATAAGGAAAATAAAAATGGACGGTAGGGGAGTCGAACCCCCGACCTCCAGAGTGCGATTCTGGCGCTCTCCCAGCTGAGCTAACCGCCCTTTTTATATTGAATCGAAAAAGAAGAAAACCTTACATCCTGTGACAGTGCCCGCATATATCGCTCGGACTGTCCCTGAGCAGTTTCACAAGTCCGGTCATTCCATGCGGGTCATGACATGTAACACACGTCATTTTACCGTCTTTATCAAGCGGTAAATCCTTTACCTCCATTGACGGAGTCACATCCACTATATGGTCAGCAGGTGATCCCCTATCAGGATGACATTCAAGACACAGATCCGAAAGCGGTCTCCTTAAATGTATCTCAGTTGCGGTTTTATTCGATACATGACAAATACTGCAATCCTTTTTTATCTCAGGCACAACCTCTGCTGAAAAGACATAACCGGTTAACAAAAAGACCATAATAAATGCCAGTGCTAATACCTTCATGACTCCACCTTTAAACTCAACATATTATACATTAAAAATCTTAGTAATATCACTGCTTCAGCGCCGTAATGATGCGGTCTTTGTTTGCAGACAGCCCCCTTGTGCTTATACGCATAAGCAGTCTCCCGTCCTTTGAGCCTATCTGCACCCTGTACCAGTAGCCAAAAGAACGGATGAAAAGACCTACAAAGACAAGCAGTATAGATACACCAATAATCGGAACACCAGCATCCACCCTGTAGCTAAGAACCGAGCCTTCCTCAAACTCCTTAAATAAAAACCTCCTGCCCTTCAGTTTTACCGGCTTTCCAAGATGCACCTCACCGAGTTTTTCCTTCCCACCCTCTTCAGGAATATATGACAGCTCAAAAAACGGGGTTATGTCTTCTACAGTGCCGTCCTTTTTATAAACCTTTCCGGTCTTCACTATTGATGTCACGAACTTCCCTTTCACTCCGTCAATCTCAAAAGGCTCCATAGACTCTACATCAATCGTCTTTCCAGACACCCTGAGTTTTATCTTCTGCTCAAATCCCATCTGATAAAGAGTCAACCCGCCGTGCCTGAACGGACGATTCACCCATAAAGCCGCATCCAGTTTTTCACCCTGAGGGAGCGTTAACTCGAACGTCGTCTTCCACATCTTCGGAGAAAAACCACTCTTTTGGCTTTTCAGAAATTCTGAAGAACGCCAGCCAAGACCAATAGCCAGTCTTGAAAGCTTGTCCTTCGGATAATCAAACTTCAGGGTCTGATAATATTCGGTCTCGAAATCCTTAAGCAGAAGTTCGTATTCCTTTTCCTTTTTCTCCTCCGGCACTTCCACACCGAGTTTTTTAAGATACCGGTTCAGTCTTGTATCAGGGCTGAAAAGAGATATTTTCTGAGGAGTGTCCTTATAAAGCGTTACCTCTCCTTCAAATGCTGTAAGCGCAGTAAGTATAAAACCTGCGATAGCCACTACCATACCAAGATGATATATCCATGAAAGCCACCAGTAAGGCAAACCTTTAGTGAAAACATACACCCCATCTTGGCTGCCTACGAACTTAAACCTCATGGACTTTAACCTGTCAATCACAGCCTCTGTGTCTTCCTGCCTGCCTATATCTATAAGTCCTGAAGAGCGGAAAAAAGGCACTACAGGCACTCTCTTTCTCTTCTTCATCGTCCTGAACCTGTCATAGATGCATACAAGAAGATTTATCGTAAGAAGCCCTGTCAGGAACAAAAACAAAGGCGAGGTGAATATATCAAGAAGGCTTAACGCCTTAACTAAAAATACGAACTTGCCCCCTGCCTCTACATAAGCATCAAATTTTTGTCCCTGCGGGAATATAGTCCCCAGAACATAAAAGAGACACATAATGGAAAGTATCCAGACTGATGTTTTAAGTGATGAAAACGTCTTATACAGCATATGCGTGTATACTCGGAATACCTAAGAGTTTTGCAAGCCAGTTTACACCAAGAAACGTCATTATCATGCAGATGAAACCTAAGATGTTCAGAAAGGATGCAACCTTGCCCTGCCACCTGGGAATCGCTTTTGTGTGCAAATACATTGCATAGACAGTCCATGTGATAAGAGACCATGTCTCTTTCGGATCCCACGACCAGTACCTGCCCCATGCGTCATTCGCCCATGCTGCACCTGAAAATATCGCAAATGCAAGCAGGGGAAAGCCAAAGAGCACAAGCCTGTGCGTATACCTGTGAAACCCTTCCATAGGAAGACCAAAGGCAGGCGCACGAAACCTGAACCACCTCTCAAGCAGAATATGCGTAACCTCTACGGAAAAACTCACTACAAACACTGCATAGGCAAGAAAAGCCACAATCACATGCCACTCATACCACGGACTTTGAAGTGCAGGCGGTATCGGGATTATCTCAGGGGACCTTGTAAGAAGACTGTAAAGGCATGCTCCCATAGCTATGCCTGAGACTATGACACCCGGAAAATGGACCTCTTTCCACTTGTTATGCACTATTAAATAGGTAATAACAGCAGACCACGAAAACCACGACAGGGTCTCATAAAGGGTCTGAAATGGAGGCCTTCCGCCCTCCACCGTCCTGAAGACTATAAGCAGTGTATGAATCAGCACTGTAAGCCACAACCCGGCTGTCAGCGCCCTGCCAAGAGACTGCCTTGCACTCAGAACATAAAACACACCTGTCAGAAAACACACGCCATAAAGCAGTGCAACAAGCCAGAAAACCTTAAGCTCAATTCCGAGCAAAAAGGCATCCCTTAAAAGTATCTCTTCCGAAGTCATAGGATTTTCCTCTTGTTATCTCCTAATAAAATTATGCAAGGGTGTTGTAAGCAAACAATGCCCTTGCGTAATAACCAGTCATTGCGCCTCTACCTTTGCCTCCGACTGCTTCGCCACGACCACCAGAACATAATTTTCAGGGTCAAGATATTCTCTGGCAACCCTTAGCACATCTTCCCTGGTGACTGCATTTATGTACTCAGGGTATTTGTCTATATAGTCAAGCCCCAGTCCGTAAAACTCAACCACAGCAAGGAAGTCCGCAATCCTTCTCATGGTATCAAGCCTTCTCGGAAAACTCCCTGTAAGATATGCCTTTGCATCCTCAAGCTCCTTGTCTGTGACCCCCTCTTGTCTTATCTTCTTTATCTGCCTGATTATCTCCTTTATAACAGTGTTTGCAGATTCGTTCTTTGTCTGCACCATGACCTGAAAGACTCCTGGCTCTTTATTAGAGGAGAAAAAACTGTGCACATCGTATGCAAGCCCCATACGGTCTCTTATGGAAGCCATAAGTCTTGATGAAAACCCGCCTCCACCGAGTATGTAGTTCATTACACTAAGGGCATAGTAATCAGGATTGTCCCTGCGGATACCTAAATGGCCTAAGACTATGCTGGCTTGTGTAAGCTCTCTGTCAATCTTTACAACCTTTTTTGAAACACGCCTCACAGGCAAAGACCGGCGGGAAGGAACAGGTTTTTTCTGCCATCCTCCGAGATACTCCTTTATGAGGGCATCAAGCTCTTGAGGGGTAATGTCTCCGACTACAGAGAGGATTGAGTTGTTCGGAAGAAAATAATCAGAATAAAACTCTACGATGTCGTCCCTTTTAATCGCATTAATGGCTTCTGCAGAGCCTCTTAGAATCCTGCCGTAAGGATGCTCCCCATAGACCTCTTTTCTGAACGCCCTCTGCGCAAGAAACAAAGGGCTTTCCTCATCCTGCCTGAGTGAGCTTTTTGTCAGCTCCTTCTTTCTTTCAATCTCTTCTTCCAGGAATGTCGGATTAAGAAGCACATCAGAGAAAATTTCAAATCCCTTCCCTAAATTTTTTTTAAGCACGGAAAGTGACAGGGTGGTGTAGTCCCTTCTTGCCGATGCACCGAGATTTGCACCGATGAACTCTATCTCCTCGCTTATCATGGTTGAACTCCGGTTTTTAGTGCCCTCTGTAAGAAGGGAAGCAGTAAGATAGGCAAGTCCTTCTTTCGGCTCATCCAGCGAGCCTGCCTTTACAAGCAGTGTAACCATAACAAGAGGCAGGTTGTGCCTTTCCACATGAAGAACAACAAGACCGTTTGGAAGAACCTCTCTGTTTATTTCAAGCGCAGAGACAGAAGAACAAAAAACCAAAAATGCAAGTATGAACAGCAATACCCTTTTCATTCTTTCTCCTTAAGAGGTATCAATATCCCTACGGTTCTGTTTTCCTCGGTAAAGTATTTTTTTGCCACTTTCTGGACGTCTTCAGGTGTAACCTGTCTTATGCCTTCAAGGTATTTATCCTTGAGTCTCCAGTCTCCGAGCATCTCGAACCAGCCGAGCACTTCCGCCTGATAGAATATCGAGTCCTGCCCCATAATGAACGACGCCTCGATCTGGTTCTTTGCCTTCTTGATTTCAAACTCCGAAGGCGGTTGTTTCTTGATATTTTCCACCTCGGCGTAAAGCGCCTTTTCAACCTCGGTTATATCTTTGCCCTGTGCTGCAGTCGCACCCAGGAAAAACAGATAAGGGTCTTTATGAAGCCCGCTGTATTCTGCAAAAACCCCAAGTGCAAGCTTCTTTTCATAGACAAGGGATTTATAAAACCTTCCGCTTTTGCCGCCTGAAAGAACCATGGCTAAAACCTCAAGGGCGTAACTGTCGTCGTCTGGAAAACTCGGTGTATGATACGCAACAAGAATATATGGAAGCTCTGCTTCCTTTTTTAGATACACCCGCCTTTCGCCTCTTTGAGGCGGCTCGCTCGTAACAAGACTTCTTCTGGAAGACACAGGCTTTATATCTTCAAAGAAAGCCTTTATCTTCTTTATAAGCTCTTCAGGGTTGATATCGCCTGAGACAATGATTACTGCGTTGTCAGGACTGTAGTATGTCCGGTAATGGTTGTAGAGGTCATCCCTTTGTATGTTGGCAAGGTCAGACATCCAGCCTATTACAGGCCAGTGATAGGGATGAACTTTAAATGCCGCTGCTAAAACCTCCTCATAAAGCGAATTCTGAGGGTCATCTTCATATCTTAGTCTTCTTTCCTCCATTACAACGCTTCTTTCAGAGAGCGTCTCTTTTTCATCGAGAAGAAGGTTCTGCATCCTGTCGGATTCAAAATCAAGGGAAAGCTCTATCTTATCGGAAGGTAGAATCTGATAATATGTTGTGTAATCTTTTGTAGTAAAGGCATTGTCTACACCCCCGTATCTCTGAACAGTTTTTGAAAGCACCTTTGAACCGTATTTGGAAGTCCCTTTAAACATCATGTGTTCAAGCAGATGGCTCATGCCTGTTCTGCCTGCCACTTCATCTCTGGAGCCTACACGATACCATATCTGAAACACCGCAAGAGGGGATTTATGATCCTCTACCATTAGAACCTTAAGACCGTTTTTAAGAGTGTATTCCTTTACATCAGCAAAGAGAAACGAGGGAAATAAAAGAAACACTGATATTATCAGCAATGTAAACCTTAACATGATTAAATATTATCAGAAAATCGGAGAAAGCGTAAAGCAATACACCTGTGAGCACTCAAACAGAGTTTTTTCAGTATTTACAAATAGTTTTAGCCCTGTAGCAGAGTTGACATTACACCTGATTTTTTATATTGTAAATTCATGGCCACAAAATTAGGGCAGATGCTGGTTGCCGCCAATATTATCACCGAAGAACAGCTAAAACAAGCACTCAGTCTTCAGAAAAAAGAAGGAGGCAGACTCGGAACAAACCTTGTGAAACTCGGCTACATCACCGAGGAAAAACTCGTTGCCTTTCTCAGCAAACAGTTCGGTGTGCCTGCAATAAACCTTTCTGATTACAAGATAGACCCCTCGGTGGTAAAACTCATTCCACAGGAGATGGCAAAAAAATACATGATAATGCCTGTGGCCAGAGTAGGGGCAACCCTTACGATAGCAATGACAGATCCTTCTAACGTCTTTGCCATAGATGATGTAAAATTCATGACCGGTTACAACGTGGAAGTTGCAGTCTCAAGCGAATCGAGCATTGCCAATGCAATAGCTACTTTCTACGGTGGTAAAGGAGAAGTAGTCACCGCTGCAAAAGCAGCAGCACCTGCTGAAGCCGCACAGATACTGCAGCCAAAAGACTACACCCTTACAGAGGAGGAGATAGAAGAGCCTGAAGGCGGCATCGGTGGACTAGAGGAAGGACCCATGATAGACGTCGAGGAATTCGACAAGGTAGTCGGTAGTGCACTTGAGGGTATAGAGACAGTAGAGGAAAAAGAAGAGACAGAGGTAATAAGGGAAGTAGAAGCACCGATTGTAAAGCTTGTCAACGGAATATTTGTCAATGCAATCAAGGCAGGCGCAAGCGACATCCATATAGAGCCATATGAGACTTCACTGCGTGTAAGATATAGGGTGGATGGCGTAATGTATACAGTAATGAACCTGCCTCCAAAAATAAAAGCAGCACTTACATCAAGAGTAAAGATAATGGCTCGTCTGGATATTGCAGAAAGAAGACTTCCGCAGGACGGAAGAATAAAACTCAAACTCGGTAAAAAACGTGAGATTGATTTCCGTGTCTCTACACTGCCCACCCTCTTTGGAGAAAAAACCGTCTTAAGGCTTCTTGATAAGTCCAGCCTTCAGGTAGACCTTACAAAACTCGGTTTTGAAGAAGCAGCATTGCAGGACTTCATGGAGGCACTGGATAAACCCTACGGAATGATACTTGTTACAGGACCTACCGGAAGCGGTAAGACCACCACACTTTATTCTGCACTCAACTACCTGAATAAACCGGGTATTAACATAATGACAGCCGAAGACCCTGTGGAGTACAACTTTCTGGGCATAAACCAGGTTCAGGTTAGAGAAGACATCGGACTGACATTTGCAGCAGCTTTGAGATCGTTCCTCAGACAGGACCCTGACATTATCATGGTCGGTGAGATAAGAGACTTCGAGACTGCAGAAATAGCCGTAAAGGCAGCACTCACGGGTCACCTCGTCTTGAGCACACTGCATACAAACGACGCTCCAAGCACAGTAAACAGGCTCCTGAATATGGGTATCGAGCCGTTCCTGGTCTCATCATCTGTTATACTGATACTGGCACAAAGGCTTGCAAGAAGAGTATGCACTCAGTGCAAGGAAGAGGAAAACGTACCGGTTCCTGCACTTATAAAAATCGGATTCTCTGAGGAGGAAGCTAACACGATTAAATGCTACAGGGGTAAAGGCTGTCCTGCCTGCAACGGTTCAGGATACAAAGGCAGAGTAGCACTATATGAGGTGATGCCTGTAAAAGACGAACTGAAAGAACTAATACTTGAGGGTGCATCAACAGATGAACTAAAGAGGACTGCAATAAGGCTCGGGATGAAAACACTGAGAAGGAGCGGCCTTACAAAAGTTAAAGAAGGGATAACCTCAATAGAAGAAGTACTTAGAGTAACATTTGGAGACTGAGTGAAACATTATGGCAGCAACACTTTATGACCTGTTAAAAACAATGATCGATAAGGGGGCATCTGACCTGCATATAACAACAGGCAGTCCGCCCCGCTTCAGAATTGACGGCAAACTCGTAGCATTAGACAACCAGCCACTTGGTCCTGCCGAGACAAAGGCACTCTGTTATAGCGTTCTTACAGATGCACAAAAACAGAAATTTGAAGAAACCAACGAACTCGATCTGTCATTTGGACTGAAAGGTCTAAGCAGATTCAGAGCCAACATATTTATGCAGAGGGGTGCTGTTGCCGGCGCCTTCAGGGCAGTTCCATTTGAGATTAAGTCTTTTCAGGAACTGGGACTTCCGCAGATAGTCAGCGACCTTGTCAAAAAACCCCGTGGACTGATACTTGTGACCGGACCTACAGGATGCGGAAAATCAACTACACTTGCGGCAATGGTTGACATGATAAACTCCGAAAGGCCTGAGCATATCATAACCATCGAAGACCCTATAGAGTATCTCCACGGGCATAAAAAAGCCCTCGTAAACCAGAGGGAGATCAATGCGGATACAACATCTTTTAAAGCGGCTCTCAGATATGTTCTCAGACAAGACCCTGACGTCGTGCTTATCGGTGAGATGCGCGACCTCGAAACAATAGAGGCAGCACTGACGGTCTCGGAAACAGGACACCTGACACTGGCTACACTTCATACCAACACTGCTGTGCAGACCATAAACCGTATAATAGATGTCTTTCCACCGCATCAGCAGGAACAGATACGGGTCCAGCTGTCATTTGTGCTCGAAGGAATTATCGCCCAACAGCTCATTCCCAAAAAGACCGGGCAAGGAAGAGTTCTTGCTGTTGAAATTCTGGTGCCCAATCCAGCCATAAGAAACCTTATAAGGGAGGACAAACTACACCAGATATACTCCATGATGCAGACAGGACAGACAAAGTTTGGAATGCAGACAATGAATCAGTCCCTTTATGAACTGTACCGGAAGGGAATCATATCCTATGAAGATGCACTTGGGCGCTCGCCTATTCCGGATGAACTGGTCGCTATGCTTCAAAGGGCACCCAGCCAACCCCAGAGGAGGGTATAAATTATGGCCACGGTATTTCAATGGACAGGTAAGACCCAAAAGGGCACTATCGAATCAGGAGAAATAACTGCTGAGTCAAAAGACGACGTCGTAGCACAACTCAGACGCAAAAACATCACTCCAACTGTTATCACGGAAAAACAACAGAAATCCCGCTTCCGCCTGTCTCTTGGCAGCCGCAAGGTAGGAGATAAAGATATCGTGGTCTTCACACGGCAGTTCTCCACTATGGTGGATGCCGGACTTCCACTTGTGCAGGCACTCGACATACTCTCTACACAGGTCGAAAACAAAACCCTTGGAAAAGTCCTCACACAAATAAAAGAAGACGTTGAAGGCGGTTCAACATACGCAGATGCCTTGAAAAAACATCCAACGGTATTCAGTGAACTCTATGTAAACATGGTGGCTGCAGGTGAGACCGGAGGTATCCTCGATACCATCCTGAACAGACTCGCCTCTTATATTGAAAAAGCCATGAAACTTAAAAAGAAGGTCAAGGGTGCGCTCGTCTATCCGACTGTCGTCACAGTAGTAGCCCTCCTTATCGTAAGCATAATATTGGTCTTCGTGGTGCCAACGTTTACCAAGATGTTTGCCGCACTGGGTGGAACACTGCCACTGCCGACAAAAATCGTGGTCTCAATCAGTAACTTCATGAAAGGCACAGGCGGTATCATCATCTTGTCTTCACTCATAGGCACTGCAATCTTTGTAAATCGCTTCAGAAAAACCGAAAAAGGCAAATTAATAACAGACGCCATTGCACTGAAACTCCCTATATTCGGCTTGCTTCTTGTCAAGGTTGCTATCGCTAAATTCACACGCACGATGGGAACGCTTATAAGCAGTGGTGTGCCTATACTGGACGGACTGGAAATAACTGCAAAAACAGCAGGCAATAAAATCATAGAGAATGCAGTAATGGAGGTAAGGGCAGCAGTCAGCGAAGGAAAAACACTTGCAGAGCCGCTTGCGAAAGCAAAAGTCTTTCCGCCAATGGTCACCCACATGATAGCAGTCGGTGAGTCCACAGGCGCACTCGACGCTATGATGGCTAAAATCGCAGATTTCTACGATGACGAGGTAGACAACACAGTCGCCAACCTCACCGCCATGATGGAACCCCTGCTTATGGTGTTTCTGGGCACTACCGTAGGCTTTATCATCATATCCATGTATCTGCCTATATTTAGACTCATTACTCTCATTAAATGAAGCAGATTAACCGAGGTGAATGACTGAAGAAATCCTGATTAAAAAACTCAAGACCCTCATAACCGTGAGGGTCTTTTTCGTTGTAGTCCTCTTAGGTTCGTTCTTTGTCTTTCGGATAGGCTATAAGATATTCCCCTACCCTTCCTCTGTGTTATACCTTGCAGTAATTCTCTTTGCGCTTACTATAGTCTATGCTTTTTTGCTCGGCAAAGTAAAAAGTCTTCCCTTTGCTTATCTTCAGATAGGGCTTGATATAGTCGCTGCAATAGCACTTATATCCTTTACAGGTGGAATTGAAAGCTGGTTTTCCTCGCTGATGCTTCTAATCGTAATAGCAGCGGCAATCGTCGTGAACAAAAAGGCAGGGTATTTTGCTGCCATCCTGTCGAGCATTCTCTACGGCTTGCTTATAGACCTTCAGTTTTACGGCATTCTCCCTATCCCCTATGACCCGATGCTCCTTGAAAAAGACTTCCTCTACAACATTTTCTCCCATATCACAGCACTTTACCTTACTGCCTATCTGACTGGCCAGCTTTCTTCAAGGCTTGAGCGAAAGGACATCGACCTCAGAGACCTCACACTGTTTAACAAGGAAGTGATAGAAAACACACCGAGCGGACTGTTTACAACAGACCTTAAAGGCAATATCCTCCTGTTTAACAAAGCGGCTGAGAGCATAACAGGCATTGACAGAAACACTGCTATCGGCAAACCCATCAGCGATATATTCCCCTTTATAGGACAGCTTCAGGCACGTAAAAGGCTGGAGGAGACAGTCGAATTCGACGGAAAGGAGAAAGTCATCGGGCTTACGCTGTCCAGAATGCAGGACGCAAAAGGCAAACACATAGGCTTTATCGGAATATTTCAGGACCTCACCGAACTTAAAAAAATGGCTCAAGAGATAAAACACAAGGAGAAATGGGCAACCATAGGCGAACTCTCTGCCAACATAGCACACGAGATAAGGAACCCGCTTGCATCACTCAAAAGCTCCATCGAGATGCTGAAAGAAAACACATTGACACCAGAGCAGAAAAGCAAACTGATGTCAATTGCCCTCAGCGAGATGGACAGACTCAACGGTATCATCACAGATTTCCTTAATTACTCGCGTCCTCCAAAACTCAAAGTGCAGAGTTTTGACCTGCACCAAACCCTCAACAAAACACTTGACCTCCTCAAAAACAGAAACGCGGCAAACGTCTCGATTCAGAAAAACTTCTCCGGTTCTCTTTTCATAAAAGCCGACCGAGAAAAGCTCGAGCAGGTGTTCTGGAACCTCGGAGTCAATGCACTGGATGCAATGCCAAGTGGAGGCGAACTAACAGTGACCACAAACCAGAAGAATGGTCTCGTGGAAATAATCTTCAAAGACACCGGTATCGGGATAGCCCCGGAAGCTATAGACAAGGTCTTCTACCCGTTCTTTACGACGAAGAAGAATGGCACAGGACTGGGCTTAAGCATCGCTTACAGAATCGTCGAAGACCACAACGGCACAATGAAAGTGATAAGCGCACCTGGTAAGGGTGCACAATTCGATATACTTATACCGAGGGAATATGAAAAAACCGAAGGCTAAGATACTCGTAGTCGAAGACGAACAGAGCATGCGTGAAATATTAGGTATGCTGCTTGAGACAGAAGGCTATAGCGTGGTTACAGCAGCAGACGGCACAGAAGGACTCGCATGGCTTCAGAAGGACATATTCGACCTCATAATCACAGACATAAAAATGCCCGGAGCAGATGGCTTTGAGATACTGAAGAAATCCCAGGAACTATCCCCTGACACACTGGTCATAATGATAACCGCATTCGGCTCCATGGAGTCTGCCATCGAGGCTATGAAACTTGGAGCATATGACTACATCTACAAGCCATTCAAAATAGACGAGATAAGACTGATAGTAAAAAACGCCATTGACAAACGAAGACTAAGCACCGAAGTATCACTGCTTAGAGAAAAAATAAAGACCACATACGAGGTCGAAAACATCATCGGCAAAAGCCCTAAGATGCAGGAGATACTTCGCCTTGTTCCAAAGATTGCCAGTAACAACTCAAATGTTCTTATCACAGGTGAAAGCGGCACTGGAAAAGACCTTGTCGCCTCTGCACTGCACAACCTCAGCCCAAGAAGCGACAAAAACTTCGTAGCCATAAACTGCGCCTCATTCCCTGAAGGACTGCTCGAAAGCGAACTGTTCGGTCACATGAAAGGCGCATTTACCGGCGCAATCCAGAACAAGCAGGGACTCTTTGAGGTTGCGGACGGAGGCACACTCTTCCTCGACGAAGTAGCCGAAATACCGCTTAACCTTCAGTCAAAACTCCTGAGGGCAATTGAAAACGGCACGTTCAGAAGACTCGGTGGAACAACTGATATAAAAGTCGATGTCAGAATAATCTCAGCCACCAATAAAAACCTTAAAGAGGCAGTTGCATCAGGCGCATTCAGAGAAGACCTCTACTTCAGGCTTAACGTAATTCCGCTTCACCTGCCGCCGCTTAGAGAAAGAAAAGAAGACATCCCCCTGCTTATAGAACACTTCCTTAAAAAATACTCAGACAGAAAAGTGCAGTTTTCAGGCAGTGCAATGAACATGCTCATAAACTACACGTGGAGAGGCAACGTCCGGGAACTCGAAAATACAATAGAAAGAATCCTCCTGTTTACCGAGTCAGACGTAATAACAGAAGCAGACCTGCCTGCTGAAATCACAGAAGGCTTGAAAGAAAAAAGACACCTCCCGGAGATAGCCGACGGCATAGACCTCGAAGACCTCCTAAGCAATATAGAAAAATGGTATCTCACAGAGGCATTGAAAATCACAGGCGGAAAAAAAACAGAGGCAGCAGAACTCCTCGGTCTGTCATTCCGCTCCTTCAGACACAAACTGTCAAAATACGGAATAAAATAAATCCTGAACCTTTAACCCCCATTTGAAAATTTCAGCGAGGCGAGGGAAGTCGAAGCGTTAAGAATTAATTCGTGTTTGAGGTCGTTTCGACCGAGTTTGAATTAATTCAGCGAAGACCGACCGAGCAGAGCGCCCGGAAATTTTCATGGGGCGCCCTTTTTTGGCACTTTTTTGGGCGAGCAAAAAAGTGCAAGGTTTAGGACGTTCGTTTTCTTGGGTGAGCAAAAAGTAGCAATGGGCTTGGGGCAAAGCCCCATTGTTTAGAATTTTATCCTTTCAGGATACGTATAGACATTCATCCTTTCGCCTCTTAGAAATCCGACAACGGTTATCCCGCTCTCCTCTGCAATATTAATGGCGAGGTCTGTGGGCGCTGCCCTGCTTGCAATAAGAGGAATGCCCCATCTTGAACATTTTGCAACCACTTCGGATGAAAGCCTTCCGCTTGTAAGTATTATTTTTTCCTGAAAATCCACACCTTCAAGCAGACACCTGCCGATAACCTTGTCCACTGCATTATGCCTGCCTATGTCCTCTGCAAAAAATACAATATCCTTGCCGTCAGAAAGAGCTGCACTGTGCACGCACCCTGTAACCCTGTAAAGCTTAGACCGCATCTGAAACTGTTTGAATAATTCAATAAGAGACTCTCTGCCTATGGAAAACTTACTGTCACGCGCTCCTTTCAAAAGCTTCCTCTGAAGCGTAATCCCGCCTGCACACCCTGATGTAGCTGTGCCCCCTTCGACAGATACTTCCCCTTCCACAGG
The DNA here is from genome assembly GCA_002011815.1 of Nitrospirae bacterium JdFR-86. GTDB lineage: Bacteria > Nitrospirota > Thermodesulfovibrionia > Thermodesulfovibrionales > JdFR-86 > JdFR-86. The sequence goes on along the minus strand of MTOV01000015.1, from coordinate 159,488 downwards.
CACATCAACGGTTATCTCATCTCCATAAAGAATAGTCATCCTTTCTGCACATATATTGCCTTTTACTATCCCCTCGGTCATAAAAAACCCAACTACAAGCTCCTTTATCATCAGCGGTGTGCAATAAAGGCTCAAGACCTCTTTCCCGTTAACCAGTATCTTCAATCTCTTTTCTACGGCTATAACATCCTCGACCTTGTTGAATGACTCTGCCGTAACCCTGAACACATTTCTTTTTAAGCTTCCATCCATTTGCGTCCCCTGAAAAAGTTTAAGGAAATTATAATTGCTTACCGCTTTATGGTCAAACCTGCTAAAATACCCCAATGACTTACATAGAGGCTATAAAAGAAGGCTTCAGGCAGGTTCATAAAAACTGGCAGCTTATCCTCATGCGGCTTATAGGGGCGGTGCTGAACTGTCTGGGATTTTTTGTTATTGTCGGAGTGCCGCTTACAGCAGCCATTATTATGCTCGGCATCAGCATCGAGGAAATAACCAGAATCAGGGAATTGCTCGACACGATAAAAGACCCGACAGAGATTATTAAAAACTACCTAAGCATCACCTTTATTATTGTCTTAAGTCTTACGGTGTATCTGCTTTTTGCGTATTCAGTCTGGATATACGTCTTTGGCGCTTCTGCTGGTGTGCTTGGCAATTCAATAAAAGACGCTTCAAGCAGGTTCAGCTTTGGGATGTTCATGTCCGAAGGGAAAAGACTGTTCTTTCCAATAACAGGCTACACAATACTCATAAGTTTTATATTTCTGGGAATCGCCCTTCTACTCAGCATGCTCGGAGGCATCATAACTACTGTCTCTGAATCTTTCATACAAAGCGAGACAACATTCGGACTGTTCCTCAGAGTGCTTTTTGCCCTTACTTTTCTGACCTTGGGACTACTTATCACGTTTGCGCTGTTTACAATCATGATACAGGGCGTTTCAGTGCTGGTCTTTGACAGAGATGGAGTTATCACAGCACTGAAAAAAGCATACAGATTTCTAAACAGTCATCCCAGTGCCATCTACCTTTACGGCATTGTTTATTCAGGTTATGTTGGTGTGCATATCTTGCTTGTTGTGTTCGGCTATCCGCTTAAATTCATGCCGGAAATAGGCACGCTTCTTTCACTACCCTATCAGCTCATCTCATATATTGTCAGAATTTACTTCTTTCTTGTGGCTTTAGCGTCTGCGCTCGTTTATTACAGACATACTACCTCCGGAGATTCCACTCTGAGGAGCGATACTTCAGAAGAAGCTCCTTTGCAAGAGCCTCCTCCTCTGCAGTCGGACGAGTCTCGACAAGCTTTATATTAAACACTTCCTCGAACGAAACCTTTATGGCTTCCTTAAGCGCCTCAGGTGTGAGTTCAGGCATCAGTTCCCTGAGACCGAGCATTGATTTCTCTGCCTCGTCATAATGGTCAACCTTGAAGACCCTTCCCATCTGCAAATAATCGATTGAATACGGTATTGAGCCCTGCTGAAGCAGTCCGTCAGACCATCGCTTTTGCGCAGAGCCTATAACTTTTTTGTTTCTGACTGTTATCTCACCGTAGGAAGCCCATTGAAAGCAGAGCGGTGTTTTAAAAGAAGGAGACTTTTTTAGTTTTGTCTCCGGGGAGATTCCGAGTCTTGACAGTGCCTTTGAGAACGCATGGCTTATCTTTCTGTAGCTGTCAAGGAGTCCGCCTGAGAACAACCCGTCTTTAGTAGTCGAAGAAAAACTGTATGTCAGCTCGTTGCCGTGGAGTATGCCCAGCCCTCCGGTCGGTCTCCTGACAAATGGAATTCCCATGTCGTTACAATACTGAAGGTCAATGTCGCCTGACCTCTGAAAACAGCCGATGCTCACGGAGGGTCTGTCCCATTCGTAAAACCTCAAAGTGGGGGGCAAGCCGCCTCTGACGCTGGTTGCTATAGCCTCATCCAGAGCCATGTTATAAAAGGCATCTGAAGAGCCTGAATCTATCAGCCGCCACTCAGTCACTTTCAAGCACTATCTTGTGCTTCATAAGGGATATCTCTTTTATCTTCCCTTCAAAGAGCTTTTCCTCGCCGAAAAGGCTTCTGAGATAGACCTTTTGCTCTTCTGGTCTTATGAGGTCTACATTTTCAAGATAAAGCTCTTCGTTTCCGTCCTTGTAAACATAAGCGTTTGTATCACACATTTTATCCCCCTGTTCGTTAGCCGTTTAATATATTATACAGGAACAATAAGATGCGACGACTTGGCGTGCATACATCAATAGCAGGCGGGCTTCATATGGGCATCAAAAGGGCACATGAACTCCGATGCTCCACAGTGCAGATATTCTCACACAATCCACGAGGCTGGAAGACAAAAGAGATATCCGATGAAGACATAACGCTTTTTAAAAATCTCAGAGAAGAATTTGACATCTCACCAGTATACGTGCATGCATCCTATCTTATAAATATCGCCTCTGCATCAAATACCCTGAGAGAAAAATCCATCGCCCTGCTTAAAGAGGAGATGCAGAGGGCTGACCTCATCGGAGCAGACTTCGTAGTGCTCCATACAGGAAGCGCACCTGACCGATATGCAAGACAAAGAGCAGTTATGAGCCTTCGTGAAGTTGTAGACAGAGAATATAATGCAGGACTTCTCATCGAAAGCACATCAGGCAAAAGAGGGGACATCACATCGAACATTCCAGAGATGGCTGAACTCATAAACAGCACAGGCAGCCTAATATCAGGCATCTGTATAGACACCTGCCACCTGTTTACAGCAGGCTATGACCTTTCAAAAGACGAAGTGATTGACAGGCTTTCAGAGGAGATAAAAAAATACATCGGAGAGGACAAATTAAAGCTCATACACCTTAATGACTCAAAAAGCGAATGCGGCTCAGGCATTGACAGGCACGAACACATAGGCATGGGCAAAATCGGAAAGAAAGCACTCAAACAGTTTATCACGCATACGACATTCAGAGACATTCCAATCATCCTTGAGACCCCGAAGAAGACCGACGCCGAAGACATCGAAAACTTAAAAAGGGTAAGGAGGATGATTCAACGGTAAAGGTTACCTTATCAGAGGGCTTTTCATCAAATTCGATTGCAAGAGGTTAGTCCCCATCTGAAAATTTCAGGCTTAGGAGGTCTGCCGGAGGGTTAAAAAATTTTTTGTGTCTGAAACCCAAAGGGTTGAGTTTAAAAAATTTTACCGGAGGCAGACCGGATAAGCCGTATAGAAATTTTCATGGGGCGCCCTTTTTGCGCTCTTTTTGGGCGGGCAAAAAGTAGCAAGGGGTTTGCCTCAAGACGCGAACAACGCGAACAGAGTCAACTGACCCTAACTAGTTGAAATTAAAACTAAAAACCGTGGTTGACACTTCAGGACGTGAACATAAAAGAAACATTCTGCCATTGACTTTACTGAAACACGGCATTTAAACTTAAACCTTATGAAAAAAACTCTTGAGACAATCATAAAAAAATCGCTGGAATCTCTTGGCATAAAACCGCCGCCTTACATAGAGATAGAAGTGCCAAGGGAAGAGTCCTTTGGAGACCTCTCCACCCCTCTGGCAATGGCACTTGCAAAACAGCTTAAAAAGCCGCCCCGCACAATAGCAGAAGACATCGTAAAAAACATCCCTGATGAGGGCATATTTGAAAAAATAGAGGTTGCAGGTCCGGGATTCATAAACTTCAAGTTCAGCACTGGCTTTCTGTATTCATCCCTGAAATCCCTGCTTGAAGAAGGCAGTAACTTCCTGAGAGAAGACATCGGCAAAGGCAGAAAAGTGCAGATCGAGTTTGTAAGCGCAAACCCCACAGGCCCGCTTCACCTCGGGCACGGAAGAGGCGCAGCCGTGGGCAACGCTTTGGCAAACCTGCTTGAAGCCGGAGGCTATACGGTTGAAAGGGAATACTATATCAATGATGCAGGCAGACAGGTTAAACTCCTTGGGCACTCCGCATTCGCACGCTACAAAGAACTCCTCGGCGTAGAATACCCGTTCCCTGAAGAAGGCTACCTAGGAGAGTATGTAAAAGACATCGCAAAGGCAGCAATAGAAGACATCGGAGATAAATATAAAGACTCGGACTTCAGCGAGGCAGAAGAATTCTTCATCAACTTCTCCCTCAAGATGATGCTTTCGGTCATAAAGAAAGACCTTTCGGACTTCGGCATAAGGTTCGATACATGGCAGAGTGAGCAGGAACTTTATCAGAAAGGCGAAGTCCAAAAGACAATAGATTATCTCAAGGGAAAAGGCTTGATATATGAGTCAGAAAACGCACTGTGGTTCAAGGCGACAGAGTTCGGGGATGAAAAAGACCGGGTTGTAATAAAAAGCGACGGCGAGCCTACATACTTTGCATCAGACATTGCATACCACATGAAGAAAATCCAAGGCGGATACGACGAGCTCGTAAACATATGGGGCGCAGACCACCACGGCTACATACCAAGACTTAAGGCAGTGATAGACGCCCTTGGCTACGACAGGGAAAAACTCAAAGTACTGCTCGTGCAGATGGTAAGCCTCATGAGAGGGGGCAAACCAGTGCAGATGTCAAAAAGAGCCGGTGAGTTCGTCACACTTAAAGAGGTAATCGAAGAGGTCGGCGCTGATACGACAAAGTTCATATTCCTTACAAGACGCCAAGACAGCCACCTGTCGTTCGACATTGAAGCGGCAAAGGCATCATCTGCGGAAAACCCTGTATTTTACGTCCAATACGCCAACGCCAGAATAAACAGCATCTTCGCGCATGCCGAAGAAAAAGGCATCAAGGCGGATTCACTTCAAGAGGCTGACCTCAGCCTGCTTGAGGCAGAAGAAGAATTAAGAATCATTAAAAAACTCCTTACATATCCCATGATATTCGAGGCAGCAGTGCTTAATCACGAACCGCACAGAATAACATTCTATCTTCAGGAGCTGGCAGGCATATTCCACCCATATTACAACAAGTTCAGAGTGGTTACAGAGGACAGGGGACTTACCCTTGCAAGGCTTGCACTGTGCAAAGCCATAAGAACAGTGCTTAAGGAAGGGCTTGGAATTCTCGGTGTTACTGCACCGGAAAGAATGTAAAAGATTTGACACAGGACATCCCGGACTGGTATAAATAATACCCTATGATTGAGAAGACAGAAAAGATATGGATGGACGGAAAGCTCGTCAACTGGGACGACGCCAAGATACATATTCTTACGCATACACTGCATTACGGTCTTGGGGTGTTCGAGGGAATAAGGTGTTACGACACACCTAAAGGACCTGCAATATTCAGGCTCAAAGAACATGTAAAAAGACTGGTGAAGTCAGCGCACATATTCCTTATAAACATACCCTACACAGAAGAAGAAATCAGAGATGCAATAGTAGACACCGTAAAGGTGAATAAACTCAAGGAATGCTACATTAGACCGATTGTCTATATCGGCTACGGCGGAATGGGACTTTATCCAAAAGGCAATCCAATAAACCTTGCCATCGCGGTTTGGCCCTGGGGTGCATACCTTGGTGAAGAAGGTATAAAAAAGGGCATAAGGGTCAAGACCTCATCGTTTGTAAGGAATCATGTTAATGCCAATATGACAAGAGCCAAAGTGTGCGGTCATTACGTGACCTCACAGCTTGCAAAAAAAGAAGCCATTGCATGCGGTTATGACGAATCACTGCTTCTGGACGAAGACGGCTACGTATCAGAAGGAAGCGGAGAGAATATCTTTCTGGTAAGAAACGGGATTTTAAAAACCACCCCGCTGACATCCATACTCGAAGGTATAACAAGAGACAGCATCCTTACCATCGCAAAAGACGAAGGCATCACAGTCAGGGAAGAAAGATTCACAAGGGATGAGCTTTATATCTCTGACGAGGCGTTCTTCACAGGCACTGCTGCTGAGATTACACCAATAAGAGAACTGGACGGAAGAACCATCGGCGAAGGAACACCCGGCGCTATAACAAAAAGACTTCAGTCTATATTCTTCGACATCGTAACCGGAAAGAACAAAACCTACGAATCCTGGCTTACATATATCTAAATCTCATCTCGCTGCCTTAAGATGTGTTATAGCCTTCTCGGCATCCTGCCGGAGCGGACTCTGCGGATAACCTTCAAGGAACTCCTCGAAACTTTCAAGGGCTTTTTCATTGTCTCCGCTCAGGGCGTATTCAAGGGCAAGATTGAACTTGTTAAACTCCTCTTCGCTGACTGCCTCGTCCTTGCCCTTCCAGTAAAGAGTATCGAACGACTCGTCCTTTGCCCCTCTTACTCCTCCTGCAGCAGTCGTCACTGTAATGTCTCTTTTGGGCTTTATCTTCTCAATCTTGCTCTTAAGCTGCTGCCACCAGCTTTCTTTTTCATTGTCACCGGCAAAGGAAACAGACACCATGAGAAAAACCAAGGACAGCAATATCACTAAAACCCTTTTCATTTTCAACCCCCCTTCTCTTTCTGCCATATTAAAGCCATTGTTTTTTATCTTCCGGGCAGAGTTTCTTCAAGCTTCAGCGATATACGACGGTATGTTCTCGGTATATCAGGATTGAGTTCAGTAGCCTTGCTGAAAGCCTCCTTAGCCTTTGCTTTCATATTCAGCTTGAGATAGCATCTTGCAAGATTCACCCATATGTGAGGGTCATCCGGTTCTATCTCTGCGGCTTCACTGTATGCCTCCTCAGCTTCGCTATACCTGCCCTGAAGGAAATAAATGTTGCCTATGTTGTTTTTCGCTGCTGCGTTCTCAGGGTCATACGAAAGGGCTTTCTCAAAGATGTTCAGCGCTTCTTCCTTCTCTCCTGACTCTGCATACACGATGCCCAGTTTAATTATGGCGTCTACGTTATCAGGGTCTTCTTTCAGGATGTCCAGATACTTTCTGCTTAAATATTTTATCCTGAGCTTTTTAAGGACTTCGAGTTCGTCTTTGAATTCTCTGTCTATTCTGGCTCTTTCAACGATTTCTGCCCTCCAGTCCGACGGCGGAAGAGTCGCAGGCTTGAAATCCTTCCACGCCTCTTTCAAGTCCACCTTCCTCAGACCTTTGTCCTTCCATCTATTGTATTTCTTGCTTCCTTCCTCCCATGCCTTCATGAAAGAAGAACCTAATAAAGTCACCTCCACAGGAATCCAGATACGCCCGTCCTCTACAACATACATTTCATCCAGGAGGTCCTTGTCCGGGACATATTCCATATCCGTTGAGAACATCATGAAGATGTGTCCGGGATAATCCAGAAGCATTGTGCGTATTCCGATACTTTCCAGTGCAGAAGAATACAGATTCACGAGGTCATCGCAGTCGCCGGATTTTCTCCTCAGCGTCTCCCTTGGATACTGAATGTAATCCACATAGTCTGTTTTTCCTGATGTAATCTGATAAGGGTTAGTCGGGTCAGGCAGATAGACCACGCCTATAATGCCAAGTGCGTCGAATATTGCCCTGGCATATATGAGCGGGTCTTGCATATCGCTGTATTGTCTGGCAATCCCTCTTGCAAACTCAAGGACAACAGGGTCTCTCGGCGTGATGAAGGTAGCTATCCTGTCCCGCACATCCCATGTAAGATGATGTTTTTCATAGAGGTTCACGGTGTAGCTTTTTGAGTATGTCTTTAACTGCTCGTTATCGTAATAGGAAATCTTTATTTCTGTCTGCACAGGTGTATTTTCGGTTACCTCGAGTATCTTGTTATTGAAGACCGCTTTTATAACAACGTCTATGCTTTGTTTTGGGGCAATGTCCACCTCTACTTCGGTGGGAAAGTCCATAAACTCTTTTACTGTAAAAGAAACCTTAAGCTTTGATATTTCCTGCCATGTATTGTTGGTTAGCCTTATTTTGCCTATGCCGTCCTTTTCATAGTTTTTATAGATGTTTGAAAATATATCACGCATTTCAAGGACAGTCATCTCAACAGGCGGCCTTGTTTCAGCCAAGGTAGTGGCTTTTACATATGCACCTTTGCTTTCAACATCGTCAACGCTGAAGGCAGTCACCATGTAGGAATACGAAGTATTTGGCTTTACTGATTTGTCAAGAAACGACGTGGACTGCACTTTCCCAAGGAGTTTGAACTTGCCGTCTACTTTTCTATAGACTGCATAATAGGCAACAACACCTTTATCGCTTGACTGCCATGTAAGGGTGACATCTCTGTCGCTTGCATCAGCCTTTAATCCAGAGGGGGCAGGCGGAATATATTTTGTTGCCTTTGCCTGTGCAATCCGGCTTTTACGGCCTTCATTTCCGTGCCTGGCAACTGCACTTATGCGATAAAAATACGTCTTATCCGGAATAACATCTTCATCCACATAGGAATTTTTTCTGACAACGGCTATCTCTTTAAAACCTGTTTTTCTGTCTTCAGACCTGTAGACCTTATACTCTTCGACAAACTCCTCCACACTGCTAACCCATGAAAGAGTTATCTTCCTCATACCACCTTCTGCTTTAGGGGGAAAAGGAGTTTTTGGTGTATACACCATTTCAAGGGTCTGAATTCTTCTGTTACCTGTATCTGCAATCATAAGCACGATACCGTCCTTGACTGCAAGCGAGGCTGGCTCTTTAAAGTCTCCTTTTCCGCTTCCTTCAGTGCCGAACGCCCTGAGGAATTTCCCTTTATGGTCAAAAACCTGAATCCGGTTGTTCCCTTCGTCAAGGACAAAAATCTCATTTCTTGTTAACGCTATACTGTTGGGATTCTTAAACAACCCTGGATTACTCCCTTTCCCACCAAAAGCCAAAACCAGTCTCCCATCCGGAGAGAACTTCAATACACTGCATTTTTCGTCATCAACAACAAACACGTTACCCTTCTTATCCAGAGCAACAGATGAAGGGCTTTTAAGAATTTCATTATCCTCTTCGTCTCCGATTGTACCCACAAACACACCACTGGTATTGAATACCTGCACCCTTCCGTTATTTTTGTCAGCCACATACACCATCCCGTTTTTTGAGACGGCAATGCCCGAAGGCTTGGAGAAGCGCCCCTCACTGCTGCCTGAAGAGCCTACATGGAGGACAACATTCCCATCTTTGTCTATCTTCAGAATACGGTCTTTGCGAAGGTCAACCGCCCATAGAAATCCGTCTGAATCCTTGGCTATTGCTCCAAGTTTGTAACCTTTAAATTCCAGAACTTTTTCTATCTCTCCGTTCTTTATTATGAAAATAGAGTCCCTGTTCCCTCTGTCCACTGCATAGAGTCTTTGTCCGTCCCAGAAGATATTGCCAGCGTTCACTTCTATATCGTTAAGCCACCTTACAGAAGTGGGAGGCGGTGAATACTCCAGCATACCAGTACCTGTTTTCTTCTCTGAGGCAAACACCTGCAACGTGCCTTTCTTGGAATCAGCAACAAAGACCTTTCCTTCAGCATCAGCAGCAATACCGGAGATTGCACGGAACTGTGCCCGACCATTCCCTTTCATTCCAAAGGAAAGCAGAAGATTTCCATCAAAGTCGTATTTCTTTACCTTATAACTGCCTCTGTCCGCAACGAAAAATCCGTCCTCTGTTATTGCAATGGCGACAGGGTTTTTAAATTCAGTGAAGTTTCTATAATGTTTTCCTGAGGGCTTAAACACCTGCACTCTTTTACTCTTACTGTCAACCACATAGACATATCCTCTATGGTCAACAGCAACATCAGTGGGTTTGTTAAGCAACATAATACGTTCGCCCTTTGTCCCGATAGAGCCTATATAGACTCCATTTGAACCAAAAACCTGCACTCTTCTGTTTCCTGTATCAGCAACATACACAACGCCGCCGTAAACGAAAATTCCGTGCGGGGTATCGAACTCTTTTGCCTTGCTTCCCTTTGAGCCAAAACTGTCTATGTATTCCCCGTCTTTTGAAAAGATAAACACCTTGCCCAAAGCGGAATCAGTGATATAGACCCTGTCTTCATAGAGTGCTATTCCTGCAGGTCTTTTCAGCCTCCATTTTTTATCAGCACTTTTTCCTCCCCATGAAAGAACAACCTCGCCGTCCTTTAAGACCTTAACTGTTCCCTTCTTATCAGTCACATAGATTCGCCCATCTTTATCCACTGCAACGCCAAAGGGACTGCCGACTGAAAACTCTCCAATGAATTTCACTTGTTGTAAGGCAGGAACAGACACAGGCAGGCTAAAAAACAGAAATATTGCAAGAGATTTAATAAACAGCCTGCGCATTTGCCCCCCGGGATTCAGAATTTAAAATTATAAAACATCACTTTTTATATTACAACTTACGTCTTCTAATCCACTTGTCGGTTTCGACAACGACTACAACCGTGACTGTCACCACTGCTATTTCAGCCCATTCTGTGATTGTAAGCGGGACGGTTCTGAATATCCACTGAAGGAACGGGACATAAAGAACAGCAAGCTGGGCAAAAAAGGCTGCCACCATGCTGAGGAACAAAAACGGGTTGCTCATCAGAGGAACCTTNAAAATTGACTGTCGTTCTGAACGACAGTTAAACGCCTGATAGAACTGGAAAAATACCATTGTCGTAAGAGCCACTGTGCGTGCCTTCTCCAGAGACGCTCCTGCGTTGAGCTCGGAAACGAACATAAACACAGTGCCTGCGGCAAGTACGATGCCCACTAAAAATGTTCGCTGAATCATAAGGCCTGATAGAACGCCTTCTTTCGGATTTCTCGGTGGTCTGTCTAAAACTCCTTCCTCTGCTGGTTCAAAGGCAAGGGCGACATCCTGAAGTCCGTTTGTCACAAGGTTAAGCCAGAGTATCTGTGCAGGGATATAAGGTATTGGAAGCCCCATCAGAATCGTTGCTACGATTGCAAGCAGTTCGCCAAGTCCGCAGGAAACCAGAAAGAGTGTAACCTTTCTTATGTTGTCATATACGACTCTGCCTTCCTCAACAGCTGCAAATATGCTTGCAAAATTATCATCTGCAAGCACCATATCAGAGGCTTCTTTTGCCACATCCGTGCCTGTTTTTCCCATGGCAATGCCTATATGTGCTGCCTTGAGTGCTGGTGCATCGTTAACCCCGTCGCCTGTTATAGCCACGATATCACCCCGGCTCAATAACTGCTGGGTTATTCTTAATTTATGCTGAGGCGAAACCCTTGCATACACTGATACATCTTTGACCCTACTGAAGAGTTCTTCATTGCTCATTGACTCGATTTCCCTGCCTGTAAGCACCTGCAATTCATCCTCTCCTATTCCGAGTTTTTTCGCTATTGTCATGGCTGTGACAGCATGGTCGCCTGTTATCATCACAGTCCTGATGCCTGCCTTTTTACATCCCTTGACAGCCTCTACCACTTCCTGTCTTGGAGGATCCATCATGCCCTGAAGTCCTTCAAAGATAAGTCCTGTTTTGACATCGTCATGCGATATTTCTTCTGCATCATGAGGCATCTCCTTGTAAGCCATTGCAAGGACTCTGAGTCCTTCTTTTGCAAAACTGCTGGCGGTGTGAAGTATCTCCTTTTTGCGTAATCTCCCGTTTACAGCGCATTCGGTGCACATCTCGAGCATTCGTTCAGGAGCGCCTTTGACAAACAAAAATTTCTTGCCTTTGTGTTTATGCAGGGTAGCCATGTAACCCCGCTCTGATTCAAACGGCAGAATTGCAAGCTGAGGATAATTATCCTTTTCCTCCTCAGGAAGAAGTCCTGCCTTCATTGCAGACACAATAAGCGCGCCTTCTGTCGGGTCGCCGTCAACCTTATACATACCGTCTTCTTCATAAATGCCTGACTCATTGCAAAGAAGCCCGATTCTCAGAACATTCTGAAGGCCTTTTAACTCCTTTGCATTAACAGGCATCTGCTCATGGAGTATCTCCCCTTCTGGCTCATAGCCGCTGCCTGTAACCTCGTATGTATGTTCGCCATCGTAAATCAACCTGACGGTCATCTCGTTCTTGGTGAGCGTTCCGGTCTTGTCCGAGCCGATAACAGTAGTGCTGCCGAGGGTCTCAACTGCAGGAAGTTTTCTGACAATAGCGTTTCTCCTTGCCATTCTTGCCACACCGATAGCCATGGCTATTGTTACGGCTACAGGCAGTCCTTCAGGTATGGCTGACACTGCCGTGGCAACTGCAGTCATGAACATCTCCGACGCCTTTGCCCCAAGCGCTATACCTGTAACAAAAACCACGGCTGAAAAGCCTATGACTATATATACGATGAGTTTTGCAAACCTTTCGAGCCTGTCCTGAAGAGGGGTCTTAACAGCAGTAACTTCTTTTACTTCTTCAGCTATCTGCCCAAGCACTGTCTTTGTTCCTGTTCCAACGACAATGCCTTTTGCCCTGCCGTTCACAACAGCCGTGCCCATAAAACACATATTTTTCTGGTCACCTGGTGTAAGGTTGTCCTCTTTTATGGGTAATGTAAACTTTCCAGCAGGGATTGACTCTCCTGTAAGCATAGCCTCTTCAACCCGTAGTTCTATTGTCTTAAACAACCGGAGGTCTGCAGGCACTTTTGTACCTGAGGAAAGCAAGACGATATCACCAGGAACAAGTTCCTCGCTGTTAATCTCCTTTTCCTTGCCCTCTCTTAAAACCCTTGCCTTTGGCACAACCATTTTCCTGAGCGCCCTGACGCTTTCCTCTGCCCTGTATTCCTGCACATAACCTATAATCGCATTAAGCGCAATAACGGCAAGAATTACGCCTGTATCTATGTATTCATGAAGAACAACCGTTACGACCGAAGCCACCATAAGAACATAAATCAAAGGACTTGTAAACTGATGAAGCAGGATTTTAAGTTTGCTTATCTTTTCTTCTTCGGCAAGCTTGTTGAGACCATAATGCAGAAGCCTCTTCTGAACATCGGCATCACTTAGTCCTTCTTCTGATGTTTCAAGCTTTGAAAATACTTCTTTTACACTAAGCTTATACCAGTCCATTACATTCATATCTTACTTCAGACCTTATGCCCCTGCAAGGATATGCAGAAATGACTTGACAATACTGCTTCCCGTAAATAGACTCATTTTATGCAAATAAACGACTTATCCTGTATCTTCTGATTTTAGAGGTCTCCTATTAGCATAGTTCTCAGGAAAGAAGTTCAGGAAAGGCTCTCCGAAATCGGAGATGCTGATATACTTGTAGGCATTCCAAGCTTTAACAATGCCAGAACAATAGGTCATGTTGTCAGAGCCGTCCAGGCAGGCATTGCAAAGTATTTTCCTGAAAAGAGGGCTGTTCTTGTCAATTCCGACGGTGGCTCTACAGACAACACCCCACAGATTGTTCAGGAAGCAATAGTAGAGGATTTTCACTCGCTTCTTATACACCACAGGGTAAACCCGATATTCAAGATAGTAACGCCTTATTATGGGATTCCCGGCAAGGGCAGTGCCTTCAGGACAATCTTTGAGATAGCAAAAGAACTTAACGTCAAGGCATGTGCAGTCGTGGACTCAGACCTCAGAAGCATAACTCCTGAATGGTTAGACCTGCTTTTGAGACCAATACTAAAAGGTTATGATTTTGTAGCCCCGTATTACCTGAGGCACAAATACGACGGCACTATAACCAACAGTCTTGTCTATCCTCTGACCAGGGCACTTTACGGTTTGAGGATAAGGCAGCCCATAGGTGGTGACTTCGGTTTTTCAGGCACTCTTGCAAAATTCTATCTGACAAAAGACGTCTGGGAATCCGACATAGCAAGGTTTGGAATAGACATCTGGATGACGACAACGGCAGTGGCTAACGGTTTTAAGGTCTGCCAGTCGTTCTTAGGAGCCAAGATACACGACCCGAAAGAGCCGAGCGCAGACCTCAGTGAAATGCTGCATCAGGTCTCAAGCGTGGTGTTCGAACTGATGGACACTTATGAAACCGTCTGGAAAGGCATAAAAGGCTCTTCCCCTACTGAGATATTCGGCTTTTGTTACGACGTAGGGGTCGAACCCGTACACGTTGACCTCGAAAGAATGATAGACAAATTCATACTCGGCAGAAAAGAATTGAGTTCGATATGGGAGACCTTTATGTCTAAAGACATTATTGACGTTCTGAAATCGCTTCCTTCGCGCCCGTGGGAAGACTTCAGACTGCCTGATGAAATCTGGGCAGAGATCGTATACTCCTTTGCCATAGCAGCGCACAAAAAGATTCTTAATAAAAAACATCTGCTTACATCTCTTACTCCGCTTTATCTCGGACGCACAGCGTCTTTTATCGTCGAGACACTCAACAGCACGCCGAAAGAAGTAGAGGAGAAGATAGAAAACCTGTGTCTCGTATTTGAAAGAAAAAAAGATTTTTTAATTGAAAACTGGACTTAGCCGAAAGGGGGAAAACATGGACGGCTTTCTTGACAAAGTGATAATGGAACCCTTTGAAAGATTCTGCGAAGGGATTCTCCAGTACCTGCCCAATGTGCTGAGCTTTATCCTCATCCTTATATCAGGCATAGTGCTGGGCACACTTTTGAAAATAATATCGCTCCGGCTTTTCAGACTCATACAGCTTGACAGGTTCTCTGAAAGGGCAGGCATGCTGGAGATGCTGAAAAAAGGGGGAATAAAAGAGCCCCTGTCTGTTCTTATATCGAAGATAATAGGCTGGCTTACGCTGTTTGCAGTCATTATCATCGCAATGAGTGCGCTTCAAGTCCCGGAGGTAGAGCGTCTTCTTGGAAACTTCTTCCTGTATCTGCCGAACATCTTTATAGCAGTGATAATCCTGTTTTTCGGCTACCTCCTGAGCAATTTCCTTGGCAGGGCAGCACTTATAACCTCTGTGAATGCAGGCATTCCGGTGTCAGGAATCATAGGCAAGCTCGTCAAAGTCGGGGTATTCCTCCTTGCAATCACTATGGCCCTGGAACAGCTCGGAATTGGAAAAGACACGATAATAATCGCTTTTGCCATAGTCTTCGGAGGAATTGTGCTGGCACTGGCAATAGCATTCGGCCTCGGTGGAAAGGACGCTGCAAAGGAATACCTTGACAAAAAACTCCGTGGAGAGGAAAAAGACGATGAGATCAAACACCTCTGAAGCGAAAAGACAGTGCCCAAAGTTCCCGACGTGAATACCAAAGGCGTTTTCAGCCTGTATGAACCACTACCTGATGTTGCCAAAAACAACAGAGCCATTGACCCTTTTGGTTTAAGCTGTGTTAAAATGATAAAACATGGAAGAAATAGGGATTGTAAAGAGCATTGACGGACCGTTTGCAAAGGTTGCAGTGCAGAAAAAAAGCATATGCGAGCAGTGCACTGCCGGAACATGCTATCTCACAGACGAAGGGGCAGAGCTTGATGCCCTGAATGAAGCCAAGGCTCAAGTCGGGCAAAGAGTCAAAGTGGTCATAAGACCATACACTTATCTGAAGGGCTCTCTTCTGGTTTACGGTGTTCCGACACTTGCACTCGTTGTAGGCGCTGTAGTC
Organism: Nitrospirae bacterium JdFR-86; assembly: GCA_002011815.1. GTDB lineage: Bacteria > Nitrospirota > Thermodesulfovibrionia > Thermodesulfovibrionales > JdFR-86 > JdFR-86. The sequence goes on along the minus strand of MTOV01000015.1, from coordinate 144,084 downwards.
GGAAAAGAGTTCTTCGCAGACAGTTTTAAGAGCATAGACTCTGACCTCGTTTCTGCGATATTTGCTTTCGGCGCTTTCGCCCTGTCGTTTATAATTGTAAAAATCTGGAGCAGCAGGGCAGAAAAAAAGATACAATATAAGCCTGTTATCGAAGAAATACTGACCGACTGAAATTTACACTAAATAGGGGGTTTTAATGGCAAAATTCGATGTCGACAGGATTCGTAACGTTGCTGTAATAGCCCACGGAGGTGCAGGAAAGACCTCGCTTGTAGAGGCAATGCTTTATGATTCAGGCTCTATAGACAGGCTTGGCTCTGTCGAAAGCGGCAACACCACCACCGACTTTGAGCCAGAAGAAATCGAAAGAAAAATAAGCATTACATCAGCACTGGCATACCTTGACTGGAACAACCACAGGATAAACCTTATAGACACACCCGGCTTTATAAACTTTCTGGAAGAAGCGAAAGGGAGCATGAAGGCTGCAGACAGTGCAGTCGTCATAGTCAGTGCAATAGAGGGCATAAGAGGAGAGACAGAAAAGCTCTGGAGATATGCAGACGAATACGGCATACCGCGGGTGGTCTTTATAAATAAGATGGACAGAGAAGCTGCTGACTTTCCAGGCACAGTCGAGGCTCTGGAGAAGTTCTTTCAGTCAGAAGCCATTCCGCTTCAGGTGCCTGTAGGCTCAGGCGAGGCTTTCAATGGAATAGTAGACCTCCTTAAAATGAAGGCATATACATTTACAGACGGAAAACCCTCTGAAACAGACATTCCTTCTGACGTCTCCCAGATGGTAGAACAATACAGGAAAAAACTCGTGGAGAAGGTTGCAGAGGCAGACGACGCACTCCTTGAGAAATACCTTGAAGGCGGAGAACTGACAGAAGAGGAGATTGTCAAAGGCATAAAAGAAGGCTCTCTCGCACGCAAGTTCATACCTGTTACATGCGGTTCAGCCACAAAGAACATCGGAGTGCAGCCACTTCTTGACGCCATAGTGCTCTGCCTTGCATCCCCGCGGGATATCGCAAATATAAATCCAATCAAAGGGAAGAACCCCAAGGACGGCTCTGAAGTGGAAAGAACTCCGGATGAAAACCAGCCGTTTTCCGCCTATGTCTTTAAAACCATTGCAGACCCGTTTGCAGGCAAGCTCTCAATATTCAGAGTCTTTTCAGGCACGCTCAAAGCAGACTCTAATATACTGAATTCGACCTCAAATGCAAAAGAAAGGGTAGGACAAATATATTATCTGATGGGCAAGAAACAAGTGCCTGCCCAGAGCGTCAGTGCAGGCGAGATAGGCGTTGTCGCAAAACTCAAGGAGACCAACACCGGCGATACACTCTCAGACGATGCCAACCCTATAGTCTATGACAAGGTCAAGTTCTCAGAGCCGCTTATTTCATATGCCATAGCCCCCAAGAGCAAAGGTGATGAAGAAAAAGTAAGCACAGGACTTCAGAGAATACTCGACGAAGACCCGACACTCAGATTCCACAGGGACGAAGAAGCAAAAGAGATGATTCTGTCTGGAATGGGACAGGTTCACCTCGAGGTCACGCTTGAAAAGCTGAAGAGGAAATTCGGCGTGGAAGTGCTCATGAAAGCCCCGAAAGTCCCTTACAGAGAGACCATCAAGACACGTGCAAAGGCGCAGGGGAAATACAAAAAGCAGTCAGGTGGTAGAGGACAGTATGGCGACTGCTGGATAGAGATAGAACCTTTGCCTAGAGGAGGCGGCTTTGAGTTCGTCGACAAGATAGTCGGAGGCGTTATCCCAAGACAATACATACCTGCAGTGGAAAAAGGCATTCAGGATGCAATGAAAGAGGGTATATTCGCAGGCTATCCGATGGTAGACGTTAAGGTTACCCTCTATGACGGCTCGTACCACTCAGTGGACTCCTCGGAAATGGCATTCAAGATTGCCGGCTCTTTAGCAATAAAAAAGGCAGTAGCAGATGCCAAGCCTGTGCTCCTTGAGCCTGTTATGAAAGTGGAAATAACAACCCCTGATGAAAGCCTTGGTTCGGTCATAGGCGATTTGAATTCAAAAAGAGGCAAGGTTCAGGGAATGGAGCAGCAGGCAGGCGGAACTCAAAAAGTAACTGCTCTGGTGCCCATGGCAGAAATGTTAACATATGCAAACCAGCTGCACAGCCTTACTTCAGGAAGAGGAATGTATACCATGGAATTCTCACACTATGATGAAGTGCCTGCACACATTGCACAGAAAATCATAGCTGAAAAACAGAAAAAGGAAGAGGAGAAATGAGGTATCTCCGGACAGCAGTATTGTTTATATTTATTGGATTAGGTCTTCTGGCCAGCCTCTCATACGGTCAGACTAACGGAACCTTACATATAAATATAAACAATGACCGCTTGAGTGTTGAGCTTGAGAATGTAGCATTTGGAAGAGTGCTAACCGAGATTGCTATGAAAGCAGGATTCCAGGTTGACATCAGCAGTGACGTTTACGAAAAGAAGCTGAGCACAAGATTCAAGGACATGGACATACAAAGGGGCATACGTAGACTCCTCTCTCTCATAAATGAGAAAAATTATTTTATTTACTATGATTCAGAAGGTTCGATCAGAAAGCTTGAAGTTTACAGCACTGCATCGAGCAAGCCTGCTGCTGGCAGGCCGGCGCCGAGGTGGATGCCACCTACAGGGCCCACACTGCCGTCTCAGCCGCCGATGACAGAAACGCCTCAGCCGCCTGTTGAGCAGCCGATGTCAATCGAGGAACTTGAGGATATAATGGACGAACCAGTAACAGAGGCTCCATACATACCGCCTAAACAGGAGCCTGCATATATCCCACCATATATTAAATAAAAAACAGAGGTTTATGGAAAAGGATTACAAGGACACATTAAACCTGCCCCAGACAGGTTTCCCGATGAAGGCGAACCTGCCTCAGAGGGAGCCTGAAATACTGAATTTCTGGGAATCAGAAAAGATATATGAAAAAATGCAGGAGAAAAACAAAGACGGCACCCCTTATATCCTGCATGACGGACCACCTTATGCAAACGGCCATATACACATAGGGCATGCACTGAATAAGATTCTCAAGGACATAATAGTCAAATACAAATCAATGAACGGATTTCACTCCCCTTATGTGCCTGGATGGGACTGCCACGGACTTCCCATTGAGCTTGAGGTCGACAAAAAATTAGGAAAGAAAAAAGAAGAAATCAATATACTCGAAAAAAGAGACCTCTGCCGGCAGTATGCAGAGAAGTTCGTAGACATCCAGAGAGAAGAGTTCAAAAGGCTTGGAGTGTTTGGCGACTGGTCATCCCCTTATCTGACGATGTCCTATGACTACGAGGCATCCATTGTAAGAGAGCTTGCAGAGTTCGTAAAAGGAGGTTTTGTATACAAGGGGAAAAAGCCAGTCCACTGGTGTCCCTCCTGCATTACAGCACTTGCAGAGGCAGAGGTCGAATACGCAGACAAGGAATCCCCGTCCATATTCGTAAGGTTCAGAGTGCTTGATGAAGACCTCGAAAGAATCGGACTTCAGGGCAAAGAGGTCTACTTTGTCATATGGACTACAACCCCATGGACACTGCCTGCAAACCTTGCACTTGCAGTCAATCCGGAGATTAAATACGTAGCCCTTGATACAGGCAGCTCTGTCTACATATTAGCCGAGCAACTGCTCGAGTCCCTGAAGGAACGGCTTTCATTGACCGGAAACGTAATATCAAGATTCACAGGCAGTGAACTCAGCGGCATAAGGGCATTACATCCGTTTATTGAAAGGCAATCAAGAGTCATCTCAGGCAGTTTCGTCTCTGTGGAGGAAGGCACAGGCATAGTGCACATTGCACCTGGACATGGTGAAGAAGACTACGAAGCAGGGTTAAAAGAAGGACTCGATATCTACGCCCCTGTTGACGACAGGGGAAGGTTTATCAATGCCGGAGTGGCTGAAATCGAAGGTCAATTTGTCTTCAAGGCTAATGCCCTGATAACTGAAATACTCAAAAACAACGGTTCACTTCTTCTGGAGGAGACTGTTTCACACTCCTACCCTCACTGCTGGAGATGCAAAAAACCTGTAATCTTCAGAGCGACAGAACAGTGGTTCATATCAATGGAGCACGCAAACCTCAGGGAAAAATGCCTAAAAGAAATCAGCAATGTTACATGGATTCCCTCGTGGGGAAAAGACCGGATATACGGAATGGTGGAGAACAGACCTGACTGGTGCATCTCAAGACAGAGGGCATGGGGAGTCCCGATAACCCTGTTTAAATGCAATGACTGCGGAGAGATTCTTACTGATAAAACCGCGCTCGACAGAATCATAAAGCTGGTGGAGGAGCACGGAGCAGATGTATGGTTCGCAAAGACACCGGAAGAACTCCTGCCTGAAGGAACAAAGTGCAGCAAATGCAGCAGTAGTTCGTTCTCAAAGGAAATGGACATCCTCGACGTATGGTTTGACTCTGGTGTAAGCCACACCACACTTAAAGACCACTGGCCTGCTGACATGTATCTTGAAGGCTCTGACCAGCACAGGGGATGGTTTCAGAGTTCACTGCTCGCCTCAGTAGGTACAAAAGGCACTGCGCCTTACAGAACAGTGCTCACACACGGCTTTGTCGTAGACGGAAAAGGCAAAAAGATGTCCAAATCACTCGGCAATGTGGTTTCACCGCAGGACATCATAAAGACAACCGGTGCTGAAGTCCTGAGGCTCTGGGTATCAGCAGAAGACTACAAGGGAGACATAAGAATATCGAAAGAGATAATAGCACGCCTTACAGAAGCCTACAGGAAGATAAGAAATACAGCACGCTTCCTCCTCGGAAACCTCTATGACTTCGACGGCACTGACATGAGCCAGAGTCTCCTTGAGATAGACAGATGGGCTATGTCAAGGCTTCAGGGACTTATTAAAAAAGTCACCGAGGCATACGAAAGGTTCGACTTCCACGAGGTCTACCACAGAATATATAACTTCTGTGTCGTAGACATGAGCTCCTTTTACCTTGATATTCTTAAAGACAGGTTATATACCTTCCGGAGTGATTCCACAGAAAGAAGGGCGGCACAATGGGTGCTCAGGGAAATACTCGTGTCAATGACAAAGCTCATGGCTCCGGTGCTTTCGTTCACTGCAGAGGAAATATGGAAATTCATAAAAGACAAAGACACTGAAAGCGTCTTCCTTTCGGACTTCCCCAAGGTAAACGAAAAGTTCATAGATCAAGCACTCGAAGAAAAATGGGACAGACTCATAGCCATAAGAGACGAGGTCAACAAGGCACTGGAAATCAAAAGAAAAGAACGGTTTATTGGCAACTCCCTTGAGGCAAAGGTAATACTATACCTTAGTGAAGAGGATTTTAATCTCCTTTCGGAATATAAGGATTTCCTTCCTACGCTGTTTATTGTCTCGCAGGCAGAGATAAATAAAGGCGGAGAGGGAGATTACAAAGGAGAATCCGTCTCAGCCACTGTGGAGAGAGCCGAAGGTGCAAAATGCCAGAGATGCTGGAACTGGAGTCCGTCTGTGGGTACATTCCCTGAATACCCTGAGGTGTGCGGAAGATGTTATAATGTTATTAAATGAAAAAAAAACTCTAATCCTTCTAATACTTGTCAGTGTAGTCCTGCTTGACCAGAGCACAAAGTATCTTGCAGAAACCTTTATAAACCCTACGGAATCCTTAAAAATCCTGCCTGTATTCCATCTTGTAAACGTAAAAAACGAAGGAGCAGCGTTCGGACTGTTCAAAAACCTTGGCAATGAATTTTTCATAGTTATCTCAATTATAGCAATAGGGCTGATTGTGGCTTTACTCATCAGGGGCAAGGACGGTTTTTTCAGTCTTTCTCTGATACTTTCCGGTGCAGTAGGGAATTTTATAGACCGGCTTTTATACGGCTATGTAAGGGACTTTATAGACCTTTCAATAGGCAGATACCACTGGCCTGCCTTCAACATAGCAGACTCGGCTCTTACGATAGGGCTTTTACTTATGATGCTTGGTACACTATTTAAGAGGAGGTAATCCTAAATTCAAAAGCTCGAAACACTATATACCCTTCTCTGGCTACTTTCTTGGGCGAGCAGGAAAGTAACAGGAGGTCAGGGATGTATCCTGTTTTAATAAAGATAGGGCCCATAACGATATACACTTACGGCGTGCTGGTTGCCGCAGGCTTCCTCGTTGGGATTTTGCTTGCTATAAGGCAGGCGAAAAAACAGGGCATGCCTCATCAGAAGATATCAGACCTTGCTTTTTATCTTCTTATTGCCGCTTTAGTAGGCTCAAGGCTTCTTTATGTATTAATAAATCCCTCCCGTTATCTGGAAAATCCTGTTGAGGTCTTCAAGATATGGGAAGGCGGGCTGGTATTTTACGGTGGCTTGATACTGGCAATACCCACGGGCATCTGGTATATAAAAAAGCATGCACTTGACCTCTGGAGCACAGCAGACATACTTGCGCCTTCCATAGCAATAGGGCATGCCATAGGAAGACTCGGGTGCTTCTCAGCAGGATGCTGTTATGGAAAACCGGCAGAGCTTCCGTGGGCTGTGACATTCAATGCCCCTGAAAGCCTTGCAATAGTAGGTGTGCCGTTACACCCTACCCAGCTTTATGAATCATTGGGAGAGTTTGTTAATTTTCTTATCCTTATTGCACTCAGGAAAAAACAGACATTTAAGGGTGAACTTTTCTGGATGTACGGTCTTATCTATTCTGTGCTCAGGTTTACTGTAGAGTTTTTCAGAGGAGACATAGAAAGAGGGTTTATCTTGCAGTGGCTTTCGGTATCACAGGCGTTAAGCGCAATTTTATTTATTGTCTCTGTAGTGATGCTTTTAAGGCTGAGGAAGCGTCCTTAACAAACTGCTATTTTTTTGTTCCTTCTCTTGCGATGGCGACCTTTCCTGTTCTTACGAGTTCCTTGATGCCCATTGGCTTCATGAGGTTTATGAATGCCTTTATCTTGTCTTCGTCGCCTGTTATCTCTATGGTATAGGTCTTTTCTGAAGAGTCCACAATCCTGCCCCTGAATATCTCTGTAAGGTTCAACACCTCTACTTTCTTTTCGGGTTTTGGGGCGACCTTTATGAGAATCATCTCCCTTTCAACGTGGTCAAGCTCTACCATGTCGGTGACTTTTATCACGTCTATGAGCTTGTTCAGTTGTTTGGTTATCTGTTCTATCACCCAGTCGTCTCCGCTTGTGACAATGGTCATCTGGGATATCTGGGGGTCGATGGTTTCCCCTACAGAGATGCTTTCGATGTTATAGCCTCTTCCGCTGAAGAGCCCTGCAACTCTTGAAAGGACTCCAAACCTGTTTTCTACTAAAAGAGATATCGTATGTCTCATACTTACTTCACCGCCCTGAGTTTCTTTTCTTGTTTTTTCTCAGGTTCTTCAAACAGCATCTGGTCTATTGGAGCGCCCGCAGGCACCATCGGATAAACCTTTTCCTTCCAGTCCACTACAAAGTCCATAAACACGGTCTTTTTTATCTTAAATGCTTCCTTGAGCACTGGTTCTACTTCTGAGGGTTTTGTTGCTCTCAGACCAACAGCACCGTATGCTTCTGCAACTTTTACAAAATCAGGGAACATGTCGTGCAGGAAAGAGTGGGAATATCTCTCGTTAAAGAACAGTTCCTGCCACTGTCTTACCATGCCAAGGTATCTGTTGTTCAGTATTGCGACCTTGACAGGCAGTTTATTGATAACTGCTGTTGCAAGCTCCTGAATGTTCATCTGGATACTTCCGTCTCCTGCGATGTCTATTACGAGCTTGTCAGGGAAAGCAAGCTGTGCACCGATTGCCGCAGGGAAGCCGAAACCCATTGTGCCAAGCCCGCCTGATGTAAGCAGTCTTCTCGGCTTGTCGTATTTATAGAACTGTGCAGCCCACATCTGGTTCTGACCGACCTCTGTAGTGATTATGGCATCCCCTTTTGTAAGCTCGTATATCTTCTCTACGACAAACTGCGGCTTTATCACCTCGTCGCTCTTTGTATAACTTAAAGGTCTTTCACGCTTCCACGCATCAATCTGCTTGAGCCACTTCTTTCTGACTGCAGACCACTGCTCTTTGTTCTCCTCCTTAAGGACTTTCAGAAGTGCAGTTAGCACTCTTTTTACATCGCCCACAACCGGAACATCAACCCTTACGTTCTTTCTTATGGAAGTCGGGTCTATGTCTATGTGTATTATTTTTGCGTGTGGTGCAAAGGCATCTGTCTTTCCGGTCACCCTGTCATCAAACCTCATTCCTATGGCAATCACAAGGTCTGATTCCTGTATTGCCTTGTTTGCGTAGTAAGTGCCGTGCATGCCGGGCATTCCCAGAGACAGTTTGTGAGTGCCCGGGAAAGCACCGAGTCCCATAAGCGTCATTGCCACAGGAATATTCGTAAACTGAGCAACCTCTTTCAGCTCTTTGGAGGCTCCTGAGATAATTACGCCTCCTCCGGCTATTATCACAGGTCTGGTTGACTTTGTTATGAGTTGCGCTGCTTTGGCAATCATCCACTTGTTGCCTTCCAGCGTAGGCTTGTAGCTTCTTATATCTACTTTTTGTGGCCAGTGAAACTCAGTTTTGCCTGATGTTACATCCTTCGGGAGGTCTATAAGCACAGGACCGGGTCTTCCTGTAGTTGCTATATGGAACGCCTCCCTCATTATTCTTGCAAGGTCTTTCACGTCCTTGACAAGGAAGTTGTATTTTGTGCACGGTCTTGTGATTCCAACGATATCTGCTTCCTGAAAGGCGTCATTGCCTATAAGAAGCGTAGGCACCTGACCAGACATAACAACCAAAGGAACAGAATCCATAGAGGCAGTTGCTATGCCTGTAACCGTGTTTGTTGCCCCTGGACCTGATGTAACAAGCACAACACCTGGCTTGCCGCTTGCCCTTGCATAGCCGTCTGCAGCGTGCACTGCACCCTGCTCATGCCTGGTAAGTATAAGCTTTATGTCCTTGTCGTCATAAAGCATGTCAAAGATGTTAAGCACAACACCACCCGGATATCCAAAAATGTGCTTAACACCCTCACGCTTCAGACACTCAAGGATTATCTCAGCACCGGTAATCTTCATGCATACCTCTAATTTTTAATTTTAACAGTCTATTTTAACATAAAAGACTACATTATCAACCCTTATCAAGTAAAGGTGCTTACTTTTACCACCTGCATTTAATCACTAAAAAGGGGTTAGCCTTCTTAGGCTAACCCCTTTAGTCAAACGTCTGACGTAATACCCTGTTATAAGTCCTATAAAAACGACCTAAGGGTAAATATTAAGCGATTTCAACCAACTCTATTTCAAAAGTGAGATCCTTTCCTGCAAGCGGATGGTTGGCATCAAGAGTAACAGAGTCTTCTGAGACCTCTGTAATTTCCACTTCCATGATTCCACCGTCCGGCTGTCTTATGCTGAGAGCAAGTCCTTTTCTGGGTTCAATGTTAGGTGGAAACTGAGCCCTTGGAACCCTGAGCACAAGCTCTTCCCTGTGGGGACCATAAGCCTCATCAGACGGAATTCTTACTGTCTTTACTTCACCCACAGACATTCCTACTACTGCATCCTCAAAACCCTTGATAAGTTGTCCTCTGCCAAGTGTGAACTTAATACTCTCACGATCTCTTGAGGAGTCAAAGATTGTGCCGTCATCAAGCCTGCCTGTGTAGTGTACCCTTACGGTGTCACCGTTTTCTGCCTGTCTCATTTTAAAAGTCCTCCTTTCCTAGTATGCCCCCATTATAACAGAATTAAAAATCTTTCGGTAACCGAAAAAAAATAAAAAGGGGGCAAAACGCCCCCTTTTTATAAGCGAAACAAACCTGAAAGGATTTATATCTCTGTTTTCATTATTGCGCCTGAACCTGCTGAACTAACCATTCTTGCATATCTTGCCAGATAACCTTTCTTTATTTTCGGCGCTGGTCTCTTCCACTTCTTAAGCCTTTCTTTTATTTCTGTTTCCGGCACAAGAAGCTCAAGCCTTCTTTTAGGTATGTCTATTTTTATCCGGTCTCCGTCTTTTATTACTGCTATGACGCCTCCTTCCATGGCCTCCGGTGATATGTGTCCGATACAAGGGCCTCTTGTGCCGCCTGAGAATCTTCCATCTGTTATAAGGGCGACTGACTCACTCAACCCCATGCCAGCGATTGCAGCAGTTGGAGACAGCATTTCTCTCATTCCAGGGCCTCCCTTAGGTCCCTCGTATCTTATAACCACAACATCACCTGCAGAGACCTTTCCGTTGAGTATCGCCTTCATGGCTTTCTCTTCAGAGTCGAACACCTTGGCTCTGCCTTCAAACCTCATCATGGACTTGCTTACCGCCGACTGCTTAACCACTGCCCCGTCAGGTGCAAGATTGCCTCTTAATACTGCGATGCCTCCCTCCTTGTGATACGCCTTTCTAAGAGGTCGGATGACATTTTCATCCGTTACTTCTGCACTGCGGGCTATTTCCAATACGGACTTTCCGCTGACAGTAGCCGTATTGTTCAGATTCTTTCTCAGTCTGTTCATGACTGCAGGGATGCCACCTGCCCAGTGAAGGTCTTCAAGATAGTGTTCACCACCAGGAAGCATGTTGCAGATATGAGGGGTCTTGCGGCTTAGTCTGTCGAATACCTCAAGCGGAAGGCTGACACCTGCTTCATGCGCTATGGCAGGTATGTGAAGCACTGTGTTTGTAGAGCCTCCGAGCGCAAGGTCAACCATTATTGCATTCTCAAATGCTTTTTTGTTCATTATCCTGCGCGGGGTTATGCCTTTTTTCACAAGTTCCACGACCTTTTTCCCGCTTTCAAAAGCAATCCTTCTTTTCTCGCTGGATACAGCAAGTGCGGTTGCACAGCCAGGCAGACTCATGCCCAAAGACTCTGTAACACAAGCCATCGTGTTTGCTGTATACATTCCCTGACATGAGCCGGCTCCAGGACAGGCACACATCTCAAGCTCCTCAACTTCTTTTCTGCCTATTAAGCCCTTCTTGTACTTGCCTACTGCCTCGAATGTATCATTAACAAGGGAAAGTCTCCGTCCCCTCAGATGACCCGAAAGCATTGGACCCGCTGTTACAACCACAGCCGGTATGTCCACTCTTGCAGCAGCCATCAGCATGCCCGGGGTAATCTTATCGCAGTTGGTAAGCAGCACAAGACCATCAAGTTTATGGGCTTCTACTATAGTCTCCACCATGTCTGCTATAAGTTCTCTGGAAGGTAACGAGTAGTGCATGCCACTGTGTCCCATGGCTATGCCGTCGCATATGCCGGGAATTCCAAAGAAAAACGGGTATCCTCCGCCTGTATGTATCCCTTTTTCTATGAACCGCTCAAGGTCACGCATTCCGATATGTCCGGGTATTATGTCAGTAAAACTCGTGGCTACTCCTATGAAAGGCTTGTCCATTTCACTTGCAGGAATACCGGTGGCATAAAGGAGTGCCCTGTGAGGAATGCGCTCAATCCCTTTCTTTATCGCCTTGCTCCTCAAACACACCTCCTCAGAGTTCAAAGCTCAAAGGCCTGAACCCACATGTATCTTGTGATTAATTTAAAGGACGATTCTCCTTATACCTTCTTATGATTTCAGCCATCTTGTCTTTTTTCAGGAGCTTGAGCTTTTGTATTTTCTTTTTTTCCATTTCCTCTTCAGGTGTCAAATAGACCCTGCCGTTAAACTCTGAAAGCATTTTTTCAAGTTCTCTGTGCTCCTCGCCGAGTCTTCTGAACTCTTCGTTCTCTGCAGCGAGGATTTTGACGATGTCGTTCTCAGTCAATTTTGACCTCCTTTCTGCGACATTTCTCAGCCAGCTTTACGGTTCTATTATTTTTATTTTCATTTCCACTCTTTCGAGTGGGTTATCTCTTCCGTCTCTGGGCTGACTGACGATTCTGTCGACTACATCCATTCCTGATACGACCTCACCGAACACTGTATATTGTCCGTCAAGCCACGGTGCATCCGCCACGCATATAAAGAACTGAGAGCCTGCACTGTCAGGGTGCGCCTTTCTTGCCATAGACAGTGTACCACGTTTGTGCGGCTTGTCGTTAAACTCAGCCTTGAGGGTATAACCAGGTCCTCCAATGCCGTGTTTTGAACGGTCAGGGCTTTTGGAATTAGGGTCACCCCCCTGTATCATAAAACCCGGAATAACACGATGGAATATCGTCCCGTCATAAAATCCTTTTTTGGCAAGTTCAATAAAATTATTTACATGATTCGGTGCAACCTCAGGAAAAAACCTCAACTCTATCTCTCCAAATGAAGTCTCTATGACTGCTCTCGTCTTGGACATCTTTTCAACCTCCTCTTCTGTAAACTCCCTGTGCCTTACCTCTGCTAACACTGCATTAGCCAAAAACATAATCAAGAACACAGCAACAAGATATTTCACTGCCCTCATATTACCTCCTCGAATATCCTTTCTGCGAGTTTATATGAATTGTCTATGCAGTCGTTAACACCTATTCCCCTGTAAGCATTTCCCGTAATATAAAGTCCTTTGTGTCTTGCAACTATCTCATCTATTTTTTCCAGTCTATCCTGATGCCCAATGGTATACTGCGGAATCGCCCTTTCATGTCTGTAGATTCTTATGAACTCAGGCTCTGCCTTTATGCCAATTATATCACTTATTTCAGACAGCACAGTATCAATAAGTTTGTTGTCCTCTTCATTTGCAACAGAAAACGCCCTTGCCCCGCCAACCATTGTCCTTAAGAGCACATAGTCTTCAGGTGCCCTGTTTGGAAATATGCTTGAATCGAAAAGCGTGCCGAGTATCTTTCTGCCTTCCCTGTTTGGCACGAGAAAGCCGAACCCGTCCAGAGACGCCTGAACCTTTTGCCTTTTGTAACCTGTGCACACTACTGCCACAGGTGGATACGGAATCTCGCTGATAGCCTGAGAAAGCGTCTTGTCAAAATCCCTGAGTATTACAGCCGCCTGATAAGCAGGCACTGCTATTACAACCACATCAGCCTCTACTTTTGAGCCGTCTGCTAAATGAATTATATAGCCTTTCCCTGTCTTTTCAAGTGAAACCGCTTTACTCTTTACCTTTAGTGCATCACGCAGAAAAGTTTTCAGTGCATTCGTAAGAGTCTGCATACCATCAAGAAATGAGGTAAGTGTTCCTCCGGGTCCTGCGGTTGCCTTTCCGGTCTTCTTCTTCAGCTTAAACATTGCCCTGATAAGGCTTCCATATGTCTGTTCAAGCTCGTATATTCTCGGAAAACAACTCTTAAGACTCAATGTCTCCGGGTCTCCGGCGTATATGCCTGATGCCATCGGGTCTATGAGCTTCTCGTATGCCTCTTTGCCGAGTCTTCTCCTTGCGAAATCAGCGAGGCTTTCGTCATGTTTTGTCCCTTTAGGTATAAAAGGCTCAAGGGTGATTCTCAGTTTGCCTGCAAAACTCATTAAACCCGACCTGAAAAAAGCCGGTGGGGATTCAGGCAAAAGGTTAAGCCTTTTGTCCGAGTATATAAACCTTTTTCTTGCAGAGTCGTTGCTTCTAAGGGGGGATAAGGAAAGCTTTGCTATCAGTTCGAGGGTCTTTGGCTTGTTGTCCAGAAATCCGTTTACTCCTGTTTCGCAGAGAAACCCTTCGGTCTTGTCGGTGTATATCTTGCCTCCGGCTCTTTCCTCAGCTTCAAACACGGTGACGTCTAAAGCCGTATCTTTGTTCTCCAGCAACGCATATGCGAGCGAAAGTCCGGAGATGCCACCGCCAACTATGACCAGTCTCAATCCCTCATACCTCTTGCCACTTGAGTTGTCTTACACGTTTTAAAACGATATCTTCAAGCGCCCTGATAAAAAGCGGATGGGTATTTAGAGACTCAGTTCTTTCCNCCCTGACGCCGAGCCTCTCTCCAATGCCTTTATATAGTATATCAATTTCATAAAGAGTCTCAATATGGTCAGAGACAAAGCTTATGGGAACTATCAGGATATCTTTTACCCCTTTTTCCTGAAGCCTCTTTATGACCTCATCGGTTGAAGGTTCAAGCCACCTGACAGGACCAGTCCTCGACTGGTAACCAAGATGCCACTCTATATCCACCTTCTCTGTAACTGCCTTTATCGTGCCCATAATATGGCTGACATAAGGGTCGCCTTCCTTGATAAACCTCACAGGCAAGCCATGAGCACTGAAAAGCACAGACACAGCGTCTGTATCAAACCTCTCAAGCCCTTTTTTAATCACATCCACAAGTGCATCTATATAAAGCGGATGGTCAAACCACGAAGAGACAGACGAAAATTCCACTGAAAAGCCCTTTACCGCCTCCTTGAAACTCGCCTCTGAAGAACCTGTGGTAGCAAGTGAATAATGAGGATAAAGACTTACACTCAGGATTCTTTTTATTCCGCTATTACACATCTCTTTGACCACATCCTTGATAAACGGATGCCAGTATCGCATGCCCACACGGACGCTGAAGTCTCCATGCTCTCCCAACCTGTGTTCAAGGGCGGCAGCCTGTGCGTTTGTGATGTCAAGTATCGGAGACTTGCCGCCTATCAGGCTGTAGGCTTCCATTGTCTTTTTCGCCCTTAGTGTGGATATAAGCCATGCCAGAGGCCTTTGCATAAATGCAGGACCAAGCCTGATTATCTGTCTGTCTGAAAAAAGATTATAAAGAAACGGCTTTATCGCCTGAAGTGAATCAGGACCACCAAGATTAAGAAGGATTACTCCTGTTCTCATTCACCACTCAGCTCATGGACAGCCTTTACCAAGGCTCTGGCGGCTTCTACAGGTGTGTCAGGGAGCACTCCATGCCCCAGGTTGAATACATGACCTTTTGCCGACTTTGCTTTCTGCAATATGTCTTCAACCCTTTCCCTGAGTCTGTCCTCTGAAAGGAAAAGGGCACAGGGGTCAAGGTTTCCCTGAACAGCACACTTTTTGCCGATTTTTTTAACAGCCTCACCGATGTCCACTCTCCAGTCTATGCCAATGACATCTGCACCGGATTTCTTTATATCCATGAGGATGCCTGCACAGTCATTGACAAAATATATCACAGGAACACCGTGCTTTTTCAGCTTGGCAATTGTCTTTTTGACATAAGGCAGGGCAAACTCCCTGTAGTCCTGGGGGGCAAGCATACCTGCCCATGTATCAAAAAGCTGCACAGCCTGAGCACCAGCATTTATCTGGGCACTGAGATATAAAATTACAGTGTGGGTTATCTTTTCCATAAGGTCGTTAAAAAGCGTTGGTTTTTCAAACATCATCCTTTTTGTATTAAGGAAATTCTTTGAACTTCCACCCTCTATCATGTATGTTGCAAGAGTGAAAGGTGCGCCTGAAAACCCGATAAGCGGAACACTAAGTTTTCTCCTCAATATCCTTATGGTCTCAAGCACAAAATCGAGGTCGTCCTCAGGCACAGGCACTGTGAGGCGGTCAACAAGAGTCCTGTTCCTTATGGGTTCTGAAAGCAGAGGCCCTTTACTTTCTGAAAACTCAAGCCTCATACCCATTGCCTCAATGGGTATAAGAATGTCTGAAAACAGGATTGCTGCATCCACTCCGAGTATGTCCACAGGTTGAAGCGTTACCTTTGCGGCAAGTTCAGGAGTCTTGCACAGCGTAAGAAAATCCACCTGTGACCTGACATCCTGATACTCTTTCATGTATCTGCCCGCCTGCCTCATAAGCCAGACAGGTGTATACGGAACCTCCTCGCCGCGACACGCCTTAAGAAACACATCGTTCATAATGCCTCCAAAATCAATGTCACAGACCTAAAATTATTTACCCTTTTTTATCAGTTTCTTTCTCATTTTCACCGGCATATATCCGCAGAAGGGTTCTTCTTCAAGATAGTCCCCGCTTACAGCATACGCCCTTGCACGGCAGCCACCGCAAACATTTATATACTCACACGAACCGCACTTGCCTTTGTAACTCTTGAAATCCCTTAACTCCTTGAAAAGCTCTGAGTTTTCCCATATATCTTTAAAAGACTTTTCCCTTATGTTTCCTGCCGGCTTGGGGAAGTAACTGCATGGGAGCACATTACCGTCCACATCTATAAGGCATATAAGCTGTCCTGCAATACAGCCTTTTGCCCCGCCTGTAGAGAACTTGAGAGTCCTTCTCTGGAACTTCCTGCCCTCTTCTTTTGACTTCTGAAGAACTATTCTGTAATAATGGGGCGCGCATGTAGGTCTGACAAGCATGTCTTTTTCATCCTTCTCCATCTGATAGTGCCATTCGAGTATCTCTTCGTAGTCTTCTTTTGAGATGAGTTCGCTCATTATTTCCTCGCCTCTTCCAGTGGGCACTATCATGAACATATACCATGCAGTTGCGCCAAGCTCCTTTGCAAGCTGATAGACCTTTGGAATCTCCTCTTGATTTCGCTTTGTAAACGACGAGTTGATGATAAATTCTATCCCGTGCTCTCTAAAAAGCCTTGCAGCGTTTATTATTCCTTGAAATGCACCTTTTTGCGCCCTGAAGTCGTCATGAACGCTTTCAGTCGAACCGTCAAGACTTAGAGACACTATTTTTATTCCTGAGTCCTTTATCTTTTTACATATCTCACCGGTAACAAGAGTGCCGTTTGTGGCAAGACACATTCTCAGTCCTTTAGCTGTTCCATAGCTGGCTATCTCAAAGACGTCTTTTCTTAAAAGAGGCTCTCCGCCTGAAAGCACCACCACTGGTTTTGCATAACTTGAGATATCATCCAGTATCCGAAGCGCCTCTTCTGTAGAAAAATCAGGATGCCCTTTTACTTCTTCTTCAGAAGAAGAACGGCAGTGCACACACTTGAGATTGCACCTTCTGGTTATTTCCCATGCTATCCATTTAGGGGCAAATTCTATCATTTTTACACTCCGATTTCCCGGCTCAAACTCTTCAACCGGAATCAAAGATGTTGCGAGCGAACAAAATCTTGAGCCACTTTAAGCCTGCCTATTATACCTGTGTTTCCACCAACTTTTCATGCCAGATGCGCTCTTCTATTGCTTTTAAAAGAGGAGCGAATGTTGAAGGGTCGAGGGCTGATATGGCTACAGCACCGTATCTTGCAGTGATATTTCTGACCTCCTCTTCACTAAGTTTGTCAATCTTGTTAAATACGAGAATACGCTCTTTCTCTGAAAGAGAAAGCTCATCCAGTATTTTTTCAACTGAGGCTATCTGCTGCGGAAATCTTGGATTAGAGGCATCCACAAGGTGAAGGAGCACGTCTGCATCCTCAAGTTCTTCAAGCGTAGCCCTGAAGGCAGCCATAAGGTCTTTGGGAAGGTCTCTTATAAAACCGACTGTATCAGTAATGACTATCTCTCTTTCCCTTGGAAACCTGAGCCTTCTTGTCGCAGTGTCCAGGGTGGCAAACATTTTTTCTTCGACAAAAGTGGAACTATTGGTCAGGGCATTCAGGAGTGTGGACTTCCCTGCGTTTGTATAACCTACTATGGAAACGATAGGTATTCCGCTCTGAACCCTTCTTCTCTTTCTCTGCCTTCTGGCTTCGCTCAGGGACTTCAGTTGTTTTTCAAGCAGGTGTATTCTGTCGCGCACGCGTCTTCTGTCAACCTCAAGTTTCATCTCACCTGGTCCTCTTCCGCCTATGCCTCCCATCAGCCTTGACATTGCAGTCCCCCTGCCTGAAAGCCTTGGCAGTCTGTATTTAAGCTGTGCCAGTTCCACCTGAACCTTTCCGTCCCGGCTGTGAGCGCGCCTTGCAAATATATCCAGTATAAGCTGGGAACGGTCTATTACTTTAAGCTCAGTCAACTCACTTATGGATTTTATCTGAGACGGAGTAAGGTCCTGGTCGAATATAAGAATCGTCGCCCCCCTGTTCAGGGCGTTTATGATGACCTCCTTAAGCTTTCCCTCTCCCATGAGATACCGGGGGTTAATCTCCTTTGGCCTTTGAATTACAGTATCCAGAACGAGCACATCGCTTGATTCAGCAAGTTCTTTGAGTTCCTCAATAGAGTCTTCCTGCTCGTATTTCGGACTCTTTGAAACGCTTATAAGAATAGCCCTTTCCCTTGGGTCAGTCTGGTCAAAGAGTCTTCTGCGCTGCATCTCTTCTTCAAGGGAGTGTATGAAGTCAGCGAAATCAAACTCCGGATAATATTCTGTTTTTTGCACGCCCTGAGGCGTAAGATGAGCAAGATAAATTTTTCCTATGCCGCCGTCCTTTACTCCTATTGCAGCAACAAGGTCAAGTCTGAGGAGGGCAAGGTCTGTAAGGTCATCCTGAGTCAGTTCCTCGTTTCTAAGATGTGTATGGACAAGTCTCAATCCTCTTAATGCCTTTCTGCCCAGTGGATAATCCTCAAGCGATGGAATAAATATGCCTTTTGCATCACCCACTATCACATGAGTCACAATGCCGTCTCTTGCGATAAGCACGCCTATCTGCCGGTTTATCTGTCCGGAAACAGTTGAAAGGTATTTTGCAAGCTCAGGAGTGAAAATACTCTGCGGCGGGACTCTTCTCCGGTATATCCTCTGGAGAGAATTCAGCTCACTGCCCTTAAGGCCTGATATGTTGCCGTAAATCGCCGCTATATAACGCTCCTTTTTATATATTTTATTTTATCACAGAAAAAATAAAGAGGAAGACTTTGAATTGAAAAGCAGACTGTGCTTCTTACCAACGCTTCGATACCGTCAAAAGCGCAATCCTTACCGTGCCGTCGGAAATCTCCGGATTATCAGGGTTTTCACTAAGATTATCAAGGTCTATATACCTACACCTGATACCAATATCCCACCCGTCTTTTAAACCATATTCAGCCGAGACAGAATAAACAGTTTCCCGGAGCTTAAGCTCTGAAAGAGAGGGCATAAATGTTGTGTCAGGATAAAAGTTCCCACTGCTCTTCGTATGATTTATATTAACATTCAAACTGATATTTTCTTTTGGGGCATAGTTTAAGTCCACCACGTAGTTGCGGACTATATCCTTGTACTGGACACCCGGGTCAAGAAATTCATTTGTATAATCTGGTGCGTCATCAGCATCGTTATACACAAAGTCCTGCTCGACCTTGTTGTGCAGATAAGCATAGCTTGTGGTCAGGGTAATATTGTCTTTTATCAAGAATGTAAGGCTTCCTGTAAACTTGTTTCTGTTTACATCCCTGTTTTCCGGATTTGCTGTGTACATATCTTTATAGGTGATACCTGTTCTTTTTTCTCTGGCTATGTTATAGCTGAAGAAGGTTACGAGCTTTTCAAAGGGTGTCCAGGAGAGAGAAAGCATCCCTGAATCAGACCGGTTAGGCTGAGTGTTATATGCCGGATTGTCAATCTCACGGTGCTTATATCTTGCCTTTAACTTCATACCATTTTTCAGCCTGGCATTCGCTGAAAGGGATATGGTGTTCTCAGTCGTGCTGTCCGGGACTTCCCAGGCATCTGCGTTGTCCCTGTCGATTTCTTTGTAGATATATCTCAGATTCAATGTGACCTTTTTTGTCAGCCTATATCTCATGCTTCCTGAAAACGTATCGGTCTTTGACGAAATAGAAGGTGTGATGCCTGTGATCGTAGTAGGATTTGTGGACAACCCGTAATAACCGTCCGTCAGGGTGGAAGGATTGTCCATGTCTGTTTCCTCACGCTTGTATTTAAATGCAAAGGTCAACCTTGTAATAGGCATCCATCTGATTTCACCGGTACTCGTGAAATAATCAGCTTTTGCTCCGCTGTCGTTGTTTTCCCTGTCGGTTTTTGAAATGGTCAGGGAAGCAACAATCTTGCCTGTATAAGATGTATGCAGTTTCAGTGTGTTCGTAGAGCCTTCTAAATCAGGCACAAGATTATGCGGGTAATCCCCAGCCGCCCTTACAGCCCCAGGAGGAAACCCCGCCCCTGTATACGTATCAATTAAAACCCTGTCGGCATTGGAGTCGAATCTCTTTTCAGTGTGTGAGATATCTATTTCTATTGGTCCCAGATGGCTGTTCATACCGAAGGTGATGTCCTGAGTGTTCCAGTTAACATCTCTTTTCCGGGACACCCGCACTATATCATTGAACCAGCCTGAACCGCCAAGAAACCTCTGCTGCATTGTGCCTTCTTTATACAAAATCCGGCCGTTGACATAAACATGAAAAGGGAAATTATGGGTCTTAAGTCTTAAAAACAGGTCATTTATGCTTGTCTTGACGCCGTAACTTACACCGGCATCTTTTATGGAAACCCCTGGGGAGGCAGTAGAAGGGTCAAGGTCAACGAGTGTAATATTGTCAAGGTTATGAAACAAAGTACTGTTTATCCATCTTGAAAGCACTATATCCTTGTAGGCGTAACTTAAGTCTCCAAAATAGTCCATCCCGCTTACGACATCCACCTCCAGATGAATCCTATGGGGGAAGGGGAACGCTATAATCTCACCGCCAAAGGACACGGAATCACTAAGATGCTCGTGTTCACCTGCCCTTTTAGAGCCGGTCAGACCGACCAGCCTGTAACCGGTTCTTACAGAAAACTGCGGCTTTATATCAGGAAATTTATAAATCGGCGGTATATCTTCGGCAAAGACCGTCTGACTGAAGACCAGAGTAAAGAAGAGTAGAATTAAGAGTCCTTTCATGCTCCTCTTTCTCATTGGATAAATCTCCCTTTGCCTGAAGGTGATGGAATGTCTGTGCCGTGTATTGTAGAATGACAGTCAGTGCATCGTGTATAATACGCCGCCTTCTTTTCTGCAGGCCGTGTTGCCGACGTCCTGTGCCCTTCATGACACTGAAGACACAAGAACGGCATACTCTGCTTAAGCAGATGGTTGTTTACAGAGCCGTGCGGGCTGTGGCAGTTGGAGCAGTCTTCCACCACATCAGCATGTTCAAAGACAAAGGGCCCTTCTTTTTCAGCATGGCATCCGGTGCATGTCGCCTTTATATTGTCCGCCCTGAGAAGGTTTTCCGAGGTAGTACCGTGGGGGTTGTGGCAGTCCGTGCACTTAACCTTTTTTTCAGGGACAGGGTGGTGGCTCGGCAGGGAAAATTCCGCCTTTACGTCCTCATGACATTCATAGCACATCTGGAATGTTTCCCTTGGTCTGACTATCAGGTCTGGTCCGGCATGGATCTTATGACAGTCAGAGCAGGATACATCGTTCATTGCATGGCTGCCTGCATTCCAGTTGTGAAGGTTAAAGGTGGCATTAGCCGTGTGACATTTCAGACAGATGAGTGACCTTGCCGGTGCAGGAAGATTATCAAGGTCTATAAAGGTCTCATAATCGCACTTTGTCTGTTTTCCTTCTTTGGCATCCTGTTCTACTTTCTCCTTTGTAAGTCCCTTTATGGCAAGGCTTCCAGGACCATGACAGGACTCGCAGTCCACCAGTGGCAGTCCGGTCTTCGGAGACATCTGAGCACCCATTGTGCTCGCCTCAAAATCCTCGTTTATCTTGTCATGGTAATGGCATGTCCTCAGGCAGTTGGTCGTTCCTACATAATCGGCATCAAACCTGCCCACTATCAACTTTTCGTACTCTTTTATGGGCACAATAGGTTTCGAGGTCTTGAGGGTCTCGCACCCCCAGAACACCGACATTAGCACTGCCACACAGCACAAGAAGAAACGTCTATATTTTCGGGTCACCACTGTTCCCTGAAAAATTACTTCGGATTACTATACGAATATAAAAAAGTAATGTCAACGGCAAAACACAAACTTGAAAAACAAAATCCCTTAAAGTAATATTTAATATGCAAAATTTAATAAAAAATCTTATTGTAAAAAACAATTCAAAGATAATCCTGCTTGTTCTTGACGGTCTTGGCGGACTGCCTGGAGAACACGGCAAAACAGAACTTGAGACAGCAGACACACCCAATCTTGATACACTTGCGCAGAGCTCAGGATGCGGACTTCACATACCTGTAGCACCAGGCATCACCCCGGGAAGCGGACCCGGACACCTCGCACTCTTCGGCTACGACCCGAAAGAGTTCCAGATAGGCAGGGGAATACTCGAAGCACTGGGACTCGGACTCGAAGTGAAAAACACAGATATAGCCATCAGATGCAACTACGCCATTGTCGAAAACGGCATTGTTAAGGACAGAAGGGCAGGAAGAATTCCCACCCCGGAAAGCAAAAAGCTTACAGAAAAATTACAGCAGGAGATAAACAAAATAGACGACGTAGAGGTTATCTTCGCTCCGGGAATGGAACACAGGTTCGCCGTAGTACTCAGATTCCCTGAAGCACTTGAACCCGGCTCCGGAGCCATAAACGACACCGACCCTCAAAAAGAAGGCAAAAGTCCCCTCACTCCTGTGCCTTCCACCCCACAGGCAGAAAGAGTCGCAAAAGTAGCGGAAAAACTCATAGCAAAGGTAGCAGAGATACTGAAATCCGAGAACAAGGCAAACTTCATACTGCTTAGAGGATTTTCAGAGATGCCCCGCATGCCCTCCTTTGAAGAGGCATACGGACTGAAAGCCCTTGCAATCGCACCATATCCCATGTACAGAGGAGTCGCAAAACTCATAGGAATGCATGCGCCTGACCTGAAAGGCGACCTCAAAGAAGAATTGGACTCCCTCAGGGAAAACTACGACAGCTACGACTTCTTCTTCATACACGTAAAGAAAGTGGATTCATTCGGCGAAGACGGAAATTTCGAAGGCAAAGCCCATAAAATAGAAGAAGTGGACAATATTCTGCCAGAAATACTCGAGCTTAAACCAGACGTGCTTATAATAACCGGAGACCACTCTACACCTTCGGTGCTTAAATCCCACAGCTGGCATCCAGTGCCCTTTTTGCTTAAATCCCCTTATGTGTTAGGAGGTCTGTCCAGCGCCTTCTCTGAAAGAGAATGCAGAAAAGGAGAATTCGGCATTATACCCACGGTAAATTTAATGGCTCTTGCCCTTGCAAATGCAGGCAGACTTAAAAAATTCGGTGCATAAGGGTTAATCCTTTTTCCAGACCAGACGGATATACAAACAGGAGAAAGTCCATGTCACTTACGTTAATAGACACGCACTGCCATCTCGAAATGCCTCAGTTCAATGAGGACAGAGACAAAATTATAGAAAGAGCAAGAGAGGCAGGTATAGAAACCCTGATAACAATAGGTTCTGATATTGAAAGCAACACAGAAGCACTCAAGCTGGCTGAAACATACGACATTGTCTACTGCTCAGTAGGTATTCACCCGCACGAAGCAAAACACTTCAGGGATGATACCTATGAACTGCTCAAAGAATGGGCATCACATAAAAAGGTCGTTGCCATAGGCGAAACAGGACTCGACTACCACTATAAACACTCCCCAATAGAGATACAGCAGGAAGTATTCAGAAAACATCTTGCACTGGCTGTAGAGACAAACTTACCGGTAATCGTCCACAGCAGGGAGGCAAAAGAGGATACACTTCGTATTCTAAAAGACTCAGGAATAACCAAAGGTGTGCTTCACTGCTTCTCAGGGGACATCGAAATGGCAGAGACCGCAATGGCAATGGGCCTTTATATCTCCATAGCAGGACCTGTCACATTCAAAAACGCAAAAAGACTCAAAGAAATAGTAAAACAGATACCGGACGATTACCTCCTCATAGAAACAGACGCTCCTTACCTCACCCCTGAACCCTTCAGGGGGAAAAGGAACGAACCATCTTACATAATCCACACAGTGAGGGAGATAGCCTCGTTGAGAGGAGTAAGCATCGAGGACATTGCACGGCTTACCACAGTAAATGCAAAAAGGCTCTTTGGCATAGGAGAGCTGCCTGTAAAGGGAACCGTGGCATACAAAATAAGAGACAGTCTTTATTTAAACATCACAAACCGGTGCACAAACAAGTGCTCTTTCTGCGTAAGGTTTCACTCGGACTATGTAAAAGGGCATAACCTCAGACTCAGCGAAGAGCCGACTGCTGAGGAATTAAAAGCCGCAATCGGCGATCCCAAGGCATATAAAGAAGTCGTCTTCTGCGGCTATGGAGAGCCGCTTCTGCGACTCGACGTCGTAAAGGAAGTCTCCGCATGGATAAAAGAAAAAGGCGGCTTTGTCAGAATAAACACCAACGGGCACGGAAACCTGATTCATCGCAGAAACATCCTGCCTGAGCTTAAAGGCATGGTCGACTCCATCTCAGTAAGTCTCGACGCACATGACAAAGAAACATATGAAAAACTATGCATGCCTGCCTTCAACAATGCCTTTGATGAAGTAATTAACTTTATTAAAGAAGCGAAAAAACACATCCCTGAAGTGCAGGCTACCGTAGTTGAGATGGAAGATGTCGATATGGAAAAATGCAGAAGGCTCGCCTCAGAACTGTCAGTAAAACTCAGGGTAAGAAAACTCGATGTTGTAGGCTAGTGGGGCACAGACTGAAACAGGCGTCTACGTCCCTTTAAGTTCACTCAGGACAATCTGAAGTAGTGCCTTAGGACTGAACGGCTTGGTTATATACCTTGAGACCCCGCATTTCAGTCCTAATTTTTCGTCCTCTTCCTGTCCCTTTGCCGTAAGCATAAATATGGGGATGGAGGAAAGCTCCGGGTCTGACTTCAGCATCCGGCAAAGCTCTATTCCGCTCAGCTCAGGCATCATCCAGTCAAGGATTATAAGGTCAGGCCTTTCTTTTCGTATAACATCAATGGCATTTACACTTTCCCTTAACGCAATAACCTCAAGACCTGCTCTTTTAAGTTTATCCTCTACCATCATCAGGATAAAAGGTTCATCATCGATAACAATAACTTTGCTCATTCGCCCTCCCTTATAGGAAGCTCCACGACAACGGTGGTGCCTTCCCCACGCTTACTTGTAACATGCAAAGTTCCGCCATGCATTTTTGCTATATCCTTACAAAGGGAAAGACCAAGCCCTGTCCCTTTAGTCCTGGCAGCATGTCTTCCACGATAAAACTTCTCACCTATATGCTTTAAATCCTCTTCAGCTATACCCCAGCCCTCATCCCTTACTACTATCTGAATACTGTTACCGTGCCTCCTGACAACGACCTCCACCGCACAGCCACGGTCTGAATAAGTCACAGAGTTCTCAACAAGATTCCGGAGAAGCTGTTTTAACTTCTCCTCATCCCCTTTGTAGCCTTTTACATCTCCTTCAATCCTTGAAGAAAACTTTATTTCTTTTTTCTCTATCTGCGACTTAAACGCTCTTTCTACGTCTTTCAGAGCCGACTCAAAATCAATCTCTTTTTCCCTGAAGAGTTCCCTGCCGCTTTCTATCCTTGCAATGTCCAGAAGGTCGGATACCATATCCGAAAGCCTTCTGCCCTCAGACAGTATCATGCTGAGATAATCCTTTGACCTGATACCAGTAACCTCCCCGTCAAGCACCATTTCAGTCATGCCCACTATTGCCGAAAGAGGCGTCCTGAACTCATGCGACACAGCCTTAACAAACTCTGTCTTCATCCTGTCTATCTCCCTCTCCCTGCTTATATCCCTGAGGACATACACCACTCCTACTATCTCACCCTTCTGGTCACGAACAGGAGCACTCTTCAGCATAAGAGGAATTACCTTGCCTTCATGGTTATAGAGGTATGCCTCTACTGTCTTGAGATTACCCTGCATTGCCGCTTCGAGACACTCACCCATCCTCCACCTTAACTCGGTATTACCTTCGTTGTATCTGAACACATCGCAGGCCTGCATCCCAACGGCGCCTCGCGGTGACAGTCCTATCATTTCCTCTGCCGCCCTGTTCATTGATATAACCTTGCCTTCAATATCCACAGTCATTACCCCATCTGCTATGCTTTCAAGGATTGTATCCGCCATGCCTTTTTCGATAATGGCTCTTTCATAAAGTCTTGACCTCTCAATCGAAACCGCCAGTATACTGCCCACGGTCTGAAGGAAATGAATCATCTCCTCCTTAGGCTCTTTGAACATCCTGTAATAGAGTGTGAATGCGCCGAGGGTCTTCTTCCCGATGTAAAGCGGTATGGATATTGCGGTGTTAAAACTTTTCACACGCTCTGAGACATAAAATTTCGGTTCAGAAGCAATCTCAGAGACAACAACAGGGGTCTTCCTCTCCATAGCATACTTCTCTATGCAACTTGTTCCGTCCGGGTAGATGACAGTCCCCTCCTCTATTTCATTTCCGGAAGCAGTTTTAAGTATAAGGTCGCCTTTGTCATCTGTTTCAAGCATCCATGCAAGGTCTGCCTTGCATGAGTCTTTTATAAGAGACAGGCTTGATGCAAGAACGCTTTTTATGTCCAGCGTAGAGGCAAGCATGGAGGAAAGGTCAAGAAGGTTTTTCTGCTCTGATGCCCTGCGCAACCTCTGCTGTTCGTAAAGCTCCCGCATCTTCTCATAAAGCCTGATATTTTCAAAAGCTATACCCATCATCTCACTGATAGAGTTAAGTATCCTTTCTTCCTCAGGAGTAAAGACATAAGGATTGAAACTGAAAATAAAAAAGACACCTAACAGTTTTTCTTTCCCCCTGATGGGAATACATGCATAGCCTTTTATACCCGAATGCCTTAATACTGACCTTTCACTTCTTGTATCCTTGGATATATCAGGGGTAATTATACTCTGCCCTGTAAGCGCAACCCTTCCGGGAATGTCATCGCCAACCTTTATTCTTCCTGTAGACTTTATGAAATCCTCGGACATTCCCCTGTGGTATTTACACTTCAGGACTCTGTTCATCTCGTCGAGGAAGAATATTCCTCCGCCGTCCATACCAAGAAGGTCAACGATTCTGTCAAGCACATTGTTGAATATATCCTCTGCTTTGAGAGATCGGCTCAATATCTTTGAGATACTGTTCAACGTAGTAAGCTCCCTGTTCTTCAGTTCAATCTCGTCCTCAAACCTCTTTCTTTCGGTTATATCTCTCATAATCTCGACTGCATGCTTTACTTCTCCGTAACGATCCTTCACGGGATATGCAATTATTTCGTGAAATATAGACGAGCCGGTAGCATCACTGTGCTCATGAATCGTCTTGTAAGGCTTTCCTGTATCAAAAACGATTTTCACCGGACATTCCATTCCACGCAGGAAACACCATTCTCCTGACGCGTGAAACACGCTGTGACAGTGCTTTCCTGTGATGTTCTGTCCTGCACTCACACGAGCCGCCATATTAGCCTTGACTATCCGGTACTCCCTGTCAATAACAAGCAGGGCATCAACCATACTGTCCATTATTGCTTCTGTATAGTCTCTTTCCTCTTTAAGGGCATCCCTCAATGCCAGCTCATGTCTGAAATCCTTTATTATCCCTATCTTGCCGATTACCTCTCCGTTCTCGATGAGCGGTGCACCACTTATAAGCACAGGTATGAGCCCCTCGGTCTTCGAGATTATTGATATCTGGTAAGTAGACGCTATACCCTTGTCTCTTTCATGAAACTGTCTCCTCATTATCTTTTCGGATTCTTCATCCAGAAAATCGAAAATAGAAGAACCGATAACCTCATCTCTTTCATAGCCGAAGAGTCTTGTAAAGGCAGGGTTTATGTCAATGATTATATTGTCCATATCCGCAATCCACAAGGGGTCGAGCATTGCACTGACATAGAGTTCTTTTCTCATGAGCTCGTCTGTCTTTTTCCTGAGGGCTTCTGCCATGTCGTTAAACGCTTTTGTCACCTCTCCAAGCTCATCGTTGGTGATAACATCAAGCTTTATGTCAAGATTGCCGTCCTTTAAAGCCTTTGCCCCCCTGTAAAGCTCTCTTACAGGAACAAGAAATTTCCGGGAAAAGAACAAAGACAGGATGAATGCAAGCACAAACACATAGAACGCAAGAGATACGAGACTCTCGGTTATATCCTTCATGTATCTCGTATATACGGCTTTTTGCTCGGGTGTAAGTGTCCCTATGGCTTCGATGTCCTTTATCATCTTTCCTGAATCATGGTACACGAGAAGGGAAAAAGCCACTATCAGAACACAAGAAAAGACCAGGAACATTACAAGGAATTTATATGGCAGTTTACTTGTAAGCATTAAGCCGTCACACTAAACACGAGGTAAATCGTCAGTACTATTATGCCCCAAGAGAGAAATACCGCAAAGAGTGGAGATGCCCCTTTGTCTGTTATGGAGTTAAAATCCAGAGACAATCCGATTGCAGAAAGTGCAAAGGAAAGGGAAAATTTGCTTATCGTCTCGAACACTCCTCTAACGGATGCAACCTTTTCAGATACGTTCACTGCAACTGCCAGAATAAAAAACAATACCATAAACCACGGGACATAAAACCTTTTTTTCTCCCTTCCTAAAAACACCAAAGCCGCACCTGCCAGAACCGCCAGAGCAGAGACCCTTAAAAGTTTAAAATTTGAAGCCATCAAAAGACTCTCCTGCCCCATTGCCGAAGATGCAACTTTAACCTGACCGAACATTGGAAGAGTCGTGCCTGAAAGAAAAGCGAAATTTTCCATTGGCAGTCCAAACGTCCCATACAGGAAACGATAAATAAGCATACCTGTCAAACCTACTGTCATGACGGAGATTATGGATATTGAAGTATCCTCTCTTTTTACATTTATAAGGGGTGCTATGACTACAATAGCGGAAGCGCCGCAGACAGACATTCCAGTGCTTAACAATACAGACAAACGTCGTCCCAGGCCAAACCCTCTGGATATGAAATACGTAACACCAAAGACAAGAATAAAAACACCTATGACAGCAGGTAAAAGTCGCATCTCCGAGTCAGAAAACACAAGCTGCATTCCGTAAAAACCTATACCTATAGGAAGAAACGTTTTCAATACTATATTTACGCCCCTGTCGAACACTTCCCTGTTATCAAACATATTGGCAACAAGCATTCCGAAAATTATCGAGATAACCAGTGCATCAAAAGATGGGTGAATTGACGAGGTAAGAAAAGAAATCACTGCTACCATTAGCGTAATACCTATACCGGGGACAGAGGCTCTAAGAACACCCATCAAAAAAGATTATATCTTATTTAGGTTTTTTTGTAAAAAATCATAAACTTCTTGTATACCGACCTCGCCTGCAGAGCCGTCTTTCAGGTTTTTCCAGCCGATTCTGCCCCTTTTTAGCTCGTCCTCCCCCAAGATAAGGACATAATTTGCATTGAATCTGTCAGCCCTTCTCATCTGGCTTCTCAAAGATGCTCCTTCATACCCAACCTCAACCCACACGCCTTTTGCCCTGAACCCCTCTGCTATCAGAAGAGCTTTCTGAGCTGCATCTTTACCGACTGTAGCAATAAAAACCTCTGGTGACGGAACAGAATCTGCAGTATCCTTTACAAGGGCAACGAGTCTTTCCATGCCGACAGCAAAACCCACAGCCGGAGTCGGAGGACCACCGAACTCCTCAACAAGCCTGTCATATCTGCCGCCAGCAGCAACTGCATTCTGCGCCCCAAGACGCTCGCTCGTGACCTCGAAAGTCGTCCTCGTATAGTAATCAAGCCCCCTCACCATAGTCGGATTTACAACATAAGGGACATCAAGCATTTCCAGAATGCTCCGGAGTTCACTGAAATGCGATACGCATTCATCACATAGAAAATCAGAGACAACAGGTGCATCTTTCCTCTGCTCTATACACGCGTCCACCTTGCAGTCGAGTATTCTCAGGGGATTCTGCTCATATCTCCTTTTACAGTCAGGGCATAAGGAGTCAAGCCGTGAAGAGAAGAAATCAAGGAGTGCATCTCTGTAACCAGGTCTGCATTTCTCACAGCCTATGGAATTTATCTCAAAATTAAGCCCACTGAGTCCTATCCGCTCAAGGAACACCCTGAGCATTGCTATAATCTCTGCATCGAGCTTCGGCTCGCTTACACCGAACGCCTCGACACCTATCTGATAGAACTGTCTGAGCCTGCCTTTCTGTGGTCTTTCATACCTGAACATCGGGCCTGAATAAAAAAACTTCTGCGGTGA
This sequence comes from Nitrospirae bacterium JdFR-86, assembly GCA_002011815.1. Classification (GTDB taxonomy): domain Bacteria; phylum Nitrospirota; class Thermodesulfovibrionia; order Thermodesulfovibrionales; family JdFR-86; genus JdFR-86. The sequence goes on along the minus strand of MTOV01000015.1, from coordinate 114,119 downwards.
AGGAAGGTTATAAAGATGGTTCTGCACATAGCATCTGACTGCCGAGGCAGTGCCTTCTGGTCTCAGGGTTATGCTTCTTCCGCCCTTGTCGGTAAATGTGTACATTTCCTTTTCAACGATATCCGAGGTTTCTCCGATGCTCCTCACAAAGATTGCAGTAGGCTCCATTATGGGCAGTCTAAGCTCCTGAAAGCCATATACCCTGAAGATTTCTTTGGCGGCAGCCTCGATTTTCTGCCAGATATAGATATCAGGCGGCAGGATATCCTGCACGCCTTTGACTGCGTTATACCTCTGTTTTTTCACCCTTTTCTTCGTCTTCCCTCTCTGAATCGAACTCAAGCATTCTAAGGTGGGACTCTATCAGCCTCCTTACCTCCTCTTTGAAATGCCGTCTTATGCCCTTAAGGTCTACGATGTCCTCGTGTATCTTGACGACTTTTTCCTGCGCCTCCTTGATTATGGCTTCTGCCTTGAGTTCCGCCTCTCTTGTAAGCAGTTCCGCTTCTTTTCTTGCATTCACTTTGTACTCATCCACCATCTGCTGGGCGGTCATCAGGGTCTCTCTCAGTGTAGTCTCCATATCCTTGTATTCTTTCAGCTGGGTTTCAAGTCTGTGGAGGTTCTCTTTTAAAGAAGCGTTCTCCCTCAGCAATTCCTCCATCTCTTCTCTTACCACCTCAAGAAACGCATACACCTCCTCAACATCAAACCCTCTGAACTTTATTGGGAACTGCTTCTGCTGAATATCAAGAGGCGTTATTCTCATGACCTCCTCCTTTCGGTCCGTCTAATATCTAAGCTTTCTTGCAATATCCATCATGGACGCTACTAGAAAATACTTTAAAAACAATATGCCTAAAATTGCTATCATGGGTGAAAAGTCTATGCTAACATGGAATGCTATAAGCCGTCTGATTCGCCTTAGAACAGGCTCGGTTGCAGCATAAAGAAACCTTACAATGGGATTATACGGGTCTGGATTCACCCAGCTTATCAGGGCAGCTATGACGATTACCCACATGTAAATCGTCAGGACTATGTCCAGCACCTGAGCCAGCGCAAACAGAAAATTTCCAAATATAAACATTTAAACCTCCTCGGTTATTCCGGTTATTACCCAAGAGTAATCACTTAGCCAGCTCCTCTGCTCTTTTTGCTGCTGCCTTCAACGCATCAATCACGGTTGTTTTCAATCCCTTTTCCTCAAACACCTTCAAGCCTGCGGCAGTTGTTCCGCCTGGCGACCTGACCATCTCTATAAGTCTTTCAGGTGCAAGCCCTTCATCCAAAAGCCTTACAGTGCCTGCGGCTGTTTGGACAGCAAGGGCAAGGGCATCATCCTCTGTAAGCCCCAGATTCACGCCACCCTCTATCATTGCCTCTAAAAACAGGGCAATAAATGCAGGTCCGCTTCCGGACAGTGCAGTCACTGCATTCAGATGCTTCTCAGGCAGCATAAGCACCCTGCCTGAAGACATAAAAATCTCTTTTACAATATTTACATCCTTGCCTGAGAAACACTCACAAAGCGAGATTACCGCCATGCCCTCTTGCACTTGAGAGGCAACATTGGGCATCACGCGGATGATTCTGTCAGTTTTAAGCCTGTCTTTTAAGTAAGCAATCGTAATGCCTGCGGCTATTGAGACAATAGTCTTTCCTGCCACAGAGTCAGCTATCTCATCGAGGACTTCAGCCATGTTCTGCGGTTTTACGGCAAGTATTACAATCTCTGAGGACGAAACCGCCTCAAGATTATCAGATGTAGTTTTTACACCGTAAACCTGCTCCAGATGCTGTCTTCTTTCTACACGGGGTTCAGAAACTATTATGTCCCTCATGCCGTGTGCAGTCATCCCTTTTATAAGGGCTTCTGCCATATTTCCGCCACCGATAAAGCCAATCATTCCGGTCTCTCCCCGAATATTGCAGTGCCCACCCTTACCATGGTTGCCCCCTCTTCTATCGCAATCTCGAAATCATTAGTCATGCCCATCGAAAGCTCAGGAAGACCAAACCTGTCTCCCAGTTCCTTAAGCCTTCTGTAATATGGTCTTGCAAGCTCAGGGTCATCGAAAAACGGAGGGATCGTCATCAAACCCTCTATTTTCAGGTTTTTCATACCCTTTGCCGCCTCAAGAAGTTCTTCTACTTCATTCTCGCTTATGCCGAACTTGCTTTCCTCTTCAGAGAGTTTTACCTGTATGAGTCCTTTTTGCACCTTTCCTAACTTATCTGCATATTTGTTCACAAGCTCCATCAGTTCGACTGAATCCAGAGAATGAATCAAATCGAAAATCCCCACTGCCGCCTTTGCCTTATTCTTCTGAAGATGCCCTACCATATGCCACTGGATATTCAGCCCCTGCAGTTCCGCTACCTTCTCCTGCGCCTCCTGCACCCTGCTTTCGCCGAATACCCTCAAGCCTGCATCAAAAGCCTCTTTTATCCTGCTGGCGTCTACAAACTTCGTAACTGCAACGAGCCTTACATCCTCAGGGTTTCTGCCGGCTCTCATGGCGGCATGAGACATCCGCTTGTATACGGTGCTTATCCTGTCTATAAGCTCAGTCAAATTAGTTATATAGTAGTATCTACACCAGGAAAATTCAATAAGGCACGCACCCCTCCGGATTGCCGATACCAAAGCAAGCAAGAGGCTGAAAGGGCTAATAGAAAAAGATTTTGTTGCCTACCCGGTCAGAAAGGACTAAACTCCCTGATAATAAGACACCTTAAAACAGGAGGTATCTCATGGAAGTCATAGACTTAAAAAAGATGATTGAATTTCATCCTGACAAAATCTCAAGGCAGATGCTTTCTGACAAGCCTGAGATGCGAATCGCCCTTATGTGCCTGAACCCAGGGCAGAAACTTGAGCCCCACAAAGCACCCCTGAGACTCCTCATGTACTGCGTAGAAGGCAAGGGGACTTTCATTGTCGGAGACGAAACAGTCGAGGCAGATGAAAAGACCTGCATCCTTTGCGAGCCAATGGTGCTTCACGGTTTTTCAGCAGACAAAGGGGAAAAACTCGTGGTAATGGCAGTCGTAACGCCTGCGGAAGAGGCATAACATGGGCTTTTGTTATAATATTACATGAAGCTTCTCATGCACATATGCTGTGCAAACTGCAGTCTGCATCCCATCAGGCACCTGTCATCAAAAGGCATAGATTTAAAGGGACTGTGGTTTAACCCGAACATTCATCCTGAAGAAGAATATACAAAACGACTGGAAGCATTAAATACGCTCGACAGCCTTTGGGGACTCGATATAGAATACATAGACCACTACGGCTTGAAAGACTTTCTTAATGCACTTGAAGACCATAAAGGCATCCGCTGTGCAGTGTGCTACCAGATGAGGCTCAGGGAGACGGCAAGCACAGCTAAAAAAATGGGACTCGACGGCTTTACCACAACACTGCTCGTAAGCCCGTATCAAAAATTCGACCTGATAGTAGAAACAGGAAAACAAATAGGAAAAGAATACTCCATACCCTTTTACTTTGAAGACCTGCGGGGAGGATGGCAGGAAGGCGTAAGGCTTTCAAAAGAACTCGGGCTCTACAGACAGAAATACTGCGGATGCATATACTCAAAACAGGAAAGAGAAGCCCAGAAACGGCTTAAAAAATCCCGGTTTAACAAAATCGCTGTATAGGCATACACATGATAAACGGTATAGAACAGATAGGAAAAGGCTTGATTCTCATCGGCATCATTATCGCCGCACTCGGTGCGATTCTGACTGTCGCCGGGAAAGTCCCTTTTATAGGCAGGCTTCCAGGTGATATACTAATACAGAGAAAGAATTTTACATTCTACTTTCCATTAGCCACAAGCATACTCTTAAGCCTGATAATTACACTTATTCTCTGGGTCTTGGGGAGGAGACACTGAAAACCTTAATCGTAATAGCACTGACAATCATACTGACAGCGGCTCCGGCACTGCCGGAGACCATAAAGGTCTTAATCCTTGATAAAGACTTTAACCACATTCCAGAGGAAGACGAAAAACTCGTAAGACTCGACAGGGTAAACGGCGACCTCATCATGGGACATGTCAGCTACAGCGGGGATATCGAAGTCTGGAAAGGCAAAAGCGGTCTTTACCTCATAAATGAAGTGCCGCTTGAAGCCTATGTCGAAGGGGTCGTAAAAGCAGAGACTGGAAAAGACTGGGCAATGGAAGCACTTAAGGCTCAGGCAGTTGTCGTCAGGACATATGCCGTCTTCCAGAAACTAAAAAACAGTGACAGAAAGTTCCATGTTACATCCACAGTGCTCCATCAACTCTACAAGGGGCTCAACTCAGACACAGTAGTCTCCTCTGCAGTCAGACAGACAAAGGGTGAAATACTCACATACAATGGAAGTCCAATCGAGGCATTCTATCATTCCACATGCGGAGGCAGAACCGAAGAGCCCCAGGAAGTCTTCGGCAAAAGCTACCCTTATTTAAAATCCGTCAGGGCAAGTTGCAAGCTCTCGCCTTACAGCATCTGGGCAAGAAAGATACCCCTTGCGGAAATAGAACAGGCCATAGGCGTAAAAGGCATAAAAGACATAAAAATAAAATCCTATACAGCCACAGGCAGAGTCAAAGAGCTTGCTTTTATCAGCAACCCTGACAATAAAATCATCAAGGCTACTGAGTTGAGAAAAAGTCTTGGCTGGAAAAGACTTCCGAGCACGAATTTCACTCTCCGGATAGAAAAAGACTCGGTATTCCTTGAAGGCAAAGGCTACGGTCACGGCGTGGGACTCTGCCAGTGGAGCGCACTTGAAATGGCAAAACAGGGGAAAACATATAAGGAAATCCTCTCATATTTCTATCCCGGCACCACCATCGAGACCTATGAAAATAACTGATTTTGATTTCCATCTTCCGCAGTCCTTAATAGCCAGCGAACCATTAAGAAAAAGAGATGATTCAAGACTCCTCGTGCTTCACATGGACGGTGCAATCGAGCACAGAAAATTCCACGACGTAGTCGAATATCTGGACAAAGGTGATATGCTCCTCCTGAACAACACAAAGGTGCTGCCGGTAAGACTTACAGGCATTAAACCCACTGGCGGCAGGCTCGAGATACTCCTTGTAAGACATATCTCAGGCACGAGATGGGAAATCCTCTGTCCAAAGAGATATACAGGCACGCTTAAGGTATCTGAAAAACTTTCACTTCAGGTGTATGAAGGCAAGACAGCAGACATAATATCCTCAGGTGACTTAAAAGAGACGCTCTGGGAAACCGGTCAGATGCCCCTGCCCCCTTATATAAAGCGTAAACCGAACCGTATGGACAAACAATGGTATCAGACAGTCTATGCCAAGTGTGAAGGCTCTATAGCAGCACCCACGGCAGGGCTTCACTTCACAGAAGACCTGCTAAAAAAACTCGAAGACAAAGGAGTGCTCATAAGATACCTCACACTTCATGTAGGAAAAGGCACATTCACCCCCATCCGCACGGACTCGGTAGAAGACCATATAATGGAACCTGAATACTTCGAGATAGACAAACGGCTTATCGAAGAAATCTCCAATCTGAAAGGGAAACTCATATCCGTAGGCACAACCACTACAAGGGCAATAGAGGGCTTTTTCAGCAACAGATACGCTCCCAACACAAACGAACCTTTCTTCGCACAGGCAAAGCCAAACGGCACTTTCAGAGGCAGCACAGACATTTTCATCTATCCTGGCTACAGGTTCAAGGCGGTAAAAGGGCTTATTACGAATTTTCATCTTCCGCGGAGCACTCCTCTCATGCTCGTCTCTGCACTGTGCGGCACTGAAAAGCTCCTTAGTGCATATGCCGAGGCAGTAAAGAAAGGTTATAGATTTTTTTCATATGGTGATGCTATGCTTATTATATGAACCCTAAAAAGGGTTTTATGGAGATGCTGAGCGGCAGGGCAATAGCGATTGCTGTAGTTGTGGTAGTTTCAGGTGCAAGCTTTGCTCTTGGTTTCTTCGTAGGAAAGGCAACCATTAAAACCCAGACGGCAAAGCCGACCGCTGCGGAAATACCTGCACAGCCCCAGGAGCCATATCAGTTCGAAGAAGTGAGTCCGCCTCCGATACCTGAGGCTTTATTCCAATCGGAACCGACAGTCACAGCCAGGCTCCAAGAACCTGAAACCAAAAAGCCGGAAGTCAAACCCGAAACAAAACCTTCTAAGCCAAAAACAAAGACCAAGAAGACTGCATCCATTGCAAAGAAAGAAACCTACAGCGTGCAGGCAGGGGCATTCTTTAACAGTAAAGACGCAGAAACACTAAAAGCAAAACTCAGAAAAAAAGGTTATACGGTCTATATCCAGAGCACCAAGACACCAGAGGGTAAGACTATCTACAGGGTTAGAGTCGGCAAATTCAAGGATAAAAAAGCTGCAGAGCTTCTGGCATTGAGACTCAAAAAAACCGAAGGGATAGACGCATTCGTAATTAAACGTAAATAAGGAGACGCTTACGGTAACTACACAGATAGAGTTTGACGCTGAAAAAGAACTGTCGTTCCTTTCAGGCGAACTGCAAAGGAACCTGAAACTCATAGAGGAGACCCTCGGAATCATTATAAGTTCGCGGGGAAACAAAGTCTTTCTTCAGGGGGATGAAGCCTCTGTAGAAAAAGCCAAGACACTCATAGAAGAACTGAGAAGCATAAACAAAAGCGGTTATTCACTAAGACCCGAAGACATCAGGTACGCCGTAAGCTCTTTCTCCTCTGGTGAGCCGGTATCCCTGAAAGAACTCTTCAATAACAACGTAGCTGTGTCTCCGAAAAAGAAGCTTATAATACCGAAAACAGAAACCCAGCTCAGATACATAGAAGCCATCAAAACCCATGACATCGTTATCGGCATAGGACCTGCCGGCACAGGAAAGACCTACCTCGCCATGGCTATGGCAGTCAATGCACTGCTTCGCAAACAGGTAAGCAGGGTCGTCCTTGCAAGACCTGCGGTAGAAGCAGGTGAAAGACTGGGCTTCCTGCCCGGAGACCTCTACGAAAAAGTAAACCCCTATCTTAGACCTCTCTACGACGCCCTCTATGACATGATGGAGGCAGAAAAAGCAAACAGGTTCATAGAACGGGGGATAATCGAAATAGCCCCGCTTGCATTCATGAGGGGAAGAACGCTTAACGACTCTTTCATCATACTGGATGAGGCTCAGAATACAACATCAGAGCAGATGAAGATGTATCTTACAAGATTAGGCTTTAATTCAAAGACCGTTATAACAGGAGATATCACACAGATAGACCTTCCTCATGGAAAGGTATCTGGCCTCGTAGAGGCGGAAAAAATACTTGGTGAAATCGAAGGCATAAAGGTTGTATACTTCTCCGAACGTGATGTCGTCAGACATAAACTCGTGCAGGAGATAGTAAGGGCATATGACAGATATGAAAGAAAACTTGCAGAAGAGACTAAGCAGCAGAAAGACTGATTTAAAAATCTACTCTCTTCTAACAGTATTTGGATTTCTGTCAGCAGTCACAATACAGAAGAAATTTGGTATTGAAGAATTCATAGGCAGTTTTCTGATAGCATCCGTCCTGTTGTTCATCCTCTACAAGGACATCATGAGATACAAACCCCAGTATATAAAGAAATACAGCATGCTTTTGCTTCTGGGGCTTATGATTGTCGGCACGCTTCTGCTCGGCAGGGTCATGGAATACATCCTTTATGGTCTGTCCCGCGGGCTTGAGATAGAGACAGGCGGTGCCGCTGTCTTCGGAATACCAATTCCTGCAGGTGCAATGCTCGTCACCCTTCTTTTTGACTTCCACACAGCAATTGTATTTTCTTTTATTGTAAGTCTTCTTTCAGGGTTGTGGCAGGCTGACGCTACATTTGCCCTGTATGTGTTCGTGGGCAGTCTGACCGCTGCCTTCAGCGTCATAAGATGCAAAAAGCGCACTGCCATTCTCAGAGGAGGACTTTATGTCCTGTGTGCAAACCTTTTTACGGTAATATTCATACAGCTTTTCGGCGGAGAGTTCTTTACCTTTAAAACACTGATAGCAATGGGATTTGCTGGAGTCTCTGCAGTATTAGTCATCGCCATAGTCTCGCTGACGTTGCCTCTGCTTGAGTATCTTTTCAATGTTACGACAGACATAAGCCTTCTTGAGCTTCTCGACCTTGACCAGCCCCTTATGAAAAACCTTATGATTGCTGCACCGGGCACGTATCATCACAGCATAATCGTTGGCAATCTTGTAGAGGCAGTGGCGGAGTCCGTAGGGGTAAATCCCCTGCTTGCCCGTGTCGGAGCTTATTATCACGACATAGGAAAGATGAAGATGCCTGAATACTTCATCGAAAACCAGGTCACCGGAGTAAGCAAACACGAAAAACTCACGCCTCATATGTCCAGTATGATACTGATCTCACATGTGAAAGAAGGAGTGGAACTTGCAAAACAGCACAAACTGCCTCCGGTAATAATAGACATCATACAGCAGCACCATGGCGACAGCCTTATTACATATTTTTACGAGAAAGCCAAAGGACAGCCAAACGGCTCTGAACTTTCAGAGCAGGAGTACAGGTATCCGGGGCCCAGACCCCAGAGCCGCATAACCGCACTTATAATGATGGCTGATGCAGTAGAAGCGGCATCGAGAGTGCTTACCGAGCCTACATCCGCAAGAATCGCAGCACTGGTCGACAAAATAATAAATCACATATTCCTTACAGGACAACTCGATGAATGCGAACTGACACTTAAAGACATCTACGAGGTTAAAAAGCGTTTTACCTACATCCTGACAGGCATATTCCACAAAAGAGTCGATTATCCCGGCTTTGACTTCAAAGAGGAACGCAGTGAAGGTCTCTATAAGCAATCAACAAAGGAAAATAAGAGTAAATCTCAGGCAGCTAAAGAAAGATTCGCTGAAAGCCCTCAGACTGCTCAACCTGCAAAGAGCCGAACTTAGCATACTTCTGGCAGGGGCAAAAAGGACAAAAGAGCTGAACCTCAAATACCGGGGGGTAAACAGAACCACAGATGTGCTTTCATTTCCCATCTATGAATCTCCTGACGAATTCCCTGCGGATGCTGACTTTCTTATCGGAGACATAGTCATAAACCCCTCACAAGCCCTTATTCAGGCTAAAGAGCACGGTGTCACCTTTAAAGAGGAACTCCGGCGGCTTCTGGTGCATGGACTCCTTCACCTCCTGGGCTACGACCACGAAAAAAACACCTACCAGAGAAGAAAGATGATAAAAAAGGAGACAGAACTCCTTGAGAAGCTCGAAGAATCTTAACCGGCTTTCCCGCAGGCGTCTGAAAAGCTCGTAACCGTCATTTAGTGGTAAAATAGCATATGCCTTTAAGACAATGGGTTAACAGCGTCAATTTCGCCATAGAAGGCATACTCCATGCAGCAAAAACCCAGAAGCACCTTAGATATCACTTCTACACTGCTGCTGGAGTGCTGATTGCAAGCTATGCCGTAGGCGTCTCAAAAAACGAATTCCTGTTCATAGCCCTTGCAGTCATAGCCGTTCTGCTTGCCGAGATGCTAAACACAGCCGTGGAAGCCATTGTTGACCTGCTTTCTCCAGAGCACAGCGAAAAGGCAAAAGCCGCAAAAGACATAGCAGCAGGTGCAGTGCTGATAACCGCATTAGGCTCTGCTGTCATAGGCTATATAATTCTCTTTCCGTATGTGCGTGATATCTTTGAGAGAGGACTCTACATAACAAAGCACTCGAAAGAGGAAATATCAATCATTGCCTTTATTCTTGTTCTTATAATAGTAGTTTTGATGAAGGCTTACTTTGGAAAAGGACATCCTTTAAGCGGGGGGATGCCAAGCGGGCATGCTGCTCTTGCCTTTTCGGTCTGGGTCTCAGTCACGTATACAACGGAAAGCTTTTTTGCCTCGTTCCTGTGTTTCATACTCGCAGTGATAATTGCACAGAGCCGGATAACAACACGCGTGCATAACGCATTGGAGGTCATACTCGGAGGGCTCATAGGAGCATCGGTTACATTCTTTCTGTTTCAGGTGTTTTCATGAAAAAATACCTTGACAAATTCCTCAAATACCTTGAGGTGCAAAGAGGAGCATCACCTCACACAATAAGGGCATACAGAAAAGACCTCGAACTGTTCTTTGAATCTGCATCCGATGAAATAGACTTAAGCGACATCAGGGGATTCGTGGCATCCGAGATTACAGGAGGGCGCAAGAAAACTACTGCATCAAGAAGGCTTGCGGCTTTAAGGTCGTTCTTTAAGTTTCTTCACAGGGAAGGCTATATTAAAGCCAATCCTGCAAAACTGGTCTCTTCCCCCAAACTTCCAAAGCAGTTGCCGAGATTTCTCAGCGTAGATGAGGTTTTTTCACTCGTGGAAAAACCAGAAGGGATAGGCTTTCTTGCTGCCAGAGACAGGGCAGTGCTTGAACTGCTTTATTCAAGCGGACTCAGAGTAAGCGAGCTTTCAGCCCTGAATGTCGAAGATCTGAACCTCCGTGAGGGCATGCTGAAAGTAAGAGGAAAAGGCAAAAAAGAACGGATAGTGCCTGTCGGAACAAAAGCCATGGATGCGCTTAAAGCCTATATGGTTGAAAGGGCACTTCTTAAAAAACCCCATGAGGCTCTTTTTCTTAACAGAAAAGGCACAAGGCTTACAGACAGAGGCGTAAGACGTATTGTGATGAAATACTCAAGGATGCTGGCGTTAAGCGGTAAGGTAAGCCCCCATACCCTGAGACACACATTTGCCACACACCTTTTGCAAAGCGGTGCAGACCTGAGAGTAATTCAAGAACTCCTTGGACACTCCTCTTTGTCAACCACGCAGAAATACACACATCTCGACATAGTCCACCTCATGGACGTATACGACAAAGCACATCCATTCGCAAAAGAAGACGACTAAGAAGTAGGCATTGGTTCTCTACCGGGGTAGAACTCGAAATACTCGGCAGGAAGAATCGCCTTTTCCTTCTGCGGTGCACCCGGAGGCGTTGAAACCCTGTTCGACCTTCTTGCCGGCATGAACGTGCCTTCAGGGCTTAAGACTCCTATATCCACGATGAACTCCCTTCCAGGCACTACATCTATATAAGCGCTTCCCACTCTTTTCGACATCTTTATGTCAAAAAAACTAAGTGCGTTCTCCCCGTCAAAATCCACTCCTGTTACGTCATAAACCCTTAAAGTAATAGTGCCCTTACGCACAGTGCGCTCTGTAAGCTCCCAGTAAGTGAATATCTGCCATGGGCTGACAGTAAGGGCAGTGACTCTGTCTATGTCACCTGCTACGGACAGCTCTTTCACAGGCTCTAAAGGAGTCTGTGCCTTCTTCACAAGTGCTCTTTCTCTGGCTTTTGCCCTTAGGGATACAGGCTTGTCTGTCTTTTTAATCAGGGGTCTTTCAACGGCTTTCTTTTTTGCAGGTTTTCGCTTTTTCCTGGGTGTCTTCTTAATCAATTCATCTATGATTTCGGCTTTTCTTCTTGCTTTCAATTTAATCCCGAGCTCTTTTGCCAGAGCCCTGAGTTCAACCACTTTCTTCTTTTCAAGCTCTTTTTTCTTCACTTCACCCACCTCCGTCTGTTCCCTTTATATTGAGTGTGCCTCTGCCCAGTTTTTACCGCATCCGATATCCACCTTAAGGGGTACGGAAAGCTCTGCGGCTTTCTGCATCTGTTCTTTTACCAGTTCCATAACCTGCTGTGCCTCCTCTTCAGGAGATTCAAACAGCAGTTCGTCATGCACCTGAAGTATCATTCTTGTCTTCATACGTAAGTCTTTAAGCCTTTTTGCAATGTTAATCATTGCCAGTTTTATAATATCCGCTGCTGTGCCCTGTATGGGAGAGTTCACTGCAAGTCTTTCGCCAAGCAGTCTTGTATTCGCATTCTTGCTTTTGAGTTCAGGCACAGGTCTTTTTCTGCCGTAAATGGTCTTTACATAGCCTTTCTCTCTTGCCTCTGACAAAACCCCTTCTATGTATGCCTTTACACCAGCATGCTTTTGAAAATAATGCTCTATATACTTTTCTGCCTCTTCTCTTGATACATTGAGGGTATCTGAAAGCCCAAACGGTGTTATCCCGTAAACCACTCCGAAATTCACCGTCTTGGCTATCCTCCTCATATCAGATGTAACCTTATCAACCGGCACATCGAATATCTCGGATGCTGTGCGTGAATGTACGTCAATATCCCTGCGGAAGGAATCAACAAGCGCCTCATCCCTGCTCAGATGCGCCAGAATCCTCAGCTCTATCTGAGAGTAATCAGCAGAGATTAGGAGGCATCCTTCCTCTGCTGTAAATGCCTCTCTTATCATTTTTCCCCAGTGTCCTCTTACAGGTATGTTCTGGAGGTTCGGCTCACTGCTTGAAAGTCTTCCTGTGGCTGTAACCGTCTGGTTAAACGATGTATGAAGCCTTCCGGTAGTGGGGTTTACAAGTGCTGGAAGCGCATCCACATAAGTCGTTTTTAATTTATAGAGGCTTCTCCAGTTAAGTATCTCACCCGGAAGCTCATGGGTCTTTGCAAGCTCCTCAAGCACGCTCATATCAGTGGAGTATCCTGTCTTCTTTTTCTTTCCAGGCTTAAGACCAAGGGTCTCAAACAACACCCTGCCGAGCTGTTTCGGAGAGTTTATATTAAACTCCCCGCCTGCAAGAAAGTATATTCTTTTTTTGTGCGCATCAAGCTCACGGTCAAGCTCTTTTGAGATTGCATTCAGTTTTTCCGCATCTATTTTCACGCCTGCCTCTTCCATCTCTGCAAGCACATATATAAGCGGCATCTCTATGTCGAAATAAACAGATTCGAGTTCTTCATTCTTCAGCCTTTCAAAAAGCAGCTCCTTAAGTTCAAATGCAAGCTCTGCATCATCGCAGGCATACTCTGTTGCCTGTGGTATCTGCACACTCTGGAAACCGCCCTTGCCTGCCACTTCCATAAAAGTCTTCTTTTTTCTCGAAAGGCATTCGAGAGAGACGTTCTCCAGACTGTGGTCAGCTCTAAGCGGGTTTAAAAGATACGAGGCTACCATTGTGTCATAGAGCCTGCCTTTTGTACTAATCCCTTCCTTCTTGAAGATAAGCATATCGTATTTAAGGTTGTGTCCGATTTTTGCAATAGAGTCATCTTCAAGAAGAGGCTTTATTGCACCAATGGCGTCCTTTTTGTTTATCTGCCGGGGCGCACCCTCGTATGCATGCATAAGGGGGACATAAACCGCCCTGCCTTTTTCAGTGCAGATGGAAAACCCTACTATGCTGTCCCTGATAGGGTCTTTCCCTGTGGTCTCGGTATCAAAAGAAAACTCCTCTTTTACAGAGCTTAAATACTCTTTTAGTTTATTGAGTTCAAGCACTGTCTCGTAGTGGTTTTCAGATGCCGGTGTCCCGGGAATTAACTTCATGAGCGAGGAGAACTCGAAGTCTTTAAAAAGACTTAAGAGCATCTGCCAGTCAGGCTCTTTAAGAAAGAACTCCTTCAGGTCTATCTCAAGCGGCACCTGCCTGTTTATCTCTGCAAGCCTCCTGCTCAGTTTTATAGCGTCTATATTTTCGGTTATGAGTTTTCTCAGTCTTTCTTTTTTTATTCTTTCAGGGTGTTCTATCAGTTCATCAAGGGCTTTAAATTCACTAAGAAGCTCTTTTGCAGTCTTTTCTCCTATGCCTTTTACTCCGGGGATGTTGTCCACTGCGTCTCCGACAAGAGCCATGAATTCCGTAATCCTTGACGGCGGGACGCCGAACTTGTCCTTTACATAAGATTCATCAAGGATTCTGTCTTTCATCGGGTCGTAGATTTTTATTGAATCATGAAGGATCTGGAGCATGTCCTTGTCCGCGGTGACTATGAAGACTTCCATTCCTTCTTTTGAGGCTTTTTCTGCAAGTGTTGCAAGTATGTCGTCTGCCTCATAGCCCGGCATCTCGAACGTCTTTATGCGGAGGGCACCTATTATCTTTCTGATATGCGGCATCTGTTGTGTAAGCTCATCAGGGGTTTCAGGCCTGTGAGCCTTGTATTCCTCAAAGAGCATGTGCCTTTCTGTAGGATGCGGTGAGTCGAAGGAAACGACAAGGGCGTCAGGCTTTCTCTCCCTGATTATCTTAAGGAGCATGTTCGTAAAGCCGTATATGGCATTGGTGGGTCTGCCTTTTGAGTCAGAAAGCCCTCTTATTGCATAAAATGCGCGGTATACGTAAGAGTTTCCGTCAATAAGGTAGAGATTCATTGAATAAGTTTAACAGATAACGCATAAAAAAAGGCGGGGCGAATGCCCCGCCTTTTTTGGGAAGGAGTTTTATTATTGAAGCACTCCGCCTATTACCGCAGGCGGGTCGGTAACTGTAGGCTCATCTCCGATGGCAGGGTCTTGCCAGTCGGAAATCGAAGGCAGAGTATACGTAGTAGTGGTCAGTGACGAGCACGCGGATACATCCGACGAGTCGCTCGGATTCGAAAGCCTCATCCTCTGCTCTTTCTCAAGTGCTTTCACGAGGTACTCTGCATCGGTTGAGGTATCTGTAACCGTTGAACCGTCAGGAATCGAGAACTCAGGCACCCATCTTACACCCTCTGCGCACTCTGTTTCCTCACCTGTATCCATATCGACGCACACACCGGGTATGCCCCAGAGGTTTCCAAAACCGCTGTATTCGAGATAGAACTTTGTGCCGTTGTATTTATAATCCGACGCAGTGGTGTCGGTCTGGGTATGGGTATACTCCACCTGTATTGGCGGGTCGAATGTAACGAACTCGCCGGTGTCAGGGTCTTTAAGAGCAGTAAATTTGTTCCAGTCGTTAGGACCTGTCTCCCATGTGTAGAACACATCGAGGTTACTCCATGCCTGCCACCCGCATGTAGAGGTTCCGGTATCGTCCCAGACGCAGGCAAGTGCATTCTGAATACTCGAGCTTGTCAAGTCAAAAAGCGGACCGCTCCACACTCCCCATGTGCTTGCCCCGCTTGCCGTCTGCACTACGTCATCGCCAGTGCTATTGCAGCCGAAGTCGGTATCAACGCACTTAAGAATCATACTGGTCGTGTCAAACTCGTAATCCACGACGTTTGCATTTGCCGGTGCAACATCCTGCCAGCTTAAACTCCATGTATCAAAGTAATCATCAGCAGAGGTAGAGTTGTTGATGGTTGCCGGATTTGGACAGTTCTCAAGGCACGAAAGCGTAGAAGGCACAGTATCGCCGGGATAAACAAGGTTTTCGGAATAGAATATGACTGGTGTGTTTGCAATCTCAGCAGCGGTATCAATAGCACCGGAGCAGTCAAATGAGCCATCCTGATTCTGGCTGCACCTGTCTGTTCCGTCCTCAAGCTGAATCTGCACAGAGCCACCAAGGGACTGCGACCAGAAATGAAGGTCTGTCCAGTCAAGAGAGGAAAGGTCCATATCCTGCGGGGTTATATCCTCCCACATCCATGTGCTCGTATTCAGCATTCCTACGTGAGAGAATGTTGTCCCGTTCCATATCGTGCGGTATTCAGTGCTGTCGCCTGAGTTAGGGTTAGAGTCGTGATACTGAAGCGGGATGTTCTCGATATCCGCCAGTGTCAACTGTTTCTTCTCGTGCTTTACGAGCCTGCCGCTGGCTATAAAGACCTGGTATGGTGTCGCTGTACCACCCTGTCCGTAAGTCTCTCTGTAAACCGTAGCACCGTTGGTTATGGATACATCCATAGGGAACCACATTCCGTAGTAGCCGACCCAGCCGTGAACTCCATCCTCAGTCCTTACAGGGAATCCTGAGTTAAGGTTCACCCTGCTGCCTGTTGTGGAATTATAAAGACCATATCTCCATGTGGCCTCATCAAAGCTGTTTCTGTCAAGGCATATTTTATTTCCTAATGCATCTTCTCTTAAGAAGTAGTTCTGGTCAAATGCGAAATCGAACTGTGTCTGTACCGTGCTTCCTGAGTCTACATTGACAGTAGAGACAGTGCCTCCGCCTGTTGAGCCGTCTGCCGCCCTTTCCAGAGTAGCCGCCTCGGTGAAAGACATAGTGCCATCCGGGGTATCAAAACCACCACTAACAACAAATTTCAACAGCACCTTGCCTGTGGCGGAATCCCTTTCCGCCTTCAGAAGCCCTTTGAATATAGGGTCTCCGCTTGTATCCACGGTTCCATTGACCTCAGGGTATGCCTTGAAGTTCATCGTAAAGATACCGTAGGGGTTCGTGTCGCTTTTGCCCTCGGTTATGACGGTATTGGTAAAGATTACCTTTGCAGGGTCAAACCCACTCGCTGATTCGTGAATCCATGCCTTTACAATATGAGGTGAGCTGCTGTCCGCTCTTGAAGAGTTTACTGTCCACAGCGCATATTCAGGCATTGTAGATGCGGAGGACTTGTTCTGGGACTGCTGCCCTGCAGTTGAAGCGCTGTCGTTTTCCTGCTCGCACTGCTTGACGTCAATCTGCGCTTTGTAATCGCCCTTGTTGAGCATGTCGTCATATTGGCTCTGCGCTATCATACAGAGGATTTCGTTTACGAGATTAAACGTTTCCGCAGAACGCTCCTCGACAAAGATAATGGTTTTGTCCTTGTTATAATCCGAATCAGCAGGCACTGCAGTGATGGCAAGCCGTGCACGCTCGAAATCCACACTCAGCGGTGACACCGAGGAAGTGCTTTGCTCTGACTGCGCGTCTACAACACTTACTTTTTCAGCCACAGTCAGCGCACTAACCGAACCGCTTGAGGTGGTAGTAGACGAACTGCTACCACCGCCACAGCCGGACAGAACAAAGACCAGAAGCAGTAGAAAATTAAAACCCATGCAAACTTTCCTTCCCATTTTTTACCTCCATTACCTAAAAGTTCCTACAAAACATTCCTCTATCTGTAAAATCGCGCTTCGTTTCCTTCCATTCTCTTAGCATCGAATCAAACCCCAGTCAACAACTGGAAGTAGTAATTATTTTGCGGTAATCCAAGCAAATCGGCGAAAAACTGTTTTTTCAACGCTTATATGACTGTAATTGCAGAATAAAACTGATTCCAGGAAAAGAATTACAGGAAGGTCAATTTTCTACTATAAGTTGCAAAGACTATGCCTGAAAAACAAAAACCGGGCTGGCGGTTTCAAACCGCCAGCCCGGCTGTATCGCCCAAAGAGCTTAATATGTAAGGTATGCCTCTCCTACCTGCACTACCGTTCCTGAACTGTTGTCGGTGACTATATATGTGGCTTTTGTTCCGCCGACAGGCCAGTAGATGTCTATGTAGCTGAAGCTATCGAGCGCGCCATACAGATGATAAAGCCCACTGTCGTTTTCATTCTCAGCCGCAAGTGTTGCCGTGTCTGAATCTTCGCCTGCATCAGCCCAGTCAAGGGTTGCAGAACTGCCTGATATGGTTATAGTGCCTGTGACATAAGCGTTTTCATAGTCGCTATACGACCAGGCATAAAGAGCCCTTGCAAGGAAGTTCAGCTTGCCTGAAAACGTCGGTCCATTGGTTCCTTTCTCCCTTATGAAACCGACGAATGTAGCAGGGTAGCGTTTTAGAGGGTCAGTAAAGCCCAGAGTAGCATCACATGTGCCTACGCCTAACGTTGGGTCGGTGGAGTTTGCGCATCCGCCTGTCATCTCCTCGCCCTGCATTGCACCTGTCTCGTAAAGCTCAATGAGTCTGATGAAGTCCTGCCCGGGGTCTGAAAGTCCGTCGTCGTTGTCATCCATCTTGAAAGCCATCATACTGCCGTTGAAGACTGTAAGCGGCTCATCCCCGACAGTGCCGTTGACAAATGCAGCGCCGTTTACGAAATTACTTGCATCCGGTGTATTAAAGATGTCTGATGCCACCGCGTTGGCAAGTGCATCATCCCTTGAAAAACCGAGCAGACCCGGATGGGCGACTGCAACCTGCACAGCATACGAAGTGTTTGCCTTAAGTGATGGGGCAAGGCTCTGGGTCTTAGCCATATAAGATTCGCCTATTGCAACAGGGTTGCCGCCGCTCGGAGCATTTTGTATAGCCACATAGATACCCCTTCTGCTTCCCACAGGCTGGAACGAGTATGCCTTTATACTGCCTGTTTCATCAACGAACTCAAGGGCGATGATGTTTTCTGGAATTCCATTTTCATTCGTCAGAAGCTCTCCATCGTTGAATGTCAATGTCATCGGAGTGACATCGGCAGTCGTCCCAGCATCCTGCATAATGGTCAGGTTAGAGGCGGTTACATTGTTGTTAATACCAATGCCGGCAATTGTAATGTCACCCCATCTTAAGCGGTTGTCATCACCAAAGATATCCCTGTAAAGCACATGCCTTTCGCCGGTGTATATGCTCTGAACCACATTGGCTATAGCCGCAGGATTAACCCCTGATGCAGGGATAAACGAGGCAATGAATATGCCTTTTGTGAGTTCAGGAGGAGAAACACTGCTATCAAGATCGGTGTAAACCCCGGTTACGCTTCCGAGTAAGCCGATACTGCCGGTCACACGGGTCAGGGCGGTAGGAGTGTTTGGATCATCAACAATATCCAGAACCAGACTGCTTCCGTGAATCTTGCCTCTAATCACACTGGTTGTTCCATTGACAGTGCCGCTTATTGTGCCGTCTGAGATGCTTATGGTTAATCCCACTCTGTTTCCATTGTCGTCTATTACGTTTGATATCCCGCCGCCGTTAACATAATAAGTATCAGTCAAATTGTCCTCGTCAAAATAGATGACTACAGCGTTGTAAAAGCCGTCCGGCAGTGTGCCGACCTGCGTGCCAGAGGAAAGCGCATTATACAAAGCCCCTGCAAGGTTTGAGTTGGCTACAGGGTCACCGTACAGGTCAGACTCTGTTATGCCGAGTTTGCCAGCGAGATTGCTTATTGCAGTGTCAAGCCCCATGCTGAGCGAATACCTGTATAAGGAATCCGTGATAGGCGTTACGTTAATACTGCTGCCGCTTGCTGAGCCGACAAAAATCATGGTCGGTGCAGGCATTCCTGTATCTATCACAGTGCCGCCTACAGATTTTATATATACCGTGGTAGGAACAGTTGAAACGCTAAGAGTAATGGAAAATTCTCCATTCGAGTCGGTCGTTCCTGAACCTATCTGGTTCGTCATAGCTGCGTCGCTATAGACATACACAGTGGCATTCTGGACATAGCCGTCCGCCACCTTTCCGCTTATAGTGCTGGTAGTACTGGTAGTGCTCGAAGAGCTGCCACAGCCATAAACCAGAAACGCAAGAAGAACCAATAAGACCGCAAGACTCCGCGAAAATACTCTCATGATTATACCTCCATCTCTCGCAATTTTTTTGGGATAAATCTGCTGAAATTATTATTTTTTCCGGATAATCTAAAGGATTTCTGATTTTATGTCAAGGACAAACTTTACAACCCTGTATACAAAAAAATCCAAAAGTGTTAAATTAATAAATCACAGATGCTAGCGAGGTAGAGACATGCAGAAAATACCAATGACGCCTGACGGCTACAGAAAACTGCAGGAAGAACTCGACAGACTTATTAAGGTCGAAAGACCTAAGAACATACAGGAAATTGCAGAGGCAAGGGCGCATGGTGACCTGTCGGAAAACGCAGAATACCATGCTGCAAAGGAAAGACAGTCGTTCATCGAAGGCAGGATTCAGGAGCTTCAGGATAAACTCGCCCGCGCAGAGGTCATAGACCCGTCAAAGATAAACCACGACAGGGTCACCTTCGGCGCAAAAGTAAAAGTCCTTGACCTCGAGGCAGACGAAGAATACGTATTTAGACTCGTCGGCACAGACGAGGCTGATGCAAAAAACGGGAAAATATCCGTAAGCTCGCCTGTTGGAAGAGCGCTCCTTGGAAAAGAAGTAGGAGATACCGTAACCATCAACGCCCCTGCAAGAAGAATAGAATACGAAATCGTGGAGATTGCTTTTGAATAACCCCCTTTAAAGAAAAAACGTGTTGCATTTCAAAGCGGAAATAAAAGAAAACATACCTGTCAGCAAAAACCACTACCTTCTTACCTTTACACCTTTGGCAAAGACACCCGTCCCCCTTCCAGGACAGTTCTACATGATAGGCATAGGCAACTCGTGCGACCCCCTGCTTAAAAGACCGTTCAGCATACTTACAAAATCAGACGACAGCATCCGGATACTCTACCGCATAAAAGGAAAAGGCACTACACTGATGAAAGAAATGAAAACAGGAACCGTTATCAATGTCATGGGTCCTCTTGGAAATTCCTATCCCATACCCAAGAAGAAACACACCCCGTTAATCATTGCAGGAGGCATCGGCATTGCCTCGGTGTTTTACCTTGCGGAAAAACTCAAAGGGAAGGCGATTGTCCTTTACGGCGCAAGGGGAAAACACGAACTTCTCATGCTCGATGAACTCAGAGGGCTTGTAAAAGAACTTCACATAAGCACAGATGACGGCTCTTACGGGAAAAAGGGAACGATAATTGACCTTCTGAATGAATTCCATGTCAATGACAAACATCTTATCTATGCCTGCGGTCCGAAGGGGATGATTAGGGCTGTCTCGGAATTTGCACTTGAAAAAGGCTTAAAAGGCTATATATCGCTTGAGGAGAACATGGCATGCGGTATCGGAGCATGCATGGGCTGCGCAGTCAAAACCCTGAAGGGATATAAAAGAGTCTGCAAAGAAGGACCTGTATTCAATATAAAGGACATACTGTGGTGATTTAATGAACCTTGAAGTAAGCATAGGAAAACTCAGGCTTAAAAATCCGGTGATGACGGCATCAGGGACTTTCGGCTACGGTGAGGAATACTCTGATTTTGTTGACCTGAACTCACTCGGTGCTGTAGTCGTAAAAGGCATCTCGTTAACGCCGATGCAGGGCAACCCGCCACCAAGAATCTGCGAGACACCATGCGGAATGCTCAATGCAATAGGGCTTCAGAATGTAGGGCTCAAAAAATTCCTTAAAGAAAAACTCCCGTATATCAGAAACTTTGATACAAAACTCATTGTAAACATACTGGGCAGCACTGTAAATGAATACGTAAGGCTTGCCTCTGCACTGGATGAGGCAAGGGTTGACGGCATAGAGCTTAATGTATCATGCCCTAATGTCAAAAAAGGAGGCATTGCATTCTGCGCTGACAGCAGAACACTCGGCAGGCTCGTCTCAAAGGTCAGAAAATCCGTAAATCACTCCACGCTCATAGTCAAGCTTTCGCCCAATGTCACTGACATCAAAGAGCCGGCAAAAGCAGCCGAGGAGGCAGGGGCAGACGCAGTATCTCTTATAAACACCATTACGGCAATGGCAGTGGATTTAAAAACCAGAAAACCGGTGCTTAAAAACATCACCGGCGGACTTTCAGGCCCTGCTGTAAAACCCATTGCCCTGAGAATGGTCTGGGAGGTCTCCCGCACGGTAAACATCCCTGTGATAGGCATGGGCGGAATAATGAACGCAGAAGACGCACTGGAGTTCATGCTTGCAGGAGCGACTGCAGTGGCAGTCGGCACGGCAAATTTTATAAATCCCTCCTCTACCTCTGATATACTGGAGGGTATAAAGATATATATGAAGGAAAACAAGATCAATGATATATCTGAGATAATCGGAGGGCTCCTCATTGATAACCCTGACGACTGACTTCGGATACAAAGACCCGTTCGTAGGAATGATGAAGGGTGTGATACTCAGCATCAACCCCGATGTCCAGATAGTGGACATCACCCACGGCATAAGCCCTTATAACATAATGGAAGCCGCTGTTGTAATCGGTGAAAGCTACAAGTATTTTCCACCCAAGAGCATCCACGTTGTCGTCGTAGACCCTGGAGTTGGCTCGGCACGAAGACCGATACTCATCGAGACAGCAGAACACATCTTCGTAGGTCCTGACAACGGTGTGTTCACCGAGATATTCAACTCTTACAGCTCGTTTCAGGTTCTGCATATCACCGCTGATTATTACTTTTTACACAAACAAAGCAGCACCTTCCACGGCAGGGATGTCTTCGCCCCGGTGGCGGCATGGCTTTCAAGAGGCATAAGAGCAATAAACTTCGGAGAACCTATAACAGATTACGTCAAGCTCGAGCTTCCTGTGCCGTCTATTGAAAGCAACAGGATAAGCGGTGAAGTCATCTTTCTTGACCGCTTTGGCAATGCCATAACAAACATAAAAGCCGAACACCTGCAAGCCACCTTACAGAAGGACACCCTGAGGGTTCTCGTCAAAGACAGGCACATAGACATCAAAAGTCACTACTCAGAAGCCGATGACAACGAGCCGCACGCACTCATAAACTCAAGCGGACACCTTGAGATATTCGTTTATATGCGCAGTGCCTCCGAAACACTCGGCATCAACGTCGGAGACCCTGTCAGCGTGACCGCTTAACCCCCTCCAATAATACTTGACAAAATCACTAAACTATTTATAATCTAAATCATGCTGCGGTTGTCAACAAAAGGTCAATATGGCGTAAGGGCTATGTTTGAGATAGCAAAGGGCTATCCGTCCAGACCCACGACCATAAAGGAGATATCAGAACGGCAGGAAGTCTCCGTAGCCTATCTCGAACAGATACTCAACACCCTGCGGAGGGCAGGAATCATATCGAGTGTTAAAGGTCCGGGTGGAGGCTATCTCCTGAACAGACCTCCTAAGGAAATAAGCATAGGCTCTATATTAAAAGAGCTTGAAGGACCTGTTGCAATAACATCATGCCTGGACCCAAAAGAAGGCTGCAGCCGGGTTGACGGATGCGTAACCTACCTGCTCTGGAGCTCACTCGGCGAGAAAATAGAGGCATTCCTCAATACCATTACACTCGATGACCTGCTGAAGGAAGAAGCCACGCTTAAGCAAACACGCACAGCGCGCTCGAATAAAATCCGAACCGGGAGGAAAACCACCGCAGTGCAGACAAAAAACAAAGGAAAAGGGGCTCTCGATGCCGCTGAAGTTCGTTGAAAACGTAAAAGCAGACGTAACGACTGACGTCGTGTATATGATGTGTCCGATGCACCTTCTGAAGCTCGAGGAGATGATGAAATCGCTCGAGCCCGGACAGGTGCTCGAAATACTCACGGACTACGATGGTGCACTTGAAGACATCCCTGACTGGTGCGACAAGACAGGCAACGAATTCCTCGGCGTGGAAGAGACAGAGGATATTTATAAGTTCTACATAAAAAAGAAAGCGAGGCAGACATGAAAATCCGCTATTTCGACCATGTAGCAACAAATCCTTTAAGAGAAGAAATCCTTGAGGCAATGCTTCCATACCTCAAGGAAGAATTCGGCAACCCCTTAAGCCCATACGAACTGGGCACACGGGCAAGAACCGCAATAGAAGAGGCAAGAGAAAAAGTTGCATCGCTTATAGGCGCAAAACCCTCTGCCGTTATCTTTACATCAAGCGGGGCAGAAGCCAATAACTTCGCCTTAAGAGGAATAGCACTCGCCAGACAGAACAAGGGAAAACATATAATCGTCTCAAGGGTCGAGCATCACTCTGTGCTCAACTCCGCACGATTCCTTGAAAAATCAGGCTTTACAGTCACATTCCTTCCTGTGGACAAACACGGTATGGTAGAGCCTGATACACTGAAAAAAGCCATCACAAAAGAGACTACTCTGGTTTCGATAATCCATGCAAGCCCGGAGGTGGGCACGATTCAGCCTATAAAAGAACTGTCTGCCATCGCAAAAGAAAACGACATAATCTTTCATACGGATGCAGTTGCATCGGCAGGAAACATTCCGGTTGATGTCAACGAGCTTGGCGTTGACCTCCTCAGTCTGGCAGCACACCAGTTCTACGGACCAAAAGGCGCAGCCGCACTGTATGTAAGACCAGGGTTGAGAATAGTCCCGCTCATATACGGCGGTATACAGGAAAACGGAAGAAGGGCAGGAACAGAAAACGTGCCGGCAATAGTCGGAATGGGCAAGGCTGCACAAATGGCAAAGGCAGAACTGCCGGAAAAAATGAAACACGTTAAAAAACTGAGGGACAAACTCATTGAAGGCATAACAAAAGTGGAAAACGTATATCTGACAGGACACCCTACGGAGAGGCTTCCGGGACACGCAAGCTTCTGCGTTGAGTTTATAGAAGGAGAAGCCATGCTCCTTATGCTTGCTGCAAAAGGCATATACGCAGCAAGCGGCTCTGCCTGCTCTTCAAAGGCACTGAAGGCATCGCCTGTCCTGTTGTCAATGGGCATCCCGGCAAGCCTTGCACAGGGCTCTATCGTATTTACACTCGGCTCTGAAAACTCAGAAGAAGACATAGATTACCTGCTTTCTGAATTTCCTCAGATAATAAGCAGGCTGAGGGAAATCTCACCCTATGCCGGAGGCTGGGGTAATACGGAGGAGAAAGGACAATGTATTCCAAAGAAGTAATGGACCATTTCATGAACCCGAGAAATGTGGGTGAAATCCCTGACGCTGACGGTGTCGGCGAAGAAGGCAATCCTACATGCGGCGACGTGATGAAGATAAGTATCAAGGTCAAGGACGGAAAAATTATAGATGCAAAGTTCAAGACATTCGGATGCGGAGCCGCAATAGCCGTAAGCAGTATGGTAACCGAAATGGTTAAAGGTAAAACCATTGAGGAAGCCTTGAGCATATCAAAGGAGACCGTTGCAGAGGCACTCGGAGGACTGCCTGCACAGAAAATGCACTGCTCAAATCTCGGAGCAGACGCACTGAGGAGAGCTATCGAAGACTACAAAAGCAAACAGGGAATACAAACACCAAAAGCAGCCAAGACCAAGAAAAAGAAGGCAAAAACCGTAAAGAAAACCCGCAAGGGGACATAGTCCCTCTTTCAAAGGGACTTAATCCCCTTGCTCCTTTAACTTGAAAACAGAACTGTATATACAGAACAAAAGAGAGCAACTCCAGAGAACAGGCTATGGAGTCGCCGAGACACTCATCGTCATTATAATTATCGGCATCCTTGCGCTTGTCGCAATTCAGAAATACCAAAGGCCAACGCTCGAGGCTAAAGAGACCGCACTTAAGGCTGAACTCCTTAACATCAGACAGTCAATAATCCTTTTCAGGACAATTAACGGACGATGTCCCAACGACCTTAAAGAACTGATAACTGCTGAATTCACCCTGCCTTACAAGGGCAATTTCATCAAGTCCAAATACCTTGAACCAAATTCCATAGACAAGGATATGAACATACTCGACCCTTTTGGTCTGCGCTATGTGTATAACCCTTCAGACTGCTCTGTCCATTCGCAAAAACCAGGGTTTGAGCACTTCTGAAAAACCTGCCGGCACTTTCCATCCACGCCGCGCTTTATGCTATTATATTTAAATTCCCTTAAACGAGAGGTTTGCGCATGCTGAAAAAGAAAGAAAGATACACTGTAGCCGTAGTCGGGGCAACCGGCGCAGTCGGAAACGAGATGGTCGAGATTCTTGAAGAAAGAGACTTTCCTGTAGAAAGGCTCAGGCTTTTTGCATCCGAGCGCTCAGAGGGCAAAACCCTGACCTTTCAGGAAAGCGAAATTCCAGTTGAAACCCTCAAGGAAGACTCATTCAAAGACATAGATATAGCTCTTTTTTCAGCAGGTGCAGAAAGGTCTAAAATCTGGGCTCCTATTGCAGCAGCCTCCGGATGTGTGGTAATTGACAATTCAAGCCAGTGGAGAATGGACCCTGAAGTCCCGCTCGTTGTGCCGGAGGTAAACGCGCATGACCTTAAAAAACACAAAGGGATAATTGCAAACCCGAACTGCTCGACCATACAGATGGTCGTCGTGCTTAAGCCGATTCACGATGCAGCAAGAATAAAACGGGTGGTGGTTACTACCTTTCAGTCGGTCTCAGGCACAGGCAAAAAAGCCATGGATGAGCTTCTCCAGCAAACAACAGATATCCTGAACTTCAGGGAAGTAAAATGCAATGTCTATCCACATCAGATAGCCTTCAATATTCTGCCGCATATAGACAAGTTCCTCGACAACGGCTATACAAAAGAAGAAATGAAAATGGTCAACGAGACCAAGAAAATACTGGGAGACGACTCCATAAAAGTAACTGCAACAACAGTAAGAGTCCCTGTCTTCAGATGCCATTCAGAGAGCCTGAACATCGAGACCGAAAAGAAGATTACCCCAAACGAAGTAAGAGCTGTGCTTGCAGAAGCACCAGGCATTGTGGTGTTTGACGCACCAGAAAAGAACGTCTATCCACTGCCTATAGATGTTGCAGGTAAAGACGAGACATACGTAGGCAGGATTCGAGAAGACGACTCTGTAGAGCACGGCATAAACATGTGGATAGTGGCTGACAACCTGAGAAAAGGCGCTGCGCTGAACGCCGTGCAAATAGCGGAAAAACTCGTGGAAATGGCAGAATAAGCCCCTGCCCCTTGAAATCCCGGACAGAAACCACGATAATACAGCCTGATGACACCAGCTAAACTATTAGTACGCATCGTCCTGCTTGTATTACCTGCCATTGTTCTAAATGCCTGCGGACCTGATTATGTGGCAAAAGTCAACGACACAAAAATAAGCAAGAAAGAATACGAGCGATATAAAAATCAGCGTATCCGGATGTATAAAACAGCCGGCACACAGTTCAACGAGCAGGTATTGAAAAAACAAGTCCTTAATGAACTCATCGTAAAAGCCCTCGTTATCAATGGAGCAGCCGCAAAAGGCATTAAGGTCTCAGACAGCGAACTGAAAGACAGGGTGGATGCAATAAAAGGAGAACTCTCTGAAGAAGATTTCATAAAACAGCTCAGGCAGAGAGGAGTAAGCTACGAAGAGTTTCTCCAGGACCTGAAAGACCAACTTCTTATCGAAAGATTCAGAAAGAGCTTTGCTGACATAAGCTCAATCACGTTCGAGGACGTAAAAAAACAATACGAATCAAACAGGCCAGTCAAGCAACCGGAAAGGGTCAGAATCCGGATAATGCATTTCAACACAGAGGAGGAGGCAAAGAAAGTCTTCAACGAGATGAAGACAAACAAAATCCCCTTTGACGAGATGGCGGAAAAGCTCTCCAGAGAAGGCAGGGCAATAGTCAGCACGTCCGACTGGGTAGAGCCTGCATCCTTTTCGCCAGAGATGGCAAAAGCCATTCGCAGCACGCAAAAGGGCTCTTATTCAGAACCTGTAAAAGGCAACAAGGGCTGGTTCATTATAAAAATCTACGAGCGGCAGGAGGCTCAATACGCCACGTTTGAAGAGGCAAAAGAACAGTTAATGTTCTTTCTCATCGAAAAGAGAAGGCACGAAGGCTTCAGAAAATGGCTTATCGCCGAAAGAAATAAGGCAAAAATAAAAGTCCTGGAAAAAGCACTTTGAGACCCGGCTGGACATCCTGTCCGGCACACTCCAGCGCCTGTTCAGCAAAAAACCTCTTGACAAGGTCATCGGTTTTGATGTATCTTTGTGGTTCAGGGGTTGGTGTGTGACCCCTGATCATATTTTTGAAGGGGGGTAGAGGATTGCATGCTTTAGGTACCCATCTTTTAGTAGAGTTAAGAGATTGTAATCCTGAAATCCTCAGGAACCGAGAAAAGGTTCAAGACGCCTTAGTGTCAGCAGCAAAACAAGCTGCCGCAACGATTATCGACATATCCTTTCACGAATTTAACCCCTTTGGAATTAGCGGAATGGTCATCATTGCAGAGTCTCATCTGAGCATTCACACATGGCCGGAGTATGGCTATGCAGCAGTGGATATTTTCACCTGCGGAGACCTGATTAAACCAGAAGTCGCTGCTTCCTATCTCATCGACAAGTTCGAGAGCAAGAACCCCTCAGTAGTGGAGATGAAAAGGGGGATATTATCCCCCTATGACAAGAAACTACCGCACAAGTTCTCAGGCGAGGACTTACAGACAGTAACGCAGTCTTCTACTTCCTGTCTGTAAGAGCGGCAATACCAGGCAACTCTCTTCCTTCAAGGAGTTGCAGGGATGCACCTCCGCCTGTGGAGATGAACGATATAGAGTCAGACACACCTGCCCTATGCACGGCAAGGTCTGTGTCGCCGCCGCCTACTATTGTCAGGGCGTATGCATCAGCTACTGCACGGGCCATTGCAAATGTTCCCCTTGAGAAGGCATCAACCTCGAAAACACCCATCGGCCCGTTCCAGATGACTGTCTTTGCATCCTGAATAGCCTCTGAAAAGACCTTGCATGATGCAGGACCTATGTCAAGAGCACGCCAGCCTTTCGGTATCTCCTGCGTGGTAACTATCTTTGTCTCAGCACCCGGCTCAAGGCTCTGGGCAATTACACAGTCAACCGGCAGATAGAATTTCACATTGTTACGCTTGAGATTGTCCATTATCCTTTCTGCAAGACCAAGCATATCCGGCTCTACAAGTGAATCGCCTACCTCGTAGCCCATGGCCTTTATAAATGTAAACGCCATGCCTCCGCCGACGATCACCTTGTCAACCTTGTCCTGAAGATTCTCAAGCACTCCTATCTTACCTGAGACCTTTGCACCGCCAAGCACTGCGACAAAAGGTCTTACCGGGTTGCTTACCACGCCTTTCAGATACTCAATCTCCTTCTTCAAGAGGAAGCCTGCTGCCGCAGGAATGAACTTGGGGATTCCCACTATAGAGGCATGCGCCCTGTGTGCAGCGCCGAATGCATCGTTTACATAACAGTCTGCAAGCGAAGCAAGCGCTTTGGCAAACTTTTCGTCGTTTTTCTCCTCTTCGGCATGAAACCTCAGATTCTCAAGGACAACAACATCACCAGGCCGCATCTTCGAGACAATGCCTTCAACCTCAGGTCCTACACAGTCAGTGGCAAAAGTTACTTCTTTATTCAGAAGCCTCTGCAGTCTCTTGGCAACTGGAGCAAGACTGTACTTCTGGTTCGGCTTGCCCTTCGGTCTTCCAAGATGCGACGCAAGAATTATCTTTGCACCTTCGTCAATACAGTAGTTAATCGTAGGTAACGTAGAGCGTATCCGTCTGTCATCGGTTATCATAAGGTTTTCATCCAGAGGGACGTTGAAATCAGCCCTTATGAAAACTCGCTTGCCCTTAAGGTCAATATCCTCAATCGTAAGCTTGTTCAATATGCCCTTCAGATTTCCGTTCCCCATAGTCTTACCTCTTCGCAATATATATCATAAGGTCTCTGAGTCTTGAGCTGTAACCCCATTCATTGTCATACCATGCGATAACCTTTACCATCCTGTCCTCCATGACCCTTGTCAGCGAAGCATCAACAATCGAGGAGTGGGGATTCCCGTTGAAATCTATTGAAACCACCGGCTCCTCTGTGTACTGAAGGATTCCCTTAAGCTGTCCTTCAGCAGCTTTTTTAAGCGCTCCGTTGATGTCCTCTACAGTCACATCCTTCTGAAGCTCTGCCACAAGGTCAACAACCGAGACATTTGGGGTTGGCACTCTTATTGCCATGCCATCGAGCTTGCCCTTAAGCTCAGGCAGGACAAGTCCTACTGCCTTTGCCGCACCTGTGGTCGTGGGTATCATGCTCATTGCGGCTGCCCTTGCCCTCCGCAGGTCTTTATGCGGAAGGTCAAGTATTCTCTGGTCGTTCGTGTATGCGTGAATGGTGGTCATGAGTCCCCTGTTTATACCGAACTCTTTGTGCAGAACCTTTGCTACAGGGGCAAGACAGTTCGTGGTGCAGGATGCATTGGAGATAATCTTGTGTTTTTCAGGGTCAAGCATGTCCTCGTTTACACCCATACATACGGTTACATCAGGCTCTTTTGCAGGCGCTGATATAATGACCCATTTTGCACCAGCCTCCAGATGCTTGCTGGCAGACTCCCTGTCTCTGAACCTGCCTGTGGACTCAAGCACAATGTCCACGCCAAGGTCTTTCCACGGAAGCTTCTCAGGTTCAGTAATAGCCAGAACTTTTATCGCCTTGCCGCCTACTGTAATCGCATCATCTGATGCGCTGACCTCTACATCAAAAATGCCATGCACAGAATCGTATTTAAGCAGATGGGCAAGGGTCTTTGCGTCCGTAAGGTCATTTACCGCAACTATATCGATATCCTCATATCCCTTACATGCCCTCAGGAAATTCCTTCCTATCCTGCCGAAACCATTAATCGCAACCTTTACTGACATAAGAACCCTCCTTAAAAAGATTTAAGACTGTTTATAATCAACCCGGTTGGAACCTTCGGATAGAAATAAGTTGACTTTGGCGGCATCCTCTGCGCTGAAAGTGCAACCTCCTCTACTGCCTTAACCGGCGTGGACTTAAGAAAAAACGCAGCCTTGTAGGCTCCGCTGTCCACCTTAGCCTTGGCTACTGTGTAGTCCATTTCATATGCATAATCACTCACTCCAAGAAGCCTTTCAAATATCATCTTATGAAGGATTATAACATCCAGCTGTTTCAGTGCAGGATGAATGTTCTCCAGATCACCACCACGGTATTTAAGCACATACTGGCTTCCTCCGACATAAAGTCCAAATGCATGATCAAGTCCCTCTATAATACTGATTATATCAGCATCTGAAGACAACTTATCAATTTCAAAATATCCGGACAGTTTTTTTGAAATATCGTTGCCGATATCGGCATTGACAAGCCTGTGCGTAGGAAGAACAGTTAGATCCCCGTCCGCTATGTTCGCAAGAAACATCAACACGTAGTCAAAAGGCTCGTCTCCGCCGGAGCCAAGTCTCTGTCTCATAGCCTTTTGATAATCCAGTGCGGTCTCGTACCTGTGATGACCATCGGCTATAAAAACAGCCTTGTCAGCGAGGTCAGCCTTTATTATTTCTATGGCAGAGGCATCTTCCAGCAGCCAGAGGCTGTGCACTGTGCCTTCCATGTCCTTTGCCTGCATATACGGTGAATCTTTCGCAACTTCAGCCAGAACCGCAGAGGCTTTCATCTCAGGACTGTTATACAGTGAAAATATCGGGCTTGTGTTGGCACTGGAGACTTCCATAAGCGCCAGCCTGTCGTGTTTTGGCTTTGAGTGAGTGCATTCATGCGGGTATATGCCCTTGCCAAGGTCTTCAAGCCTGACAAGACCGAAAAACCCTGTGAGGCTCTTGACCTGCCCCTTTATCTTATAGTCCATTCTATACACATAAAAAGCAGGCTTTTCGCCACGCAGCAATATCCCTTTTTCAAGCCATTCCCTGAGATATCTTGCCGCTCGTGAGTATTTGTTTTCGGTCTCATTATCTCCTGCCATCTCCCTGCCTGCATCTATCCTTATGATGTTGAAGGGGCTGCGCTCATAAAGCATCTCCCTGAGTTCAGGCGTAATGACGTCATAAGGAGGTGCGATGACATCATCAGCTTTGACCTTCTCTTTATCGTAAAAAATCCCTCTGAACGGAATAACCTTAGCCATAAATTTCTCGCAGGAATTTCAATATCTTAGCACGGTTTTTAAGGGAATTCAATTTCAACCCCCTCCTGCCCTGTATGAGTCCGCTTGATTAAAAAAGACAAATCAGTTAAAAATCATGCATGAAGCTTTTGATGTTCTATGTGCATGAATGGTGGTATAAGACCGCAAGCCGAAGCCTTCCTCATGTGCCTGAAATAAGAAAAGAAGAGTCAGTAAAGGACGCTGTCGTAATCTTTTTCCATGCAGAGGCAGAAGACGAAGAAAAAAGAGGAAGCGTTCTGCAAAAGTTCGTAAAAAACACGAAATGGATAGCAGGCAAGTTCGACACGAAAAACGTGGTGCTTCACTCATTCAACCACCTTTCGGCAAGCAAGTCCTCCCCTGAGTTTGCAAAATCACTGCTTGATGAAGTGGTCGAAAGGCTGAAAAGGACAGGTTACAACGTAATGCTTACTCCCTTCGGCTACTTCAACGAGTTCAGGATGCATGTGGCAGGGGATTCTCTTGCAAAGGTCTTTAAGGAGTTTTAGCAAATCTAATCCTGACGTTTGCCTGCAGAGTCCAGCGCAAGGCGGAGATTGGCTCTGGCTTTCTCAGAGTCAGGTCTCAGAGCCAGTGCCTTGGAGAAATGCTCAATTGCTTTTTCGAACTTCCCCTGCTTATAAAAGGCAACACCGATGTTGTTCTGCGTCTCAAAGTGCTCGGGATTGATTTGTAGTGCCTTCGAGTAATAGTAAATAGCATCATCAAGGTTTCCATATTGCAGCAGTATGTTTCCCATGAGTATCTGCACTTTCTCTGAATCAGGCTCAGTGCCAGACACTCTGGCAAGATAGGCCTGTGCCTCTTTATATCTTTTGAGTCTAGCCAGTGTTTTCCCCAGAGCAATGTGTGCCATTCTGAATCCGGGTCTTATCTTCAATGCGCGGTAATAACTGTCAACTGCTTCCTCAAACCTGCCCTCTGCCACCAGGACATTACCCAGATTGTATTGCGCCTCAAGCAAATCAGGTTTAATCCGTAAGGCCTCGTTAAAATGCACAGTCGCCTCTTTGAGCCTGCCGTCTGCAAGCAGGACAGTCGCCAGCTTGCTGTGCGCCATGTAGTTTTCTTCAGTTACATCAAGTGCATGCCTGTAAAGTGTGATATTGTTTTTCCAGTAACCCACCTGAAGCCATGTAAATGTCATCAGGTAAAGAAGCACGGCAATACCTGAGACAGCAACCACACTCTGCCGGATGCGCCACTTTCCTGCGGCGTCCGAGACTCCCCATACCATGGCTATAAAAAGACCAATAAGCGGCACGTATGTGTATCTGTCCGCCATTGCCTGTAACCCCACATGAATCAGTCCGATAACAGGCAGAAGAGTTACAACATACCAAAGCCACCCTGTTACAAGATAAGAAAACCGTCTGGCTGACAATATCACCACTATGGACACACAGAGCAAAAACAACCCTGCTCCTAAAACCTGCCACACAGGAAACTCTTTAGGCAACGGATAAAAGAACGCCAGATGCTCAGGGAAAAACATCTTCCCTATATACCTGACATAAGAAACCAGAGCATTCGCAAGCCGCATCTTAACAGGCAGCACATCAAGAGGAGCAACACTGCCGCCCTGTTTCTGCACCACAAATGTCACAACACTTGAAGCCGCTGAAAAAACAAAAAAAGGAATCTTCTCCTTGAATAAATCAAATGCCGTGGATTTCTTAAGGCGTTTAAGAGGCCAGTAATCAAGCATGAGCAAAACAAACGGAAGGGTCACAAGCATCGGCTTGGACATAAGCCCCAGAACAAACATCAGAAGAGTCAGCAGATACAGGGTAAGCCTGGGACGTTCGACGTACCTGGCATAAGCCCCCATGGTCAACATCCAGAAAAAGGTGCTTAAAACATCCTTACGTTCTGAAGCCCATGCAACAGACTCTACATGCAAAGGATGAAGTCCAAACAGGGCGGCAACAAACGCACTCCTCCAGAGTGCTCCGGTCAAACGCTTGAGAATCAAAAACAACAGCAGAGTGTTCGCTATATGAAACAGCAGATTGCTCAGATGATGTCCTGTGGGATTCAGTCCGTAAAGCTCAACATCAAGCATGTGCGACAGCCACGTCAGGGGATGCCAGTTGCTTGCATGGCCGGTGGTAAATGCCCATATAATGTTTTCTTTCGTAAGGCCTGATGTCACATGGCTGTTTTCAGTAATATACATGTAGTCGTCAAAGCTGACGAAATCGTTATACTTCAGATGCCAGAAGACCGCAAAAACCGTTACAACAAGCAGCAAGCTGATTACAAGCTCCTGGCGACGGGTATCCATAACAAGCATTATATAACACGAAAGATTTTATATACAGTGGGGGAAAATTCACAAAACAGTAAGTTATACTGAATAGTCATGAAGAAGATAATCCTGCTCACGCTTTTAATGCTGCCTTCCATTGCATACCCTTTTATGCAAAACTCTGAGATAGCATCTCTTCAGAAAGAAATCTCTCACCTGCCTGTAGGCGAAAGAATAGCCTTTTGGGCGGAAAAGTTCATAGGCACACCGTATGA
Organism: Nitrospirae bacterium JdFR-86; assembly: GCA_002011815.1. Lineage (GTDB taxonomy): Bacteria > Nitrospirota > Thermodesulfovibrionia > Thermodesulfovibrionales > JdFR-86 > JdFR-86. The sequence continues at coordinate 80,169 of MTOV01000015.1, read as the reverse complement.
CCCAGACCCCCTGGGAGAATATGTAACACGGTCTGTCATAGTGGCTGACGAAAGAGTTGACTGTATGTATCTTACCTTCAGAGTAGTGGAGCTTGCCCTGAGTGACTCGCCTGAAAAAGCAGTTGAAGTCGCCCTTGAAAAAAGATTCATAACCAGAGGCAGAATGAAAAACGGGAAAGTGCTCAATTACGAAGACAGGTTTCAGTATGCCGAAGACATGATAAGAAGCGGCAAATGGGGAAGGGAAATAACCGACACACTTGCAGAGACAGTGGAAATAGAAGGCTCAAGGGGAATAAAAACAGTAAGAATAATACCTAAAGCCCTTATACCTCAGGCACTCAAAAAGCTCCTAAGCGGAGACATAATCTTTTTTATAAAAGCACCTGAAAAGCGTGTTGTAGGCGAAATAGTCGGACATATCGGAATCGTAAAACAACAGAACGGTAAGGTCTTTCTGATTCACGCAAGCGGGAAAAAGAACAAAGGCGGTGCGGTTAAAAAAGTGCTCCTGTCCGATTACACAGACTCCATGCCCTTTATCGGCATCAAGGTGAGCCGGTTTTAAGCTTCTTAAGAATATCGAGAAACTCTTTCTTAAACTCAGGATGAGACCTGCCCAGAAAAACTTTAAAAGCCTTAAGCTCTGTCCTCAGGTCCTCCAGTTCGGCAACAAACTTTTCTACCTTTTCCAACTCTTCTGTAAGAGTGGACATCTCCTTTTCGAGGAGTCGTACCCTCTCATTCAAAATTCTTTCCTCTTTCAATTATTTATTCCTCCTCTGGAACTTGGTCCTCTTCCTGAGCTTTCTGTGTTTGTGCTTACTCATTTTCTTCTTACGCCACTTTATAACGCTCCCCACTAAATCACCTCCTTTGCTTTAATTTGTTTTTAGCCTGATCCATAAAGGCTTCAAGCTGTATCTGTGTAGTCGGCGACTCTGTGCCGTCGTAAGGGATACTTATTGCAGGCAAATCATAGTCCCTGCTTATACCCCTCATCAAAGCCGAGACAATCGTGCCTGGCATACAGCCGAAAGGCATGGCATTGACTATGCCACAGGCTCCCTTTTCAGCAAGGTCAATCGCCTTGCCGACACTGAGAATAGTCTCTCCTTCAAAAGAGTCGTGCACATAAGGAGACGCCTTTCTTAATATCTCCTTTGTCGTCGGTTCCTTAAGGGTCTTTAAATATCCCTCGAACGGACGGGAAAATTTGTGCTCGATTCTCTTTTGAAAGAACTTCTTGATGAGAAAATCAATAATAGCAGAGCCGTCTTTTTTTATCAAGGCCTTCCTCAGCCCCATAAGGTTTACGTAATATATCCATTCCTCAACAGGCGCAAGCCAGACCTCTCCGCCAAGCGCCTCTATCTTTCTTACGAGGTCTTCGTTCGAAAACCGGTTGCTCCTTACGAATATCTCTCCTATAATCCCGATAAGCGGTCTCTCCTCTTTGTGCTTCGGGATATTCTCGAAATCCCGTTTCATGTCATAAAGGACAGCCTCGATATCTCCGTCAGCCCCCTTAAGGGAATAATATATCTTCTTGAGATACTCACCGTAGAGGGCATCAGAGACACCCTTTTCCCTCTCATAAGGTCTGTTCTGGTGCAGACACTTATAAAGAAGCTCTATTGCCACTATACCTTTCCATGCGAGCATTGTAAAGTCTTTGCTTACGATACCGAGGTCTCTGTAAAAGCCTGTATCCTGATTGGGCGAAAATACCGGCACGTTATCAAAACCAAGACTGTCAAGCACATGCCTGTGAAAAACATTGTATTGACCGAACCTGCACGGTCCTGTGCCAGAAGGCATAAAGAAGGCTGCCTTTTCAGCCCTGAAGTCAGAAGAAAACACCTTTTTGAGCATGTCTCCTGTAGTCACAACACACGGGTAGCACTCCTTGCCGGAGACATACCTCATTCCGACATCCACGGTTTCTTTATCAGGCTCAGGAAGCACTGACGCTGGCACGCCGGAGCGCTCAAATGCAGCAGCAAGCGCCCATGCGTGGTCGGACATCCTCGGAATGAAAACCGTTCTCCTGCTCAAACTGAGACTTCTGGGCATCTTGCGCTCTGCTTTTTTAATCGTTGCCCTCTGGTTTTCTATGCTGTCGAGGAATGCCTCGCATCTTGTTATTGCACCGGCATCGGCACTGTGTTCGTCTATCTCTATGTGCAGGAAAGGCTTGCCTGAAAGTTCTTCCTTGAAGTATTTCAATATAAAAGAATCAGGTCCGCAGGAGAAATTCCCGATATAAATCGGATAAAGATTCGGATGCTGTGCAATGAACCTCGCTGCACTCAATATCCTCTGTCCTGACCTCCAGTACATGTTAGGCCAGAGAGTCTTTATCTCAGCAGTATTCAGCGGCAGCATGTCCATGGGTATGGAAAGCACACCCAGAGTCGCAAGCTTCTCAGGCAGACGAAGATTCATACCCTTTTCAAATGCATTATACGCCCTGCCGACTATAACTATGGCTTTTTCAGGCAGAGAGGAAAACACCTCCTTGCCTTTTTCTTTGACAGTATTTTCAAACTCTGTCTGTGCCTTCTCTGCAACTTCAATCGCCCTTGTGATTGCACCGCGGCTGATGCCAAAGCTCCGCAAAGATTTCTTAAGCTCACTAATCAAATAGTCCCTTCCCCTGCTCATGTCAACTACAGGCACTATGGTCTTAAGCCCGTCTATGGCGACTCTGGAGACATAAGGTATGGTCTGCGTGTGCGGACATGCAACACCACGTGAAAACTCCTCTCCCTTGCGATTGAGGTTTATAAAGCTCGGCAGCAGGATGGCATCCACCCCGTTGTCACGGAGATATCTTATATGCCCGTGAGCCACTTTTACAGGGAAACACGCCTCTGAAAGCACGCTTTCAAGCCCAAGGTCTACTATCTGCCTGTTGGTCTTGGGAGAGACTTCCACATCAAAGCCAAGGGCATCGAAAAGACTCCACCAGAAAGGCAGAAAATCATGGAAAAAGAATATGTAAGGGATGCCTATCTTGGGTCTTGAGCCTGAAGGCGGCTTTACAACCTTCCAGAGAGCCTCCTCCCTGAAGCCGAACAGGTCAGGGATATGGCTTGTGTCCTTTCTCCTTATATCGTATTTTTCGCATCTTCCGCCATAAAACAGATAGCCTTTCTCACCTTCTATCTTCACCCTGTTTATCTCACATATATTCGGGCATCCTTTGCACTCAAAGGAAGACAGCTCGTAAGGTCTCTTCGAGAGGTCAAACCCCTTGAATGTTGACTTCGGGTTTCCTTTTTCCTTCATGTGTCTTTGCGCAATCAGTGCCATACCTATAGCACCGGTGACATCATGATGAGGCGGCACTGTAACCTGTTTGCCCAGATACTTCTCGAATGCAGCGACTACAGACTTGTTGAACGCAACACCACCCTGAAAGAATATGTTCTTGCCCACAGGTTTTCCTGCCACGACCCTGTTTATGTAGTTCTGCACTATGGAATAAGCAAGCCCTGCCAGGAGGTCGTCTGTAGGCGTGCCTTTCTGAAGGTTCGCCATAAGGGAGTTTTCCATAAAGACCGTGCATCTTTCTCCAAGCCTTGAAGGGCTTTCAGAAGAAAACGCACGTTCGGCAAACTCTTCTTTTACGGAGATGTTAAGCTTTTCAGCCTGTTCTTCAAGAAAAGAGCCTGTGCCTGCTGCACACGCCTTGTTCATCTCGAAGTCAACTATAACGCCGTCTCGCAAGGAGATGTATTTGGAGTCCTGCCCTCCTATCTCGAATATGGTATCCACGTTTTTGTCTATGTATGCAGCAGCAGTCGCCTGTGCTGTTATCTCGTTCTTTACGATATCCGCACCTACATAATCAGCAATCATATACCTGCCTGAGCCTGTAGTGCCTACACCTAATATCTCCACCCTGTCGCCTATCTCAGAGGCTATCTCTGAAAGCCCCTGTCTTACGGCTTCTATGGGTCTTCCGGCAGTCATAAGATATCTCTTGGCAAGAAGCCTTCCCTGTTCATCAATAACCGCAAGATTAGTGCTTATTGAGCCGATGTCTATACCCATGTAAGCCCTGATTTTGTCTGAGCCTTCAGGACGGACAACCTCTCCGTTGCCTGTGGAATGCCTCTGGAAAAAGTCATCGCCTTTTTGAATAAGAGGCTTGTGCCCTTCTGAAGACGGCTTTTCTTTTTCTAAGAACTCTTCGATGGCTTTAAGATCGAAGCGGTTAACAACACCTTCATCCAGAGCCTTAAGTGCTGCGCCGAGTGCACCCATCAGGGCAAAATCAGGAGGGATAAATAACTCTGAAAGTCCGAAGACTTCCTTAAACGCCCTTATCATTCCCTTGTTTGCAGCCACTCCGCCCTGAAATGAAACAGGCTCTACAATATTTCTTCCTCTGGATATTGTGCCTTTGAAATTCCTTGCCACTGCAAAGCACAGCCCTGCAACAATGTCTTCCACCGGAGTCGCAATCTGCTGAAGATGTATCATGTCTGACTTTGCAAACACGCTGCATCTGCCGGCAATCCGAGGCGGCTTCTTTGATTTAAGGGAAAGTTCGCTTAGCTCTTCGATGGTCAGCCTGAGCCTTTCTGCCTGCTGGTCTAAAAAAGAGCCTGTGCCTGCTGCACACACAGAGTTCATGGAAAAATCCTTTACCCCTGCCTCATCCATGAGTATGAGCTTTGAGTCCTCACCGCCCATCTCTATAATCGTCTTTATGTGCGGGTAAAGCCTTTTCGTGGAGTATGACTGTGCAACTATCTCGTTTACAGGCTCAACGCCCAGTATCTCAGCTATGAGCCTTCCGGCAGAACCAGTAATCGCGATTGAGCAGTCGTTGTCTGCGACCTTGCTGAGGAGTTCAAGGGCAGTGCCTACAGGATGCCCTTTGTGATGTCGGTAATAGCCCTGAAGCCTTCTGCCATGTTCATCCAGCAAAACAATCTTGACACTGACAGAACCGGCATCAAGACCAATAAATTTCATACATCCCCCTCCAAAGTCAGCCTTTTAATCTGGTCTAAATTTTACCACACAACTGTATTATGTAAATACTACAATCACTAAATATATAATAAATCCGAAAAGCAGCAATCCTGTTTTCCGATAAACCCCATAGAAAATCGCAAAATTCTGACAAAAAACACCATCTACTGACAAAATTTGTCACACAGATGCAATGTCTCAAGTTTTTAGCCTTGAATTTATTGAATTTTTTCGGTTAAATTTCTGGCATAAAAGCTGCTTTATAAATACAGCGGATGTGAGAGTTTAAGCTCTCTTGACAAGTTAGCGGTAGTCGGTTAGACTGTCGAAGTATTGAGAAGGAGGTGATGTAAGAACTCAGGGTGTAATAGAGAGGGTCTGACAGCCCTAATATTTTGAGAATAAAAGGAGGGAAAGAATGTTTAAGGCAGTTAATAATCTAAGGGACCAGAAAGGTTTCACACTCATCGAGCTCCTGATCGTTATTGCAATCATCGGAATACTTGCAGCGATAGCAATCCCTGCATTTTTGGGACAGAGAGAGAAAGCAAAGGTCAGGTCTGTTGAGGCAGGTGCAAAAGGCGCTGTTTCAGAGATTCAGAGCATGCTCGATGCGTATGTTGCAGGTGACCCTTACATCGTATTGGACTCTGACGGAACGGAAATATGCGTAGAGGCAGCTAATCCCGGCCCTGGAAAGACATGTAACGCCATATTTAACCAGGCTAGTAATGATACCTATACCACCATTGCCGACGTCATTAACGACATAATCAATCACCATATAGGCAAAAACGAGAGAAGTCCATTTAATGCGCAGAACTATCTGTTCAGGAGAGACGACACCGGCAACACTGCTATCGAAGGCTCTGTCATGATAACCAACACCGGAAGCAGGACGATCGAGATAAGAGCTTATGCATCAAAAGCCACATTAGGCTCGGAGATATTCAACACCACAGTAACAGCCAGATAACTTGAAACGGCACAAACAATAATTAAAAAGGGGGTTTTCTATAACCCCCTTTTTAATTGTAGTCGCCAATTGTCTAAAACATGAAACACTCAGAAAGCTGGAAAACATATTTTATCCTGTTTGCAGTATTTTATGCATTCCTCTACCTGTGCTACTTCAACTGGAGCGGAGTCGTTTTCGAAAGGGAAATCAGGCTCTTCGGCACAGACCCTTATTATCATGTAAGAAGGATATGGCTTACTGCCCTTCATTACCCCCGCCTCCTTGAGTTTGACTACTACGTAAACTATCCGACCGGTGCTTACATTGCATGGCCACCGGGGTTTGATTTTTTCCTTGCAAGCATAGCCCGGTTTTTTGCAGGTAATGAGCCAACGCTTTATGAGGCAGGCAAAATCAGTGTTATCGTGTCCCCTCTGCTTGGACTTCTTACCATAGCTCTGATAGCAATAGCCGGCTCCAGGTGGTTTGGCAAAGAAACAGGACTCCTGGCTGCACTGTTTACTGCACTGAATCCTGCCTTCCTCCATACCTCAAGAGTAGGCAGGGTCGACCACCACATGCTTGAGCCTTTCCTCCTTGTGTTAATCCTTTACTTGTTTGAAAGAGCATACAGTCTGAGAAAAGCATCCACAGCCTTCCTCTGCGGTCTGGCAATAGCTATGTCCTTTTTATTCGTGCCAGTGGCAAATGTTTTTCCTGTTATTGTCTTCGGATTTGTCCTTCTTAAAGGATGCATTGACCTGTTCAGGAGACATTACGATGAGACACTGGCAAGGGCAAGCCGCAAGACATTTCTATGGGCATGGGTTCTGGCTTTTCCCCTTTCCATGACATCGCATTTTGCACGCATAGGCTCTTTTGAGGTCTCGCCTCTTTCACTCTTTCAGCCCACACTGACACTCTGTCTCTCTGCTGGGATATATATCTTCTGGATGATAGCCTCTCTTATAGTCAAAAGAGGCATATCTGTAAGGTTTTTCATCTACCTTATCGCTGGAGTAATTCTTTTAGCAGTGCCTGTCCTTTGGTTAACACCTCTAAAGAACGCATGGATGTTCCTTTTCAAAAGCGACCCCATTGCTTCAACTGTTATAGAAACGCAGTCCATCCTGTCATACGGACTCAAAGATTATATCCATGACTCGTCCTATCTTTTTCTCTTTACGCCGCTGCTGCTCCTCTGGAGCATCTACAGGGCTAAAAAAGAGCGTGATTTTGTCTCGATTATCACCGCTTACTGGCTCGTGACAGCAACAGTCCTGGCGTTTACACAGATAAGACTCATTCCTCTGCTGGTGCCGGTATTCAGCCTGTCGCTTTCAAATCTCCTCGAAAGAGGCACAAAACATCTCTTCAAAAGGCGACATCCCCTGCTTCAAAAACTAAAACCCGTCGTCCTGGTAATCGCATTTGGAGTTATCATTGGCCTGGCATATCCCTCTGTTGACCTTTTTTCAAAGTCCGAGAGACTCTACCCCAGCACCTCTATCAGGAGTCTGGGGGAGGTATTCGACTCCCTGCTGTGGATAAGGGACAACACGCCAAAAACGGATTTTCTGACAGAGCCATGGGAAAAACCTCAATACGGGGTGATGGCACCATGGAGTTTCGGACATTACTTAAACTTCTTTGCAGAAAGACCAAACATTGCCAACCCATTTGGCTGGGGAAAGACACACCGTGAAGGCGTGTTCAACTCAGCCAGATTCTTCGTTGAAGATGACGAGGAAAAGGCAGTAAAATTATGCCGCCGTCTGGGTGTCAGATTCATTCTTACCGGTGAACAGAACCTGCTGACATACCTTCATTACCTCGGCATTCCAAAAGAAGACTTCCTCCTTCAGTCAGGTGTGGACGCCGGAAAAGTCAACAAGAAATACTTTTCAGCCATGGGCTCAAGGCTCTTCTATCTTAACGGCTCAGCTGCAAACATCGAAGGCTTTAATGTGGAGGCACTGGGGCATTTCCGCCTTGTTTACGAATCAAAACACGACTCAACGCTCGAGACGACTAATAGAGCAAAGTTCAGCCTCGTAAAAATATTCGAGTTCGTAGAGGGAGTGAAAATTCACGGCAGGACGACTCCAAACACCGAAGTCTCTGCAAAAGTCCCTGTGCTTACCAACAGAAACCGCAGGTTCGAATACCACATGCGCACACAGAGCAACAATGAAGGATACTTTGAGTTCTATCTTCCTTACTCTACCGAAGGCAACCCTTACGAGACCGGTGCTCAGGCACCCTACCGCATTCAGAGTAATGGCAAAACCATAGAGATAACCATCACAGAAGAAGAGGTTATAAACGGTGCAATCAAAGAGGTCAACTTCATTTAAGACTCTTAATCATGTAGAATACAACAGTCCGGTCATGAATGACGAGACAGTAGATACGTCAATCATACTGCCTGCATATAACGAAGAAGAAGGTCTGCCCCTGACCCTGCAAAGCATTCTGAAAGTCCTGCCGGAAGCCAAGGAAAGATTCGAGATTCTGGTCGTGGATGACGGCTCTACAGACAATACAGCATCTATAGCCCGCAGCTTTCCCTGCAAGGTCATCAGCCACCGCAAGAACATGGGAAAAGGAGCAGCCATAATCACAGGCATCCGCAATGCGAAAGGAAGAAAGATAATCTTCATGGATGCTGACAACACCTATCCGGCTGAAGAGATACCAAGGATAAGCAGAGAACTCGACACCGTGGACATGGTGCTTACCCGCAGAGACAGCAAAAACATACGGCTGTTGAACCTCCTCGGAAACAAACTAATCTCTTCCTTTATCAGACTGCTGAGCGGTTTTAAAGGCACAGACCCGCTGTCAGGTCTTTACGGACTTAAAAGAGAACTGATAGAAAAACTCGATATAGAATCAAGGGATTTTGCAGTTGAAGCGGAAATAGTCGTCAAGGCATCCCGTATGGGCTCAAGCATAAGAGAACTCGGAATTAACTACAATGAAAGAGCCGGCGTATCTAAGCTAAAACCGTTTAAAGACGGCTTCGTCATTATTAAAACCATACTCGGACTGCTTATACTTTACAACCCTCTGGTCACCTTCTTCCTGCCCGGTGCTGTGCTCCTGTTGCTCGGCATGGTAATAAGTGCGCTGACATTCAGAAAACCTTTTGAGGCTTTCGGCGTCAGGCTCGATATACACTCCTTTATATTCGGAGTCATGTCCTTTATAATAGGCTTTCAATTGATGATAAACGGTATTATCGTAGACCTTTACGCAATCAGACATAAATTCAAAAAAGAAGACCGGCTGGTAAAAGCACTGAATCTTCGCACCCTTAAATATCTGTTATGTGCCGGAGTCGTCTCATTCATCATCGGAGCAGGTATAAGTGTAGATTCAGTTATTTCTTGGGTAAAGCAGGGATTTGGATATTACTTCGAGACGAGAAAAGTAATCACCGCCCTATTCTTTACCTTCTTTGGACTCCAGATGATATTTTCTGCACTGGCAGGCTACATCTTCGTGCGTGAATACTTAAAAAAGTCGAGGTAATTGATGAACTTCAAGAACATTACATCATCAAGGATTCTTTTGTCCGCAGTAGTATTCCTTGTGGCTTTCATAGTCTATATACCAGCACTCACAGGCGGTTTTGTATGGGACAATATCAATCAGATTACAACGCTGTCCGGAAATATTTATTCTCCTGCTTCTGAAGCCAAATATTACAGACCTCTCTTCGACATCTCAATGTTTCTTGACGAGCAGCTATGGGGCGTAAAGCCCGCAGGGTTTCATCTGACAAACATCTTGCTTCACAGTATCTGTTCAGTCCTAGTGTTTTTTCTGGGCATTTACCTGCTTGAAAACACTGGAGCGTCTTTTTTTTCAGCCTTGCTGTTTGCTCTTCATCCCATCCATACAGAAGCAGTGGCATGGGTGTCGGCAAGGGCAGAGCTACTTCAGACCGTGTTCTTTATCCCTGCCTTCATACTTTACCTCCACTACAGAAAAAGTGGCCGAACCCTCGTTATTATCTTAAGCGGTCTGCTCTTTCTCCTTTCAGTCTTAAGCAAGCAGAACGCTCTTTCATTTATCGGCATCCTGCTAATATATGAAGCAGTCGGCGGATTCAATAAAAACCGTTTGCTCCGGGCAGTCTGTGCATACATCATAGTAGTCGTTGTCTATTATCTTTTCCCTCACGACACAGATAAAGCTCTCTCACTATCAGACTTATACCCGCAAAGTTTTTACAGTCTGTTCGTCAGCTTCGGCTACAGCATGCAAAAACTCGCAGTGCCCTTTAACCTGAACATGATGCCGTATATATCAGACAGTCCCTTTTACTTCATATTCTCCTTAATCCCTCTTGTCATTGGAGGCGTTCTTTACTCTGAAGGCAAAAGACTCGAAGGCTTCCTGACAGCATGGATTATACTCACGCTAATACTGTCGTTATTAGCCACCTTATCCACCGGGGGAGTTATAGGAGAACGCTTCCTTTATCTGCCTTCAGCAGGTTTCTGTCTTCTGATTGGAGCAGTCTTAAAAAGGATAAAAAACCCGAAAATCCTGTTTGCCTGTCTCATGCCAGTCTTCATAATCTACGGCATCGGCACATACAACAGAACTGTTGTTTGGAAAGACGAAATAGCAATATGGAAAGACACAGCAGAGAAAAACCCTGACTTTGCCCTCGCCCACCTGAATTACGGAGCAGTCCTTCTGAAAAAAGGCATTAAAGAAAAAGGCAAAGAAGAACTTCTCAAAGCATTGAAACAGAGAAACCTCACAACAGAAGAGATACTGTCTGTCATGCTTCTGTTTGCATCTGCCGGTGCTGAAACCCCTGAGGTCGCTGAAAAAGAAATCTTAAACGTTATCAAAACGGCTAAGGGTGAGGCAGCCGCTTATTACAATCTGGGTCTTATGTATTACGACCTGTTTAATTCTGCCAAAAGCAAAAAAACAAAGAAAAAACTGTTTCTTAACAAAGCAATTGGTTATTTTGAAAAAGCCATTGAAAACACCCGGAATTTCTTATTACCGCATTATTATCTCGGCATCTGCTACCTGAGACAGCAAAAATGGGAGAAGGCAGAAATCCATCTAAAGACAGCAAGAAAACTCGACATTGAAGGCGAATACAAAGAAGAATTAGCCGACTTTTTAAAGCTCATCGAAATAATAAAAAGTCAAAAATAAGGCAAAAAATACATGGGGGCACTCAAGAAATTTCTTGACAGCAATTTAAAATATTTTTTGCTCTTCCTTTTCGTCTCCTGTTTTTTTAATTACAGGGCATTCACAGAAGGTATTCTTCTTGCGCCATACAATGACGCCTTGGCTCAAAACTATTCGGTAAAACACCTTTACTCATCCGCACTGAAAAGCCTCAACTTTCCCTTTTGGAATCCTTACGAGTTTGCAGGAATGCCGTTTTTCAGCGAAATACAATACGGCACACTTTATCCGCCAAACCTTATCCTTTACTCTATCCTGAATGCCCCTTTAGCCTATAACCTAAACTATATCTTACATTTTGCCCTTGCAGGATTCTTCACCTTCCTTTACGTGCGACTCATAGGGATAAAAAAGTTTCCTGCTTTTACAGCAGGCATTGTATTCGGCTTCTCAGGCTTCCTTGCAACGAACAAAGACCACACGGCAATAGTGAATTCAGCAGTGTACCTCCCTTTAATCATGTATTTTTTCGAAAAGCTAAGAAGAACACTGGAACTGAGATACTCTCTTCTACTCGCACTTGCCATTGCAGTGCAGGTGTTTGCAGGCAATTTCCAGATATGTGTTTATACATACCTCGTTGCCGGATTCTTTCTGATATTTTACAGCATTAAACCTGAGAGCCCGCATAGAGGAAGGTTTTTTATCCTTGGGGTTTCAGGGATACTCCTTGGAATCTTTATTGCCCTGCCTCAAATACTGGCAACCACGGAACTCTTCTCCCTTTCATGGATGCGTGCCAGAAAACTCTACCTCGGATACGAATACTTCACAGGATATCATGTCTATTGGGAAATGCTCTCGTCCCTTATCTTCCCGCGTTTGTTTGAAGGCTGGTCACCAGAAAGCGGCATGTCGATACTCATAGGAATTCTGCCTCTAGTATTATCCGTAGTGATTTTTACCACCGGAAGAAAGATTAATTCCCATATCAAATTCTGGGGGATTGTAGGGCTCATTGGAATCTTTCTCTCACTTGGCGGGGACAACCCTGTTTACAGGCTTCTTTACCATGTGCCTGTATTCAATAAGATTCGGGCTCACGGAAGAAACATATTTGAATTTACCTTTGCTGTCTCCGTCCTCTCTGGTTTTGGCATCGAAAGACTGCTTTACGAAAAACAAAAGGACTATATCAAATACGTTTCATTCGGTCTTATATCAGCGATTCTGCTGGCAACGGGTCTTGTTCTGTCATTTCAGTCTCTTGAGCTTAAAAAAACCTTAATAAGTCACTTGCTGTCCAGAGGGTATCAAAACCCTTATCTCGCAGATAAAGCCTTAAGTATCGAAAACAAATTCGTATATATACCTCTGGTTCTGATGTTCCTCTATCTGTTCTGGACATATGTATACGAAAAATTTAAAAGACCGGCGATGATATATCTTCTTTTAGTCTTGATATTTTTAGAGCTTTTTTCACTGGGTGGTCTCCAGAAGACAACAGGTCCAAAACTCTCTGAGGCGGCAAACCTTTGCAGTTCTGAACCGTATTATAAGTTTACGGAAACAGACAAGGAGATTTACAGAATAGCCAACATCATTCCCCGGGAACTTTGGTGGGAAGTAAGCAAATACAATCCCACAGCCAACCTGACATGTAAAACAAGCTCCCTCACCGGATACGACCCGCTTTTCTTGGAAAAATACGGCGATATCTTAAACCTGTGGCTTGCAGGGTTGGGTTCTATCTCATGGGACTACCTTATAAACAACAACGTTATTCTGAGTATGCTCGGGGGCAAATACCTGAAAATCTCAAAGGAAATGAATCTAAATGTCGATGATGTAAAAGCAAGTGCTTCTGCTCCAAGCCGCACCAAGATGCCCAGCCTCGACTGGACACCGTCAAGAAGTGCCAAAAAACACAAAGACACATACATACTCTTTTCGCCAGGCGGAAAAGATATCGGACTCATCTACAAAACACTTAATCTCGCTAAAGGAGCTTATGCCATATCCTTTAAGGCTAAAGCACCTGAAGGTGCAGAAGGATATTTAGGCGTGTATCTCTATCCAGCCTCTGAAGTAAACAAAATATCAGCCCTAAGAGACCTCGACAGCAAACTGCTGATTCCCGCTGATTGGCTGGAAAAGCAATACAGAGACTTTCATCAGGTAATAAAAATAGACAAAAGCGATACATACACGGTGTTCATCATCACTATTCCAGAACGCCCTGTAGAGATAAAAGACCTCTCCATGGAGAAATTCGAGCATTATAATCCCCCTATCCTTAACACTCACGTTAAGGATGAAGACTTTATCTACAAAAAGATTTCAGAGACCGAAGATTATAACGTCTACCTGAATAAAAACTACCTCCCAAGGGCATGGTCTATAGCAGAACTGATACCAGTCAATGACTTTTACGAAGCAAAAAGAAAACTCGACTTTCTGGAAATTAATCTCAAAGACCAGGCTATAATCTACAAAAATGACATAGACGAAATCCGAAGGAAAAAGTTTTCAAAGGGCAAAGTCTCAATAAAAAAGTATGGCTTGAATGAAATTGTTATAAGCGCTGATTTTCCTGATGAGGGGTTTGTGGTGCTTTCAGACCAGTATTACCCCGGCTGGAAAGCGTTTATAGACGGCAAAGAAACCAGGATATACGAAGTCAACGGCTTATTAAGAGGTATCGTAGTCCCTCAAGGTAAGCATTCAGTTATCTTTCGATACCGCCCGCACAAGATACTGTTTTTCATGACATTGAGTCTGTTTTTAACGGCATTGACGATTATATATATCGCGGTAAAAAAGCCGAAAGTTTAACCAGTGTAGTCAAACAACGCAATGTTATGTTATGCTTTAGAAGGCAATCCCTTATAAAGGAGGTGACAGAAGCGTGAAGCTTTCACCTACTGACCGTTCAGGTTTTACACTCGTGGAGCTTTTAATTGTCATTCTTATTTTAGGAATACTTGCAGGTATTGCAGTGCCTCTTTTTCTTGGGCAGAGGGCAAAGGCCATGCATGCAGAGGCAAAGGCAAACCTTGAAGCATTAAGGCTTCTTCAGGAACAGTACTACGCAGAGTACGGAGAATACGCCCCCGGGGATGCAACAGCAAGCGGCACACTGGACGGAATAGCCGCTATTCAGGCATATCTTCCCGGGTTTAAACCAGGCGATGATGCAAACCTGAGATTCAACTATGCAATAAACTATACAGTCGTTGATAACGCTACGACCGGTTTCATAGCAAACGCCACTGGAAAAAGCGGCACAGCAGTGGAAGGAGCCAACTTCTACGTAAATCAGGACAACGAGAAGAACTACTGAGGACATGCGGGCGTAACTCAGTGGTAGAGTGGGAGCTTCCCAAGCTCCAGGTCGCGGGTTCGAATCCCGTCGCCCGCTCCATGGTTTAATACCTCCCATGAAAAAAGGTCTTATCCATATATACACTGGAGACGGAAAAGGAAAGACTACATCTGCCGTAGGTCTTGCCATAAGGGCAAAAAGCAGAGGCCTCAGAGTGCTCTTTGCACAGTTCATGAAGCAAAACACTGGCGGCGAAACCAAGCTCCTTGAACAACTTTCTATAAAAGTCCTACATTTTGAAAACGTGCTCTCTCCCCTTTTTCACCCAAACATTGACAAAAACCTCCTGCAGGAACAAGCCAGAAATGCACTGCAATCCATAAAAAGCATGCTTAATCAGTTCGACCTCGCTGTGCTCGATGAATTCAACTGCCTACTGCCTGAAGAGCTTATCACAGAGGAAGAGGCTGTTACATTTCTAAAAGAAAAACCAGAAGAAGTCGAACTCATACTTACAGGCAGAGGCGCAACTGAAAGACTCAAGCAACTCGCCGACTATGTAACAGAGATGAAAACGGTCAAGCACCCTTTCCAAAAAGGCATAAAGGCAAGAAAAGGGATAGAATACTGAAGGGCAACTGATGAAAAGAATTTTCTTTGTTTTGTCCGTTCTGTTTCTTTTATCCCTTATTTCCGCCTGCAAAGAAAGTCCTGTTGAAGAGTACGGAGATGCACTCATAGATTCATATGAAATGTCAAAAGAGGCGGCTGATGCCGCAAACCTCGACACTATAAAGCGCTCTATTGCTGCCTATTACGCCTCAAACGGGAAGTATCCGGAAAGCCTTGACGAAATAGCAGCCTTTACAGGCATAGAACTGAACCCTGACAAGTATGATTACGACCCTGAGACAGGGAAAATAACTCTCCGCTGATATGGCGACTGATCCCATTTAAAAGCTTTCCTTTATACTGGTAACAACAAACGGGGATGTAAGCGAGACATCATCAAGCCAGCCTGTTGTCTGCGCATTCTTTGCATTAGCGCTCTTGATATCATAAAAAAGCTTTATATCCGTCAGATTAACGTCTGCCTTCGTAGTCCACGATATGTCACCTGTGGATGCCCAGGAGGTCGGATAATCAGAGTTTGTCCACGGTTCCTCCTCGCTTCCGTCGGAATAAACAAAGATTACGGACATCTCGCACTTGGCTGTGGTCTTCTCGGATTCATCGCTGCATGTGTGCGTTGAGGAAAAATAATATCTCAATGATAAAGTTACATCTGTTGCTGGCGGGATAGGGACAGCAAGGCTCTGCTGTCTGCAGTCCTTCATGGACTGCTTCCTGGCAGCGTTTGTGGCAATGCTCAGTGCCCCGTCCACAATAGAGACTGTCCCCTGATTCCTGTTCGGCTTGCAGTCGCCGTCAGGCCAGTTTGCCAGGTCAGTAAAACCACCGTCGGTGATTGCCTCTCCGCCCTGCACCACGGCGTTTACAATTCTCTGCGTTGTAAATGTGCCGTATGTAATCTTACCCGTAGAGCTTATTGTTCTCTGCCCAACCCCAGGACCACTTGAAACCGTAACAGTGAATGCGCCTTCTCCAAGTGGTTTGTCAGTGTCACCTGAGTATGAAGGCGAGTTCTTGACCTGAGGCAGACTGTATTGAAGCCCTCCCTCGGCAATATAAAACGCCTTGCCCCCCTGCTCTTCATAAAGCCCTGACCTTCCACCTGTTGTTACAAGTGATACACTGACTGCAACAAGCACCGAAAGAATCAGCAAAGCAAGTACAGCACCTATCACTGAAACGCCTGCTTGCCTCATCAAAGCCCCCTTGGATGGATTTCTGTCTGAAGCTCAACGCTTTCATCCGAAACCGTAGCTGTAAGTGAAACTCTTATCCGCTTTGTATTAGAAGGTGGAGAAGGGTCAGAAGCACCTGAATTCTGTATATACGAGAAACTAAAACTCGTGATGTTTGCTGCAAGAGTGTTACCTCCTGTGCCAGGACAGCCCCCGATGCCGGTTGCTATCGCCTCCCTCAATATAATGTTATTTCCGCCTTCATACCTGAAGCTTACAGTATTGCCGTCTGCATCAGCAAAGCACAGCACAGTAGAGGTAGCAGTAGCAATCTGAGTGCCGTTTCTTATCTCTTTTGAAAGCCTTTCAATAGCAGTGCGTGCCTCTTCAAGTGCCTCATTGCGGTTGTCTGTCTTAAGGTATGCCCTTACACCTTCTGAAAGCGCACTGCCTATCACAACCGCCAGAATGGCTGTAATAACTATTGCCAGCGTGAGTTCGATAAGTGTAAAACCGTTTTTCCCTTGCATATTAGTAATTGACTGCCAGAGTTACAAGTTCCATAGAGCCGAGACGGTCAGTAGAAACCGTCACCTTTATGCGTTTATAGTCCGTAGTGCTGCCCTGACAGGCATCAAGGTCTGTGGACTGAACATAGCAGACAGTAACGGTCTTTGTGTATTCGACTCCGCCGAGCGTGCACGTTTCTGAATAGCCGTTGTAGTCATCTACATCATCAAACGGTGTTGCCGAAGTGCCTGTGCACTGAGTCCTGCTTTCCTCGCCTTCAGGACCGAGAACGCTTGAGTAAGAGCCAGGGGTCTCATCCCATCTCTTGGATACTATCTCTTCCATAAGCGCTTGCCCTAAATTCAAAGCTGCCACCTGAAGCTCGGCATCCATACCCAGCCTTGCCTGCCTGCCAAGAGCCATGATTAAAACCGGTATCGCCACCGAAGCCACGACAATTATCATGACCGTTTCGATAAGAGTAAACCCCTGGGTTTTCAATAGCCTACCCTCCCTGTGCCGGCTTCTATGGTTATGGTTTTTGCAATGTTCAGGGTTACAGTAACAGTCTGCGTGTCCAGAGGAGAGCCTGAGGCATCCACAGGGCTGCCCAAGGAATCAAATGCCACAGTCGCCGCAGAATAGCTCAAAGTCACCCCTTCGTAACTGCTGCACCTGTCCGCTGTAAAATCAACAACAAACTTATTCGAAGAATCCGTAGAGCACGGCTCACCAGGACTTTCCGCCAGAGTGGGAACTGTTATGTCCTCATAAACACTGTAGCCGTTTGTATTAAATGTCAGCCCGGCTCTTTTTTGTGTGGATATAGCTAACTTTCGGGTATACCTTATGTCTGAAACGATCTTCCTTACAGCACCGTTAAGTTTTATAGTCTCAAAAGAGGAAAACCTTGTAAGCGCAACCGCAGCCAGTATCGCAATAATGACCATTATGACTACGACTTCTATGACGGTAAACCCCCTCGGCATAGCCTAATTGTAGCAGGGGTTTGAGTTCTTTTCTATGCATGGTCGTGATTTTCCCTGCTATTGAAAACAGCGATGGAAAAACAGACCTATCCACTCATTGCGAAAAAGGCAGGAATCTTTTATAATAAGAGTTTGAAATCCTAAAAATTGGAGGGAATCAAGTTGAAACAAGGCATTCACCCTGAATACAAAGAGGCAAAAGTCGTATGTGCATGCGGCGAAAGCTTCGTCACAAGGTCTACAAAGCCGAAGATACACGTAGATATATGCTCAAGCTGTCATCCGTTCTTCACAGGCAAGCAGAAAATAGTCGACACTGAAGGCAGAGTCGAAAAGTTCAAAAAGAAATACGCAAAGAAAAATAAATAGAACACATCAATTGGCAAGTCGTTAGTCTCGGTCACCAAGGCTAACGGCTTTTTTTATTATATTTTTATGAAAACCATTGGCGGACAGGCAGTTATAGAAGGAGTGATGATGAAATCACCTAAAGGGTGGACGGTCGCAGTCAGAGACCCAAAGGGGGAAATTCACGTGAAAAAAGAAACACTTTTTGAACTTCCGAAGATACTGAAACTTCCCCTGATAAGGGGGATAGTTGCGCTCTTTCACGCCCTCGTAATCGGGATAAAAGCGCTTGAATTTTCAGCAAGCAAGGCATACGACGAAGAGGAAGAAAAACCCCTTAGCCGCACTGCCATAGCACTTACTATCGGATTGGCTATATCGCTCGGCATTGTCCTGTTCATAGCGGTTCCGCTTTATGCGACAAAGCTCATTGGACTGCTTCTGCCTTCTGTGGCTCAGAGCCCGTTGCTGTTTAATCTCGTAGACGGGGTTGTAAGAGTCGCCATGTTTCTTCTTTATATAGTCCTTATAGGGTTATGGGGCGAGATGAGAAGGATATTCGAGTATCACGGTGCAGAGCATAAGGCAATACATGCATATGAGAAAGGCAAGGAACTTGATGTGGAAAGCGTAAGGGAACTGAGTCCGCTTCATCCAAGATGCGGAACGAGCTTTCTTCTTATAGTAATGGTAATAAGCATACTTGTTTTTTCATTTATTCCGCAGTCGTGGGCGCTCATACATAAGTTTCTTATAAGGATTGTCCTTATACCGTTGATTGCAGGCATCTCGTATGAGGCACTGAGGCTTTCAGCCAGAATGAAAAACCCTTTTGTCAGGGCGATTGTCCTTCCCGGACTTCTTCTTCAAAAGCTTACGACCCGCGAGCCGGACGATGCACAGATACAGGTAGCCATCAGGGCACTCACCGAGGTGCTTTCGCTGGAGGCAGAACAAACCAATGCTCGATAAACTGAAGACCATAGAGGAAAGATACGAGGAATTGACTCAGTTGCTCATGCAGCCTGATGTCCTTTCAAACCCACAGGAGTATCAGAAATACTCAAAGGAACAGGCAGAGCTCGTTCCTCTGGTGGAGAAAATCTCAGAATACAAAAAGCTCCTGAATGACATGGAAGAGGCAGAGGAGCTTCTCCGCTCCGGCGATGCCGACCTTAAAGAACTCGCACAGGCAGAACTTAACGAACTTAAAGAGAAAAAACCCGTACTTGAGCAACAGCTGAAGCTCATGCTCATACCAAAAGACCCAAGGGACGAAAGAAGCGTAATACTGGAGATAAGGGCAGGCACAGGAGGCGAAGAGGCAGCGCTCTTTGCAGCAGAACTCTTCAGGATGTATGCAAAATATGCAGAATCCAAAAAATGGAAAGTAGATACCATAGCGTCCAGTCCCACAGGGCTTGGAGGCATAAAGGAAACCATAGTAAGCATCGAGGGCAAGGGTGCTTACAGCAGGCTTAAATACGAAAGCGGAGTCCACAGAGTCCAGCGAGTGCCCCTTACAGAGGCATCAGGCAGGATTCATACATCAGCGGCTACAGTAGCCGTGCTTCCAGAGGCAGAAGACATAGACATAAAAATAGACGAGAAAGACCTTAGAATAGATACCTTCTGCGCCTCAGGACCAGGCGGGCAGGGAGTCAATACCACATACTCGGCAGTAAGAATAGTGCATATTCCTACAGGCATAACCGTTCAGTGTCAGGACGAAAGGTCTCAGATAAAAAACAAGGAAAAAGCCATGAAAGTCCTGCGCTCAAGACTCTATGAGATTGAGATGGAGGCTCAGGAAAGACAAAGGGCGCAGGAACGGAGGCTACAGGTCGGCACAGGCGACCGGAGCGAAAGAATCAGAACATATAATTTCCCCCAGAACAGAGTCACAGACCACAGAATAGGACTAACCCTCCACAAGCTCGAGGAAGTGCTCGAAGGAAACCTCGATGAGATAATAGACGCCCTTCATACCCACTATCAAACAGAAAAACTAAAAGAAATCGACAGAAATGACAGAGCACGCCCTTGACCTGCTGCGCCATTGCGCCCTTTTCCTGAAAAAGCACGGCATACCTCAGGCGGAAAAAGAAGCAGAACTCATCATCACCGAAGGCATCGGCATAGACAGGGTCTCACTTTACAGGGACAACCCCACACTCAGTAAAGCTGAAACAGAAAAACTCAATGAAATACTCCGGCGCAGGACAAAGCGCGAGCCCCTTCAGTATATAATCGGCTACGTTGACTTCTACGGCTTAAAGATAAATGTGGGGCAGGGCGTCCTCATCCCCAGACCTGAGACCGAACTGCTCGTTGAAGAAACCCTGAAAAGAGCAGACAGGAATTCACCAATCCGAATCATAGACCTCTGCACAGGAAGCGGTGCAATCGCTCTTGCTCTGGCAAAAAACCTGCCTATGGCAGAACTCTACGGCACTGACCCCTCGGAAAAAGCCCTCAAATACGCAGAAGAAAACGCACGAATAAACAGCATAAAAAACGTGACTTTCCTGCACGGCTCGCTGTTTGAGCCTGTAAAAGACATGATATTCGACATAATCGTCTCAAACCCGCCTTATATAAAATCCGGAGACATCCAGAGCCTTCAGCCTGAGATAAGGGACTGGGAGCCCAAAGACGCACTCGACGGAGGTAAGGACGGACTTTATTTCTACAGGGAAATCTTCTCGCAGGCAGCCCGGCATCTGAAACCCAAAGGGCTGATAATCGTAGAGGCAGGTGAAGGACAGGCAGAGGATATAACACACATCGTCCGCAGCTTCCAATTTGAGCCTTTAAGCGTTATAAAGGATTACGCAGGGATTGAGAGGATTGTGGTGGCTACAAAAAAGAAACCATAGCCTTTCCCTTAAGTCCTATTTGTTTTTCTATTGTAAGGGGGTTGTATAAGGGGGTTGCAAATTATAACCCTCATTAAATATAGGAAATTTCTTTCAAAATAATTCGACTCAATATATTTTGAGCATACCTTAATAAGCCAAGCTCTTCGTTACCTAAGATTGCTTTCCTGCCATGAATAAGTTTAGAACGGCTACGATATAATTTCACAAATTTTTTTCTTATCTCTCTTCTTGTATGAATACTGTTTCCTAGTAAATAAGCGCATCGGTCTGCCAAAGTTTCAGTCAGCTTTTCTCGAGTATTGTTATCTCCTAATATCGCTTCAAGTCCTATACATGCTTGTAAAAAAGCAAATGTATTATTGTCATTAGTAAGTGAATCAAGAGCCCATTCAATCGCAGTTTTTATCGGCTCAGTGATTTTATCATCCTCAGAGGTTTGCAATAATTTAATAGGATAGTGAAGACGGTTTTTAAGAATTTTAGCTTTATCTTTTGGAGTTAAGGATTCTTTATTTTCGAACGATTCCGCAAAAATTTCTAATTTAGTAGGTTTTAAGCTATCTTCATTGATGCTAAGCCTTGATATATAGCCATATACTGTTTCAGGGAGGTTAAAACCATATTTTTCAGTACTTGGTTCTTTGGCATAGATTGCATACACTTGTGGAGTTGTATCAGGGAATCTAGATGACGAGGTCTTTACATTTCCTTCTGTA
Source organism: Nitrospirae bacterium JdFR-86 (assembly GCA_002011815.1). Lineage (GTDB taxonomy): Bacteria > Nitrospirota > Thermodesulfovibrionia > Thermodesulfovibrionales > JdFR-86 > JdFR-86. The sequence goes on along the minus strand of MTOV01000015.1, from coordinate 58,469 downwards.
AGCACTCCTGATAATTTAGAAAGGAAAATTACCTGTTTGAATCTTGAGTATGCCTTCTTTATTGCGCTACTCTCTAATGTCCCATCTGCATATCCATCAGCTTGGATACGAACATACAATCGTCCCTTTTTGAGTTTATAACCATGGGGACTGCCCAAAAGCCCCATGGCAAGAGCGCCTGTCCTTGGTATACTTATATTGTATGGAACACTAACCTCAGAAAAATCATTATCATTAATTACTTCTATAAATGAAATATTATTTGTTAAACTTATTTCTTTTACGCCTATTCCTCGTACATAAGGAAGTTCAAAAAAGACAAAATAATCTCTAGGAATGGACTCTAAATAAGAAATAATTCTACTACATAAGCTTTTAATAGTTTTATTCCCAATAATGTTTTTTAATTCTCCCGAGGTTTCCCAATAATTTTTGATATGTTCACTCAAATAATTTGAAACTTGTTTGTATAAGACGCCAAGTATGTCTATATCACGCATCCATACTTTTTTATGCTTTTTTGTCTCATTTACATAACTGTAAATATCTCTATAGATATCATCATCAAAATCAATAACACCTTCATTCACTTTACAATTATTCAAAATTCTTTCTAAGTGCCCTTTTAAAGCCTTCTTTGCTTCTACATGTAACAAAGTATTCTCCACCATAAAATTATTTTCAAAATAATAATATCTTATCCTCCTAACTCCCTCACCACCATTACCTTATCCCCCTATTGTCTATCACCATAACTACTATTCTTTTCCCCGCTATCTCCCTGCTAAAGAAGCTCCCTTAAAAATTGCAGTTAATACTAATAACTTTTCTGCAAAAATTCAACTATTTGTAGTGTATTTATAGCGACATGCAACTAATGGCATATAGTATAAGTTTGCTCTTTGAAAACGGCAGTTATAATCCCTGTTTTAACCCATTTGAAAATTTCAGGCTTACGAGGTCTGCCGGAGGGTTAAAAATTTCAGCGTGTTTGAGGTCGATCCGACCGAGTTTGCTGAAATTTACCGGAGGCAGAGCGAGTAAGCCGCCCGGAAATTTTCACAGGGCGCCCTTTTTGCGCTACTTTTTGGGCGAGCAAAAAGTAGCAATGGGCTTGGGGCAGAGCCCCATATCTCAGGAAGCGGACATAAAAGAAAAAAGGCATAAGCGCCTTTTAAAATTTGAATTTGTATGGCAGTCTCTGATTTAAAAGAAAATAAAGGGCTGTACCCTCTATTTGTTTTTTTTATAAGACAATTTCTTGACATTAATAGGTATCTTAAGTAACATAGTGTAATTTTCATTCGAGGAGGCATACATGCACGAGTCAGCATTAATGGATTTAATTATTAATCCGGAAGTAGTGCCTCACTACGTTTCCTATGCATTCCTGGCGTCTATAATCCTCATAGCCGTTTCCATTATCATAAGAGGCTCTATCAAGCTCGTTCCAAAAGGCACGCAAAACGTCTTTGAGGTAATAGTAGAGGCAATGCTCAATCTGGCGGAGGAAAACATCGGGCATCACTGGGGAAGGACATTCTTCCCCCTGATAGCCACAATCTTCATGTACATCCTTCTTTGCAACTTCATGGGGCTTGTTCCAGGCTTTGCATCACCGACAAGCAATCTGAATATGACGGCTTCGATGGCAGTGCCTGTGTTTTTCGCAACACACGTTTATGGAATTAGAGTTCACAAGCTTGGCTACATAAAACACTTCCTCGGTCCGATGCGTTCTCTTGCCGCACTGCCGCTGATGATTCTGATGTTCTTCGTGGAAGTGATAGGGCATCTTGCAAGACCTGTCACCCTGTCCGTCAGGCTTTTTGGTAACATGATTGCAAAACATATAATACTTATTGTCTTAGGCATTCTGACACCTATTATCGTTCCGACGGCTATTCTGATACTCGGTGTTCTCGTCGGTTTAGTTCAGGCATTTGTTTTCGCCCTTTTGGCGACCCTTTATCTTGCAGGCGCTGTTGAAGAGGCGCACTGAGAATTTTACTAAGAAAGGAGGAAGGAGTAATGAGAAAAGCACTGGCAGTTGTTATTCTCTCACTGATTATGCTCTGGGTACTGGCACCTCTTGCATTTGCTACAGAGGAGGCTGCGGCAGAATTAACGGATGCAAAGCTTAGCTATTATGCCATGGCTGTTATAGGCTGCGGTATCGGTATAGGCTTTGCTGCACTCGGCACAGGTATAGGGCAGGGCCTCGGTCTTGGTAGGGCATGCGAAGGCGTAGCCAGAAACCCAGGAGTATCCGGCAAAATCATGACAACTCTCATCGTCGGCTTGGCGATGATTGAGTCTCTTTGCATTTACGCCCTCGTCGTGGTTTTGATCGTTTTATTCGCAAATCCTTTCAAGATTTAAATTACTCCGCCTTAAAGGGCAGGGCGTATGCCCTGCCCTTTCATCTTATTAAGAGTTGGTGTTAAAATAAAATAATGGAAAAACCATGGTATGATGAAGCCGCCTCGGAAGAGGACAAACTTTACGAAGAGTCTGTTAATAAGATTAGAAATGCGGTTAAACAGTCGCTTTCTTTTGAGCAGGCAGCAGCACTTATTGATATAGAAGACGAGGTGCTGAGAAATTCAATCCTCGATGACGCATTGAAAGTCTTGATTGCAGAGATGCACTTCAGCGAGAAAAAACCACTGGAAAAAGTGGCCAGAACCCTGAGACTGCCGCTAAAACGGCTGGAAAGGGCAAAAGAGGAGATGCTGAAAGATGTTGAGCAAAGTGCAATCGAGGCATATAAATCTTCACTCGGTAAGATAGGAAACGCTTAAGAAGAAATGCGTCTCAAACTCTCAAGGCTTAAGAAAAACAAAGTCTTTATGAAGCACCTGAGGTGGGACGTAACTCCCCAAGACCTCTTTAAACCAAGATTTGTGCACTCTGAAAAAGACCGCGACCTCATAAAGGAAACACAGGGCTTCATGTTCTATATAGACTATGTAGATGACACCGCCAGCCTTATGGTGATGAAAACCTACAACCTGACAAGTAAAACCATAGGCGAAATCGTTGACGTTCCACAGGAGTTGCTCCTGAATGCGGTCAAAAAAGAAGGTGTCAAACCCATTGCGGACATGTATCCAATTGACGAAGAACTGGAGAAATGGCTTAAAAGCCAGTTAGATATTACTGCTTAGGCAGCACCCCGTCCTTCAGCTTCAGCGTCTGCTCCATCATCATAAGATACTTCAGATACTTAAACCCGAACTTCATAAGTGCGACTTCATCCTGCCTCATCTTCTCGACTTCATCCTCGTCAACCTCGAACAACTCAAGAAACCTGCTTTCAAATATATACCTTCTGAACCGGTCAAGGTCATAGCTTGCCATGAAGAACTGGGTCTGCTTCTTCGGGTCAAGCTCAGGCTGTCCCGGAAGGTTTCTCCTCATCAAAAGCTCTTTCCACTCTCTGTTCATCTCATCATAGTGCAATGCACCCTGGTCGTCCCTCCATGACTCTATGGTCCACTCTGTGTCTTCCTGATAGCCAAGGCAGTGCTCTTCCCTTATAAAAAAATAAAACTCTTCGTGAACAATGCCCCCTTTCTCACGCTTCTTTAAAGTAGCCTGTCCTATCGGATAGTATCTGCAGCTTACAGGGCGGTCAGAATAGATAGTGCAGCCGTCAGGCACAACGACAAACGGACACCTCCGCTCTGCATCATCCCCCATCCTGAGATAGGCATAAGGATGCGAAGACTTCTGGTCAATGCGCATTATTGTGTATTTGTCAAGAAACTCCTCTGATGTAATCCCCAGCCTGTTCTTCATCCTCAAGACATCATAAGGCGTAAGCATTATATCTATGTTGCTGCAGCAACGCGTAAAACATTTAATCGCTTTATGACATCTGAACTTGAACCTTGTGTCAGGGTCAAGCCTCGTGGGTTGAACTACCTTCATGTTAAACATAGCCGATACCTTCCTTTACAAAAAATTTTTATACATTTTAACATACCAGAATTATTAATGCAGAAAAAGCCGGAGAGGATCCCGCAGGGTACAAGCTTCAGATTTCAGGATATGCCCTTAAATCCATACGACCTTTTTAAACTCTTTCAGCCCTTCAATTATGTGATTTGTCGTGCCCCGGTGGCCTACTTTAAGCTCTGATTCAAGCCCGTAGTGCTTAAGACACGTGCCGCAGGAGTATATCTCAACACCCATGTACTCAAGCTCCTTGAGTACAGGAATAATTTCGGTGTCTGTTGTAGTCAGCATCACTCCTTTGTTCAAAAAGAATATGGACTGCGGCAGTTCCTTTGTCACCTTCATGGTCTCAAAGAAGCCTTTCATGAGCACCCTTCCGATGTCTTCGTCCTTGCCCATCACATCAGTGCCGATGATAAGAAAAACCCCTTTGTCCACCAACGGTTTTTCTTCTTCCTCTGCAATCTCGCAGGGATAGCCTTTGACAATCTTGACTTTCCAGTAGTCATCTACCTTTTCGGTCTCTGCATACAGGGCATTGTTTTTTGCAAATCTCGAAAGGTTTTTGACCGAGGCTTCGTTGTCAACGAGTACTTCGACTATGCCCTCTCCGATTTTAGAGACCGCCTCTTCAGCCATCATCACAGGCTTGGGGCACGCCTGACCCCGTGCATCAATAACCATCAGAACAACACCTCTTATATAGTTACAATTTTCTTATATGTTCTCATTCCGTCGGTAAGCACTGCCATGCCTCCTGCCTGTCCGACCTTTAGACTTTCCTCAAGATTAAAGTGCTTAAGACAGGTGCTGCAGGAGTATATCTCCACGCCCTCGGACTCAAATTCTTTAAGCAGGGGAATTATCTCCTCATCCGTTGTAGTAAGCAAAACCCCTGAGTTCATGAAAAACATGACAGCCGGTATGTCACCCATAACCTTCATCGTCTCAAAAAACCCTTTCATGAGCACCCTGCCTATGTCCTCGTGTCTTCCAAACACATTCGTTGAGACCACAACCATCGTATCATTCAACCCCTCAACCTGTTTGTTTCTCTTCACAAACCGCATAAGCCTCTGCAGGATGCCTTCTTTTTTCGGCTTGCTGTGAGGAGTCTTTATTATCTTAAGCTCGTGGTAGCCCTCGCGCTTGGTGCTTTCGATCCTAAACCCTGACTTCCTTGAAAACCTCTCTATGCTCAAATTTGCAGGACTTTCGGCAAGAACAACTAAAACGCCTTCTTTTATTGATTCCAGTTCCTCCTGAGTCCTCTTTAGAGGCTCAGGACACTTAAGCCCTCTTACATCCAGGTTTTTCGGCTCCACGTTCCACCTCCATGACGGTTTTCGGTTTACATGGTAGCACTTTCGCTTTCACAAATCATCTTTATTTTTTTAAGCACGGTCTCTGCCTCTTTCGCATTTATCTTCTCTATGAGAAGTTTGTCAGCTAAAACACCAAGCACCTTGCCGGGAACTTCATAGTTGATTTTAATGGTCAATCTTGTTGCCTTAGAGTCTCCTTCAAACAGAAACGTCTCTATTATTGGAAATGCACCATGCATCTTTACTGCAAACTTTTTGTCCTTTTCGTATTCAAGCACCCTGCCCTTGCCTTTTAGATTCAGGCCGAGCATTCTGTATGTCCACTCAAACGTAGTGCCTGATACAGGAACCTTGTTGGAGAGGTTCTTCACGCTTACGAGGCTCATAACATAACTGGGCCAGTTTAAAGGGTTTACAACATATTCAAAAACTTTTCCCAAGGGTGCATTGATCTTTACAGACCTTGATACTTCTGACATCGAGTCCTGCGGCACGCCTTCATCCGCCACTTTCTCCTTCTCCAGCTTATTAAGCAGTGCGTTGACCTGAGGCGGAATCCTGCCGAGCGAGCCAAGTTTGTCTACAATAAACGAGCTGCTCATTATCAATTTCATGGAACGTAGCAGATAGCCTCTCTTAAAGGCATCCTCCATTGACAGTATCTCTTTGAGCTTGCTCATGTAAAAGCTCTGGTAGCAGTCAATGATTGCCTTGTCCACAGCCTTGATACTCATCTTTTCAGGCTTGATGACAGGCTCGATAAGATTGTATTTCCTGTAATCTCTTACTGCGATATAAGGTTCAAGCTCTTTGAACATATCGGCATAGGGCCATGGAGCCAGTGCAAGAAAATGTGCGAAATCCGGATTGTAAAACTTGGAAAGCCTGAGGGTGTTTCTTATCGATTTTTTCGTCTCGTCCGGAAAGCCTAAGATAAAGCTCGTCTCGGTAATCATACCGTGCTCGTGAATAAGCCTTATTGCCTCTGCTCCGGTCTCCACCTTCATGTCTTTTTTTATAAGGTCAAGCGTCTCCTGCCTTGTCGCCTCAACCCCTATGTAGATATGGACAACCCCTGCCTTCCTATACTTGTACAGGATATCCCTGTCCCTTACGATGTCTTCCGCCCTTGTCTCCATCAGGAGATATATGCCCAAGTCCCTTTCTATAAGCAGGTCAAGAAGTCTTTCCCACCGCTCCCTGTCCTGTGTAGGATGCTCATCAGGGATTAAAAAGACATTGACCCCGTAAGTCCTGGTTAAATGTTCCAGCTCTTTAACCACACTTTCTGGCTGCCTTCCCCGCCACGACTGATGCCAGAACTTCTGCTGTGAACAAAAGGCGCAGTTATGACTGCAGCCTCTTGAGGTGCTTACCGCTCCAAGCCGGCTGCGGGGTATGACGAAATACCTGTAATCCTTCCAGTCGATTAAGTCCCACGCAGGAGAAAGCCCGTCCAAGTCCTGAATAAAAGGCCTTGCTGACGTGGTTATAACCTGCCGTCCGCTCCTGTATGCTATCCCCCTTACACGGTCAAGTCCCCTGCCTCCTTCCAGAGCTAAAAGCAGCTCTTTAATGGTCTCCTCCCCCTCTCCTCTTACAACATAATCAACATATTTGTTCTCAAGAACCTCGTCATAAAGAAAAGTAGGATGCACCCCTCCAATAATGGTGATGATATCCGGATTTATCTCCTTTGCAACCCTTAGAACCTCCAGCGCATCAAGCACTGTTGCGGTGATTGCCGTGGTAGCGACATAATCCGGATTTACATCTGCAATCTTTTTTGCTATTGTCTCAAGGCTATGCCGCTTTGTCATGGCATCGTAAACAATCGGCTCAAAACCTGCTTCCCTGACAGCGCCGCCAAGATAGACGAATTGAAGGGGAATCCAATGACCGGCTACTTCCACAACCCCGCAATGGTAGGACGGGGTAATAAACAATACCTTTTTATGCGGCATCAACCTCTTCTTTTAAACTGACTGTTCCTTGGAGAAGGGCAGTGGGAATCGAACCCACCAGGGCTGACTCTCAACCCTGCCCCTGGTTTTGCAGACCAGGTGGGGCACCAGCCCCATGCCCCTCTTGCTCAAAACAAAAGACTTATCAAAAAATTTTAGGCAAGCTCCCCAGAACAAGTCCAATAGTTAATATTGATAAAATGAATGAAATATATAGGAAAAATCTATTTCTTTTTCAGGTATTCAAAAAAGGCCTGATACTGTTTCGGGAGTGTGCGTCTTTTATGCGTGATGATATAAAAGCTCCTTTTCATGCTGAGCCCTCTTATTCTGATTTCTTTCAACCTGCCTTCTTTCAGTTCTTCCCTTATGGCAAGTCTCGACAGGATTGAAGCCCCAAGCCCTGACTTAACCGCCTCTTTTATAGAATCCGTCGAGCCTAAAACGGCGACCACATTCATATTATCAAGGCTGATTCCTTTTTCAGAGAGATGTTTTTCCATTGTCTTTCTTGTGCCAGAGCCTTCCTCCCTCAGCAAAAACGGAATACCGGCAAGTTCTCCGGGAGCAATCACTGTCTTGGCAATAAGCCCCGGAAGTGCGGCAAGCACAAGCTCGTCTTCTACGAATGGAACATACTCCACCCTGCCTTTGTCCATCTTCGCACCGACAATGCCAAGAAGTATCTCGTGATTCAAGACCATCTCGGTTATCCTTTTCGAGTCACCTATCACTACATGAAAGGAGACCTCCGGATATTTTCTTTTGAATTTAGATGCCAGAGACGGAATAATATATGTGCCTGGGATGGTGCTTGCCCCGATAACCAGCTCCCCGCTTACCTGCTCTTTAAACCTTCCCACAGCCGACTTCATATCCTTGACCTTCTCGATTATCTCCATGGCGCGGGGATAAAGGAGTTCGGCTTCTTTTGTAGGGATTACCAGTCTTCCTGCCCTGTCAAAGAGTTTCAGGTCAAGCTCCTCTTCAAGTGTCCTGATATGTTCGCTTACAGTAGGCTGTGTAAGGTGCAGTTGTTCAGATGCCTTTGAAAAGCTCTTATTCTTAAAGACAGATACAAATATCTTCAGTTGATGTATGTCCATTGCCTTAGCCGAGTGATTTTCTAACCTGCCTGATTACTTCGATGAGCGGCACATTGTGCCTTTTTGCCGCTTTCTTACAGTCTTCATACTCAGGCGTTGCCCTGACTCCATCGTCAAACCTTGCCTCTTTTACTCTTATCTTTCCGAACTTTGTATCTATCTCCTTTATCTTTCTTTCGAGGACTGTTCTTTCCGCCCTGAAGAATCTCACGCCGATTGTAGTGGTCTCCCTGAATACCGTCTCTATAAGTTTCTGTCTTTTGTCATCTGTGCAAAGCACTGTGAGTTTTATGCCAGGTCTTCCTTTCTTCATAATGACCTGTGTGAGGTAAACATCCAGTGCGCCTGCCTTGAACAACCTGTCCATGAGGTGTTCGTAAATCTGGGGGTTCATGTCATCTATATTGGTTTCGATTACTGTAATTGCTGGCTCTGAAGGCTTGCCCTCTCCGATAAAGATTCTCAATATGTTTGGTCTGTCTTTTATATCCCTGCTGCCTGCGCCCGCTCCGGTTTTGTCTATCCGCATCATCGGAATATTGCCGAAGCCTGATGAAATCTCCCTGATGATGGCTGCGCCTGTCGGTGTTGTAAGCTCATGAGGAGTCTCTGCGGAATACACAGGGATGCCTTTTAACAGCTCCACGGTTACAGGTGCAGGGACTGGAAGCATGCCGTGAGCCGACTTCACCTGCCCGCTTCCCAGGTTTAGAGGCGAGGAGTATATTTCCTCAATTCCAAGGGCTTCAATGCCGATTAACGTGCCGAACACATCAACAAGGCAGTCTACTGCTGCGAGTTCATGGAGGTGGATTTTATCAAAAGACTCACCGTGCACCTTTGCCTCGGCTTCAAAAAGGCTCTTAAATATCCTTAATCCCTTATCTTTGATATCAGGCGAAAGGGTGGATTTCTGAATTATCCTCCGGATGTCCTTCCATGCCCTTGGAGGGCTGTCCGCAACCTTTACTTCTATCTTTGTCGCCTCAATCCCTGAGCGCTTAACTTTTTTCTCTGCAAGGCTGTAGCCTTCAATCGGAAGGTTTTTAAGCTCTTTTTTTATATGCTTTAAAGGCACGCCTGCACTGACGAGCGCACCAAGGCACATATCCCCGCTTATGCCTGAGAAGCAGTCAAGATAGGCTATCTTCGTCTTTTTTTGCAAACCCATGTTATTACCGCCCATATATTAACATTAATTCCGGAATCAGGCGACGGCTTAACAGGAAGGTAGTTACTGGGTTTTCATCTTATAATTTGGCTCTGCGTATTCGACTTCAGGCAGGGAGAGAAACTCCTCAAGGGCATCCTCAACAGTCAGTCCCTCTCTAATCTTTACATGATAAATTCTTAAGTCCTCAAAGAACTTTATCACCTCAGCGCCTTTTTCAGAGATTAAGTTCAATGCCTCCTGTTCTGTCACATCCGGCTTGAATTTCACAAGGAGCTCTCCTTCAGCGTATTGTTTCTGCTTTCGTGCAAACTCGTCCTGTTTTTCGCTGGTAATCCTCTGAAGCTCTTCAGAGTCCTCAATTATGTGCGGAGTAAGAAATACAATAAGGTTGGTCTTTCTTTTGGATACGCTTTTGTGCTTAAAAAGCCAGCCTAAAATCGGGATGTCACCGAGAATGGGAACCTTGCTGACAATGGTCTCCTGTTTTTCCTGCATGAGCCCTCCGATGACAACGGTCTGTCTGTTCTTGACTATGACAGAGGTCTTTGTAGAGCGCTTGGTCGTTGTCGGCCCGACAGACGTAAGTATGCTTTCTGCAATGGCTGCCGGAGGCTCTTTAACAGAGGATATCTCCTGATATATGTCTAATCTTACATAGTCGCCTTCTGTTATCTGGGGGGTAATCCTCAGGGTTATGCCCACGTCTTTTCTTTCGATAGAACTGAGCACTGTATTCGTAGTGGTTATATCGCGCTCTCTTTTTGATATAAAAGGCACGTTTTCGCCAACGACTATCTCTGCCTCTGTATTGTCAGAGGTGAGTATCTGAGGGGTTGAAAGCACATTCACTGCATCTTTGAATTCACTAAGGCTGAACAGGGCTGCAAAGCCCGGGATAGTAATATCAGTCTGTGTACCGTCTGCCTGTGTTATCGGCACGGTCATGAAATTTCCCATACCGCCCACAGTAAGTCCTGCCAGTCCGCTTATTATCGTCTGTATTGTGGCTGAATCCACGGTGCCCACGCCGGCTACAAACACAGGCTCGCCTTTGTTCCTTCCTATGGCTCGCCATTTTGCACCCAGCTCCCTGAGTTTGTCTATAGAGGCTTCAACTATCATAGCCTCGACGAATACCTGTTTTCTCCTTTTGTCCAGTTGCTTTATGACCTGAACAAGACTGCGGTAATCCGCAGGAGAAGCAACTATTACAAGGGCATTCGTCGCCTTATCAGGAGTGATGGTTATACCACTTATAGACTCAAACGGAGAAGGCTGACCTTTTGGTGCCTTCCGGCTGGTCTGCGGGGCTTTAAGCAGTCTTTCAAGGACTCCGGCAAGTTCCTCTGCATCGGCATTTTCAAGGAAATATACATTTATAGTGCCCTGTGTCTCTTTTGAAGGCACATCAAGCAGTGCGATGAGCCGTCTCATTGCCTCTTTTGCACCTTTATTACCGAAAAGCACAACTGCATTAAGTCTCTGGTCTGCCACTGCCTTTGCCTGCCCTGCAGTTGGCTTTTTTACTCTACTCATACCCTCGTTCAGTATCCTTGCAATGGACTCTGCACTTGAATGTCTCAGGAACACCACATCCGGCTCTTCACTTAAAGGCGGCTGGTCTATCACCTCCAGGATGCTGAGTATCTTTTCCACATTCAGGCCGGAGTCCACTACAAACAGAAGATTGCCCGGACCAAACGAAGATATATGGCCGTCTTTTGAAACGACCGGCTGTATAAACCTGAGGGCATCGTCAGAAGAGATGTATTTTAACGGTATCAGACGGGCGATATAGCTCTCATTGACTGGAGGTCTTTCCACCGTTATCTCTACGCCCAACCGTCTTGCCTCTGAGGCAGGAACAATCTTGTAGGCATCTACACCGGATGGCACAAGGGTAAACCCTTTAAGTTTCAGCACAGATGTAAAAAGACTGTATGCGTCATCTATGCTCAGTCTCGAAGGAGCTATTATCGTTACCTTCCCTCTTACCCTGTCGTCGAATATAAAGTTTTTTCCTGTAATCTCACTTATGAACTTTGCGACAGCAGTCAGCTCTACATTCACAAAGTTGAATGTGACTTTCTCGTCCCTGGTCTCTGCCGCACTGATGGAAAAAGGCACTGCCAGCAAACAAAGAATAACAAGACACAGGATATACTTCCTTCCACCCATAAGCCTTAATTTTGCTTTACCTTATTAGATATGTCAAGGTTATCTTTGAGCCGTTTCTTAATATATCAAGCTCTACTCTGTCCATACCCCTCAGTGCTGTAAAGGCTTGAAGTGCAGTCTCAGGGTCGGATATATCAAACTCATTGACCCTGAGAAGAACATCCCCGTTTTTTAAGCCAAGACTCTGATATATGCCACCGGGCTTTATCTCCTTGATGACAAAACCTTCTTGCCTGCCTTCAACCATATTTGGCAAAAGTCTGGCATCTGTCATTATCTGTTTTGGGTTTTCAAGCGCTGACTCTATTGCCTTCTGATCAACGATATAGGAATGTTCTGAGGTTTTTCTCGCAAATCTCCGGAACTTACCATGCCTTCTGCCTGTTTTTGCAGCCCTGCCCACCTCTTTCAGGACAGTGATTTCAGCAAGCGGAATCTCTACACTTTCTTTTCCTGCTTCTATGATTATCCTGTCCTTGTCCACCCGTCTCAGATAGCCTGCACCAGGAATATAATCCCCTGTTTTATAGACTTCCTGCTGTCCGGAGGTATCTAAAACCACTGCATAACCGAATCCACTTGCCCAGGATACTGTGCCAGAAAGCTTTATATCTACATCTGCAATCTCCACTGGCGTTGAAAGGGATGAAGACGAAAGCGGCTTGAGTTCGCCGGCAGGAAACCCAAATACATTGTTCTTAAGAACAGGCGCATAATCCTGAAGCTTTCTCCTTGCCTGCTTCTTCAGTTGATTGTCGGTTTTCTCAACGGACCGGGACTCTTTCAAGGGCTTCTTCAGAGCAAAAGATATGACGTCTCTTATGAATACAAGACTTAAAACAACCAGTGCCGCTAAAAGGGCAATGTTTATAAAAGATACAAGCCGTGGAAAAGACAGTCTCATTATGAGAAAAGATAGCAGAGGATAAAGAGAGTTGTCAAAAGGGGACACGGTCCCTTTCTTATTCCACAACTGCAACCGCCTGCCCACCGAGAAGGTAAGAGGGACCATGTCCCCTTTTGCAGGTTTGCAAGGCGTTTTGCAGTTTTGCAAAAGTAAAAATTGCAAGTTTCTTTTAAAAACAATAAGTTATGGGCTGGCACAGGAAATGCATATTAATAGACAGAACAGCGAGGAAGGAGGTCGGAAAAGATGAAAGGAAGAATCTCGAAGAAGGCAACATATGTAGGAGCAGGCATCGGGCTTGTGTTGTTTGCCATATTCGGTCTTCTTCCGGGCTCTATCCTCGGAGGGGCAATGGGACTTAATATTGCAGGCACGCTCTTTGGGACTCCTGTATCGTCAGGTGTTCTTCCGAGGATTATAGTTGGCATGTCGATGCTTATTGGAGTAATGGTTGCAGGTATAATATTCGTTGTCGGTTGTTCACTGATTGGCTGGCTTCTGGGCACTCTTATCGACATGCTCAGGGTCCCTAAGAAACCCGAAGTGGAAGAGAAAGTGTCATAAAACCATTTAACTGAAAGGAGGGAATGAGATGACACAGTCAATGAGAATTGGAAGAAAGATAGGGGCGGTAATAGGAGCCATAGTGTTCCTCATCTTTGGAGTTGTCCCCGGGTTTTATTTCGGCAGTTATGGCACAGTTGTAGTTCTTTCTCACCTGATGGGTGGACCTGTTGAGCCGAACATACTGGTCAGAATGCTCGTAGTGGTAGGCATACTGCTTGGGCTCTTCTGTATCGGTTCAGTCAGCATTGTGCTCGGCGCACTCTTTGGCACAGTGGTTGGCTATCTCACAGAGGCTGTCTCAGCTCCTTCAAAGGCAAAAGAGCTGGCTGCCGCCAAAGCAGAAAACAAGTAACCTCCCCTATAAGGAGGCAGACGGTTTCCGTCTGCCTCCTTATCCCCCTTCACGCAAAACACCCTTCTGTTTGACTTTATACATCCTGCTGAGTTATTTTTTCATATGGATTTCGGTGCAAAACTTGCTCTGGTTACCGGACTATTTTCACTTACATTCATGCTCAACCTTCCGTTCGGCTACATGAGAGGGAAGACAAAGAAACTCTCCATGAGCTGGTTTCTCTGCATTCACCTGCCTATACCCATTGTCTTCCTTGGCAGACTCTTTTCAAACCTTGACATGAGATACATCCCTATCTTCATACTCGCTGCCTTGATAGGGCAGATATGGGGCGGTAAACTGGAGTTCTAACCTTGCTTCAAAGCCTCCTTCTGAAACCCGGAAAGATAATCATCCGTGAAACAAAAACACCTGACCCCTCAAAAGGGCAACTGCTTATAAAAGTAAAAGCTGCCCTTACTTGCGGGACAGACCTTAAGGCCTTCCTCAGAGGACATCCAGTAATCCCCATGCCTGGTCCTTTCGGACATGAGTTCTCAGGCGTGGTGGCAAAAGCCGGAAAAGGCGTCAGAAGGTTCAAAGAAGGCGATGAAATAATGGCTGTGCACAGCGCACCATGCCTTAAATGCAGATACTGCAAGAAGAAGCTCTACAACCTCTGCGAAAACATTATGGAAAGTAAAATCCTTGGCGCATTCTCTGAATACATACTCCTGCCTTCTCACATAGTCAAACAGAATGTCTTTCACAAGCCTGCAAAACTAAGCTTTGAAGAGGCTGCGCTCCTTGAGCCGCTCTCATGCGTTGTCCACGGCATCGAACCTCTTGACATAAAGAAGGGAGATACAGCACTGGTAATCGGCGCCGGACCCATAGGACTTATACACCTTATGCTTTTAAAAGAAAAAGGGGCAGTAACGGCTGTCAGCGACATAAGCAAGGGAAGACTTGCAACAGCAAAGAAACTCGGCGCAGACACTGCTCTTAAGCCTGAGAAGATAGAAAAAACCGTAAAAGACCTTACCGGCGGTATCGGCTTTGATTATATCTTTGAGTGCACAGGAAGACCAGAGGTCTGGGAGTCCGCCGTATGGTATCTGAGAAGGGGAGGCACACTGGTGCTGTTTGGAGGCTGCCCCAAGGGCAGTAAAGTCACATACGATACATACAGGCTTCATTATGATGAGATAACACTGAAAGGCTCTTTCCATTTCACACCGCAGGATGTAAAAAAGGCATACGAACTCCTGCGGAGCCGGAGACTCAGGACATCCGGACTCATATCCGGCAGTTTCCCCTTAAAACATATAGAAAAGGCATTCAACCGGTTGACAAAAGGCAGGGGGATAAAATACGCAATCATCCCATGAAAGTCGCCAGGCTATACAGCTTCAATGACATCCGTATCGAAGACATGCCTGTCCCCAAGGTCGGACCAAAAGACGCCCTTATAAAGACCAGGGCATCAGGCATATGCTCAGGTGATGTTATGCCATGGTATATCGAGAAAAAAGCCCCGCTTGTCCTCGGACATGAGCCTGCAGGCGAGATAGTGGAAACAGGCAGCGAGGTTACAGATTTTAAACCCGGCGACAGGGTGTTTGTCCATCACCATGCACCGTGCTTTCAATGCAGGCACTGCCGCCGCGGCGACTATGTGCAGTGCAAAACATGGCGGGAGACAAAAATCATCCCTGGCGGAATCTCTGAATACATCCTTATACCTGAGACAAACCTTGAAAACGACACGCTGCTGCTTCCCGAAACCCTGAGCTACGAGGACGGCACCCTCATAGAGCCTCTGGCATGCGTGCTGAAAGGACTCAAAAGGGCAAGGATAAGACAGGGTGATACAGTGCTTGTCATCGGGCTTGGAGTCATGGGTATGCTCAACATCCTTGCACTAAAAAAATACGGTGCGGGAAGAATAATAGGGGCGGATATGGTTTCATACAGACTCAACAAAGCCAGGGAACTCGGTGCTGATGATGTCATAGACGCATCCAAAGAAGATACAATCGAGGCGCTCAAGGACCTGACTTCAGGGCAGATGGCAGACATCGTCATCGCAGGTCCAAACAGCGTGGATGCGCTAAAGACAGGCATAGCCTCTGTAGGAGCAGGAGGCACTGTGCTCATGTTTACTCCGGTTAAGCCTGAAGAAACACTGACAATCAACCCAAACGAGCTTTATTTTAAAGATATCAGTCTTATAACGAGCTATTCATGCGGACCTTCAGACACCGCTGATGCACTCGAACTCATGGAAAGCGGTGCTGTAAAGGCATCCCATGTCATCACCCACAGGTTTCCAATAGAGGAGACAGAAAAGGCTTACAGGCTTACGGCAGAGGCTAAAGAGTCACTGAAATGCATTATAGTTTTTGATTAGCACGCTCCAATCCCCTCCCCTTTGAAGCGTTTTTATTTATAATGTATGGAAAACCCTGGAGTGTTTTAATGCCTAAGAAACCAGCACCTTTGTCATGCGACTGGAAAACACCTGAAAAGACAAGGAAATCTGTCCTCAGGACAAGGCTTTACAGGCACAAGGGAGACTTCTCATGGCAGGGGGTAAAGACTGAAAAATACAAGTCTCAGGACGGCACATGGGCTGAAGTCCTAAGAAGGGTGCTCGTCGGCACCAGAGGAGAAAATACAAAATTCCACCTTAGATACTTCGAGATATCACCCGGAGGCTACACAACCCTTGAACACCACAGGCACGAACACGTGGTGGTGGGAATAAGGGGAAAAGGAAGATGTCTTGTCAAAGGGAAAAACTACGACATCGGATTTCTCGATGTGCTTTACATACCACCTGATGCCCCGCATCAGTTGAAAAACCCGTTTAAAGAGCCGTTCGGTTTTTTCTGTCTGGTGGATTCAAAAAGAGACAGACCGAAACCCCTGAAGAAATGACGATATAATCCTTTGCAGGTAAAACACTTATCCTGCTTTTACGCCTGAGACCCTGCACCTGAAAACCGGACAGCACCGGCATTTATGCAGACTTCACGGTGAAGAACAAAACCCGGAACATCCCTGACACTCTGAAGTTATAAACTTGTTTGTTATGCATAAAAAATATTATAATTAAATTACTTTTAGTAGTATGGCAAAATCAAAGGACAAAAATATAATCGACCGGATATGGGATTTTCTTGCCTCTGTAAAACTGGCTATCATAGTATTCTCCCTGATAGCACTTACATCCATTATTGGAACCATACTCGAACAGCAGGCATCACCTGAGAAAAACATCCAGGTAATCAGCAAGTTATTCGGCGAATCCCTTGCTCCAACCCTGTATAGAATATTCGACGCACTGGGCTTCATGGACATGTATCACTCATGGTGGTTTGTGACATTGCTCATGCTCTTTGCAGCCAACCTGCTTGTATGTTCGATTGACAGATTCCCCTCGATATGGAAGCTGGTAAAGGAACCGATTAAACCCTTAAAAGAAGAACACTTCAAGGCAATACCCATAAAAAGAGAAATTACCCTTAAAGGCAAGACAGAGAAAGTAAAGGAAACAGTAGGCTCGGTTCTCAGGTCAGAGGGGTTTAAATACTCTGAGGCAAGCGACCCTGGTGGTCATCAGTTCTACTGGGAAAAAGGGAGATACAGCAGGCTTGGCGTCTATATCACCCATTTCAGCATTCTCGTCATACTTGTAGGGGCACTTATTGGAATATTTTTTGGGTTCAAAGGGTTTCTGAACCTTCCGGAAGGAGAAAGCTTTGGAGTTGCGTTCACAAAGACAGGCGAACTCACACCAGCAGAAATCTCAGAGCGAAGAATAATCTTCAACGCCCTTGAGATATCAGGGGGCGATGTGTCCATGGCGGCACGCAAGCTCGGGGTTGAAGAGTCACACCTTACAGCCAGAATGAAGAAGCTCGGTATGATGCCTTTGGGATTCTCCATCAGGTGCGATGACTTCGACGTATCGTTTTACGGCAGGTCCGACATGCCAAAGGAATACAGCAGCCTCCTTACGGTTATAGACAATGGCAAAGAGGTTCTTAAAAAGCGAATAGAGGTTAATGACCCGCTGAGATACAAGGGGATTACGTTTTACCAGTCAAGCTACGGGATTATGCCTGACAGTTCCAGTTTCCTGTTTATTTTCAGGACGACATCGAAAACCGGAGTCTCGGAAACTTTGAGAGTCCGGCAGGGAGAAAAATTCCTTATTCCCGGCACAAACATTGAGGCGACCGTAACCGACTGGAGTCCTGCACTTTCGTTTGATAAGGATGGAAGGGCTTTCACTTATTCCGAGATGATGAACAACCCTGGAGCACAACTGGAGATTAACGAAAACGGCAAAACATACAAAAAATGGATACTCGAGAGATACCCTGTTACATGGCGGCTGCAGAACGGACACATTGTAGAACTCGTAGACATCTGGGGTGCACAATACACAGGACTTCAGGTAAGACGGGACCCCGGCGTATGGATTGTTTATCTTGGCTGTGCTACTATGAGCGTGGGGCTCTTTATAGCTTTCTTCATGAGCCACCGCAGACTATGGGTGAGAGTCACCACCGAGAAAGGCAACACAAAAGTCATGGTTGCCGCATCTGCAAATAAAAACAGAGAGGCATTTGAAAGAAAAATCGATAAAATGGTCGCCCTTCTGAAGGAAGGAGGAAAATAATGGATAGTTCCGTCTTCTTCGGAATCTCAACTGTAGCTTATATCCTCGCGATGATAACCTACATCACCTACATAGCCTTTAAAAAACATGGTGTTGGTGTAGCGGCAACCACTATCACTATAACAGGTTTTGTCTGCCAGACGTTAGCCATTCTTCTCAGATGGAAAGAATTTTACGACATAAGCCAGATGGGAATACTAAGGTCAGTGCCGATTACCAATCTCTATGAATCCCTGATATTCTTTGTGTGGTGTCTGATACTGGGCTACCTGGTAGTAGAATTCAAATACAAGAACCGCTCTTTCGGTGCTTTTGTAACCCCTGTTGCAGGTCTTGCCCTTGCATTTATAGACATCTCCGGAATGTCAAAAGAGATTCAGCCTCTCGTGCCTGCACTTCAGAGCAACTGGCTGCTCGTGCACGTCATAATGAGCTTTATATCATACGCAACATTTGCACTGTCCTTCAGCACAGCAATGATGTATCTGATAGTAACAACGGAAAGAAAAACAGAGGCCTCTTACATATTCTGGAGTGTAATGCTCGGCATATTCGTAATCGTGCTGGGAGCACTGGGGCTTGATTTCCTGAAATTTAAAGTGGCAGGGATGAAGCCGGAAGCACTCATAAAAAGTTATCTCTTTAAAGCGACATTCTTCAGCGACTCTTCTATTGTGTCCATACTAAGCTATATTGCAGCTTTTGTTTTACTGTTCGTTATATGGCGATACGGCTATATACTGAAGCGGATAATAGAGACATTTAACATCTCGGCGAGTACACTTGATGAGATTACATACAAGAGCATTGCAATTGGTTTTCCGATATTCACACTGGGCGGACTCATATTCGGCGCCATATGGGCTGACCAGGCATGGGGTGTTTACTGGAGCTGGGACCCAAAAGAGACATGGTCCCTGATAACATGGTTCGTATATGCATTTTACCTTCACGCCAGACTTCTTAGGGGGTGGAGAGGTCATAAGATTTCAGTAGTAGCCGTTCTGGGGTTTGTTGCTGTAATATTCACATATCTGGGAGTTAATTTGCTCCTTAGCGGGCTTCATGCATACGGAGGGCTTGAGTAATCTTCAACCCGGGAGGGCAATCTGAGCCTTAAAAGCAAATACGTCCTTTCTGCCACATGTATCATGCTGGTGATTATCGGCGCCTTTTCCTACCAGTTCCTGTATTTGCAAGAAAAACACATAGCAGAAGAAGACAAAGCAAAGGCAACTCTGGTGACAGAGATAATAAAAAACGGGCTTATCACGATTATGCTTAAAGGCAAGGCAGAGGATTTCCATCTGTTTCTCGAGCATTTAATCGCTCAGGATATACACTCGGTGCGCATCTTCAGGCCCGATGGAACTGTAATAAGCTCATCTAACCCATCAGAGATAGGCACTAAATTCAACATCTCATGGGACGCTGAAAAACCCCTTACCCCAGAACTCTTTTCACGCGAAATAAACGGCAGGCACATATACTGCATCCGGATGCCTATTTATAACGAAAAGCCGTGCCAGCGGTGTCATAACAGCAGTAAAGAAGTGATGAGCATCCTTAGTGTGGAAATGTCTATGGAGGGAACCCTCAAGAAAATCCGGAACCTGAGAGAAAAAACTGTTTTCCTCTACCTGCTGACCCTGTTTACCCTCACGGTCTCAGTCGGCGTGCTGACCACATTTCTAATAAACAGACCACTAAAACGCATCATCAGCACAATAAAAAAAGTCGAGGACGGAGACCTTAATGTGAGATTTGATACCAGTCGAAAAGATGAAATAGGCTCTCTTGCCAAAAGTCTTAACTCCATGCTCAACGAACTGAACAAGGCACGACATGAGCTTGAATCCTGTCAGATAGAGGCTATGCAGAAAGTTGAGAAGATGGCTACCATCGGGGAACTTGCATCTGCCATTGCCCACGAGATAAAAAATCCACTTGCCGGTATCAGCGGAGCAATACAGGTGTTTGCAGAGGACTTCCCCCCTGATGACCCACGAAGAGACATAATACAGGAAGTGTTAAGCGAGATTGAACGCCTTGACAAGGCAGTAAGAGACCTTCTCAGTTTTGCAAAGCCGCCTGAGCCGCATTTTATGAGGACTCCGATTATGCCTATAATCGAACGTGCAAAAAGGCTGATCTTACCCAAAGCCAAAAAACAGGGCATTGATGTTAATATAATAACAGCGGATGATATCGGAGAGATTAACGTAGATCCGGAACAAATGCAGCAGGTATTTTTAAATATTATGCTCAATGCTCTGCATTCGATGCCAGGAGGAGGAACATTGACCATTACGACTTATCTAAGAAAAGATAAGGGAGAGGCAGAGATAGCTATCACGGACACCGGGCAGGGTATTGCTTACGAGAACTTGAAGAATATCTTTAAGCCCTTTTTTACAACGAAGCACACAGGAACAGGGCTGGGGCTGGCTATAAGTAAAAATATCGTGGAAAAACACGGCGGAAGGATTGAGGTTGAAAGCCAGATAGGCACAGGCAGCACTTTCCGCGTAATACTGCCGCTGGAGGTGAAAAATGTCTGAAGCAAAAATCCTTGTTATAGACGACGAAAAGCTCCTAAGGTGGTCGCTTGAGCAGAATCTCTCCAAGGAAGGTTATACCGTGTTGACCGCTGAGAAGGGGCTGGAAGGTCTCGATATATTCAAAGAAGAAATGCCGGACATTACACTGCTGGACATCCACCTGCCTGACGTATCCGGCATAACCATACTCGAAGGCATAAAAGAAATCGACAGGCACGCACTCGTGGTGATGATTACCGCCTTCGGAGACATTCAGACTGCAGTCAAGACCATCAAACTCGGCGCTTACGACTTCGTCGAAAAGCCGTTTAATATGGAAAAGCTGAAAATCCTCTTGAACAAGGCTCTGGAGACCGTCTCCCTCAGAAAAGAGGTATCCCAGTTCAGAAGCCAGCTTTCCGCCAAATACGGCTTTGACAGCATAATCGGAAAATCAGAGGAAATGAAAAAGGTCTTCGACCTTATAACAAAGGTCACAAAGAGCGACGCCACTACTATATTTCTGCAGGGCGAAAGCGGAACAGGCAAAGACCTTGTTGCAAAGGTAATCCACTACCAGAGCAGCCGCGCGGAAAAACCTTTCATGGAAATAAACTGCACCGCTTTGCCTGAAAACCTCGTTGAAAGCGAGCTGTTCGGATACGAAAAAGGTGCCTTCACAGACGCAAAAATGATGAAAAAAGGGCTCTTTGAACTTGCAGACGGCGGCACTGTATACCTCGATGAAATCGGAGATATGAGCCCCAATACACAGGCAAAAATCCTCAAGGTTATAGAGAATAAATCTTTTAAAAGAATCGGCGGCACAAAAGATATAGAGGTGGATGTAAGAATCATAGCAGCAACCAACAGAAATATAGACGAAGAGGTAAGAAAAGGAAACTTCAGGGAAGACCTCTACTACAGACTAAAGGTAATACCCATAGTGCTGCCTCCCCTGAGGGACAGAGGAGAAGATATACTTCTGCTTGCAAAATACTTTATAGATAATTTCAACAGGGAATGCAAGAAGAACCTCAAAGGTCTGGCAAAAGAGACTGAAAAATGCTTTATGGAATACCCATGGCCCGGAAATGTCAGAGAACTCAAAAATGTCATAGAAAGAGCCATGATACTCGAAAGCGATGAATACATACTGCCTGAACACCTCCCGCTAGAGATGACATCCAGCGAAATAATGACAAAGAATGCAAGAGGTATTGATATAAAGATCCCACCAGGCGGCATAGACATAGAAGAAGTTGAAAAAGAACTTATAAGACAGGCTCTAGACGCGACTAAAGGTAACCAGACAAGGGCCGCAAAGCTCCTCAACCTTACAAGAGACACCCTCCGGTACAGAATGCAAAAATTCGGTTTCCTCCCTGAAAAAAATTAGCACGTTTTTTGCTATTTAAAACAATGGGTACTATGCGAGTTCTTGTTGTTGATGATGAACAACTTGTCAGGTGGTTTTTGGAAAGAGCACTAAAAAAGCTGGGACATGAAGTAATTTCAGCCTCCAGCAGCAGTGAAGCTCTACGCCATATACTCCATAGCGACTTCGACGTGTTGTTTACTGACCTTAGAATGCCTGAGGAAAATGGCACACATCTGCTTAAAAAAGTGAGTGAAATCCCAGACAAGAATCCAAAGATAGTCGTATGCTCAGCGTTCATAACTGCCGAACTCGCTGATGAGTTTAAGAAAAAAGGCATATTTACGCTTAAAAAACCATTCAAATTGGCTGAGCTGGAAAACACTCTTAAACAGTGTTCGGCATTATAGTGCCGGATCCTTGCAACACCTGCCCCCCACTTGCAAACAGACACAAAATTTCATTTATAATAAATAAAAACCTTAATGTCATCTCTGACATAACTGCAAACTGGAGGTAACGATGAACAACTTAAAGACGATGTTTCTACTTGTCACGCTTACGGTTATGCTCGTGTTTGCAGGAGGAGCGTTTGGCGGAAAGCAGGGGATGACTATAGCTCTTATTTTCGCTCTTGGCATGAACTTCTTTGCCTACTGGTATAGTGACAAGATCGTCCTGAAGATGTATGGTGCAAAGGAGGTTACAGAGGCTGAGGCACCGGAACTTTACAGCATAGTCAAATGGCTTACGAAAAAAGCCGGGATGCCAATGCCAAAACTCTACATAATAGAGGCTGACCAGCCCAACGCATTTGCCACAGGAAGAAATCCAGAACATGCAGCAGTCGCAGTCACCACTGGAATCATGCACATTCTGTCGCCTGAAGAACTGGCAGGAGTCATCGGGCATGAGCTTGCCCACATAAAGCACAGAGACATTCTCATAAGCACCATAGCGGCAACAATCGCCGGTGCTATAAGCTATCTTGCGCAGATGGCACAATGGGCTCTAATCTTCGGCAGACACGACGACGAGGACGAAAACCCAATAGCTGCACTTGTAATGATGATAGTTGCTCCGATAGCTGCACTCATCGTGCAGATGGCAATCTCAAGGTCAAGGGAGTACCAGGCAGACATGGGCGGTGCAAGGCTCTCAGGAAATCCAAGGTATCTTGCTAGCGCCCTGAGAAAACTACACTCTGCATCAAGACAAATCCCAATGAAGGCAAATGCTGCAACATCACATATGTTTATAGTTAACCCATTGACAGGAGACAGACTACTAAAGCTCTTCAGCACTCATCCGCCAATTGAGGAAAGAATCTACAGACTTGAAAACATGAGCCTCTAACACCGCCCTAACCGCCTTTCTAAACAATTCTCAATCTTTTAAGTTTTTAACTTGACTAATCTTAAATGATGGCTCAAAATATTTTTAGCTTATGAAAGCCCTTGTGACAGGTGCCACAGGCTTCATCGGAAGCCACCTCGTAGAAGAACTCCTCAAGAAAGGTTACAGAGTTGCCTGTCTCATAAGGAAAGAATCCACACTAAAGTGGATAGAAAGCCTCGATGTAACACTTATATATGGAGACTGCCGAAACAAAGAATCCTTGCTTGATGCAGTCAAGGACGTCGATACTATATTCCACATCGCCGGACTGACAAAAGCACCTAAGGACGAAGACTTCTTCGCTGTAAATGTAAAAGGTACAGAAAACCTCCTTGAAGCTGCCTTAGCCAAAAATCCCAATCTTAAAAGATTCCTCTATCTCAGCAGTCTTGCTGCGGTAGGACCAAGCAGCAACGGAAACCCTGTTAACGAAAATACACCTCCAAGACCTGTTTCCAGCTATGGAAAAAGCAAACTCGAAGGCGAATATGCCGTAATGAAATACAAAGACAAAATACCAGTCACTATAATAAGACCACCTGCTGTCTACGGACCAAGAGACAAAGACCTCTACGTGTTCTACAGGATACTTAAAAAAGGGATTTTCCCGTACTGGGGCAAATGCTATTACTCATTACTTTATGTGGATGACCTCGTCAGAGGGATCATTATGGCTGCTGAGTCGGAAAACGCAGAAGGCGGAGTGTTCTTCCTCTCCGACGAAAACATTTACACGAACGAAGACATAGCCTCTGTCATATCAGAGGCAGTCGGCACAAAACCCATCCGTGTGAGAATTCCACAGCGCATATTCCCTCTTATTGCACATATCAGTAGTAGTCTTAGTAAACAAAGTAGTATAATCAACAAAGATAAGGTGAAGGAATTGAGTTATCCAAAATGGATATGCGATTCCTCAAAGGCAAACAAGAAACTTGGGTTTTCACCAAGGGTGAAGATGAGCGAGGGGATTAAATGGACGGCAAACTGGTACAGAATTCATCAATGGCTGTAAAGAAATCAACTGACATATTCGACAAGTGCTATAAATTCAACAGGGCAAAAGAACTCATGTCCGTAGGGCTCTATCCATACTTCAGGATGATAGAGAGCGCACAAGACCCTGAAGTTGTCATAAACGGCAGAAGGATGATAATGGTCGGCTCGAACAATTACTTAGGACTTACAAACCATCCAAAGGTCAAGGAAGCAGCCATAGAGGCAGTCAGAAAATACGGCTCTGGTTGTGCAGGCTCACGGTTTCTGAACGGAACACTTGACATACATGTCAAACTTGAGGAAAAACTTGCAAGATTTATGAGAAAAGAAGCAGCGCTTGTATTTTCCACCGGCTTTCAGGTCAACCTCGGCACCATCTCTGCACTTGCAGGAAAAGACGATGTTGTAATCATCGATAAAATGGACCATGCAAGCATCATAGACGGCTGCCGGCTTTCATATGCAGAAGTCAGAAAGTTCAGGCACAACGACATGGCTGACCTCGAACGCATACTCGAGGAAAACGAAGGCAAGGGAAAACTCATAGTCGTTGACGGAGTCTTCAGCATGGAAGGCGACATAGCAAACCTTCCTGAGATAATAAAACTGGCGAAGAAATACGATGCAAGAGTCATGGTGGATGATGCACACGGCATCGGGGTTCTGGGGAAGACCGGCAGAGGCACTGCCGAACACTTCGGACTTGAAAACGAAGTGGACATTATAATGGGAACATACAGCAAGTCGCTTGCATCCATAGGAGGGTTTATAGCAGGCTCAGAGGAAGTAATACATTACGTAAAGCATTTCGCACGCTCGTTGATATTCAGCGCAAGTCCGCCGCCTGCAAGCATAGCCGCAGTAAGCGCAGCTATTGATATTATCGAAAGCGAGCCTGAAAGAATCGAAAGGCTCTGGCACAACACCAGAAAGATGCTTAACGGGTTTAAATCCCTCGGGTTTGAAGTCGGAGCAAGTGAAACACCCATAATACCCATAATCGTCGGAGACAACGAGACAGCCTTCAAAATGGCAATGATGCTTCACGACGAAGGCGTGTTCGCAAACGTGGCTGTGCCTCCAGCAGTGCCCAACGGCAAGGCACTCATCAGAACAAGCTACATGGCTACACATACAGACGAACACCTCGAAATCGTCCTCATTGCCTTTGAAAAAGTAGGAAAGGCTCTGGGGCTTATCCAGTAACCCAATGGAAATAGCTGAGGTTAAATCCGAAAAAGACCTCGATGACTTTATAAAACTACCCTTCAGGATTTATTCCAGTAACCGCTTCTATGTCCCACCTCTTATACGGGAAATGCGTAAACAATTCTCACCCTCAAACCCGTTTTTCAAACATGCAGAGGTAAAACTGTTCCTCGCCAGGAAAAACGGAGTCTGCACAGGAAGAATCGTATCAATTCTAAACAGAAGACACATCGAATTTCATAAAGAAAAGGCTGGCTTCTTCGGCTTCTTTGAGTGCACAGAAGACCCTGATGTCTCAAAGCTTCTATTAAACAGGGTTGCAGAGGAACTTAAAAATCAAGGAATGGAAACACTGAGAGGTCCGATGAATTTTTCAACGAACGAGGAATGCGGATTCCTCATAGAAGGCTTCAACGAACCACCAATGCTCATGACACCTTATAACCCGCCTTATTACAACGACCTTATGACAGATTACGGGATGAAAAAATCCAAAGACCTTTTTGCATACATCTACAACATAGAAGACAAGCTGCCGGAAAAGATACTCAAGGTGGCATCCATCGCAGAGAAAAGAAAAATAAAAGTAAGAGCAGTCAACAAGAAAAATTTCATATCCGAGCTTGAAGCCTTTAAAGAAGTGTACAACTCTGCATGGGAGAAAAACTGGGGGTTCATCCCGCTTACTGATGAAGAGCTCGATTTTCTCGGACAAAGACTCAAGGAGATTGCAGTGCCGGAACTTACGCTCATTGCCGAGGCAGAAGGAAAACCAGTAGGCTTTATGGGACTTATTCCGGACTTTAATTATGTCTTAAAACACATGAACGGCAGGGTTAATCCCGTGACGATTCTCAAAGCCGTTTATTACTCAAGAAAAATCAAAGACCTGAGAATGCTTCTTTTAGGCGTAAAAAAGGACTACAGGTTAAAAGGCGTGGATGCCCTGCTCTTCAGAGAAGGCTTCAAAGGAGTAAAGAAAGGCGGTTACAGACGAGTGGAGTTTTCATGGATACTCGAAGACAACCTGCCTGTTCAAAGACTCGTGGAAATGATAGGCGGAAAACTCTATAAAAAATACAGGATATACGAAAAAGCACTTTAATCTGAAACAGACGCAAAGACCAGCACTGAGTTCACCCCGCCAAAGCCGAAAGAATTCGACACGGCAACCCTTACCCGAGCCTTTCTGGTCTGTCTTACATAATTAAGACCGCCTTCAGGCTCTTTTAGATTAACAGTCGGCGGGATTATCCCTTCGTTTATTGTCATCAGAGTCATGCCTGCCTCGAATGCACCGGATGCGCCGAGCATATGCCCTGTCATGGATTTGACCGAACTTACAGGAATAGTGGTTTTTCCGAACACGAGTTCTATAGCCTCTGCCTCTGTTATATCACCTATCGGAGTGGACGTGGCATGAGCGTTGATGAAATCTACATCATCCGGCTTAATGCCTGCTTCTTCAAGTGCTGCTTTTATAGCCTTTGCCTGGCCTTTTTTGTCCGGCACTGTCTGATGAAAGGCATCGGATGTGTTGCCGTAGCCTAAAATCTCACCGTAAAGCCTTGCGCCGCGCTTTATTGCTGATTCATAATCCTCAAGAACGAGCACTGAAGCTCCTTCTGAGAGCACAAAGCCGTCTCTTTTTTTGTCAAAAGGCATGCTGATGCCTTTTTTAGAGAGTGCTCCGGATGCACCATAGCCTTCAATGCAAAGCCTGCACACAGGGGCTTCAGTTCCGCCTGCAAGCACAACCTCTGCCTGACCGTGTTTGATTAACCTGAACGCCTCGCCTATTGCACTTGCACCTGAAGAGCACGCATTCGAGATGCCCAGACAATGCCCTTTTATGCCAAGCCTCTTGGCTATATACGATGCAGCCATGCTTATCGTCGTGGCTGACATGGCATAGGCAGTGGGTCTTTTCCTCAGGGTCTCTTCTATCGTGCTTATTCCGCCCCTGCTTGAGCCGATAATGACACCGGCAGAGTTTAGATGTTTTTTATCCAAAGCCGCATCCTTAAAAGCCATCCATGCGGCAGCAAATGCATAATGCACAAACAGGTCAAGACGCCTTAAATCCTTTCGGGGAATGTATTCCTCAGGAGAAAAACCTTTAAGCTCGCCTGCAACTTTCCACGGGATGTCTGATACATCAAACCTTGTCACCGGACGAATGCCTGAAATACTTTTCTTTGCCGCATCCCATGAATCTATAAAGGAATTTCCCAGAGGAGTCACTGCCCCGATACCTGTAACAACTACCCTTTTCACAGTCAAGGGGTCAACGACCCCCTTTCTCTCCGGAAACATTGCCACATGAGAAAAATTCCCTCCACAGTCAACTATGATAACACAAAGGGTTGACAGAACTGTATCTTGAAATTACTCAAGATAGCATCCAAAATTCAGGGCTGAAAAATGCCATGCCTGAATTTTAGATGCCCCCATCAGTCAAGGCGGGTTCTGAGATATTCCGACAGCTTTGCAAACTCCTCTATGCTCACGGTTTCAGGTCTTCTTGAAGGCTCTATGCCCGTGGCATTGAGTACGGCTTTCATCCCAGGAGAGATTGTCTTCAGTGCGTTAAGCATAGTCTTGCGCCTGTGGGAAAACGCTGTTCTTATCAGGCGGAAAAAGAGCTTTTCGTCTTTTACATCGATTACTGGTTTTTTATAGACATCAATATGTATGCATGCAGAGTCCACACGGGGCACTGGTCTGAAAGCACCTCTTGGGATATAAAACTTTAATTCCGGCTTTCCGTAATACTGAACAGTTATGGAAAGCACCCCGTAGTCTTTTGTGCCTGGCCCTGCAACTATCCTTTCGGCAACCTCTTTCTGCACCGTAAGGGTCATGGATTTTATACTCCCCCGGTATTCAAAAAGCTTGAAGATAAGCGGTGTGGTTATATGATAGGGGATATTGGCAACGACGCTGAACTGTCCTGCTGTCTCATAAGGATATCTAAGAGCATCGCCGCATACGACCTCAATGTTTTCGTAATCCTGAGTGTCCTCTTTCAGTGCCTCACAGAACCTTCTGTCAAGCTCTATGGCTATAACATGCCCTGCCCTTTCTGCAAGCATCTTTGTAAGCCTGCCAGGACCAGAACCTATCTCGACGACAGTGTCACCCTGGGAAAGCCCTGCAATCTGGATAATCCTTCTTAGGATGGAAGGGTCATAAAGAAAATTCTGGCTGAGACGTCTCCCCATGAATATATCTTACCAGAACGCACAGAAAGCATCTTCCCAAAGCACTCCTTTTCTGCTACGCTTAACTTAAATCGATGAGGAAAACGCCATGAACATCGCCTTCTTTGAAATTAAAGGGTGGGAGAGAAAATACCTTAAAAAGGCACTTAAGGATCATTCTCTTTCGTTTTTCAAAGAACCGCTAAGCCCTGAAAACGCAAAAACGGTTAAAGACTATGACATCGTCTCTGTCTTCATTTATTCAAAGACCGACAAGCAGGTTATTCAGGCCCTTCCGAGGCTGAAATTAATAGCCACGAGGTCAACAGGGTTCGACCACATTGACATAAGGGAGTGCAAAAAAAGAAAGATTGCTGTCTGCAATGTTCCGTCCTACGGAGAAAACACTGTGGCTGAACACACCTTTGCACTGATTCTGTCTCTGTCAAGAAACATTCACAAATCGTATATGAGAACCCTGAGAAATGATTTCTCCATAGAAGGGCTTAAAGGCTTTGACCTTAAGGAAAAGACCCTTGGTGTAGTCGGCGCAGGACACATTGGCTTGCATGTAATCAGAATCGCCAAAAGCTTCGGGATGAACGTGCTGGCTTATGATGTCAACCAGAACCTTTTTCTGGCAGAGGTCTTGGGGTTTAAATATGCCCCGCTTAAAGAGCTGTTAAGGAAATCAGATATAATCACCTTGCATGTCCCATACAACAAATATACTCATCATCTTATCAACAGGGATACAATCAAACTGATAAAAAGGGGTGCGATTCTTATAAACACCTCAAGAGGCGCTGTCGTGGAGACCGATGCGTTGATTGAAGCACTTGACAAAAAAATCCTTGCCGGTGCAGGACTCGACGTCCTTGAGGGAGAAAAACTGATAAAAGAAGAAAAACAGCTTCTGTACGACAAAAAGAAATCAAAAGCTCTTGGCGAACTCGTCAAAGACCATATTCTTCTGCACAACGACAACGTCGTGTTTACTCCTCACATAGCCTTTTACAGCAAGGAAGCACTTGAGAGAATCATCGAGACAACTGCACAGAATATAATTGGTTTTCTGGCAGGCAGTCCGCAGAACATCATAAGTGCTGGTGTATTGTAAATCCTACCGCACGCCTCAGACAGTCTCAGTGGCGGAGGGGGTGGGATTCGAACCCACGGTAGGGGGTCACCCTACAGCGATTTTCAAGACCGCCGCCTTCAACCGCTCGGCCACCCCTCCATTCAGGTGGGCATGGACATTATATTATAAAAGGCGTCTGCCAAAATTGTAATGCAAAATCAACCGCACAGATAGGACAAACTCGGATTTAAAAGAGGCTGTGTCTCTTCAGGCTGACTGCT
This sequence comes from Nitrospirae bacterium JdFR-86, assembly GCA_002011815.1. Taxonomy (GTDB): domain Bacteria; phylum Nitrospirota; class Thermodesulfovibrionia; order Thermodesulfovibrionales; family JdFR-86; genus JdFR-86. The sequence continues at coordinate 28,169 of MTOV01000015.1, read as the reverse complement.
TCTCGTATATCAGGATAGGCTTTCCTTTCTTCTCGATGACGTCTTCGTTTATCAGGCACTCTTTTATACCCTTCTGAGATGGTATCTCATACATAACATCGAGCATTATCTCTTCGAGGATAGCCCTAAGGCCTCTGGCTCCGGCTTTCCTTTTGATAGCCTTTCTTGCCACTGCCCTGAGTGCGGCGTCCGTGAACATCAGGTGCACGTTGTCAAGGGAAAGAAGTCTCTGATACTGTTTTACCAGAGAGTTCTTAGGCTCTGTGAGGATTTTTACAAGTGCTTCCTCGTCAAGTTCTTCAAGGGTGGCAATAACAGGCATTCTGCCTACGAACTCCGGTATCATGCCGTATTTTATAAGGTCCTGCGGCTCAACCAGAGAGAGAATGTCACCGATTTTCTTCTGTCCACTGCTTTTCAGTGAAGTGCCAAAGCCGACTACTTTCTTACCTGTTCTCTGTCCGATTACATCCTCAAGACCGACAAATGCACCACCGCAGATGAAGAGGATGTTACTTGTATCCACATGGATGTATTCCTGCTGCGGGTGCTTTCTGCCGCCCTGCGGAGGAATATTGGCTATTGTGCCTTCTATCAGTTTCAAAAGCGCCTGCTGAACACCCTCGCCTGAGACATCTCTTGTTATAGAGGGGTTGTCCGACTTCCGGCTTATCTTGTCTATCTCGTCTATATAGACTATTCCACGCTGTGTGCGCTCCACATCATAATCAGCTGCCTGAAGAAGTTTAAGTATTATGTTCTCCACGTCTTCGCCGACATAGCCTGCTTCTGTAAGAGTCGTTGCATCGGCTATGGTGAACGGCACATCAAGGAGTCTGGCAAGGGTCTGCGCCATAAGGGTCTTGCCTGTACCCGTAGGCCCTATCAGGAGAATGTTGCTCTTCTGGATCTCCATGTCAGGGTCTTTGGGTGAGTATATCCTCTTGAAATGGTTATATACGGCGACAGACAGTATCTTCTTTGCCTTCTCCTGCCCTATGACATACTCATCAAGAGAGCTTTTTATCTCCTTTGGGTTCGGCAGCTTAGGCAGCACACGCTCTTTTACGTCTTCATGGAGTTCATCCGCTATTATCTCATTGCAAAGCCCGACGCACTCATCGCATATATACACCGTGGGTCCTGCGATGAGCTTACGCACCTCTTCCTGAGCCCTGCCGCAGAAAGAACACTTAAATGTCGTGTTGTCTTCTTTTTTCGCCATCTGAAAAACCTCTACTTCTTTTCCTTTATGCTGCGAATGACATCATCCACAATGCCGTAAGCCTTTGCCTCTTCACCAGTCATGAAAAAGTCCCTGTCCGTATCCGCCTGTATTTTTTCAATCGGCTGTCCTGTATGAGTAGCTATTATGCTGTTAAGCGTATCCTTCATCTTCAGTATCTCTCTTGCATGGATTTCAACGTCTGCTGCCTGTCCGTGGAATCCGCCCATCGGCTGGTGAATCATCACTCTTGAATGCGGAAGTGCAAACCTCTTGCCTTTTGTGCCTGCCATCAGAAGCAGTGCACCCATGCTTGCCGCCTGACCTATACAGTAAGTGGCAATGTCAGGCTTTACATACTGCATCGTGTCGTATATGGCAAGACCGGCAGAAACTATACCCCCCGGAGAATTTATATACAAGTGTATGTCCTTGTCAGGGTCTTCGGTCTGAAGAAACAGAAGCTGGGCAATAACTGTATTGGCAACACTGTCGTCTATAGGAGTGCCGACAAAGACTATCCTGTCCTTAAGCAGCCTAGAGTATATATCATACGCCCTTTCGGTTCTTCCGGTCTGCTCTATAACAATTGGAATTATGCTCACAGTCAGTCTCCTTTCTCTACCTCTGCATGTTCAAGCAGAAAGTCCAGCACTTTCTCCTCGAATATCGAATGTCTGAGTCCGTCAAGCGAACCGTCCCTTGTGATGTAGTATTTCATTACGTTTTCAGGCGTAAGGGAAAGCTTCTCTGAAAGCACTTTTACTTTTTCCTTAACATCGTCTTCTGTGACCTTAATCCCTTCTTTTTCCCCTATCGTCTGAAGAAGAATAGACGCTCTGACATGCCTTTTGGCAGCAGGCAAAAACTCCTGCCTCAAGGCATCCTCTGTCTCTGTTCTGCCTCCTGCCCTAGCCTCATCCACAAGTCTCTGCAGCTCCTCGTTCACAAGCGACTCCGGGGCCTCAAATTCATGAGCATCAAGAATCTTCTTCACTACTTCAGCCTTAAGAATCTTCGAGACGGCATCTTCTTTCGATTTCAATATTTCTTTTCTTATATGTTCCTTTAAGGCATCAAGGCTTTCAAACCCTACATCCTTTGCAAGCTCGTCATCTATCGGAGGAAGATTAACTTTCTTTACGTCTTTCAGTGAGACCTTAAAACCAAGGGTTTTGCCTGCAAACTCCTTCACATGGAAGTCTTCAGGGAATGTAATCTCAAACTCCTTGTCTTCTCCTTTTTTCATGCCCATGAGTTTTTCAGAAAACTCTTTGAGCATGCGTTCACTTCCAACCTTAAAGACCTGGTCTGTAAACTTCTTCCCTTCCTCTTTTATCTCGTAGTCAATGATAACAAGGTCGCCTGTCTTAACAGGTTCTTCAGAAGGTTCATAGGTGGCTTTCTCTTCCTGAAGTCTCTTTAGTGTGCCTTCAACATCAGAGTCTTCAACGCTTACAGGAATGTCCTTAACTTTTATCCCCTTGTAATTAAGTCCTTCGATCTTAGGTCTTACCTCCACGAGAAGTGTCATGTTTAAGGGGCTGTTTCTTTTGAAATCAAGACCCTCCTCGAACACAGGGTTGGAGACAGGGGTAATATTCGCTTCCCTTAATGCATTGGCATAGTACTCGGGGATTATCCTTTCCATGGCTTCGGTCTCAACCTCTTTCCCGAAGCGTTTTTCAAGAAGAGCTATTGGAGCCTTGCCAGGACGAAACCCGGGTATCTTTGTTTTCGCCCTTAGCCTGTTGAGAGCATTTTTTATTTCTCTCTCTATGGCATCAGGGGGAATTTCAATCCTGAGACGTTTCTTAGTCTCGCTGATATCCTCTACTGTTTTAAGCATCAATTTTAGATTAATGGAAAACAAAAAGCTTTGTCAATCGCATGCACCTGTCCAAAACCAATTAGTGGTTAAATTAGTGGCTAAGTGGCTAATATGACAAGTTTTATTTGACATATTGAGGCGTATAATTTTATGATATCAAGTTAGTCCTTAAGAGGAGGGTAAGATGGCTTCTGTCTGGAAAATACCGGGGTCACCCTGGAGAGCAATCTTAGAGAGTGCGTTTTTTGCAAACTCAGTAAGAAAGACCACAATGGCTGAACTTTACAAGCTTGCACTTAAACAGCCTGAAGTCATGATAACTTCTGAGCCGATGCACAAGCCTGAACAGTTTGGACTGCCAAAAAGCGCAAAAATACTCGTCTCAAACGACGGAGGTATCGTAGGCAGAACAGCAAGGGCAAGACGGCTGGTAAGAGAGTTTACAAAGGCAGAAAGTGACAAGTTTCAGGGCATTCTGAAAGAGGCAGTCTACCAGATGAACAGGCGTCCGTGCCTGTGGCTTGAAGGAATCGTGGGACTGCATCCTGATTTCATGGTAAAAGCACATCTCCTTAGCCCGGAGACCGACGCAAAGAACATGCTTGACTGGGGCATAAACTTCACACCGTTTATGAAGCCGTGGTCTGACCTGTATAAAAAATCCCGCAAGCTCGATGAGCCTGACATACTGGTGTTTGCAGACCCTGAATGGCGTCATCCTGAATTTCCTAACGGGCTCGTCATCATAGATGAAATGGAAAACAACATTGCCATACTCGGACTAAGATACTTCGGTGAAAGAAAGAAGGGCACACTCACACTCGCATGGACAATAGGCGTAAGACAGAACATGGTTGCCTGTCACGGAGGAATCAAAAAGATAGGCAACAAACCTCCTATCGCTGTATTCGGACTTTCAGGCTCTGGAAAATCCTCCATAACGAACAGCCTTGACCACGAAGGCACACTAAAGAAAAGTGAAAAAGTCACTGTTATCCATGACGACGCCTTCCTTATAGATCTCGAAAATAACTTTACAGTAGCGCTTGAACCTTCACTGTTTGACAAAACCGACGCAGTAAAGTTCAACGACCCGATTATAAAGTATTTTTATTCGGCACAAAACGTTGCGGTTACGCAAATGCCTGACGGCTCAAGAAGAATCGTGGCAGAAGATATAAGAAACGACAACGGAAGATGCATTAAATCACGGGATATGTTCAAACATGCTGATTTCTGCGAAAGACCAGGCAAGGTTATATGGCTTCAGAAGGACACAAGTCTGCCGCCAATCTGCAAGGTAAACGGCAGTTCTCTCGCCGTTGCAATGGGAGCTTCGCTAAGTACGATGCGGGCAAAAGGCGTTGAAAACGTAGACCCGAAAGAGCTTGAAAAACTCGTCATAGAGCCGTTTGCAAACCCGTTCAGAGTTCATCCGCTGCTTGAGGATTGCCAGCAGTTCAAGAAACTCTTTAAGATGGGCTGTGAATGTTATATCATGAACACGCATGCGTTCGGACTTCCAGGCTCGCTCATAGACATTCCGAAAGAACTCTCCCTGTCCATAGTGACTGAACTCGTAAGAGAAAGAATCGAGTGGAGGGAATGGCGCACATTTACAGGGCTTATGCTTCCTAAAAACGGGAATGAACTCTTTGGGTCTGACTACGACAAAAAATACAAACCTACAAGGAACCCTGAGTATCTGCGTTTTCTGAGAGACAGAATGCAGGACAGAATCACCTATCTTTCAAACAAAAGGGACATCGACCAGGATATGGACAACTCCTTCATAGACCCGCTTGTAGTGGCAAGAACCGTTATAGACAGGATACTGAATCCTGAGTAGGTTGTATACTTGGACATTTCAGGTGTATTAAGACAGATAGCCATATCGGCAGTACCGATTCTCGTTGCAATCACGTTTCATGAGGTTGCCCACGGCTTTGTTGCATATAAACTCGGAGACCGGACCGCAAAAGCATTGGGAAGACTCACTCTGAATCCCATTGCACATATAGACCTGTTCGGAACAATTCTCATGCCGTTTCTCCTTCTGGTATTTACAAACGGCCAGTTCGTCTTCGGATATGCAAAGCCTGTCCCCATAAACCCGTATAATTTCAAAGACCCGAAAAGGGACACGGCTATATCAGCCGCAGCAGGACCTCTGACCAATATACTGCTTGCCATGGTAAGCCTGCTCCTAATAAAATTCGTTCTTCTTCCGGCAGCAGCTCTGCTACCCGAATCCGTAGTACTAACTGTCTTAAAGCCGCTTAACATGATGCTTACTTCAAGCATTGTTATAAATGTAGTGCTTGCATCTTTTAATCTTATGCCTATTCCTCCCCTTGACGGCGGAAGAGTCCTCGTCGGAATTCTTCCATTAAGGCAGGCGGCAATGCTCAGCAGAATTGAGCCTTACGGCATGTTTATAGTTATAATACTTATTGCAACTGGACTAGCAAGATACTTTATAAGTCCGTTAGTCAGTCTGTTTCTGGCTCTCTTAAGAATAATTTAAGGAGGGTTCAATGCAGAGGGTCTTAAGCGGAATGCAGGCAAGCGGAAAACTCCACATCGGAAACTTTGTAGGTGCACTGAGCAATTGGGTAAGGCTTCAGGATAAATACGAATGTTATTATTTTGTAGCCGACTGGCACGCTCTCACAACAGGATATACAGAGCCACAGGCATTAAAAGAAAGCACTACAGACCTTCTGATAAACTTTCTGTCAGCCGGCCTGGACCCGGACAAGTGCACCATATTCCTTCAGTCAAGAGTGCTTGAGCACGCAGAGCTTCATATCCTCTTAAGCATGATAACCCCGCTCGGATGGCTCGAAAGAGTCCCTACTTACAAGGAGAAAAAAGAAGAACTCAAAGACAAAGACCTTAATACCTACGGGTTTTTAGGCTATCCTGTATTGCAGTCAGCTGACATACTGATTTACAGGGCAGACTATGTTCCTGTGGGCATAGACCAGCTTCCGCACCTTGAAATAACAAGAGAGATTGCAAGAAGATTCAACTATCTTTACAAAAAAGTCTTTCCTGAGCCAGAAGGGCTTCTTACAGAGTTTCCGAAAGTGCCTGGCACAGACGGAAGAAAAATGAGCAAGAGCTACGACAATGCCATATACCTGAGCGACCCGCCTGATGTAGTCGAAAAGAAAATCAAGACCATGATGACAGACCCTGCAAGAAAAAGAAGAACCGACAAAGGAGACCCTGAACTTTCACCTGTATTTCAGCTCCATAAAATATTCTCCACACAGGAAGAGCAAGAAGAGGTTGCACACGGCTGCAGAACCGCAGCCATAGGATGCCTGGATTGCAAACAGATACTCATAAAGAACGTCTTTAAAACCCTTGAACCTATATGGGAAAAACGACAAAAACTCATAAACAACCCTGACGTCCTCCAGGAAGCCATAGACAAAGGGACTGAAAAAGCACGGAAAACAGCAGAGCAAACCATGAGCCTCGTAAGAGAAGCAATGGGGTTGATTTAAAGGCACGCACGGCTGGAAACCTACAGGGATGTCAACAATCAAGATGAATCATATCCCCCATCGCCAGAAAGAGATGACGAAAAGCACGGCAAAGACCAACGCGAGGTTCATATAAGCGATAAAATAAAACGCCTTCTGGGCAGGGCTTCGTGGAGGCTTCAACGACGCATCATAAGAGCCGACAACCTTTAGGGTTTCAAGCTTTTCCTCTCCGTGAGGCGCCTTTGGCAGGGCAGTCGTGAGGTCTTCTCCTGAACGGTGCCTCATATGCAACCCGCCCTTCCAGAGCTTAAGACCGCTTACATCATAGACCTTTCCCTTATAAGCGATATAGGCAGGCGTTCCCTCTTTTCCATCAAAGCCCGAAAGGGTCACAGGGTCAAAAACTCCATCCTGAGGCAATGAGGCCCGCTTTACACCTTTCCTGAGCCGGGGACCTACAAACACGATGACTACCAAAGCAGAAAGCACCATTACCAGATAAAGGGCAATCTTTACGGAAAGGAGCACGCCCCAGAGGCTCTTATAAAACACATCTATGCTTCTTATCCTCGACACCACAAGCAATATGCCCGTAACACCTACAACAGCCATCGAAACAATCCCCAGAGCAGCTTCCCCTTTAGGCAAGCCTCTTGAGGCATAGGCAGGCCTCAAAATAATATGCACATACAGTATCGTTCCAAACCATATGAATGCAGCCACAACATGGAAAAAGCCTGTCAGGAGTCTTACGAATTTCCCCATAGGACCAAGCACCTTGTAGCCGCCCTGAGGCGGCCACTTGTAGCCTGATGCCGCATACTGAAGCCCTCTGGTTGTAAGGGCGCCGCCCTCTGCCTTAACATGGCAGGTCTTACAGCCCGCACCGGTTCTGCTGGCATACTCAGGCATGGCATAGGAATAAACAGGGATAAGAGTCAAAATGAAAAAAAGGATTATAAAGGTGGTCTTGCGTGCTTTTGAGAACACCGGCTTATTTCCTCCCAAACATCTTTTTGAGTTCATCCAGCGAAAGAAAGATCTTCGTAGGTCTTCCGTGAGGACAGTGTTCAGGGTCGTCAGCGTTGGACAGGTCCCTAAGCAGAGCATCAAGCCCTTCACTGCTGAGTATCTTCCTGCCCCTGATTGAACGGTGGCATGCAATACGCGCGGCAAGCGCCTCTTTCAGCGACTGCCCTGGCTTTATCCCGTCAAGTATTTCCTGCGCAACATCAGAGAGTATTCCTCTTAAATCCGCCTCATTCATGACATCAGGCAAGGAACGGACAACCACAGTGTCATGACCGAAATCATCAAGCTCTATGCCAAACGAAGCAAGGATGTCCCTGTTTTCGAGTATGACCATATACTCCTTTGGGCTCAGCCTTACCTGCCTCGGAAACAAAAGCTGGTGACTCTCCAAATCAATCCCTTTCAGAAACTTCTCGTATAAAATGCGTTCATGTGCCGCATGGTGGTCTATGAGCGTAAGACCTTCCCCCTCAGAAAAAGCTATGAACGTATCTCCAAGGTAAATAAAAGGCAGTTCTGTCTTATACGCAAGGGGAATAGTTGTCAATTCGGCCTGAGGTTCTTTAACAGGGAAAACCTTCTCCGGAGTCGGTGCATAAACAGCATCTTCGGTGGACTCCGGAACGTTTACGGATACTTTTACATCACTGGGTCTGAATCCTGCTCTTACGGCATCCATTACACTTCTTTTTATAAACCGGTAAACGACCTCCTTGTCCTCAAACCTTATCTCACGCTTTGTGGGATGCACATTGAAATCCACCTTACGCGGGTCAACCTCAAGAAAGATAAAATAAATCGGATGCCTTCCCTGCGGTATTACGCCTTCAAGCGCACTGTAGACGGCATGGGAGACTGAGGAGTCCTTTACAGGTCTTTTATTTACGAAGACAAACTGGTGTGCCCTTGTGCTTCTGAGGTTGTCGGTCTTTGACACGAATGCATTAATTTTCAGCCCGCTGGTCTCATTTTCAAACTCCACAAGCCCTTCGAGGAATTCGCTCCCGTAAACCTGCATAAGTCTTTCCCTGAGGCTTGAAGCCCTCGGAAGAGCTATAGTTTCCTGTCCCTCTGCCTTCAGGTTAAACCTGATCTCAGGGTGTGAAAGCGAAAGTCTGGTAACAGTGTCTATGATGTGCATAAGTTCAGTGCTGTCTTTCTTGAGAAACTTTTTTCTCGCCGGCGTGTTGAAAAACAGGTCTCTGACCTCTACGGACGTTCCGTTTGAGGGCGCATCTTTTATCTCTTTTATTTCACCGCCGATTACCTCTACAGAGACGCCGGATGAAGAACCCTTCGGAGCAGTGATAAGCGTAAGCTTTGAAACCGATGCTATAGACGGCAGCGCTTCACCCCGGAAGCCCATTGTTCTTATATTAAAAAGGTCGTCCTCTGTATGAAGCTTGCTGGTAGCATGCCTCTGAAGGCATAAGAAAGCGTCATCCTTGTCCATGCCAACGCCGTTGTCTGAAACCCTTATAAGCCTTCTGCCACCGTAAAGCACTTCAAGCTCTATGGCTGTGCTTCCGGCATCTATGGAGTTTTCAACAAGCTCCTTGACCACAGAGGCAGGTCTTTCCACGACCTCACCTGCGGCTATCTTGTTCTTGAGTTCATCAGGGAGAACGGTTATTGACGGCATCTATAGATTTTACTCCAAAAACAGTCCCTGAAGCTACCTAACCTTGTCTATCGCCTTCTGTACGAGCTTTACTGCATCCTCTACGGATACAGTCTCTGTATCTACTGTAAGCTCCGGATTCAGAGGCTCTTCATAGGGTGCTGCCATGCCTGGAACAGGCCAGCCTTTTTTGCCTTTCTCATAAATGTCCTCTGGAGCAGCATGGGTATCAAAACGCCTCTTTTCCCTCTCCATACAGACCGCAACAGAACATTTAAGATACACTTCTACATATCTTGGAATCAGTTTTCTTGCAAGCTCCCTCCACTTCCTCATGTTTCCTGTTGCATCTATTATCACATCATGTCCAAGCTCTGTAAGCGTCTTTGCCATAAAGACAAGACACCGGTAAAGAATATCTCTTTCTGTCTGGGAATATGTAGGTGCAGGGGTTGCTACCTTTCTGAGTTCATCCATCCGGAGGATTACAAAATCGGAGTGCTTTTGTTTTACAGCATCTGAAACAGTGCTTTTTCCGCTTCCCGGAAGCCCTGTTATCCAGAGCGCGATGCCTGCCATGAATTAATTTTATGGAATGTTCAGCCTGAAGACAAGAAAAAAGAGCTTAAAGCGCACAGACTTTATTCTTGCCTGACCGCTTTGAAGCATACATGGCAATATCAGCACGCTTTATCAATGTATCAGTATCATCGTTTTCCCTGAGGCTTGTAACCCCAAGACTTAAAGACGTTGTTAAACGCTTGTCTGTAAACTGGAACTCCTTGTCTCCAAGTGCCAGACGAATTCTCTCTGCAAAATTCACAGCACCGTTGATCGATGTCTCCGGCAGTATGAGCATAAACTCATCGCCTCCATACCTGCCTGCAATATCTGTTCTTCTTAACGACTCACTTAAGGTCTCTGAAACAGCACGAAGGATTTTGTCTCCTGCTGCATGACCATATGTATCATTTATCTCCTTGAAGGAATCAACATCACAAAGTATTACAGACAGCTCAGAGCCATATCTCTTTGCCCTGTCAACCTCATACTCAAGTTTATCAAGCAGCGCCCTCCTGTTAAGAAGCCCTGTAAGGCCATCTGTTCTGGACAGATGCTCCAGTCTTTCTATTAAACGTTTTCTCTCCTCTTCTGCTTTTTTACGGGTTGTAATGTCCCTTGTGTATTCAATAACATGGGTTAATACTCCTTCTTCATTGAACAGCGGATAGGTATAAATCTCCAGCCATATCTCTGCTCCGTCAGGAAGGGTTATACGTTTGTCCTTTGCACAGGGGTCTGATGAACTGAATGTCTTTTCCACAACGCAATCCTCGCATACACTGTCTCTGCCGTATAGTATCTCGTAACATTTTTTGCCAACGAGAGTCTCAATCGGCTTGTTCTTAATCTGTGCATATGCTGCATTGACGCGCACTATCCTGTAGTCACGGTCAACAATGCTGAACGGGTCGCGAATACTGTCAAATATCGTGCTGAGAAATTTTTCAGACTTTTGCAATGCCTCTTTTGCCCGCTTGCGCTCGGTAATGTCACGGATTATCCCCACGGCATGCCACTGACCCTTAATCTGAATGGCTGAAACAGACGCCTCTATGGGAAATTCCGTTCCGTCTTTTTTCATAGCCAGAAACTCAAGTGTGTTTCCGAGTGCAGGTCCCTGTCCTGTCATTCTGAAAACACTGAAACCTTTTTCATAGGCTTCGTGATACCTTCTGGGTGCAAGTAACAAATGTGCCTCTTTACCAACAGCCTCCTCAGCTGTATAGCCGAATATTCTTTCCGCAGCAGGATTCCAATAGGTGATACACCCATTATTGTCCAGCATGATGATTGCATCCTTTGCAGCGGCAGCGATTCCCCGAAATTTCTCCTCGCTTTCCCTGAACGCCTCGGTCATCTCCTTGCGCTCGGAGATGTCACGAAAAACCAGAACAACACCGGTAATATTGCCTTTGTCGTCCTTGATAGGGGCTGCACTGTCATCTATTGGTATCTCTCTGCCGTCCCTTGCAATAAGCACTGTATGGTTTGCCAGTCCGACGACAACGCCCTCCCTCAAAACCCTTTCCACCGGGTTTTCAGCAAGGGCACGGGTCTTCTCGTTAATAATATTGAACACCTCTGTGAGTTTTTTACCAATCGCCTCTTCCTGCTTCCAGCCGGTAAGTGATTCAGCAACAGGATTCATAAAAGCAACACAGCCTTTTTCATCCGTAGCAATTACGGCATCACCTATGCTTTTTAAAGTCGTTGCGAGCCACTGCTTGCTCTCCCTTAACCGCTTCTCCATCTTGTGCTTGTAAAGAGCCATCTCTATGTTGGAGCGCAGCTCTCTTTCTTCAAACGGTTTCAGCATGTAGCCGAACGGCTCTGTTACTTTCGCACGCTCAATGGTGTCTTCGTCAGCATACGCGGTGAGATATATCACTGGGATGTCAAACTTCTTACGTATCTGCTCTGCAGCACCTATGCCGTTCATCTCGCCTTTTAGCTTGATGTCCATAAGCACCAAATCCGGACGGGTCTCTTCTGCCTTCTTAACCGCATCTTCGCCTGATGCAACAATACCAGCAACACTATACCCCAGCTTTTTCAGCCGATTCTGTATGTCCTTTGCTACAATACCTTCGTCTTCAACAATTAATATCCGTACCTCTTCCATTTTTCAATACACTCCTTTTATTTCAATTGGGCAGAACAATCTTGAACATTGTTCCGCCTTCTCTACTAAGAGTAATCGTGCCGCCTACCTGCTCAGTCAAGGTATTCACCAACTGTAAACCCAATGTCTCTGTGTTTCTGAAGTCAAGCTCTTCTGGAAAACCAATCCCATTGTCCTTGACAATCAACACAAGATTTTTCTCTCCTTCTGGAAAGAGATCAATGCGAATTTCCCCCTTTCTTCCTTCTGGAAAAGCATATTTTAAAGAATTAGAGACCAGCTCGTTGACAATCAACCCGCAGGGAATTGCCATGTCCACTCCAAGAAAAACATTGTCAACATTCACATTCAACATAATACGTCCAGAATCCACACCGTATGAGCGGAATAAGTTGTCTGCCAGATCCCGGACATAACCCCGAAAGTCTATCCTCCCAAGATCCTTTGACTGATAAAGCCTTTCATGGATAATTGCCATTGACCTTACGCGGTTCTGGCTCTCCTTAAACAGCTCAAGCGCCTGCTTGTCATTTACATAGCCTGCCTGAAGACTCAAGAGACTTGAAATAACCTGCAGATTGTTCTTGACCCTGTGATGAACCTCCTTAAGAAGCACCTCCTTTTCTTTAAGCGATGCTTTTATACGTTCCTGTGCCAGCTTCTGTTCGGTAATATCAGTGATTGTAAGAAGCACACCTATCTCCTCTTCAAGCTCTATTTGAGAAACCGCTGCAGAGAAAACCAAAGGCGTTTCAGCACCTTCTGTATTAAGGGCTATCTCCTTGTTTTGTATCTCTCCTGTTTCAAGGCATGCCTTTATCTCATCTTTAAGCGGTTCTACAAATTGCAGAAGTCCAATAGATGGTGTCCCATTCTTGAGTTTGTCAGAGTCCATGTTAGTGGAAAGAACATTCATCCTGCTGTCCAGAACTATAAGAATCGAGGGTATTGTCGTCACTATATTGTCTGTGTATTTTTTTGCCGCTTCTATTCTGTAGAGCAACTCTTCAAGCTGATTAGTCATATGGTTGAACCCTCTGGCAAGCTGACCCAACTCATCCTGACTGGTCACCTCTATCCTTGTGCTGAAATTGCCTTTGGCCACCTCCGCCACTCCGTCAATTAATTTCTTAATCGGATCCGTAATGGTCTTTGAAAGAAGTAAGGCAATAACCAACACTATCAGAGTGCCGGCAATCGTAACGCCTGTGCTCAGGGTCGTAAAATTAACGGTGATTTTCTTTATGACTGCCTCGTCAAGTCCAGTACCACTCAATGTTTCCTGAAGCACATACTGGAAAAACTCAGTAATGAGAATCCCCCAAATTATGATAATCAGGAAGAAGAACACCATAAGGTTGTTTCTCAGACTCGACTTTTGAGTACTTGCTTCACCAGCCATCCCTGCTCACCTTATAACAAAGATATAAAGCCCGATAAAAAACGTAGCAGTTGCCGCAAAGAACCCTGTAAAAGCCATTATCAGGGCTTTAGTCCCGTTGTTGCTCAACAACTCTCGTGCATCCACATTCAGACCTATCGCCGCCATGGCAATAGACCATGAAACATCATATATCGGTCTGATAAGGGGCGTTAGTGTCTCTGTATAAAAGGTCTCGTTGCTTGAGTAAACCCATGTACCGAGCAATCCGCAACCAAGGAAAAACCAAAGTATCCATGGAATATACAGCTTTTTTCTTACAAGACTTGCAAACAACGGAATGGCTATCAGCAAGCCGAGATACCTCACTGCCTTGACTGACAATGCAAGAGACATCAAATCCCTGACAGGAGTATCGGTGCTTAAAAACGCTGCACTTCCAACTGCAGCCTTTACAAACCCGGTGAATTGCAAAACAGAGGCGGAAAGCAAGCTGTAATTCCTGTCTGTTATACCCAGAAGCGTTGCACAAAAAGGAAGGATTATAAACAGTCCAACAAGTGCCGCCAGAGCCACTGACAGGAGAGAGATTGAAATATCATCAGGCTCTGCCTCAACAGCAGGCGATGTAATCGCAATTGCCGATGCACCACAGATAGCTGAACCAGTTGCCGTTAAATAAGTTATCTGTTTCTTCTGTCCAAGTAACTTGCCAAGAAGAAGTATAACCGCAAAATAAACAAAAATCACAACTATCAGTATCGATATTATACTTGTCTGCACCTTTGCAAATTTCACAAAATTCAGATTGTTTGCTGCATAAAAACCTATGCCCAGAGGGATGAATATCATAGGGGCAACAGTAAATCCAGGTCTTAACCTTGTACTGCCTCCTGTTGCTGTCCTGACAACAATCCCCATAACCATTGCAACGAGCAGAGGGTCAGCAATTGGAGACTGCATAATCAGCTTTGCCCCATACCCCATGAGCCCAATCAAAACAGCCAGCACCAAACCGGCAAGGTCTTCCTTAAGCAGACTTAAAAAATCGCGCTTTTGCACAGCCCCGGTACCCCCTTTTGCAGTCGGCAATGCCGGTTATGTCATCTGCCTGCCTTATGTCTAAAATCTGCACACCTCTCCTAATATAATTTATAGCAAAATCCGTTCCAATAAATACCAAAAGGGTGCTTTGACTGATGTGATTTTTCTTATTTGAAGGAATTAAATTCAGGATGGAAAGGGGCGACATATGTCGCCCCTTGAACAGAAATGAAAATATTCGATCATTCCACCTTAAACGTAATGCCATGCAGGGTATTTCCGTCAGCATCATGAAGCTCCACCTTCCAGTTACCCTTCAGCCCTGCTAATCGCTTACTGCTGTAAGTTCTCCATCTAATACCTTTTTTCAAAGGCAGTTGAACTCTTGCCACTTCCCTGTCTTCGTAATACCACACAAAGCCGACATTAGTATCCTCAGCAATGTCACGGGCTTCAACAAAACAATAAACCTTTTCTGTAGAAGCCGGAAATGTCTCGGCAATACCAACAGGCTCTTTTTCCTGCACGTCTGAGCTAACAACCATCCGTGAAATAGTAAATTTGACACTCTGAGCGGAAACAATTTGTGGCATATACCACAGTACACCCACAAGAACCAGAATACCTATTACGCAAACATTCTTCTTCATGCCTTATCTCCCTGCTTTGAATTAAGCTGGTTCTATCTTCACAGCAACAACCGGCGAGTCACCGTTAGAAGGAGGGTATGTAAGCGCATTGACCCTTGCATGCGGGAAATGAGCAGGCACAAAGAGCATTCCCTCCGGCACCTCATCGGTGACTTTCGCCTTGAGATACACCTCTCCCCTTCTTGATATAACCCTGACATATTCTTCATCCTTAACGCTGAACTTTCTGGCATCAGCATCGTTTATCTGCAAATAGGCATCCGAGACAACACTGCCCAGGCTCTTGGACAGTATTGTAAGACTGCCTGAATGCTGCATAAGAATGCCTGTAACCATACAAAGCGGATACTCACTGTCAGGGGACTCACCGCCACTGTAAACTACAGGGTTGAACGAAGGCTCGAATTCTGAAATCTCAAACTTAAAATCAATATTCTGTGCTATCTCTGCCTTAAGGGTTTCGATGTCCTTTGCCCCGATGTCCTTCTGCATGGTTCTTGCAAGGTTCCTGAGTATCATCCAGTCAGGGATTGAAAGTCCGGTCTCAGGGACACACTTCACGACCCTCTGCGGGATGCCTGTTGTGCCTACGAATGTGCCTTCTTTTTCCGACCAGCTTGAAGCCGGAAGCACAACATCAGCAAGTTTTGCAGTGTCCGTAAGCATTATGTCCTGAACAACGAGAAAATCAAGCCCTTTAAGCACTCCCTCGACAAAATTTGCACGCGGGAATGTTACAACCGGATTCTCTCCCATTATGTAAAGCGCCTTTATAGGAGAGTTTTCATCATAAAGCATGCCGTAGATGTCAAGCCCTTTGTTCTCCACAGGCTTATGTGCGGCAGTGCAGTCCGGTCTGACGCCTGCTTCATAAAGCCCCAGCGTGTTTGAAAACTCTGCAGGCATCTGCAAAGCCTCAGGTCCTGAGCCTGAAAGAAGCACAAGATTGGCTGCAGCCAGCGCAGTATTCAAGCCCTTTGTGTTTTCAGAATCACCGATTGTAAGACAAAGCAGTCTGTTTTTAGCCTGTGCGAACTTACGTGCCGTATCCACTATATCAGAGGCACTCACACCTGTAATCTCAGCCACTTTCTCAGGCGTATAGTCGTTTAAAGTCTCTTTAAGTGAATCGAAATTAGGAATCTTTGTCGCATCTTCGCTGACAAGCCCTTCATCAAGCATTACCTTCATTATGCCGTTCATAAGGGCAATAGAAGTGCCCGGCTTCATCCTGAGCCATTTCGAGCTGTGCCTTGAAAGCTTTGTAAATTTCGGGTCAGCAACTATGACAGTAGCACCCTCCTGCCTCTTCGCCATGAGAATATTAAGTCCGAACACAGGATGCGTTGACGTTATATCAGACTCTACAACAAGTATCACATCTACCTTTAAAGGCGAGTCGAAATCTATCGGCAGGGCATTAATCCCGAATGCCTTTTTAACAGCCTCCTGAATCTTTGCATAGCCGAATCTTGCCGCAGAGTCTATGTTGTTTGAACCAACCACTTCCCGCATGAACTTCTGAAGCATGTAGTTGTCTTCAACCGTGCATCTTTGAGAACCTATAGCACCTATTGCCTCTGCCCCGTATTTATCCTTAATCCTCTTGATTTCCTCACTTATGAAAAAGAGAGCTTCTTCCCATGTAGCAGGCTCAAGTTCCTCTCCTTTTCTTATAAGCGGGGTGGACAGCCTGTGCTCTGAATACAGGTAGTCAAAGCCGAACCTGCCTTTGCCGCAGAGATCGCCTTTGCTTATACCAACGCCGTCCTGCCCTCTTGAGCGTATTATCCTGCCTTCTCTGATACCGAGCGTAAGCGTGCATCCGCAACCACAGTATGGACAGACTGTCTCCTGCTCTTCCATAAACCACACTCTTGAGCGGAATCTGTAAGGCTTGCTTCCGAGAGCGCCTACCGGGCAGGCGTCTATGCACTGACCGCAGAACTCGCAGTCAAGCGTTTCCTCAAAGGCAGGACTGACCTTTGTCGTAAACCCTCTGCCTATGAGGTTTATTGCGCCAACACCCTGATGGTCACTACAGACCCTTACGCACTTGCCGCATAGTATGCACCTGTTGGGGTTTCGTTCGACAAGCGGTGCGGCAAGGTTCTCAGGCTCGTGCTTTCTCTCTCCTTTAAACCTGCTTTCAGACGGTCCGTATTTGAAGGCGAGGTCCTGAAGCTCGCACTCGCCTGCCTTGTCACATACAGGGCAGTCAAGAGGATGGTGTATGAGCAAAAGCTCAAGCACTGTTCTTCTTGCCTTGTGCAGTTTTGGCGTCTCTGTCTGCACGACCATGCCGTTTTCCGCAGGAGTCGAACACGCTGCAAGAAGCTTCCTCTGCCCTTCTACTTCAACAAGGCAAAGCCTGCATCCACCGTAAGGCGCAAGCCTCCTGTCCCAGCACAGATGCGGAATGTATATCCCGTTAGCCAAAGCCGCCTGCAAAATTGTGGTGTTAGGTTCTACTGAAATGTTCTTTCCGTTAATCGTAAGCTCTATCATATCCGGACTCCTTAAATCCATGAAATTTTCTATGCCTCAACAGGCTGTTTCTTCAAGAGTTCTTCTCGCATGCTCGCTGGACCTGTCTTTACAGAGTCAAACTTGCATCTTTCAAAACATGAACGACACTTTATGCAAAGCTCCTGATTGATGTGATGCGGTTTCTTCTTCTCGCCTGTAATCGCTCCTGCAGGACAAACCCTCATGCATGCACCACAGCCTTTACACGTCTCTGCATCTATGTAGAAGGTGACAAGGTCTCTGCAAACCCCTGCCTTGCACCAGCCGTCCTTTATATGAGATTCATACTCATCGGCAAAATACTTGATAGTGGTAAGCACAGGGTTCGGTGCGGTCTGCCCGAGACCGCAAAGAGATGTGTTTATAATGTCCTGTGCCAAGTCCTGAAGAAGCTCTACATCACCGGGCTTGCCCCGTCCCTCTGTAATATCCGTAAGCATATCGAGCATCACCCTCGTGCCGATTCTGCACGGCGGGCACTTCCCGCAGGACTCATCAGCTGTAAACTCAAGGAAGAACTTGGCAACAGAGACCATGCAGTTCAGGTCATCCATAACAACCATTCCGCCTGAGCCGACAATCGCACCGGTCTTGACTATGTCTTCATATGTAACCGGTGTGTCGAGCAACTCTTCAGGAATACATCCGCCTGAAGGACCTCCAAGCTGAACTGCCTTAAACTTCCTGCCTTTCTTTATTCCACCGCCTATGTCAAAGATTATCTTTCTAAGAGGAATACCCATCGGCACTTCTATAAGACCGATGTTGTTTACCGCACCTGTAAGCGCAAAGACCTTTGTGCCTGTGGACTTTTCCGTGCCGAGGCTTCTGTACCAGTCCGCACCGTGGAGGATTATCGGCGGGATGTTTGCAAACGTCTCGACATTGTTAAGCACCGAAGGCTTTGCCCAGAGTCCTTTATGCACAGGGAACGGAGGTCTTGGTATCGGCATTCCACGCTTTCCTTCGAGGGAACGCATAAGAGCGGTCTCCTCTCCGCAGACGAAAGCGCCTGCACCCTGATATATCTCTATGTCCAAGTTAAACCCTGTGCCCAGGATGTCTTCACCGAGCAGTCCGTATTCCTTTGCCTGGTCTATGGCAAGCTGAAGCCTTCTTACTGCAAGCGGATACTCCGCCCTCACATATATATAGCCTTTTGATGCGCCAATGGCTTTTGCCGCTATTATCATGCCTTCAAGAACCACATGCGGGTCTGCCTCCATTATGCTTCTGTCCATGAACGCACCAGGGTCTCCCTCGTCTCCGTTACACAGTATGTATTTCTGGTCAGCAGTAACCTTTGAACAGAACTCCCATTTAAGTCCGGTAAGGAAGCCTGCACCGCCTCTTCCACGAAGCCCTGACGCCTTTACCGTGCTGATTATCTCCTCAGGCGTCATCTCGGTCAATGCCTTTGCTGCTGCCTGATAGCCGTCCCTTGCTATATACTCCTCTATCTTTTCAGGGTCTATCATACCCTTGTTTCTCAATGCCCTTAAAACCTGAAGGCTGAAGAACGGTATGTCCTTCATCACAGGCACTGCATGCTTCTTCTCCGGCTCTTTATACATCAGTTTCTCGACAGGCCTGCCTTTAAGCAGGTGCTCTTCAACGAGCAGGGGGATGTCCTCCACCTTGAGCTTTTCGTAGAATACGCCGTCGGGATAAACGGTCATTATAGGTCCTTCTGCGCAAAAGCCGTTACAGCCGGTAAGCACTACATTGACTTCGTTTTCCAGCCCTCTCTTTTTAATCTCCTCAACCAGTGCATCCTTTATCTTAAGTCCCCCGCCTGCTATACAGCCTGTGCCGCCGCATACCATCAAATTTGCACGGTATTTCTCCATAGTCAGCCTTCCTCCATTTATTACAAATTATTTAATTTCTCTTAATAAGACGTTTCGCTTCCCACAACCAGTGCATACTCCTCGACTACCTTGCCTCCCTGTACATGCTCTTTAAATATCTTTTTGATTTTCTCAGGGTCGAGATAACAATACTTAACCGGTGCTTCGTTGATTATCTCGACAGTAGCCATCGGCTCACGGCTGCAAAGCCCTGCACATCCTGAGGTGGTAACGATAACATCCTTTGTATCACTTGCTGCCATTTCATCAAGCAGTGCATCCATTACATCCCTTGCACCTGCTGCAATTCCGCAGGTGCCCATGTGCACGGTTATCTTTGCCCTGTAACCGCCTTCCCTGAGAGTAAGAGTAGACTTATATTGTTCCTTTATCTTCTTTAAATCATCTACTGTCAGCCTTGGCATTTAACCCTCCTTCTTCTTGCCGTTGTAGTTTTCGAGGATCTCGGCAGTCTTTACTGGATTTACAGCGCCATAGGTGTCCTTGTCCACAACGACCACAGGCGCAAGACCACAAGCTCCAAGACAACGGACACTCTCAAGCGAAAACGTCCTGTCAGGCGTAACCTCACCTATATCTATCTTAAGTATCTCCTTGAGCTTCTGGAGTATTTCCTCTGCCCTCTTAACATAGCACGCAGTTCCAAGACACACCCTGATGTTGTGCTTGCCCTTAGGCTTCATCGTAAAGAACGAATAGAATGAAACCACACCATGAACTTCACTTACAGAAAGGTTAAGTCCCCGTGCAATGTGCCTTTGAACAACCGGCGGCAGATAACCAACGAGTTCCTGCGCCTCCTGAAGCACAGGTATAAGACTGCCGGGCTTGTCCTTGTAACGATTTATAATCTCATCGAGCTTTGCTGCTACTTCCTCTGTATAGTCCTCGACTGCAGGCTCTGGAGAAACACCCTTCTTTTTGAACTCCACTGCCTTGTGGGTTACCTCGGTAAGAAGCGCAGGAGAAAACGGTTTGGGCAGATAATCTATTATTCTTAAGCTCAGGGCTTCTTTAATGCTTTCCTGCGAGGGATAACCTGTAATCAGAACGACATTCATATCAGGGTCTTTCGCCCTTATCTGCCTGATAAACTCCAGACCGTCCATCTCAGGCATCTTGATGTCTGTGATAACAAGGTCATAGGGTTTTTCCTGAAGCATTGCGAGAGCAGCTTTTGCAGAGATGGCAGTATCTACATCATACCCCTCTGGCTCAAGAATCCTCTCGCAACTTGTAAGTACTATCTGTTCATCATCAACAACAAGGACATTACCTTTCATCCCTTTATCCTCCTCAGTCCTTCATTGATTTCTTCTTTTATAAACTTAAGCACCTCCGGTAGATTTACCGGCACACCGTCCAGCTCCTGCTTTAGTTCCTTTGTGTCAAAACTGAAACTCTGCCCGTTTTTTTCATAAAGAAACAGATAATCTATTTCAGGATGTCCGCATATCAGTGTTGTCATTGTTGCACCCATGTCGCCAAGCGGCTTAAGGTCTATGTGGCTTCGCTGAAACTCGGCAACCACGGTTGTGCCCTTGCCTTTTTCAGAACTAAGGGAGAACCGTCCGTTACACTCCTCAGCTGCCTGTGCAAGAAAAGGAATGCCCAGTCCAAACTTCTTGCCTGTCTTGCAGGTAAAATATGGGTCTTTTGTCTTTTTTCCGACCTCCATCCCTTTTCCGTTATCCTTTATTATTAAAATAAACCTGTCATTTTTTAAATCTTCTTTTATCTTAATCTCTATTCTTGTAGCACCTGCATCTATAGAGTTTTCCGCTATATCAAGAATATGTAGTGATATATCCTGCATTCAATTGCACTGCACCTCACGTCCTTTGATACCTTTCAGCGCCATGACCACTTCATCAAATGAAGCCTCTTTTAAAAAAAACGATGTAGTTCTCCTGCCCACATCATCAAGCTGATGTGCATCAGAAGAACACACCCACGGCATATCAAAATACTGTTTAAGTATCTCACCTGCACTTGACGGACGGGTTACTTCAAGTGCATCAATACTCACATCCTCTGGTATGAAACCGAGCTGGGATATAAGACTGAAGGCTTCTCTGTCTACATGACTTGCAATCGCCAGACCTCCAAGCGCATGCACTTCATCCACTACTGCTTTTGCACTAAGCCTTGTTGCCCCCATAAGAAGCCTGTGATTAAAACCGAGCACCTCGTCTTTTTCATTAACCACCACCTGATGACCCCATAACCTTTTGCTCCGGACATCCTCAGCAAGACTCTCGTAGACTACCTCCTGCATCTTCAGCGCCTTGTCAACGGTCTCAAACAGAGCGAGTATATGCGCTTCCTCAGAGGAAGTAATCTCTATCGCCGGCAGAAGAGTTATACCCTTGTCCGAAGCAATCTTTACAGCAACACCCACGTTTTCAGCAGAATTATGGTCGGATACGGCTATCATATCCAGACCTTTTTCAACCGCCTTGTCTATTATTCGCCTTGGAGTCATATCCAGCTCAGCACACGGAGAAAGACACGTATGTATATGAAGGTCTGCAATAAACCTTTTCATGCTCATACACCGGACAGCCTGCTTCTACTGTTTCGGACAGACACACCGTCATATCTTTCCCCTAGACTTAAACAGGTTGTAAACCCTTCCGACTATCTCAAACTTTGAAAGACTGCAATTCATAAGGGTAACATTTTCAGCCTTTGCCTTATTTATGGTTTCGGGCTCAACATCTCTCTCTCCAGTTATAATCACTCCTGAAAGGTCTCTTACAGAAGCCACGGCAACAACATTTGGATGCGTCTGATGCGTTATCCACAGGTCTCCTTCCCTGCTGTTGGCAAGGACAGCCGATAGAAGATCACTCACATAACAACCTGTCACCTCTGCATCAAGGTCACCGTCTACTAAAAGATGTACGCCTTCTATTTCAGCGATGTCCCTGACTTTCATTATTGTCCTTGCCAGAGGATGCCTCCGTGTTCTGTCCGCCGTCAATACGGACAAGTATTTCAAGCGTTGTTCCTTCTCCTACAACGGAGTCTATCTTCAAACTGTCGGAATTCTTCTTTATATTAGGCAGCCCCAGACCACTACCCCAGCCCATTTCCACAGCCCACTGAGGTGCAGTAGAGTATCCTTCCTGCATTGCCAGGTCTATGTCTTCTATGCCGGGTCCCATATCCGTAACCGTAATCGTAATCTTGTCGTCATCAACGACATAATGCAGGGAGCCTGCAACCGCATGGATTATCACATTCATCTCTGCTTCAAACGCACAAATTGCCGCACGCCTTATTACATCCTGCGGCACTCCAAGCCTCGAAAGAACCGACCTCAACTCGCGTGAAGCAGCACCAGCCTCTGCAAACTCTCCACCCTTCAGCAAAAAATACCCTTCCCTGATATCAGCCCCCACCATACAACCTTCATCCTCACGGTAGTTAGTATAACACGCCACCTCGCACAACTGTCTGTTTTTTTAATATCACTCAGCTGAAGAAACAGGCTTTACCCTCAGAAGCCACATCAGCCAGCCTTCGGAAAGACATTCCGTTGCCAGCGAGCATACCGTTTCGTTCACCTTTTCGTTCTTTTCATCCACCACTCCGGTCATCGGTGATTTCAACTCCTGTATTCTGCCGTCTCCACTGAGAAGCCTTGCAAAAGACTGACCCGAAGTTATCGTAGGTGCATCAATTATATCCACATAAAGCAACTGTCCTCCAAGGAACCAGTGCCTTACATCAAAGCCTATCTCCCATCTGCCGTCTCTTAGAGGTCTTGCCCATGTCCCTTCCTTGTAGAATATGGTCTTTTCATCCAGCTCTGACATTGGAGTTATGTACTGCTTGAACTGGTCTATAAACGCCTTTCTCAGTATCCATCCTCTCTTGTCGAAAACCCTGTTCGCTACGTTTATCATAAACTCAGGAGTAAAAGGCTTCTCCAGATACTCGAATGCACCCAGCCGAATCGCTTCTTTTGCATCCTCCAGCGTGGGGTAACCCGTAATGATAACGACATCAGTCTTGGGTTGTATCTGCCTTGCCTCTCTCAGCACCTCTATGCCGTATATGTCAGGCAGCCTTATGTCTGAGATAAGTAAATCAATCTCTTCGTTTGAAAGTCTCTTAATCGCATCTTCCCCTTTGGCTACCGCTGATACGACATAGCCTTCGGCACCGAGTATCCGCTTGCAGCTTAGACCCACAACAGGGTCGTCATCCAGTACCAGTATCCTTTTTCCCTTTTCCATATAACTACCTCCCTTTCACTCCCTACCTGTAGCAAGACATATGCCACAAAAATTTTCCTTTAAAATTCAACATGTTTTAAAAGCCAGCCTTGCCAGCATGAAAAAAAGTATATTTTTTTTATACAGTAATTCACAGTTTCCATATCTTGAATCCTAAACAAATCCAACACATTATACCCCAAAGGAGGTTAAAGCGTTAAGAATTAATTCGTGTTTGAGGTCGCTTCGACCGAGTTGGAATTAATTCAGTTGCTACCTCTCCCCTTTATAATATTTCTTTTTCTTTTTAATATACTCCTGTTTTACAGTTCCTTCGGGGTAGTCGTGCGGGTATATGTAGCCTTTGCCTCTGCCTAATTTTTCAGCACCACGGTAATGACTATCCTTCAGATGTTCAGGCACTTCCATTGTCTCTTCTTCCTCTATATCTTTTAAAGCTTTTTCAATCGCCATGTATGAGGCATTGCTTTTTGGTGCAGTGGCTACATAGATTGCCGCCTGAGCAAGAGGGATGCGTGCCTCAGGCATTCCTACAAACTCCACTGCCCTTAATGCAGATGTAGCCACAACAAGTGCCATCGGGTCTTTATTCCCTACATCCTCTGAGGCGCAGATTACTATGCGCCTTGCGATAAACCTTGGGTCTTCGCCTGCATAAAGCATCTTTGCAAGATAATAAACAGTGGCGTCCGGGTCTCCTCCCCTCATGCTCTTTATGAATGCAGAAATCGTATCGTAGTGCTGGTCGCCTTTTTTGTCATAGACCACTGCTTTCTTCTGTATTGACTCCTCTGCAATGCCTTTTGTTATAACTATCTTCCCTTGCCTGTCAGGCGGTGTGGTAAGTGCAGCAATCTCAAGTGCGGAAAGCGCCCTTCTTGCATCACCGTCTGCCATGACTGCAAGGTGCTCAAGTGCATCATCCGTAACAGAGAGATTGAGTTTGCCGAGCCCTTTTTCTTTGTCTTCAAGCGCACGCTTAAGTATCGTAAGCAGATGTTCTTTTGTAAGAGGCTTGAGTTCGAATATCTGGCTTCTTGAAATCAATGCAGAGTTTACATAAAAGAACGGGTTTTCAACAGTAGCGGCTATCAGAATAATATTGCCTTCTTCAACATCAGGAAGAAGTGCGTCCTGCTGGAGTTTGTTAAACCTGTGGATTTCATCCAGAAAGAGTATGGTCTTTATGCCTTTTAAGGCATCTGCTCTTGCCTGCTTTATAACCTTTCTCAGGTCTTCAAGTCCTGTGGTTGCTGCATTAAGCCAGTTAAAAGATGCCTTTGTCTTTTTTGCGATAACCCTTGCAAGTGCGGTCTTTCCTGTGCCCGGCGGACCATAAAGTATTATCGAGGACACCCTGTCCGCCTCTATCGCCCTTCTTAAGAGCTTGCCTTCACCAAGGATATGCTCCTGCCCTACATATTCATCAAGAGTTTCAGGACACATCCTGTATGCAAGCGGGGACATGGTCCCTTTCTCAGGGGACACAGTCCCTTTTTTAGCCGGGATTGCAGCGTCGTTTTCAAACAGTTCCATGATAAAGAAGTGTAACTTTTAATGATAGAAGGGTTCAAGTCTAATCGATTGCAAATAAAAAAGGCGGTCGCTTTATCGACCGCCTTTTGTTTGCGCCTTTATTGCAGGCTGTCCTTAGAATGTCAGCTCGAGACCGTGCCTGATTGCATAGGCATCGTCTGCATTTGTTCCATAGTAATCGCCTGCAAAGAGGTAGCCGCCCTCTACCCAGTACTTCAGGTTCTTTGCGAGGTTGTATGTAAGTTTTGCATCAATCTCTGTTCCGATCTCATCCTCACCGGCAGCGTTATCCTCGGTTGCCCTCAGTAAGATGAGGTCAGCCTTCAGAGAAGCTGCATCGGTAAGGGCTGTGCTTGCTGATGCCTTTACATAAGTGGTGTTGGAAATACCAGCATTGCTGAAGCCTGATGCATGTGAAGTCCTTGTGCCATATACGAATGCCACATAAGGAACACCACTGCTCAAGCTGGTCACGAAGAGGTCTATATCGCCGTCAGCGGCATTGTCATCGCCTGAACCCATACCGAACTCAAGACCGAGATTTACATCGTTGACCTTTGTGCTGGCAGCAAGCAAGAAAGCAGTTCCGCCAAAGTCGCAGTTACCAGTGCATCCCAGAGAGGCAATGCCTCCGGTTGTGTCACCAGACTGGAGCTCAATGTCAGCCTTTATAGCGATTGAACCTACAGTGAAATCGCCCCTTAAACCGATGTTGTAGAGGTCAGCTTCTTCCCGTGCACTATCATTATCAGGATCATCAAGGAAATCATTGTCATTCACCCATGTAATGTCACCGCTTATGGTGAAGCCGTCGCCTTTGTAAACGGCTAATGCAACATATGCGTTTGCATCATCAGCCGCAGTTGCTAACTCTTCCTTAAATTTTGCAGTCAGGAGTGCAAGATGAACGTTGTCAATGTCTTTGAAGAGGACGATGGCGTCATCGCCGAACTTCCTGTGGTCAAAGAAGAGCTTGTTACCAAGTGCCAGAGGCATGTGACCGACTTTCAGTCCGACGTTCTCGCCTTTGTAAAGAACCCATGCCTGAAGGATTCTGAGATCACCGCTCTTGGCATTACCATAGCCATAGACGCCAGCTGCACCATCATTAGGCTCGCCCCATGTCCAGGTATCAGCCGTGTTGCTATCTCCTGACTCAACCATCACAAAGCCTGATACATTGTCGCTTACCTTTGCATCGAGGCTTAACCTTACCCTCTGGTCATATGTTGCCTTGTTGTCAGGCAGATTATCATCGAAATCAGAAGTGTTGTTCCTGTACTCGCCTCTTATCCTGATGCTTCCGCCAAGTGTTACCTGTGTCGTCCCTTTTGCTACGACTGCCTGTGTCTCTGAAGGAATCTGGGCATGTATTGCAAATGCAGTACCGGCAAGACCAAGGACGAACAGAATGCTAAAGACTATTGCTAAATATTTCTTCAATTTCTAACCCTCCTTTTCCTGAGTTAGCGGCTGGCGATGTGCCAACCTGACATAATTTCATCCGCCAAAGGCGGACTTTCCGTTACCGGCGTGTCCGGTAATCAATCGTTTTTTTTTGCTGCTCCTTTATCACCTCCCCTTGTAAAGCTTTACTTCCTATGGAAGTTCCATATAACAATACTATTGCCCCTGAAAAAATAATTGCTTGAATTTATATCATTCTGCGCTATTTTTGTCAAGCCTTTTCTCTTCTGGAGTATGCATGCAAAAAAGAAGCCAACTATATTAAAACCCACATATTTTGAAAGGGCTTGAATTTAAACGCAAAATCGCACATGTTCTCTTTTCTCGTTAAAGTATTCTGTATATTTTTTGCAACAGGAGTTCTTATTATTGATACAGCCGAATTCAAGACCAATTTTCACAGGCGCACTTTTTGCGCTACTATTCTGGGCGAGCAAGAAAAGAACAGGGTTTGGAGCAGAGCCCTTTTTTAAAACTGAATCCCTGCCTCTATGAACGGACCGCTGAAGTCTACGTCCGCTTTAACGTCCTCTTCATCTATCTTTATATCTTCTGCTCTCCAGCCGGCTGCTATGAATAAAGGACCCATAGGATATATCTTCACCCTGCCTATGAAATCATAGTAATGATTTCCGCTGTAAGCTATGCCCCTTGCCTCGCCTTCGATTGTAAGTGAATCCATAGGTCTTAGCTGCACACCGACATACACCATCGGCACAGCAAGGGTAATGCTCTTGGTCTCGCTAAGTCCGGTTGCATCCTGCCTTACTGTCGCTTCAAAGTCTATAATCCTTGCGTTAAGACCTAATTCTATATTGAGCTTACCTGTTGTCGCGGTCTCGATAAAAGGCAGACCGTAGTAAAGAGCTATGTCATAATGGTCAAGGGTTACCTTTGAGTAGAAATCAACATTCTGTGTAAACGTCTTGTCACCGAATTTGAAGCTCACATCCTTTTTGCCTGTGCCGTCGAATTCCATCGGTGTCGCCATAAGATAGATATTCGGGATAATACCCGGCATGTCTATCTTGAGCCTGCCGAACACCTGTGTTTCCTTGTCGTATTTAAGGTCTTTTTCAAGGTCAAGTGTGTCGGTCGTACTGACAAGCTTGTAAGAGATGTCTCCTGAGGGCTCCTGCTGCCAGCCGCCGACGGCTACCTCCAGACCTATTGCATATGATGTCACAGGGACTGAAAGCAAAAGTAAAAACCCTGCAATAAATCCTAAAACTCTCATAAGTCCCTCCTTATGTCTCTGCTAATTAAGTTAAATTACTTGGATTCTACCTGCAAAGACCATCCGTGTCAAGGAATAAGCACATGCTACTTTTTGCCCGCCTAAGAAAGTAACCAAAGAAGGGTGCCCGGGAAAGTTTCCAACGGGTTTTTGAAATATAAGGAATAATCCCCTCTGAAAATTTCAGGCTTACAAGGGATGCCGGAGGGTTAAAAATTTTTTGTGTCTGAAACCCGAAGGGTTGAGTTTAAAAAATTTTACCGGAGGCAGACCGAGTAAGCCGTATAGAAATTTTCATGGGGCGCCCTTTTT
>MTOV01000002.1 GCA_002011815.1 Nitrospirae bacterium JdFR-86 | reverse complement strand
CCTATACTTGAGCTTTCATGGGACAGTGAGGTAGGGGTTGGGGGAGTCAAGCAGTTCAGGTCTGATGGTTCGATGTTGTCGCTTTGTTTTTCAAGGTTTGAGATAGGTGACAGAAGGCCCCATGGGCTGTTTTTAGGCGGAGACCTGCCCTACGGCGACCCCTCAAGGGCTGACGACCACGACTCAAGTGGTTTCGGCTACTACGATGGAGAAGACTGGCACCATATATGGTGCGCTGTTGATGAAGGGTTTAAAATCTTCGGTGAGAAACCAGTTTCAGTGCTTCCCATAAGATGGAGGTATCTTGGAAGCAAGGTGTTGAAGGACACAGAGGAAGAGGTGATACTTGAGAGCGACCATGAGCTGGTTCTCGAAAAGAGCAGGATACAGATGAAGCGGTTTGTCTCTTTCAGGGCAGGAGAGGATTATTTTATTTTAAAGGTCAGGTTTACGAATATTGGTTCTGAACCTGTCGTATACGGCTATTCATGGGGTGATGAGCCGTGGGTAGGCCATTATGGTGCATCCAGAGGGGATGTTGGCTGGTATGCTGATGGTCTCATAAAGACCGAGACGTTTATTTCTCCAGTCAGATACAAATATGTTGGTTACTGGGATTATGGCAATGATGCTGCTGGTGAGAGTCATGATTTTTCAGGTTATGCGAACTTTGTGGAATGGATTAGTCCCGCGCCTTCGTTTGTATTTCTGTCAAATTCCATTGAGCGTTGTTGTAATGAGTCTGTTCCTCTTTCGAGCAGTTCAGACAGGGTTATAAGCATAGGCTGGCTTAACCAACTCCTGCTGCCAGGTGAAAGCAGGGATTATACTCTTGCCATTGGTATGGCAAAACTGGATCCACAGACCGGAATGCCCAAAAAACCTCCGGTATTCCTTTCATATTAAAAAACTTTCTTAACTGCCTGCCAGTTGGATTATAGGAGTCTTTTACGGTTATAATCTCATTAAGATGAATAGTGCAAAGACCTTAACCCTGGGTTATTCTCCCTGCCCGAATGACACATTCATATTCTATGCACTTGTGCATGGAAGAATTGACACAAAAGGTCTTGGATTTAGAGAAATCCTTGAGGATGTGGAAACCCTGAATCAGATGGCGCTAAGGGCAGAGCTTGATATAACAAAGGTTTCGTATCATGCATTTGGAGACCTCAGGGATGATTACTGTCTTTTGCGTTCAGGTGGTGCACTGGGAAGGGGCTGTGGTCCGCTTGTTGTTGCACCGGTTAAGTGCAGCATGGATGATTTAAAAGGTAAAAAGATTGCTATTCCTGGCAGACTTACCACAGCGTATTTACTTCTTCAACTTTATGACCCTTCTTTCAGGGATAACGTAAAAGTGATGCCGTTTAATGAGATAATGCAGGCAGTAAAGGAAGGCGAGGTGGATGCAGGGTTAATCATCCATGAAAGCAGGTTTACGTATTCCAGATATGGGCTTGTTTCTGTTATTGATCTCGGTCAGTGGTGGGAGCAGAAGACCGGACTTCCGATACCGCTTGGTGCAATCATAGCGAAAAGGGCTCTGGGAAAAGGATTGATTGAAGACCTTGAAAGCCTTATCAGAGACAGTGTTCTCTATGCCGTGAACAACAGGGTTGAACCTGAACAGTACATAAAGCGGTATGCCCAGGAGCTTGAGGACTCTGTAATCAAGGAGCATATAGACCTCTATGTAAACGACTATTCAGTTGATATGGGCGAAGAAGGGGTTGCGGCTGTAATGGAGTTATTCAGTATGGCAGAGGAAAAAGGGATAATCAAACAGGCATCGAAGCCTTTATTTATCGAATAACTTGAGATATAGACTAAAGTGTGTTATTTGACTTTTAGGGGAGAATTTTTTTAAAGTTTTTAATATGCAAAGTTCTGCTTTTCAGTTGATATTACAAGCCGGGTATGTAGTCAAGGTAGTACTCCTAATTCTACTTTTCTTTTCAGTAGTTTCATGGGCGATTATTTTTTTCAAGCATCGTTATCTCAAGAATGCAAGCAAGCAGAACTTGGCTTTTATGACGGCATTTCAGTCCACACGGGACCCGAAGAAACTTTTTGCCGCATCGAAAACACAAATTCTAAGTCCTATTTCCAATGTATTCAGGGCGGTTTATAACGATTCTCCGCATCAAAACAGGGAGGAAGTAAGGCGTGCTCTTAAAAGGTATGAGGCGCTTGAGAGTGCAAAACTTGAAAGCTATCTTGGTTTTCTTGCAACCACAGGCTCTACCACACCCTTTATAGGGCTGTTCGGCACTGTCTGGGGCATAATGAACTCTTTTAGGGGTATTGGTGCAACAGGTGCAGCATCACTTGCTGTTGTTGCTCCAGGCATAGCAGAGGCGCTTATAGCCACTGCAATGGGACTGGCAGCTGCCATACCGGCAGTTATTGCCTACAACTATTATATGAGCAAAACCCGCCGAATGATTATAGAAATGGAAGACTTCTCTGAAGAGATACTTGACCTGTTCACCAGGGAGACACATGAGGGCTGAAAGAGGAAGGGGTTTACTGTCAGAGATAAATGTTACCCCGCTGGTTGATGTCATGCTCGTGCTTCTGATTATATTCATGATTACTGCGCCCCTTCTTCAGCAGGGCATTGATGTTGATTTACCAGAGGCAAAAGGCAAAGATCTGCCGCCTGAAGAAAGGGTTACCCTTACTATAAAGAAAGACGGAACCATATACATGAATCGCAACCGTGTTTCACTTGAGGAAATGCGGGTTAAGCTCAGGGCGATAAGCAGGCTTAATCCAAATGTATTTCTTAAGGCAGACAAAGATGTGCCTTATGGCCGTGTCGTTCAGGTCATGGGCGAGGTAAGAGAGGCGGGAATAGAAAAGCTTGGAATGATAACTGAGCCGACAATATCTCTGAAATGAGACAGCCAAGCCTTCAGAGGGCTACTGCAGCGTCCCTCATAATTCACCTGGCATTCCTGTTATTGGTAGTGCTGATGACGAGAAAGACAAACACGTTTATTATGCCCCCTCCCTATATCGTGAAACTTGTAGCGCCAGAGGCAAAACCTGCTCCTAAAAAAGCCAAGGTTGCTCCTCCGCCTGTGAAAAAAGCTCCGAAGAAAGCAGTAAAGCCCAAGGCGAAACCGAAGGACGAGGGCGTGACACTGAAAAAGGCCAAACCAGCCGTGAAAAAAGCACCTGAAAAAATCACCGCAGAGGACGAAGAGGAACTCAAGCAGTATATAGCCAAGAGGCTTAAAGCCATGGAGGCAAGGAAAAAGGTGGAAGAGTATCTTGCAAAGAGAATTCGTGACATGGAGGCAAAGAAAAAAGTCGAGCATATCTCGAAGTTGAAGCAGATAGTTTCAATAAGAGGTGCAAAAGTGCAGCCAGCCGAGGTCAAGCCTTCGGTGCTGGATGACTACTATCGTAAGGTTCAGGAAAAGATATGGCAGGAGTGGGTGTTCCCCGGCACTGCAGCCAGGGACGTTGAGGCCGTAATCTCCATAACGATAATGAAAGACGGCAGGGTAAAGGTAAACGGGTTTGAGAAGTCTTCAGGTAATCTGCTGTTTGACCGTTCGGCATTGAGAGCTATTCAAAAGGCAAGCCCGCTTGACCCCCCACCGTATGAAATGGAAATCGGAGTGAGGTTTTACCCGGATGGAGAATAAAACTTTCAATCACATATGCCGTGCAGGAATATTTCTCATACTCTTATGCCTCCAGCTTGCACTGCCGTGCCGGAGCGCAGAGGCCAAGGTTTATATTGACATAACCTCACCTCAGAAACAACTTCCCATAGCGATACAGGAACTAACCGGACCTTATGGTAAGGAGATCTCCGAAATAATAAAAAAAGACCTTGATTTTACAGGACTCTTTTTCCTTCTGGACGAGAAGGCGTTTATTGAGAAACCCGAGCAGGCATTCAGCAGGGAAAACTGGTCAGTGCTGGGTGCAGAGGTGGTACTTAAGGGGAGTGTAAGAGTAGATAAAAAGGTCATTGCAAGCATATATCTTTATGATGTATTTGAGGGCAGGGCGGTACTGAAAAAACGGTATAAGGCAGAAAAGACAATGATAGTGCCGCTTGCACACAGCATTGCAAATGACATTTACAAGGAAATAACCGGTCACAAAGGGGTGTTCAGGACAAAGATAGCGTTTGTTGTCGAAAGTAAGGGGGTACATGAACTGTACCTGATGGACTGGGACGGCGGAAGAATGAAGAACCTCGGCATCAGGGCAAGAACGCTTCTTACCCCTCACTGGTCAGAGGACGGAACAAAACTGCTTTATTCAGCCGAACGTCAAAAACGGTGGGGGATTTACCTGCTGGATTTTTTAAAGAAGAGGGAGATGCTTATATTTTCCTCCAAGGGGACGAACATAGCCGGAGATTTTTTCCCCGGCGGGAATGAATTCGCCCTGTCCTCTTCAAAGGCAGGCACTGCAGATATTTATGTATACAATATTCCGAAATCAAGGCTTACGAGGCTTACTTCAGAAAGAGGTATAGAGGTCTCGCCTGCTGTTTCCCCTGACGGGCTGACGATTGCATTTGTCTCTGACAGAGGGGGCAGTCCCCAGATTTACACCATGGACAAAATTGGTTATAATAAGGCTCGAATTACATTTAACGGCTCGTATAATACATCGCCGACATGGTCGCCGAAAGGAGATGTCATTGCCTTTAGCGGCAGATATAAGGGCAGAAATCAGATATTTATTGTCAAGCCCGATGGTTCAGGACTCACAATGCTCACCGAGGAAGGTAACAACGAAGACCCTTCTTTTTCTCCTGACGGCAGATTCATAGTCTTCACATCGGACAGGGATGGTGAAAAAGGGATTTACATAATGAGGGCAAATGGAGAGGCGCAAACAAGAATAACACCAAGGGGAATCAAGGCATTTGGTCCCCGGTGGTCTCCAAAATGAGAACGATATTGTAAGGAGGTAATTTATGAGGAAAATTCTAATCCTTTTGATAGTTGGACTTATAGCCTTTGGTTGTGCTCAGAAAAAAATTGTTAAGTCTGGTGTCGGGGTTGAAGGGGAGGAAGCCATAAAAACTTCCGAACAGATAGAAGGAGAGGAAGCTGTTAAGGAGATTCAGGAGGCTGAAATAGCCGGGCAGGACATTGCAAAAGTCGAAACAGAAGAATTGCCGGAAGGATACAAAGAAGGCGAGATACCATCTTTTGATGACATATATTTTGACTTTGACAGATATGAAATAAAAGAGAGTGCGAAGCCGACACTTAAGAAGCTGTCTTCGTGGCTTATAGACACTGGTGCAAAAGTCCTGATAGAAGGGCACTGCGATGAAAGAGGCACAAACGAATATAACCTTGCTCTTGGAGACAGAAGGGCAGTTGCGGTTAAGGAATACCTGACAGCCAGTGGCGTTGCACCAAGCAAGATAGAGACGTTGAGCTACGGAGAGGAAAGACCGGTATGCACAGAGTCCAATGAGGCGTGCTGGTCGAAAAACAGAAGAGCGCACTTTGTTATCACTAAGTAAAGGCGGATGAAAAATATCGGTCTTTTGAAGAGACTCTATAGGTCTGCTCCTCTTTGTGGACTTCTGGTCTTTGTGTTTTTGCTTTCTGCCTGCGTAACCGACCTTAATGTAATGAAAGCAGATATTAATGACCTTAAAGAAGACTCCTACCAGACGAAAAAAGACATCGAGGACATAAAGAGAATACTTTCTTCACTCCAGAACGATGTCGCAGACCTGAAGACAAAAGCGGAAAAGGGCAACGGAGAATCACTGGCAGCAGTCAGGAAGAATCAGGCGAACCTGTTTTTGCAGGTCTCTGAACTGTTGAGAGAAGTGCAGGTCTTAAGCGGCAGGTTCGATGAAAACAAGTATTTCACCGACAAGCTCCTGAAAGAGACATCTTCAGAGATAGAAGTCATAAAGAGCAGGCTGGACAGCATTTCTGCCGCAGGAAGCAGGGCGCAACTGGAGGCTATCAGGACGAGGATAGAAAACATAGACTCCGAACTCAGCCGGCTTAAGGAAAGACTGTCAGCCCTTGAGGAAATTACAAGAGAGGCAGAGACACAGAAGGAGATTACTCCTGAAAAGATATACGAGGCGGCACGTAATACCTTCAAGGAAAAGCGTTACGAAGAGGCAAGACAACAGTTCGAGGCGTTTATAAAAACCTTTCCTAATCATTATCTTGCAGGAAATGCCCAGTTCTGGATAGCCGAGACATACTATGCGCAGAAGGACTATGACGATGCAATACTTGCATACGAGGAGCTTCTTCAGAATTACAAGAAGAGCCTGAAAGTGCCTGGTGCCATGCTCAAGCAGGCATTTGCTTTTTTGGAACTCGGAGACAAGAAAGCTGCCCGCGGCATCCTTAGAGAACTTATCGAGAAATATCCTGACTCAGAACAGGCAAAGGCTGCAAAAGAGAAATTGGAGAAAATCTCCGGCAGCAAAGATTAATGCCGTTAAGACCTCATCCGGCCAGACCATGAAAAAGCTCACACACCTTGATGAAAAAGGCAGAGCCAGAATGGTTGATGTAAGTGAAAAACCAGCAACCCTAAGAGAAGCCACTGCAAGGGCTTTCGTTTATATGAAAAAAGAAACATTAAAGCTTGTGCAGGAAGGCGGTATTCAGAAAGGCGATGTGTTTACAGTGGCAAAGGTGGCAGGAATAATGGCTGCCAAGAACACCTCAGGCTTGATACCCATGTGCCACCCTTTAAATATTACGTCTGTGGACATAGAGTTTAAGCCTGACAAAAAAAAGAGCAGGATTCAGATTGAGTCAAAAGTAACGACTGTAGGGCAGACAGGGGTTGAGATGGAAGCCCTTACTGCAGTCTCCATAGCAGCCCTTACCATATACGATATGTGCAAGTCAGTTGACAGGGAAATGACCATCTCCGAGGTCATTCTTGTCGAGAAAAAAGGCGGAAGAAGCGGACATTTCAAAAGAGGGTAGCTATTTATATCTCTTTACCTCGAATCTTTCTATCTCTACGTCTTCGTCATCAGGGCTGATGCCTGCCTTGAGTTTTGTAATCTTAAGCTGTTCTTCAACTGTGTTAACGCCCTCGATGTCAGGCAGAAGCAGTCCGCGCCTCATGCCCTTGGATACTATGACCCCATATTTCTTGGGGTCGAGTTCGCTTATGTCTTTTACTTTTTCAGACGGGCAGAGCACGTCAACAGAGTAGTCAAGGTCTTCGAGTTCTTCCTCTGCAACGGGTAAAAATCTTGGGTCTTCGGTTGCTGCGGATATTGCGTTTCTTATAATCTCGGAGGCGACACAATCGGTCACAGGCTGGATGGTGCCTATGCACCCTCTGAGCTGACCGTGTTTTTTAAGGGAGACGAACACCCCTGCCTTTTGCTTCATCTCCTCGCTTAGTTCCTTAGGGGTTTTCAGCACCCTGCCGGTCTTTACATATTCTTCTACGGCTTGTTTTGCAAGCCTTACGAGGGGATGCATCACTTCCCCCTTTGCAGTGCATATTCGGCGATGGCAAACATCTCGTCTCTTTCAGCAGAAGGTGGGAATACTGAAAGCTCTGCCTTGGCATCCTCGACGAGCTTCTTTGCTCTGGAGACAGACTCCTCAAGGACATTGTAAAGTTTAAAAAGGTCCAGTATTCTATGCAGACTGTCATCTGAAAGCCCGTGCTCTATCATTCCCTTTATCTCTTCTCTTTCAGCCCCTGAGACTGCCTTTAGCAGGCAGATGAGTGGCAGTGTAATCTTTCCTTCTTCTAGGTCCTTGCCGAGCCTTTTACCGAGGTCGCCTTCATCAGCCATATAGTCAAGTATATCATCAGCCATCTGGAAGGCTATTCCTGCCTTAAGACCGAACTCTGCAAGTGCCTGCTCTTTTTCAGGTGAGACATCACCGAGTATTCCGCCGATTCTGCATGCTGCTGAGATGAGCACTCCGGTTTTTGAAGATATTATTTTCAGGTATTCCTCTTCGGTAATGCTTACGTCGCCGCTTTTTTGAAGCTGAAGGAGTTCTCCCTCTGTCATGCTTGTAGTGGCTGAGGAAAGCGCTTCCATTATCTGCTGGCTTTTGAAAGAGACTGCATGTTTAAGCGCTTTTGAATACAGGAAGTCTCCGACGAGTATAACTACCTGATTACCCCATATTGAATGTGCGACCGGTTTTCCGCGTCTTAGTTCTGCGCCGTCCACCACGTCGTCATGCAGGAGGGATGCGGTGTGCACAGTCTCTATCACACTTGCAAGTGCGATGTGATTTTCGCCTTTGTAGCCTGCAAGCCGTGCGCTTGAAAGCAGAAAAAGAGGTCTTATTCTTTTGCCGCCGCTGTCCAGAAGATGTCTTCCAACAAGCGGTATGAGGAAGACATCGCTTTTGAACATGTCTCTGAGGTGCTCCTCCACAAGGCGGAGCTCTTCCTCGTGGGCGTCAAATACGTTCTTAATGTCTATTGCATGATTGTATTTCAACATCAATTAAAGCCTTATAGCATCCAGATCCGGAGTCTCTTCCATGAGGTTTTTAATGTCCTCTGGTCTGAATACACCTTTCTCCGTGATTATTGCTGTAACATACTTTGCAGGTGTTACATCGAATGCCATGTTTCTTACTCCTACGCCTTCAGGTGCTATCCGGCACCCTCCGAATACGATTGTCACTTCTTCAGGAGCTCTCTCCTCTATTGGTATCATATCGCCTGAGGGGAGGGAAAAGTCAATACTGCTTAAAGGCGCAGCTACGTAAAAGGGTATGCCGTGTTCTTTGCAGAGCACAGCCACGGTGTATGTGCCTATCTTGTTTGCGACGTCTCCGTTTCTGGTTGTTCTGTCAGTGCCTACTATCACGAGGTCTATTTCTCCCCGTTTCATCAGTGCGCCTGCTGAATTGTCCGTGATAAGCGTTACCGGAATGCCTGCCTGCATCAGTTCCCATGTTGTAAGTCTTGCGCCCTGAAGAAGCGGCCTTGTCTCATCGACAAACACATGGATTTTTTTGCCTTCTTCATTCGCAATAAACATAGGGGCAGTGGCTGTTCCGTATCCGCCTGTTGCAAGGCTTCCAGCGTTACAATGGGTAAGAATGCGGTCACCGTCTTTTATGAGCTTTGCTCCCCACCTGCCGATAGCTTTGTTAACCTCTATGTCTTCATTGAGAATGTTTATTGCTTCATCTATCAGGAGCTGTTTTAGTGCATCCACCGGCTCTGTGCGTTTTGAATTAAGGAGGTTTTTAATTCTGTCCAGCGCCCATTTTATATTGACTGCTGTGGGTCTTGTGGAAAGCAGGGTGTCAAAAACCGGCTGCAGGGCATTCATGAATTCATCAAAGTTTTTTGCGTTTAGTTCTGCTGCACCGAGTGCTGTGCCCATAGCTGCTGCAATGCCAATGGCAGGAGCACCCCTGATGTTCATGTTCTTTATGCAGTCTGCAACCATCCTGTAGTCTGTGCACTCGATGTATGTAATCTCAAGCGGAAGCCTGCACTGGTCGAGTATCCTTACTCTGCCTTCTGCCCATTCTATTGTTTTAACCATTTATCCCCTTTCCTACCCTATTGGTATAACTGTTGTAACGACCATGACTGTCGTAAGGACTATAAGTACAAGGATTGTAGCCCATGTTACATAATTATAGCTTTTCGGATTAGTATACTCACCCATTATCCTTTTGTTGTTTACAAGGGAAAGGGCAAACAGTAAGACAAAGGGCAGCAGTATGCCGTTTACCACAGAGGAGAGAACCATTATAAGGATAAGCGGCGCACCTGGTATGAGCACGATAAGACAGCTCGTGACAATCATCGCCGTGTATATCCACATGAACTGGGGCGCTTCCTTGAATGTCTTATTCACGCCTCTTTCCCAGCCCATGGCTTCGCATATGTAATAAGCCGTAGCCAGAGGAACGATTATTGCACCCAAAAGTGATGCGTTTGCAAGGCTCAGCCCGAATATAAATGAGGCGTAATTGCCTGCAAAGGGCTTCAGTGCAAGTGCGGCTTCGCTTGCATCGCTTATTCTTATGCCATGGGGGAAAAGAGTGGCTGCACATGCCACGATTATGAAGAATGCAATTACATCTGTTATAAAACAGCCTGTAATGACGTCCAGCCTTGAAACCTTGTAGTGTTCTTTTCTTATGCCCTTTTCTGCAATAGATGACTGAAGATAAAACTGCATCCACGGTGTTATAGTTGTGCCTATGATGGCTATGGCAAGCATCATGAACTCAGGGTCCATCTTGACATCAGGCACGAATGTGCTGTGGAGCACCTCAGACCACTCCGGCTTGGACATAAACCCTGAGATTACATAACCGAGATAGATAAAGCAGGCAAAGAGCAGGATTCGCTCCAGAAACTTGTAACTGCCTCTTGTAACAAGCATCCATATAAAGACTGCACCTGCAGGCACCATTACATACTTGCTGATTCCGAATATCTGCCAGCTTGCAGCCCAGCCTGCGAACTCTGCCACTGTCGTGCCGAAATTGGCTATAAACAGACCGACCATCATATAGAAGGTAGGCTTTACACCATAGTTTTCCCTTATAAGGTCGGAGAGCCCCTTGCCTGTGACGACGCCCATTCTGGCAACCATCTCCTGTGTGACTACAAGTGCAAGGGTAGTGGGTATCAGGGTCCAGAGGAGCGAGTACCCGAATCTTGCACCGGAGACAGAGTAAGTAGTTATGCCTGCAGCGTCATTGTCTATGTTTGCGGTTATTATCCCCGGTCCCATTATGGAGACGAACAGTGCGATTTTCTTCCACAGCTTCATACCCCTCTCCTCTTGCGCCTTGCCTGAGCCGGAAGTATTCTGTCCACTATATCGTCTATCGTAACGATACCCATAAGAAACCCTTCGTTGTCCACTACAGGAAGGGCAACGAGATTGTATTTTGATATTATTCCTGCCACCTGCATCTCGTCTGCTTCAGGCCCTATGGTCTTAAGTTTTGTCTCCATAATTTCTGAAAGCCTCACATCGAGTTCTGAAAGCAGAAGCTCTCTTAATGAGACCACACCACAGAGTTTCCCATCCTCATCAAGTGCATATATGTAATAGACGGTCTCTATTTCAGGTGCATCCTCCTTGAACCTGGTCATGATTTCTCTTATGGTCATTTTTGCAGGGTATGCGATGAACTCGTTGGTCATGAGACCGCCTGCTGTATCTTCTTCGTGGCTTAGAAGTTCCTGAATGTCCTCTGCATCCTCTTGCTTTATATGCTCAAGTATGTCTTTCGCCTTATCAGCAGGCAGACCGCCGAGCAGGTCTGCTGCAAGGTCAGGAGACATCTCCCCTATGATGTTTGCCGCCTTGTCTGACTTCATGTCTCTTATCATTGCTATACGGGCGTCAGGCTCAAGCTCTGAGATAGCCTCTGCCGCTGTCTCTACATCGAGGTTTTCGACAAACTGCGTGCCTTCGTTATGCGATACCTGGCTTATAAGCTCTGCAAGGTCTGCTGGATGGAGCTCTGATACCATCTGTCTGGGCACTGTAAGTGTTATGGTCGAAAGCTTTGGCTGAAGCGGCTGTATGTAGTTCCAGCTTATAAGGTTGTAAGGCAATTGCGCCCTGAAAAGCCTGAGAAAGTCTTCGCCTCCTCTTTCGATGCCGAGTCTTCTTAATATTCCTCTCATGCCTACATCAACGGCAACAAGTATTGCATTGGAATCATAGCCTTCGAGTTTTATATCATTTGCCCTGACTACCTTTACCCCGTTTGCATCCACTATTTGCTTGTCGAGTATGTCCCTTGCAGCAAGGAGGTCGTCCTCGGAGTAAGTATAAGGGGAAAGCGCATCACTGTAGAGCGTTGCTGCCATTATCCTCTTGTTGAATATATTCATGCTTGACCACGGAATCTTGTAGAGGTTCTTTTTCTTTTCGATTATAAGAGAGTCCACTTTTGGCAGGGGCTCTCCTTTTACAATTGAGACGTCCTTAAGTTTTCCGAGTTCTTCGCCCCTTGGGTCAAGCACAGGCTTGTTCAATATCTCGCTTAAAAAAAGCTCTCCGAACAAAGGCATAACAGTCTCCTGCGTCGCAGACCCTTTTTATCCGGATTTAAAAGCCGCCGCACAAATTCGAAAAGAACAGGGTCTATGACCCTTTTAGTATATCTCAGCGGGCATTATTTTTAAACCCTACTCTTACGCCAATAAGTCTTACCTTTTTCCTGTTCAGCACCTTTTTAAGCTCAAATCTTCCGAGTGCTTCAAAGGCTGCTCTTCTTATAGTCTCCAGAGAGTCGGATGCCTCAGCAAGGGTTTTTGCCCTTGTATGGGTTTTAAAATCGCTGAATCTTATCTTTACCGTGACTGTTTTACATTTTAACCCTCTTGCCTTTGTATCGCTGACAACGTCTTTTGTAAGCTCTGCAAGTATTCTTGCAATCGTCTGCCAGTCAGAGGTGTCTTTCTGAAGCGTTATCTCCCTGCTTGTGCTTTTAGGTTTCCACTCTGTGACAAGGGGGCTGTGGTCTATGCCTCTTGATGCCTCATAGAGATAGCTTCCGTAAGACTGACCGAAATGCCCTATAAGCTCGTCAATGCTCAGGGCTTTAAGTTCCCCTATAGTGTTTATTCCGATTTTGTTAAGATATGCTTCTGTTTTAGGACCAATACCGTAGAGTTTTCTCACAGGCAGGGGATTCAATACTTTTTCAATGTCTTCTTCTTGTATTATCGTAAGCCCGTCAGGCTTTTGCATATCAGAGGCTATTTTTGCAAGAAGTTTATTAGGTGCAATCCCTATGGAGCAGGTAAGAGAGGTTTTCTTCCGTATCTCTTCCTTTATTTTTCTTGCTATTTCTTCTGATGATTCCTGTCTTTTTGATATGTCAAGATATGCCTCGTCTATGCCTACATCTTCCATAACAGTGCTGAACCGTCTCAGGATGCCCTTTATTACTTCAGAGACTCTTGAATACTCTTCGTAATCAACAGGG
The DNA here is from genome assembly GCA_002011815.1 of Nitrospirae bacterium JdFR-86. Lineage (GTDB taxonomy): Bacteria > Nitrospirota > Thermodesulfovibrionia > Thermodesulfovibrionales > JdFR-86 > JdFR-86. The sequence continues at coordinate 438,429 of MTOV01000002.1, read as the reverse complement.
AGGAACACGGCATGGGGACAGAGCTTGTATGCGGTTCTAAGAGGCATAGCTGAGTGTATGCCGTATTTTCTTGCCTCATAGGATGCAGTTGAGACAACGCCTCTTTTGGTAGGGTCTCCGCTTCCGCCTACGACAACGGGTTTTCCTTTAAGTTCAGGACGTCTTAAGATTTCTACAGCAGCAAAGAAGGCATCCATGTCTATATGCAGTATGCGGCGCATAAAAATATTTTACCTGAATTCCTGATAGGGCTCTTATCAAAACTGGCAGCATTAACCCCCTCTGCTACTTTTTTGCTCGGTGGCCACAGTCACTTTTAAGAGCGCTTCAAGCGTATATTAAAAGGGTCTGTGAACCAGAAATTTTCAGGTGGGGTTTAGAGGCATCGCCACTGCTGTTTTGATATACAATAACTGTTATGCCTTGGTATGAAGCCGTAGGACTGGTGTCTTTAATATGTTTCTTGTTCGCATTTATCCACAGCCTTTGCGTAACATCTACGATTAAAAACCTTACAAAAAGGCTCTTTGGCGAAACATTCGTAAAGGCGTTTTACAGATTTCTTTATGTGTGTTTTAGTTTTGTCACAACAATTGGAGCAATCTATCTTATAATGCAGATTCCGGATGTCTATATATTTCGTGGACCAACGTGGTTCAGGTGGCTTATGCATGGGATACAGGTATTGGGTCTTGTTATAGGCATATTGTCATTGAATGCCGGTAAGCCGTTTGAGTTCGTTGGCATTGCACAGGCAGTAAGATACATTACCAGAAGGGAAGTAAAGGGTGATGAAGAAGGGATTACAGGGGATAGGCTTGTCAAGACAGGACTTTACGGCATTGTAAGGCATCCGATGTATCTTGCAGGGATAATGATATTTACTTTTGAGCCTAATATAACAAGGAACTGGCTTACAGTAAGCGTGCTTGCCGACATATATTTCATTATAGGTGCGTTTATTGAAGAGAGGAGACTAATCAAGCGTTTCGGGGATGAGTATATCCAGTATATGAAGGAGGTGCCGAGGTTTATACCAAAAAGGATATTCGGAATGAAATTATCGCTTCCTTAATCAGTTTTTGCTGTCTCTGAAATCACTTCGAGTATTTTTATTGCCATATGTTTTGTCTTTTTATCTTTAAGCCCCCTGAAGAGCATCAAGAGCCTGTTTTCGTCGTCATTTTCAGTGGTAATCTTGCCGTTTTCCTCTATGAAAATGCTGACAGGAACACACAGGGCATCTGCTATCTGTTTAAGTCTTGATATGGTGGGATTGCTGATCCCATATTCGTATTTCTGCACCTGCTGATAAGAAACACCTATTTTTTCAGAGAGTTTTATTTGAGACATGCCCTGAGACTTTCTTATACGTCTTAGCAGTGCTCCTATTCCCTTTGCTGTCTTTTGTTTAGCTTTTCCTCTGCCCATGACGCCCCCCCGAGAAAGACCGGCTGACAATAACCGTTGACCCATAAAGGTAAAAAAATATAGAATTACCGCAAAGGTTTTCACCTCCGGCTAATAAATTAGCCACAAGAAATTATATTAGCTGAGATAACTTTTGTCAAGCAAAATAAGCTGAGAGAATTTTTATGGCTTTTGCTTTTGAGGCGTTTGCTGCCCGTTTAAGGGCAGCACTTGCAAAAAAGGGATATAAAAAACAGGCAGAGGTAGCTGAGCTGCTCGGGGTCTCAAGGGGTTATCTGAGCGAACTGTTAAAAGGCAAGAAGCTTCCCTCGGATATTGTGTTGTCTTTAATAGAGTCGAAGATGGGGATTCGTGCGGAGTGGCTACGGGAGGGAAAGCCTCCGATGTTTTTCCTTGGGCAGGCTCCGGCAGTAGAGCCGGAAGAGGTTATCGAGGGGGTTGACACACTCGGCAAAAGGCTGCGCTATTTCAGGGAACATGAAGTAGGAGAAACAAGGGAGGAGTTCGTTGTTGGGCTTGGCATTACGCCGCGGCTTCTTGAAAAATACGAAAGCGACAAGACTGTACCGGATGCACAGTTTTTTACAAAATTAAATGCAAAGCATCATGGACTTATCAACCTTGACTGGCTTCTTACAGGCAGAGGCGGAATTTATATAAAAGGGGTGCAGTCCGAGAAAAAGGTAAGCAGGGAAGGCGAGCAGGTATACATGGATAACGTTCTTGAAAAGATGCACAGGCAGCTGGATAAGATTTACAAAGAGAGGGATTTCCTCAAGCTGGCAGCCATCCAGAGTCTTTTGAATCTTGCAGAACCCAGGGAAGAGGACAGCGACGAAGAAGCTAAGCAGTAACTCCTTTTATACATATTTTGCAGAATCTTTCTGTTTTTCTGTCTGTATCAGCAAGGGTATTTGAAAAGTGCATAACGCATTCAGGGTCAGGACAGTGGAAAAGACCGTACAGGTGACCTATCTCATGCACTGCTTCCTTGACCGTCCTTTGAAGAAAAAGCTCATACTCCGGTGTTTCCCTGTAGAATTCCTGTCTGAGTCTTGTTATGGAGATTATGCACACGCCGTTTTCAGGGTCTGCCTCACCAAAGACGAAATTAAGTCCGGGCACGTATAAATCAGCATCTATGACTGCAAGCACTATTCCGTCGAGGTTCAGGTCGTTAATCCTCTTAAGTATTTCTGTGGAGTAGCATTGCTGTCTATATCTGTCGTAGGCGTAAACAGGAAGGGGCTGTTCATCTGCGGTGAGGATTTCTTTTTTGAATGTTTCCGTCAGTGTGTCTGTAAGTCTTTCGATTACAGCACCAGGGAGTTTGCCAAACGGCAGTATGTAGATTTTCTTTGCCTCGGCATACCACATTTCTGTATAAATTATATATAAAGTGCAAACTTTTTTCTGGTTTTATGGGGAGGGGCGAGAAACACTGCAAAACAGCAGGTCAGCATCCCAAAACCTATTGAAAAAACTGTAAATATTTTGTAGTCTTTAGCTAATCTTCAAAAGAAAGGAGCCGGCTATGTCAGAGAAACTTTCATATGAAGAGTTTGTCAAAAGAGCTATAGTGAGTTTAAGAAAAGAGGGGTACAAGGGCATTCACACGGTGTATTCAGGGTTCAACGAAGCCTTCAAGAAGTATTATGACGGAGAGGACCCTGTCAAGGTAACCAACCAGCTTGCAAGCGAAGGAAAGATAATCATCAGGCCTGTAAAAGGTGGTGTGATGCTGTATCTGCCTGAAGAAGCGCCGTCTTCTGCAGGACGCAGTGCTGATGAGGCATTGAAAAAGATGGGTTTATGAGAATCGGGGTTTTCGGTGGAACATTCAATCCAGTGCATTACGGACATCTCAGGGCTGCGGAGGAGGTAAGGGAGAGTCTTGGTCTTGAGCGGATTCTGTTTGTGCCTGCCGGCATCCCGCCTCTGAAGTCTTCAGAACTTGAGGCTGTAAAACACAGGTATTCGATGACAGAGCTGGCTATCGCCTCAAACAGGTTTTTCGAGATATCAGATATAGAGTGCAAAAAGTCTGAAAGATCCTATTCTGTGGATACAGTGCAGGAGCTTAAGGCGCTTTATCCGGATTCAGAGCTTTTCTTCATACTTGGCACAGATGCGTTTATGGATTTGCCTAACTGGCGGCAGCCTGAAAAACTGACGGCTCTTGTGGATTTTGTAATTATAGCCAGACCTTCGTGTGTTTTTGCCGATATAGCGAATTCTCCTTATCTTGAGGTCAAAAAAGATGTGCTTCTTAAGCTTGATCAAGGAATTATTGATTCATACAATGCAACACTTAAAAGCGGAAGAACCGCTGTTCTCCTCAGGATAACTCCTATGGCAGTGTCTGCCACACATATAAGAGCCTTGTTGCAGAAGAATAAAAGTGTGAAATATCTATTGCCAGAGAGCGTCGAATCTTATATAATTTCCCATGGACTTTATACTAAAACAGGACAGTAATTTTATATTAATTGAAGGAGGGGTTTGTTTCTAGAGAGCACGAGCAAGGCGATTGAGATTGCAAAGTTAGCCCTTGACAAAAAGGGGCAAGACGTTGTTGTGCTTGAGCTCAGGGAGTTGGTGACCTTCACTGATTATTTTGTTATCTGTTCTGCTGAAAGCACGGCACAGGTAAAAACCATTGTAGAGCATATAGAGGAAGTTCTCTCCAAAAGGGATATCAAGCCTCTTGGCGTGGAAGGTCTTAGCTACAGTCATTGGGTCTTAATGGACTACGGGGATGTAGTCGTCCACGTCTTTGAAGAACAAACGAGGTGTTACTACGAGCTGGAAAAGCTCTGGCTTGACGCACCGAGAATTCCACTGGATGAAAATTCGGATAATCTGGGTGGGAAAAACAAAAGAGCGGTATATAGCTGAAGGAATAGCCAAATATCTCAGGCTCTTAAGACCGTTTGCCAGTGTGGATATAGTCGAGACAAAGGAGCAGAAGGGCAAGGCCTCTGATGTAGCGATTCGTAAGGAAGGAGAAGGCATATTGAGAAAGACATCATCTTACATACTGTTTGATGAAAGAGGCAGGGAGGTTTCCTCTGTTGAATTTGCATCTATCCTCAAGGATAGGGCACAGGTGGACTTTGTTCTTGGCGGTGCCTACGGTGTATCGGATGATGTAAAGAACGCTGCTTCTGACATCGTTGCGCTTTCGCGCATGACCCTTACTCATGAGATGGCAAGACTGCTTCTGCTTGAGCAGATTTACAGGGCAATGACTATAAACAGAGGTGGAGGGTATCATCACTGATGGGTAAACTCGCTATATTGATTTTTATTCTTTTCTTGGGAGTACTGGCTCTTTTTGCAGTTTATAACAACGAGGTCACGACGATTAATGTTCCGTTTGGCGATGTCTATGAGATTCCGAAGATAGGTGTGATACTGTTTTCAAGTGCTTTTGGTGCTCTTGCAATGCTCATAATTTTTGCAATAAGGGATACAAGGCGTTTTATAGCCACGTATCAGATTCAGAAGAAGCAGAAGAAAGAGGAAAAGATTCAGTCTCTTTATTCAAAGGCTGTAAATGCCATTCTTGCCAATGATGCAGAAGAAGCAAGGGATACGCTTGAGGAAATACTTAAGGAGGAGGAGCACACTGATGCCTTGCTCAGGCTTGGCGACCTGTCAGTTAAGGAAAAGAAATTTGAGGATGCATTCGGATATTACAAGAGGGCGCTTGCGTCCAATCCGCAGAATCTTGAGGCATTGTTTTCTATTGAGGCAGTAATGGAGGAGATGGGCAGGTGGCAAGAGGCACTGGAGTATATAGAAAATATTCTTGACATAGACGCTGACAATCTCAGTGCTCTTTACAAAAAGCGTTCGTTGCTTGAAAGAGACGGAAAATGGGATGACCTTATTGATGTGCAAAGGACGATACTGAAGAATGTGCATACTGATGAGGAGCGGCAGAGAGAGCAGTCCAATCTTCTGGGCTACAGATACGAATATGCCAGAGACAGTCTTGAAAAAGGCGAGCTTGAAAAGGCAAACAAAGGATTCAGGGCAATACTCCGTGAGGACAAAAACTTCATACCTGCTTATCTTGGTGTTGCAGAGGTTATGCTCAGGGAGGAGGAAGCAGAGGATGCAGTGAATTTTCTTGAAAAGGGTTATGAGCAGACCTCATCGCTGATAATCCTTGCCCGTCTTGAAGACATGCTTATAAACCTGGGTGAGCCATCAAGGCTTATAAGCATTTACAGAAAATCCATTTCAGACAATCCTCAGAACAACATACTCAAGTTCTTTCTTGGAAAGCTCTACTACAGGCTTGAAATGATAGATGATGCACTTGAGACCCTGTCGTCTCTGGATATGACCGAGTCGTATCCTGAGCTGTACAAGCTGATGGGAGAGCTGTATCTCAGGCGGAACCAGTGCGAGAAGGCTGTAGAGGAGTTTAAAAAGGCTCTTGACATGAAAAAGACCTTCAGGCTTCCTTACTGCTGCCAAAGCTGTGGACGTTCCTCAGAGCAGTGGTCAGGCAGATGCCCGGCGTGCAGCAGTTGGAACACTTATCAATTTGACCTTCATGGCACCTGCAAAACTTAACAAAGGCAGGGTAGTATTAGATACAAGTCTTTTTGTAAATCCTGATGTCAGGGCAAGCTTTGGAGAGACACCGACACAGGCATTAGAGGGTTTTCTTTTCCTTGCAGCACAGGTGCCAATACTCGAATTCTATATGCCTCCTTCTGTGTTCAATGAACTTTTGAATTTCGTGGACAAGGATAAAATTTCAGGCGATTTGCTTGTTTATCTTCATCAGAAACCTCCAAAGCGTTATGAGCTTACCACACCGGCTTTTCTGCTTTATGAGCTTATAGAGGATATAAGAGAGCGTGTAAACAAGGGGCTGAGAATTGCAGAACGTGCTGTCCGGAGCAACAAGAAGCCTGATGAGGTTATACAGGACTTAAGGAGAAAATACAGGGAGGCTTTAAGAGAAGGCATTATTGACAGTAAAGAAGACGTGGATTTGATACTTCTTGCAAAGGAGCTCGATGCCCTTCTGGTGACAGCAGACCAGGGGGTTATAAAATGGGCTGACAAGCTCGGCATAAAATGGCTCTTTCCTGAAAAGTTCAAGGCGTATCTGCTAGGCTCGATTAAAAAGGCAAAGTTACTGAAGGAGTAGGTCTTTTATAGTTCTTCTTCCTCGAGCACTTCTTCCTGCAGGTCTTCTTCAGGCTGCTCAGGCTGTTGTTCTGCTGAAGAGCCCTGCTCTACCTGAGGCGTTTCTTCGGTTTGAGCCTCTTGTTCTATCTGAGGGGGAGTCTCTTCTGTCTGGGGTTTTTGTCCTATCGGAGCCATTTTTTCCTCAGGGTAAGAGATATATTTAAATATCTGTATTCTTCTGTTGGTCTGGTCTGTTACGTATATTTTGTCGTTTTTATCTATGTAGATTGAGTAGATGTTGGAGAATGTGCCTGGTGCTATTCCACCGACTCCTACAAACAGATAGACCCTTCCTTCCTTGTCGAATATCTGGAAGTTATTGAATGCCGCGTCTGTTACGTATATGTGACCTTCGGAGTCAAGTGCTATGTCTTTTGGTCTTGCAAACATACCGATTACATCACCGTGAGAGCCAATCGACTTTATGAATTTTCCTTCGGGTGTGAATATATCAAACCGGAAGTTGAAGGAGTTTACGACATACAGATTGCCTTCTTTGTCCACTGTCAGTCCGGTAGGGAAGTAGAGTTTACCTGGCGCAGCACCTTTACCACCGATATCGAACAGGTGCTTGCCATAGAGGTCAAACACTCTAATTTTATGCAGGATGGTATCAGCCACATAGATTCTTTTTCTTGCGGAGTCGAATGCAACAGCAACAGGACGCTTGAATTCCCCCCTCTGTCCGATTACAAGCTGGAGCTTCCATCTTGTGACGTCTACCACATAAACGGTTTTCTTCCCTGCATCAGCTACTGCTACCCAGTTAAGCGTGTCGTCATAAGCCAAGCCGAGTGGAAGGGAGTAACCATAAGGATTGAATAGTCTTCTTATAGTGCCGTTTTCAGGGTTCAGGATAAAGACCTCTGCCAGAGCACTGTCTGATACGTAGATGTTTCCTCTTGTGTCTGCAACTATTCCATGGGGTTTTCTGAAGGCAAAGAAGGTTTCCTCTCCAAAGAGCCGTTCACTCATTGAGGGTTTTCTGAAATCCTGGTCAGTGGCTATTACATTGAGAAGTTGAATCCTTGGCTTTTCCGGAGGGGTAGGCCACACATATCCGCTATAGTCTCTTCTTACAACTTGAGGAACACCACAAGATACAATATAGACGCTTAGAGCAATAAGTAGCAGAATTTTTTTCATTTTTTAATTATAATAACCTAAATTTTTGAAAGTCAAGGAGACTCAATATTTTGAACATCCACAGACAGCCTTTGCCCCATGCCAACATTTTCTGTGTATAGTCTGCACGGGCATTAGGGTCTGTTTTATGATTGTTTATGACCGAAAGAACTTATCCTGACTGGACACACTACCTGCTTTTGTTTTTTCTGTGCGCTTTTGTTCTCCTTCTGCCTTTTACAAAGATTGCTGATTTTGACCTTTTCTTTCATCTCAGACTTGGACAGTCTTTAATAGAAGAAGGAAGTCTTTACAGGGTTGACACTTATTCCTACACTTCATATGGCAGCCCTCAGTATCTGCTTGAGTGGCTTTCAAACGGAATATTATATGCGGTTTATAAGCATTTCGGGTTTTTCGGCCTTGGCGTCCTGAAGTCTGTTTTATTCGGCTTGATGGTTTTTGTGGTGGTAAAGACGCTTCAGCTGACTGCGGCTTCCCGCCGGTTTTGGCACATAGCCCTTGCGATAATAGTAATGGCTTATGCAATGAGATTTAGACTTGACCTGCGCCCGTATTATTTCACTTATCTGTTTGTTGCCCTGTATATGTATGTTTTTTATCGTTATATGCAGGAGGAGAAAGTCAGGTATCTTTATTTATTGTGTTTTGTCCAGATTTTCTGGAGCAATACCCATGGCGGCATGATAATGGGACCTCCTCTTGCAAGTGTGTTTTTCCTGACAGAGGCTTTAAGAAAGAAAGCGTTTCCTTCCAAGATGCTATTGCCTTTGGTGCTTTTGTGGCTGGTGTCAGGATTAAATCCTGAAGGACTGCGTCCTTATATTAAGTTGTTTTCTTTTGTCCCGGGTTCGGCTTCCGGTCTGACAGAGCTTGGCGAGTGGATGGGACTTGACAGGCATCTGCTTTGGGGATATGGATTAAGGTATACCTGGGGTTTTCAGTTGCTGGTGGCAGGCGCATCCGTTTATCTTGTAATTCAGATACTCAGAAAAAGGGTTGATTTGCTCGGGCTGCTTCTGTTTTCTTTTGCATTGTTCTATTCGGTCAAACACGTAAGACTGATAGCCGTGTCTTCTATAATCATTGTCCCGCTGTTTTTCCATGCCCTGGAAGAACTGGCAGTAAGGTTTAAGAGACATACATCTGTTCTGAATCTGTGTGTTGTTTTGCTCCTGTCGTATCTTTTTGTTTTTTCTGTGCTTAAGAGTGATATTTATTCCTTTGGCTCTGGCAAGAAAGAGGGTGTTTTCCCTGACGGTGCTATAAACTTTCTTGAGGAACATAACATACAGGGAAATGGTTTCAATACAATCACTGTAGGCTCTTACATGCTCTGGCGGTGTCCTGAGCGGAAGGTATTTATAGATGGCAGGCTTGTTGCCTCAAGGGAGTTTCAGGAGGATTATGCAAAGGCGATTAAGACCTCGGAGGGGTTTGCCGCTGTCGACAGAGTTTATGATTTCAATTATGCCCTTATAGACTACAATCTGAAGTATAAGTGGCGGTTTCCATTGCACTTAAACTGGAATCCTCGTTGGGTGCCTGTGTACTGGGACAACACAGCTGTTGTTTATCTGAAGAACAAAGCGGACAATAGGAGCATAATCAGAAAGTTTGGATACAGGGTTGTTAGGCCGAATTTCGATGACTTTAGCTATCTTGACCACTATCTGAAGGTCTCTGACAGGGATTTAATTATGAAGGCTATTGATGCTGACATAAAGAGGAATCCTCTTCTTCAGGATGCTCATCTTGCCAAGGCGTATCTGGCGTATTATTCTGGACAGAAGGATATAGCATTTGAGGAACTTAAAAAGTCTCTTGAGCTAAGACCTGATATTCCGTTTGAGCATACGGCAATAGCGTATTTGTATATGGAAAGAGGAGACAGGGATGCGGCATTAAGACATCTTAAGAAAGCCCTTAAATTGAATCCTGAGGACAGGACCGCAAAGGAACTTTTAAAGAGACTGAAGAAATAGCTATCCGCTTGTTATGGGGCTCTGCCCAAACCCTGATTACTTTTTTGCTTGGTGGTACAGCCACTTTCAAGAACGCTTCAAGCGTTATTAAAAAGAGGTCTGTGACCCTCCGGGTGTTCCGCCTGGTCGGTCTCCGCTGAATGTTTAAGCATTTGGATTTAGAAGCCCAATAAAAAAGGGAGGCGATTTTGCCTCCCTTCTTTTATCCCCATAGGTGGGATTATTTTGCTGTATGGCAGTCGCGGCAAATTTCACTGTTTTCAGTGTTTCCTCTCATGAACTGGACTGCACTGCTTGCGCTGTTGTCACCTCTGTGGACGTCATGGCATGTGGAGCACTGGAAGTACTTGTTTGTGCCAAAGAGAGGATACTCTGCGCTTGAGATGTTACCCACGATAGCGTAGTCTGTAGGTCCGACACCTGTTGTCACCGAAGGTATGTCGTCGGTTGTGATATCAGTGTATGCGAAGTTGACTGGATGGTCATCTGCGAGTGTATCGCCGAGGTTAGCTGAGGTGACGTCATATGTAATGGTAAGGCTTGTTGAGCCACCCATTGGTGCCTTGACGAGACCATTGGTGGCGTTTGCACCGTCGTGACAGCTCATGCAGAGAGCCGTGGCGTAAAGACCATCAGCGTTGAGATTTGCCGACATGCTGACATCCGCAGGTGTACCGTTCATTGTTGCAGTTGTGGCATAGGCCGTGTAGGTGGTAGTGGTGTTGTAGATCTTGTTCCAGATGAGGGCGTTAGTGATGCCGTCTGTTGATGTGCCTCTGTGTGGATGGTGGCAGAACTCACAAACTGCTTTAGCACCACTCTGGTTTGCGGTATCCTCAAGCCTCATGTCGTGCTTTGAGCTGACGACTGATGCAACGGCTACTCCAGCTATTATCAAACTGACTGCTACTGCCAAAATTAAAACTTTCTTCACTCCTTCCACCCCCTTTCCTTTAAAATTGGAATCTTTTCACAAAACTTCCACTATATGTATATTGCAAACCTTATGCCATTAAGATTATAGTTCCATAATAGAATAGTATAGAATAATTTGTAGGTTTTTTACTATCTTTCGGGTGTATCACTGTATTAAACTCTTTTGTATTGCTGCGTGATAATAAACAACGTGAGGGAAATAACCCAGACATTTTGGTTATTATTGGGCTATAGAAGTCCTGCTTTCCTTTTTGGTGCATCAATTTTTGTGCCCCCTTCCCTCCCTAAGTTTTGACCTTTCTGGAGCCAACTGAAAGAGTAAAAGAATAGCTGAAAAAGTAATCCAATGTCAATCTATTATAACCGAAATTTAGACAGTCAGGAGTTTTTATTCGAGCACTTGCATCCAGAACAGTGCTTTTTGGTTTGTAGGCTCCAGTGCGAGTGCTTTTCTGAATGCGTCTTTGGCATCGTGTTTTAATCCTTTTTCAAGGTATATTTCTGCCAAGGCTATGTAGTTATCCGGTTCAGAGGGATTGTTTCTGATATTAAGGGATACCAGTGATGTCAGGAGTTCCCATATAGAGTCTTTTTTGATTGGGTTTTTAGCCAGTGGAGTTCTTACGAATATAATGCATTGGAGATCCCAGTAGACAGGGCTCCATGCGTCGTCCTTAAGCAGTGCGAAGATAATGGGCGGCACGTTTCCTCTGTAAGGCAGCAGGGGCCAGTAAAGGACGGTGTTTACACCATATCTTTCAAGGATTTCTTCCCACTGCGGTCTTGCCAGAAGCACATCTGTGTGCTCTTTCCGTAAGCCGAGGGCCCTGCCGTCGATAAACACCCTGTATTCCGGATAAAGCCTCCAGATGAGGTAACCGCCCCATTCGTATGGATGGTATATGTTACCGGGCAGTGCTTGAGTTTCAATGAAAGCTGCTGCTTTAAGTGGAAAGATGCTTTTGTTCATAACTGGCTGAGTGAGAATTGTTCTCTGCCCGAGCAGAAGAATCATAACCATAACGATAGCTGCTAAGACAGATGTTTGAACAAGGGGATGTCTGATCTGTCTGGGCTGTCTCAGTATTGAAAGGTTTCTACCTATTGCAACAGTTGCAAAGATGGCGAAGAATATTCCTGCCCTGAATGATTTTATGGCGGTATATGAAAGTGAGGATACAAGGAAGAGATGCAGGATGTCCAGTGTTTTAATTCTTAGTATAAAGCTTAAAAATGCGCATACTATAAGACCGATGACTGTCAGGTAGAGATAGTTTTCGTGTGTGAATGATGCGAATTCTTTCAGAGGAAGGTGTTCGTGTATGGACGCGCTGCCTGCTGCGGATGTGGCGAGCATTTTCATAGTTATAATAATGGCTTTAAGTCCGTTGGGGTTTAGTGAGGACAGTGCTACAGACAGCAAGCAGGCGATGATAAAGTATGTCTGAAGCTTACGGGGCTTTTTGAACGCAGAGCTTATGATGCTTTCAAGCATATAAGCGACTATTATGGCATCGCCGATTACAAATCCTGGGTGTATGTTCGACCAGAGGGGCATTACGGCAAAGAGAGGCCAGTAACAGTGAAGCATGTCTTTGGCTGTACGGGGTGGTGAACCCCGCTTGCGCTCAAGAAGGTATATAGTCAGGGCAAAGAAGAAGAACGAAAACGTCTGGGGTCTGATCTCATCATAATAGGTTGCCAGATAGATTACCGGTATAAGAACGATATAGCTTAGGGGGGCTTTAAGTCCATAGCCTTTGACAAGTCGGTGAAGGATGAAGAAGGTTGAGGTAAAGAGTACACTCTTAAGAACTATAAGTCCATAAAAGTCAAAGAGGCGGTAAATGCCGTAAAGCATTATCTGGCAGAGCCAGAACCCTTTGAGAACAAAGGAATTTTTAGGGGTGACCTCTGTATATATCGAGAAGGGGTCTTCTTGCGGCAGTGTATGGTGTTGCAGTATCCACTGTCCGGTGCGCATGTGCCACCATACATCCCCTAATTCCATAGGTGTGAGGAATGCCAGAAAGACAGCGCACCAGAAGGCGACAAGAATGATTTTTTTCACAAAGTTAAGATATAATGCATATAGTCAAAAATGCAAGAAATGACGGTTTTATCTGGCATATTTATTGAACAAATTAGTAGGTAATATAGCAGAGGCGGAGGGCAGAAACAGGGCTCAAATGAGCTTAATTTTTGACAAAGCAAGTTATATTATTTCTTCCCTCTGAACCTTTCTGTAAGGCTTTCAAACGGCTTTCTGAGCCGAAAATCCAAGCATTGGCATGTTATTTGTATGTGAACAAATGGAGGTTTTATGCCGAATGGTAGGTGGGCTCAAATGAGCTTTAAAGTAAAGGGTTTTGACAGAAACAGGTGTTCTATGTCTGATAAGGCATATAACTCTTAATGTGTTATATGACTCAATAGTTTGAGTTTTGGAGGTTTATAATGAGCGGGACCTTGATTTACTGGGCAAAGGACGGAAGCAACAGATTTAAGTCATTGAGGCTTACTGTTTGTTCTGAGGAGGACAGGCACAGTAGGAGTCTTGCGAGTCTAAGGAGAAAGAGGCTTAGCAGGATTCTCAATGAGGCTCTGACGCAGGGGGCGAGGTTGAGCTACAGTGACCTCTGTATGATAATGCTTGCCTCGAAGGCTACGTTAAAGAGGGATGTCAGCCATTTGAGGAGGCTTGGCATGGAAGTGCCCCTTGGCGGCAGGGTGACAGGTGGTAAGTAATTTGGGGAGTATGGATTTCGGCAGAGTCGAATATATCGTCTTTGAGACGAGCAACGGCAGCGGTGTCAAGAAGCTGAAGCTTACTCTTATTGGGCAGGACGATGAGGAGATTCTCAGGCAGGAGGGGCTTGCCGGTCTCAGGCGCAGAAGGATTATAAGGCTTACGAACGAAGCTGAAAAGCAGGGCAGTCTTTTAAGTTATGAAGACCTTGCAGGTCTGCTTCTTACATCGCTGGCGACCCTCAAGCGGGATGTGAATTACCTTGAGAAGCAGGGATATGTAGTGCCTTTAAAAGGCAGGAGAAAAAACGCCAGTAGTAATGGTAGTAACGGAAGGCGTGAATGAGGGCTAAGGGGATTACAGTAATAAAGCGATTGTTAAGGCTCAGCACCCTCAGGAAAGTTGTGCTGTTTGCTGTAGTCTTGGCTTTTGTCTCGTCTGTCTTTCCAAGCGAGGCAGATGGTTATTATCGCAGGGACAGGTGGAGATTTCAGAAGTATTATTCGCTTAGTCTTTCGGTAGGACTGTCTTATGAGGCGAAATGGGGTGACCGGCCTAAGAGTTCTATCTTTTCGCAGGATTATACCCTATCGCTTGGAGGTTATGTTCTCGACCCGAGACTGGCTACCTTCAGAGTTGCCACCACTTTTTCTGATCGGACAGGCTCCGGTGTCAGAGGAGACCGCGATATCAAAAGGTTTACTATTGACCTGAGTTTCTTCAACGGGATAGACAGGGCAAGAGGGCTTAAAATCTGGAAGTATGTCCCCTCTCCATTAAGAGTAAAGTATTCCTATTACACGAGTAGGAATTTTATAAGCCAGTCGTATGGTCTGAGCATGCTTTATACAAGGCCAGGCGAGATTGTGTTCTTATCTAATGGGAAATTCATATCCTATGATGATGGCACAAAAAAGTATATTGGGAATAATCTAAGCCGTTACAGGGTTAAGTACAGGAATATAAACAGGGTAGGCAACGGTAATGGCAATGGCAACTGGAATGGCAATTGGAACGGAAACAGTAACTGGAACGGAAACACCAATTGGAATGGAAACGGTAACTGGAACGGAAACGCCAACTGGAACGATGATGGAAACCGGAATTGGAACAGAAACAGGAACTGGAACAGAAATGTGAATCAGTGGAATCAGGTTTACAGGAAAGGGCTTTTCAGGTTCAAGCATCCTTCTTTTGATTTTAATATTATCAGGAACGAGATAAAGTCAAAGACGTCTGATAGCCGGTATACGACTACAATAGGATATTTGCGAGTTGTGGTGGACAATCTGCCTGTAAAGAGGGGCGAAAAGCTTATCTATGACTCCTTTTATTCATTTTATTATAGACTCAGGGACAGAACCAACGGCAATGACACTCACACCGTAAATGTGACCGCACGCAATAAATGGATGCATACAACACTGGAGAACTATTTCTCTTACGATTTGGTTGGGGATTTCGAGACCTATCTGTTCAGGTCCCGAATAAGGTATAGCAACAGTATGAAGATAATATATCGCATTCCTTATTCACTCGTCGCCCAGGGTGCGTATAAAAAGAGCGGTGATACTATTTCGCATTCGTATAGCATTGGTGCTGCTGGAAAGACCGGCATAAGGAAGCGTGTTAGGGTCTCTCAGCGGTTAGTTTCAGAGACTACGATAAAAGGCTCTTACACCAAATCCCAGAACGAAGACGTAGGCAACAGAAGGCGATACACTTACGACATTACTGAGAGGCTGATATGGACTGACCGGATTTTTAACCGCAGGGCGAAGCTCCGCACTGAAGGGTCTGTAGGTTATACGGAGTCAGGTGTACCATTATGGTTTAGGACAAAAGTGGATTATCCGGCAACCAGCAGACTTTACCTATTTACGGAATATTCATTTAATATTTCGTTCCCGAAAGAACACAAGAGCAGAAAGACAAAACATTATGTGAGACTTAATGCAAAGTGGAGAGCTACGCATCACCTTTCAGTGTATGGCGAAGTAGTTCATAGCGTAATGGAAGAGAGAGACGGTAGCAAGCAGTCATTCCATAGCACAAAGCTTTTAAATGGCATTGATTGGAGACTTTCTTCCCGAAACAGCCTGAAGGTAGAGGGGGTTGCGAGGTATACGGAGAAAATGGATTCATACACATTGTCCACTATATATAGATTAAGGACGTCCATAAGGAGTGCATTGTTATTTATCGGTAAGGTAAGGTGGGGTAATGCTTCTGTTGTTGAATCTACGTCTTTACGCACGATTTTCAGATGGAGAAGCAGAAGGTTTGTATTCGAAACTACATATCTTTTCCAGGACAGCGATACAGGAGGCGAAAATCACACTCTGAAGTTCAGTGTAAAGAGAGTATTTACCCGGTACCTGAGAAGATTGTGGTGGTAAGAGGTTTGAATTAAATTTTGAATTAAGGAGAGGACGTGTCAAAAGAGTATAAGAATGGGATTTTTAGACTGGTCAATATCTGTGGGATAGGTCTGTTGTGCTTGGTTCTGGTGTTTTCGCTTTTTCAGCATTCTGAGGCATCGGAGAGAGGGAAAGCTGTTGCAAAGGTCAACGGGACTGTTTTGACCGAGGCTGATCTGGCAGAGGTAATGAACAGGCTTGTCCCTGCGACTTCTTTTCACTGGACGCTTACTCCTGAACGGAGAGCGAAATACAGGCCTAAGGCGCTTAAGCTTTTGATAGAGGAGGAACTTCTCTATCAGGCTGCCAAGGAAAGGGGTATGAAGGTAAAGCGCAGCAAGATTAATGATGCGAGGAAGAAAACGATAGAAAGACTTGGCGGCAAGAGGAGGTTTAAGGCAGCGCTTAAGAGGGCGAATCTTACGGATAGAGAATACAGGAAGAAGCTTGAGAGGCAGTTTCTTATCGAAAAGATAATAAAGGTTGAGGTTGAAGACAAAGCGACTGTTTCTGAGGAAGAGGTAAGGGCGTATTATGAGCAGAACAAGAGTAGTTATGTGAGGCCTGAGGCAAGAAGGATAAGGCATATACTGATATCTGTTCCTCCGAATGCGACAGTGGAGGAGAGGCAGAGGAAGAGGCAGAGGGCAGAGGAAGTGCTCAGGAAGCTGAAAGCTGGGGAGGATTTCGCTAAACTTGCATGGGATTACTCTGACGACCCTTACAGGGTCAAAGGAGGGGATTTGGGTCTTGTTCACAAAGGGAGACTTGTTCCAGAGCTTGAAAAAACTATATTTGCTCTTCGGGTAGGTGAATTAAGCGGGATAATCGAGACTATATATGGTTATCATATTGTAAAAGTGGAAGAGGTGAGGAAGCCTGAACAATTAAATTTTGAGGACGTTTCACAGAGGATTAGAAGGCAACTTAAGGAAGATAAGCGGAAGAGGCTGAAGGAAGCTCTTATATCCGAACTAAAGGCAAATGCCAAGATAGAGATATACTGATGATGAGGGCGTTAGCGATTTTGATAATAGTTTTTATTGCTTCGTGTGTTCCGTCGAAGGCACGTATTGATTATACGCTGTCTGAGAGTATAATCTGGCCTGGTGCGCCAGAGAAGCCGAGGATAAAGTATCTGTGGAGTCTGCGGAGGGTTTCCGGGCAGGAAAGTGCAGGCAAGTTCGTAAGGGTTCTTACAGGGGAAGATGAGTTTGATGTTTTGGTCCCTCAGGCGTCCAACTTTCTTGTTAGTCCGCATGGGGTTTTTGTGGATGATAAAGAGGTTCTTTATATTACAGACCCCGGTGCTTCAAGGGTTAGTGTTATAGATTTAAAGACGATGAATTCTTTTAATATTGAGAGTGCAGGGGAGGTTTCTCTTTTGTCGCCCATTGGTGTTGTAGCTGCTCCTGATGGCAGGATTTATGTGTCTGATGCAGACCTGAAGAAGGTTGCTGTATTTAACAAGAAAGGCAAATTCATCTCGTTTTTCGAGGGGCAGTTCAACAGGCCTACTGGGCTTGCGATAAATCCCCGTGAAGGACGCATATATGTTGCTGATACATGGGCACATTTAATTTATATATACGGGCTTGATGGCAAGAGGCTTGATAGCATTGGTGGCAGAGGGGAAGAACAGGGGAAGCTGAATTACCCAACGCATTTGTTTGTTGATAAGGATGGTCTTCTGTATGTTTCAGACACCCTGAACTTCAGGGTTCAGATATTTACGCCTACGGGTAAGTTTCTGACGGCTTTTGGTCTTATTGGGGATTCTTATTCCACTTTTGACAAGATAAAAGGCGTTGCTGTGGATACCGAAGGGCATATATATGTAGTGGATGCTGCGCAGGACATGGTAAAGATATATGATCGACAAGGGCGCCTGCTTTTGTTTTTTGGTCGCAAGGGGCATTTTTACGGTGATTTTTATCTGCCTGCCGGCATATATATTGATACAACTGACAGGATATATGTGGCAGATAGCTTAAACAGACGGATTCAGGTATTCCAGTTTCTTGGAGGCGATTAATTTGTGTATTTTGTGTATATTATTAAAGGGAAAGAGATGAACTGGGCAATTAACAACTGGAACTGCAGTAGTAAAGGTTGAGGTGATAATGAGGAAGATTATAGCTGTTATAGTTTTTTCTGTGGCAATCAGCGTTATGCTGGGTGTTGTGGCTGTGGAAGGGACGCCGTCGCATATGGACAGATCGAAGGTGCCAGAGGGTTGCGCAGGGTGTCATTCAGGCACGGGTGTTTCAGGCACCCCACTGCTTAAGAAGCCAATGGAGGAGATGTGTTTTTACTGTCATGGTGCACTGAACAGGGAGAGGTCAAGGATTGATATCGAGAGTGTTTTTGCCAAGAGTTCAAGGCATCCGATATTTGAGACAGCGATATATCACAGTCCAGGTGAACAATTACCTGAGAAACTTGCATCTGCACCCCGGCATGTATCCTGTTATGATTGTCATGTTGTGCATCGTTCCACACCTGAGAAGCCGTGGAAAGGTGCTAGAGGTTATGCCCCAGGACAGATAAGACAGGAAAGGGGAGGTGTCCCCCTGGGTCTTAGGCTCAGAGAGGCGACTGAAGAATACGAACTTTGCTATTTATGCCATTCAGACAGTGCAAATCTTCCTTCTGATACAGAGAATATAAGTGAGCAGTTTAATCCTGCGAATGAGTCGTATCATCCGGTAGAAATGACTGGAAAAAATAAGGATGTTCCGAGTCTTGTAAGGGATCTCGATGTCAACAGCGTGATAACATGCAGTAGCTGTCATGGCAATGACGACAGGACTGGTCCCCGTGGTCCGCATGGTTCAGACTATGAGCCGATTCTTATTGCTGAGTACAGGACGCAGGACGGACCTGAAGACGACAAGGCATATGAACTCTGCTATATCTGCCATGACAGAAGAAGCATCCTCGGGGATGAAAGCTTCAAGAGGCATAATCTGCATATAGTGTTTTTTGAGACATCATGTTATACCTGCCATACAACCCATGGTAGCAGAGACAACAAGCATCTTATAGAGTTTAATACCGAAGTTGTCAGCGAGTCTGACAATGGCGACTTGCTTTATCTTCCCGGGGCGCCTGGGACGCCCAGATGTTCTCTTAAATGCCACGGGGTCAACCACGATGCTGACGACGATGCTGCTGGTATCGGGGGAAAACCATGGCCATGGTAGAAAAAGCAATTATTGGGCATGGTAATTGCTTGTATAATAGTGGGGAAAGAGGAGATTATGAAAATATATAGGCTCATAGGGGTTATAGGAGTTGCAGTACTGTGTGTTTTCACGCTGCTTAGTGTGATTTCACATGCTGGAGTTGTAGACAGCCGGCATGATCTTTCATATCCGAGCTGGGGAGAGTCGAAGTTTCAATTCTATACGGTTCAGGTGTGCGTATTCTGTCATACTCCTCATGGTGCTAATAAGAATGTGAGGGAGGACACGCTGTATAATGGCTCCGGGTATGTGAACACTACGGATGGTGCGTCAATGCTTTTATGGAACAGGGCGCTTTCGAATGCAGCGACTGAGGGGACCGGGTACAGGCTTTATTCTTCGTCTACGATGGATGCGGCGTCGAATCAGGTAAGGGCTTATTCACTTCTCTGTTTGAGCTGTCATGATGGTGTAGGGGCATTGAATGTTCTTATAACGAATCCGGCCAGGGACCCAAACTATTACACTGAGGCTGAATTTATGCAGCCTGTAGACGGTGTATCTGACCAGATAGGAGACGTGTGTTACCCGGGTGCATCCGTACCATGTGATCCTGACCCGAATATAGGTGAGATGTGGCCTTCGGGTCAGACGTTTGTAGATTTAAGAAATGACCATCCTATAAGCATTGATTATACTGCGACTCATCCTGATGTTGGGAATGGGGGGCTCAGGACGCCAGATAACACTAACGGCTATGTATCTGGTTATCCGAGGATAAGGCTTTTCCCGAATCCTTCCAATCCGAACACGCTTTCGAGTTTGGAATGTTCTACATGTCATGATCCGCATAATGAGGGGGCAAAGGATCAAGGGACATTTCCTTTTTTGGTGATGTCGAATAGTGAGAGCAAGCTTTGCAGGGCTTGCCATCTTAAGTAAGTTTTTGTATATGCGTACTTTCGAGTTTATAAAAGGCAAAATGGGCAATTTTATAAATTATGAGCATAAACTAATGGTGAGTGGTAGAAACCTAATCATGATGGATGTTATGAGTAATTATCCGGGCGATGGGACCGGCAGGAGGTTGCCATGAGGACAAAGGCCTTAATTTTATTAGCAATAATTAGTATATTTATTTCATCTGCTGTTTTTGCGGCTGTGTGTCCTCAGGTAGAGTCATTGGGGGTAATAAGATGGGGTACGGAGTTTTCTCCTCTGCACGTTGCCCTTGACAGTAAGGGTAATCTGTATGTGACTGATGAATTTTATGATAAAGTGATGGTTTTCAGTTACAGTGGCAAGCTTATCAAGACAGTTAATATTGGCGATCCTGCGGGTGTGGCTGTGGACAGTTCAGGAAGAGTTTATATCAGCAGGTCAACCGGTAGAGAGGATCTCAAGAAGGGTGAGGTAACGGTATATGATGCGAATCTGACACCTCTGTACAGTCTTGGCAGCGGGATGGGAGAATTTAAGTATCCTATGGGGATTGCAACTGACAGCGAAAGGGTATATGTAGCGGACTCTTTTGCTGACAGGGTCAAGGTCTACGATATTAATACCGGTGAGTTTCTGTTCTCGTTTGGTGGGTATGGTATTGATGACGGCGATCTTGTAAGGCCAAACGATGTTTCTGCGCATCAGCTGGGCGGTCAGAGAGGCAACGGTTCAACGTTAGACGGGTATGTCTATGTAGTAGACAGGGCACTGATTGAGTATCGGGGAGAGTATGGCTATGGTGCAGGGTTGCACAAATTCACCAGAGACGGCGAATTTGTAGCGCGGTTTGGCACTGCAGGGTATGAAGACGAGCTTGGCACGATATCTGTGCCAGGTGGTGTGGTGGTAGATAAAGCAGGCAGGGTTATAGTTTCTGATTTCTTTAATGGTTTTCTGCATGTATTTGATACAGATGGGAATCCTGTATGCAGGATTGATATTGCAGAGCATAACAGTACGTTCCCTAAGGGGATTGAGGTAGGAGAAGATGGAAGGCTTGTGGTAGCGCTGGATAAGACAATACAGGTTTTTGGAATTGATGATTATATAAAGCTGTCGGTAAGTCCGTTGTCGCTTTATTATGAGGTTCAGCAGTGTGGTAGTCAGCCAATTACGGAGAACATTACCATATCTAATGAAGGACCAGGTATTTTGAACTGGAGCATATCTACCGATGTAGAGTGGATAGTACCTTTGATGACGTCGGGCGAGATTAACGGCACGGCATCGGTTAATGTAAGCATTAATATTAATACGGCAGCTCTTGGTCCTGGAACGCATACGGGTGTTATAACCATTTCAGCGCCTGGTGCAACGGAGAGCGTGAAGGTGACGGTCAATGTTCTTGACCCGCCTGTGCTTGATGTAAGTCCGTCGTCGATGTCGTTTGTAGTAAGTGGTGGTATCCCACCTGCTGAGAAGCTGAACATCGAGCTTTCTGGTGATTTAAGCGGGCTGCTTAGCTGGTCAGCCTCTACGGACAGCGGATGGCTGAGTGTATCGCCTTCTTCAGGTCCTTCTGGTGCGCTTACCATAGCGGATGTATCCATAAATGCAGCTGGTCTTGAGGGTCTTACTGCTGGTGAATATACAGGCAATATAACAGTAGAGGCAGGGTGTGCTACAGGAAGTCCTACGGTAGTACCGGTTACTCTTACTTATATAAAAGGCGGGGTAATCAAGGTCACTACCAATATAGAGCAGGCGACATTTACCATCACAGGTCCTAAAACATATACAGGCAGCGGAACGTACTTTGAAGCGAATGAAGTGCCTGAAGGCACGTATACTATAACGTTTGGCAAGGTTGAGGGATTCAAGGAGCCTGCGTCTTACAGTCTTTCTGTAGTTAATGGAGCGGTAGTGGAGTTTGTAGGCGAGTACAAGGATTTAAGGGAGCGGAACAACATAATTGCCGTTATGGGCAGGGGCAAGGGTGAAGTTGCCAATGAGTTAAGGATATTCAACGGTGACGGTGAATTAATGGGGTTGATTAACATTGATTCTTTTGGTAAAGAAGGTTTGGTTACTGCAGCTGGTGATATAGATGGGGATGGAGTTGAGGATATTGTTATTGGGCATGACGAAGGGATTATTACTGGCTTCAGGGCAGATGGCACGATGATAGAGGGTCTTAATTTCAGGGCGTTCGCTACAGAGCATAATGTTGATGTTGCTGTAGGTGATCTTGATGGAGATGGAGTGGCTGAGATTATAGTAGGTGAAGGTCCGAAGGCTGATACATCTGGTGTAAGGGTATTTCGTTACAGTGGAGGCTCTGTAGTAGATACGGGTATATACTTCTTAGCGTATGAAGGATTGGAGGGGGTAAGCGTAGCTGTTGGCGATGTAGATGGAGACGGCAGGGCTGAGATATTGACTACGCAGGGTGGTCCTGGCAAGCGGACAATACTGGTAAGGATATATAAAGTTAACCCTGCCTCAGGGGCTGACCCGTGGACAGTGGAGTATTCTGGAGGCTTTGGTGATGGTGTAGGTCATGGTGGAGACATTACAGCAGGAGATATTGATGCAGACGGTGTAGATGAGATAATAGTTACTGCTGTGCTTGACCCGAGGGTAAAGATAGCAACTATCTGGGCTTACGAGGCGGATGGCACACAGGTGGTTGAATTTTCTATTGACAGCTCCAAGAAAGGTGTTGATATAGCGGCAGGTGATATTGATTATGACGGCGTGGCGGAGATAGTGGTTGGAGAAGGGGTGTTTAAGCGGAGTCCGTCGCGTATAAGGATATACGATGCTGACGGCAGTTTCAGGAGCGAGTTCATGGCATTTGATAATCCGGACGTTTACGGTGTAAAGGTATCGTTAGGCAAGCTGGTGGGTTATTGAAAAGGGGGGTGTGGAAAATGAAGCCGAATAGACTTGAATTTTTAATGATTCTACTGGCGGCGTTTGTACTTGCGTTTGCGGCGACGGCGTCTGCGTTAGACCCGCCACACGATGCATCTAAGAATGTGACATGTGTGAACTGTCATAATGCGACATTACCGGAGTGGACTGGTGTTGGTTTAGACAACTCCCCTTACAATGCCATGTGTAAGACCTGCCATAGAAGTGGCGGTTCTGCAATAGCGCAGGAAACCCATTCTTCGGCGACCACCAGCGATGTATATGGAACATGGACTTATGAATGTAGAGTGTGTCATAACCCCCATTGGCAGAGACAGACAAGGGTATACCGTTCTGAATCGTTTCTTGCGACAGGAAAAATAGCCAGTGTTATAGGTAATACGGTTACTGTCTCGCCTGATCCTGGTTGGACTGACAGTCAGTGGGCTGGTTACACCCTCCAGCCAAACATAAAATATCCTATCTATTACAGAATAGCCAACAACACAAGTAATACAATAACAGTTTACGGCAATATTAAGACGACATTTGCAAAGAGCGGGAATACATTCTCAATTACTTATGGAAAGATGATAAAGGAAGTAATAAACACGAACAAGCCGATAGTGAATTCAGACGGTGTGGTATTCGACTCCAATACATGGCGGTATGTAAAGTATTTTTACAACAGTGGACCGAACTCTGCTGCGCCGGAGGGTGAAAATCTCAACCCGGACACCAAGTCAATATGTATTATATGCCATACGAAGACGAAGTTTAACAATATAGGATATGCGAGGTATGGCTCTCAGTTCCAGACACTCAATATGTCTGTTTATAACGGGCATACTGATTCCAGTTCAGGTACATGCTGGCGCGGCGGCTGCCATAAAAACAGCCAGGAAGGGTTTAAGGTGGTTGCCAGATGCAGTGACTGTCACGGGAATCCTTTAAGGACATCGAGCGACCTTGTAAAGAAGATAAAGGAAGACGGTGTTATGAAGTCGGTGAGTACCGGTTCGACGAATGCTGGGGCGCATGAAACGCATTTCAATAAATATAGCAGCAGCAGTTCCGCATACACGTGCCGCNCCTGCCATTACGGCGGTATGGATCCTGAGTTGCAGAGCATGGACGGCCCGAATATTGGAGATTACAACACGACGATAGAGTTCCGCATTGTAACGTCGCAGCATACGTATACTGGCGGTGTATATAATGGTCATTCAACTCTCACTGACGGTTTTACGTACAATGGTGCTGCTGCTTTAGCAGGCACACGGGATGACACTCTTGCGTGCTCTAATGTTTACTGTCATGGTGGGACGCTGGGTGCAAGTGCAGGCACGAAGACTGTAGTCAGGTGGGTGGCTGACCTTGGGTCTGTAACTTGTGGTACATGTCACAAGGCAACTGCATCTGCCCCGCCTGAGCTCGGCAGCCATCTGAAGCACACCGGAGCCAATGCCTCAAGTGCTATAAACAATCTCAGCTGTAGTGTCTGTCACCCTTCGGATGATACCTACCATGTAGACGGTCTGACGCAGTGGCAGCTTGATACTTCTGATACGAGGCTTGGGTCGAGTGCAGTGTACAAGGGTGCTTCTTCTGGTGAGGTCGCACCTGTTGCCAATACTGCAGCGTATGGCAGTTGTTCGGCTTTATACTGTCACAGTAATGCAGACCCTTATGGCAAATCCAATGTATACCACAGTGTAACATGGGGAGGCAGTTCTTTAGATTGCGGTGGCTGTCATGACAAGCCTGGTGCAACCAGCGCATGGTCTTCGCCTCATGACAAGCACACAGACGGCACAGGAGGGGCTTATTCATTTGCCTGTGGTGTCTGCCACAGCACTGTTGCGTCAGCTACGGGTGTAAGCATAGCCAACAAGTCGCTCCATATAGACGGGACAAAGCAGATAGTAATAAATTCCACATACGGAGGCGAGTTTGTCCAGTCGAGTCATGAGTGTTCAAATGTCTACTGCCATTCAACAGGAAACAGGATGGACAAGGGTATAGTATATAAGACGCAGGCGTGGAGTGGCAGTGTTGACTGCACCAGCTGTCATAAGAGTGCTGACACGCGGAGCAATATGCTTTCAGGCGTGGCGAACATGAGTGGTGCGCATGTTGCT
This sequence comes from Nitrospirae bacterium JdFR-86, assembly GCA_002011815.1. Classification (GTDB taxonomy): domain Bacteria; phylum Nitrospirota; class Thermodesulfovibrionia; order Thermodesulfovibrionales; family JdFR-86; genus JdFR-86. Next base: position 413,358 of record MTOV01000002.1, on the reverse strand, counting down.
CATGTGGCGACTGATGCAGGTGACAGCTATGGTGATCCAGCCAGAGGCGCAAAGGCGATTAAGTGTAATAACTGCCATTATGCGACCACTACTGACGGGACAACGATAGCAGACACGTCGGTACACGTCGATGGAGTAAAGAATGTAGTGTTTGACACGACTTGGACTGGTGGCAGTCCTTCTTGGGACAGCCCATATTGTAGCAATGTCTACTGTCACAGCAATGGTAATGATTTTGTAGGCTCGACTGTACCGAAGTGGAATGATGCAACAACGGGTGCGTGTGGAGCATGTCATGGTGTGACTGCCTCTAACCTGCCTAACTCTCCTGCGCACGCAAAGCATGCAGGTGACAGCTATCCGTACAAGTTTGAATGTTATAAATGTCATAAAGACACGGTTACCGCTACGGCGGACAGCACTGTGCAGCCTGCGGTAGCCAACAAGGTTGTGCATGTAGACGGCAATAAGGATGTAGTGTTCAACACTGCAGATCCGAGGATAGGGAACGACAGTCCTCAGATAAGTGGAGGCACGTGTTCGAATATTTACTGTCACAGTGATGGAAACCCTGCTGGTGTGCAGTATGCGGAGGTTACATGGAGCAATACAGGCCTAGGCTGTAACGGCTGTCACGGCACAGGCACTACCAACGGCAGGCCTGACCATTCAAATGCCGGTGCAGGTTTAGAGGGTGCCAACAGCCATTCTTCTCACAGCACGAATTCGTGTTCAGAGTGCCATTACAGCACTACATCTGACGGCACAAGCATTCGTGACCTTGGCGGATACACAACGCACGTAAACACNACAACCGACATTGCATTCGATCCTTCAGGGAACAGTAATTCAGCCACTTATGATTCNACAGTAGGTCAGAAGGTCTGTTCTTCTACGTACTGTCANGGCACTGCAAGCCCGAAGTGGGGTACANNAGGTGCGATTACCTGTAGTGATTGTCATCAGTCGCAGGGTGCAGGTGATTCAGGCACATATACAGGGGTGCATCAGAAGCATACGGACACTGCAGGCTACAGGCTTGCTTGCGAGAACTGTCATGCTCAGGACAACACTACCAATCCGAACATGGAGCATGCCGGCGGCGAGTTCTCCGAGCCGCAGAGTGCAGAGGTCAGGTATTCAGAGACCTCTGGAAGCACAAAGACTTATGGAGGCGGCTCTACCCAGTACAGGTATGTGAACCTGTTCAGCAATCCGTTTGGAAACGGAACGCTGTCGCCGACTTATACTAAAGGGACGCAGCAGGGTACAGACAGCCAGAATGCAAATCTGACGTGGACAGACGGCACCTGCAGTAGTGTATGGTGTCACAGTAATGCAAAGCCTCTTGGCGGGAGTAATACATATGTAAGCCAGCAGTGGACAGGCACATTGGACTGCGGTGGCTGTCACAGCAAGGCGGGTGATGCCTCGCCTACATGGTCCAGTGCACATACAAAGCATATAAATGATTACTCTGCAAACAGCAACTTTACGTGTAATGCATGTCATGCGGATACTGCAGCTGATAATTCAACGATAAGCAATAGGGCGATGCATGTAAACGGGACAAAGAACATTGTATTCAATGCGTGGGTGAACTCCTCAGCAGGGTATAATCCGAGCACGAATGAGTGCTCCAATACATATTGTCACAGTGCAGGTACGGATTATACAGCTACTTCGCATGCTCCGCTTGCGTGGAATGCTGGTGCGCGTAGCTGTAACAGTTGTCATGACAGCCCGCCTTCTTACAGTAGCGGGTCACCTAAGGAGAACAGCCATCCGGCGCATACTGCTTACGGCTGTGAATCATGCCATTATACGACGACAAATGACGGCTCGACCATAAGCAATAAAGCGACTCATGTCAACAAGGTCTATACTCTGCAGAACAGTGGCAGCTACAGCTTTGATGTAGCCACGCAGGGTGATCCTACGACGCCGACTGTATGTTCTAACATAAGCTGTCATGGTGGGACAGGCACAGGCGCAACATGGGGTCAGACGCTCGGCTGTGAAGGCTGTCACCTGGTTGATGGTCCGGACAATGAAGTGCTGACCGGAACGTTCTGGTCTGACGGCACAGCGAGCGTTTTGAACAGCAACGAGTGGACTGCTTCAGGACACGGAAAGACTTCAGGCACTTACAGGGTGTCCGGCAACAACGCTGCAAATCTTTCGTGTACCAACTGCCACGACAGCAATACAGCGCATGGCGATTCAAGCAATCCGTTCAGGCTGCTTTACAATGCTTCGGACAATGCCACATGGGGTCTTAACTGGAACTGTCAGGTATGCCATTCTTACGATCAGGCGTTGGCAACTGCTCTGGTCAACTCTACGCACTTTGGAGACAAGCATTCTTCGTCCAACAGTGGCGGGCAGTTCTGCTGGGACTGCCACGACCCGCACGGCGACTCGGACAATACAAGCGGAAACATCTACATGTTGCATGCTGAAGTGGCAAATACATCAGACAGCACAACCGGTGCGCCAACGAACACAGTACCTGTGGCCTTCCTGGACAACTCCACAGGTACAGACTATGCAAAGAGCACGGCACCGTATGACGGAGTGTGTAATGTGTGCCATACACAGACCAAACATTATACAGAAAGCAGCGGCGATGGGCATAACTCCGGTTCGAGGTGTACGGGTTGTCATGCTCACTCGCATGAAAGCGACATTAACCTTGCATTTGGCGGTGCAGGCGACTGCGACGGATGTCACGGTTATCCGCCTACGGCAGGCGACGGTAAGAGCAATATAAACAGCGGCGGTAAGGGCGCGCATCTGAAGCATGTGAACACTGCAGTGCTTGACGCAAAGAACGACGAATACGGAAACACCGGCACAGGTTATGCTGAGTGTGCAAAGTGTCACTATGGTGCAGCGCATGTGAACAATGTTGTTGAGGTGTCTATAGATCCGGCTTACGGCTTCGACGGTGTGAACGATCCGCAGTACCTTGGAGTGGTGGGCGATACATCAGTTGCTAAGAACTGCTTTAATGTGCTCTGTCACTTCACCAAGACACCAAGGTGGAGTGCACCGGGTGACGAATAATAAAGAGGCAAGTGAGGTGATATAGGATGGCTAAAGTGATAGAGACAAAAGACAGAGATAGAAGGATGAAAGCTATGTCTACAACTGCCTGCAGGAGAAAGACATCTCTGAGATGGGCAACCTTTACGGCTGTCCTTGCCATTATGGTTATATTCAGTGCCTTACTGCCTCTTGACTCTGCAGAAGCCGTAACTACATATTATTTCAATCCCGCATCCAATTGTGATGGGATAACATACTCGAATACCACAACAGTTACGCTTACAACAAACAATACCTGTAATCGGGCTGACAAGGTCAGAATTACATACGAGGGGTATCAAGACCTTTTAATCGGCTATCTTGACAACGGCGGTTATATAGGCCCTTATCTGGTTACGGGTGAAAACGCCAATACAAGCGATATCTCGATTAAGCCGAAGAACTGTGATGGAACAGGTTATGTAAAACTAGCAGAGATAGACCCTTCAGACGGCTCTGTTGTATCCGTGCTCAGTACGATGACTTTTACTATAAACGCGGGTGTTGCAACGAATTTGTACAACATTGGCCAGCTCAGCGGAGAGGTAAGTCATGGTAAGACGTTCGGTATTATTATCGGTGCTCAGACAGGCTGTAAGGAGGGTACTACCGACCAGATTGAAGTTCAGTTTGGTAACGGCGCTACGACAGACCAGTCACAGTGGGTTAGTGTGACCGAGACGATAAATGGCGACGGCATGCAGGTGGTAAATGCAGGCTCTGATGTCACAGCCGCGCCTCAAGGTAACAAGGTAGTAATGCAGTACTTCCAGCTTCAGGAGATAGACAATGTAGCAGGAAATCCGCAACTGGATATGATTAAAGTAGATGACCTCGGCACTGATGCTGACAATGATGTCGAGAGTGTTTCTATATATCTGTCTGCCGACACTGCTCTAGATGGCGGAGATACCCTTTTGGGCACAGGCACATTCAGCGGAAGCACGGTTACCATAGATATCACGGACCAGACAATAACGACTACACCAAGTGATTACTTCCTGATAGTCTATAAGATTAAGCTGAATGCTGATGATACTCATCAGGTGCAGTCCAGTCTGGCTGACGAAAGCTATCTGATACCGGTTGGGAATTCTTATGTAGATGCATTTACCAATCTGAACTCCAATGTTGCGAACATAGAGTATACACCTAAGGACGAGGTTACGATAAGCGATGAGGAGGTCTGGAGCTCAGGTTATCTCGAACAGGGTATAACGAATGCGCCGATACTGTCTTACTCTCTGCAGGTGACCTCCAGTGGAATAGTTGATGATCAGGCTACGCTTGATAAGGTTAAGGTTGACGAAATCGGCACGGTGACTGCAAGCGACATAGCAGCTGTAAAGATATACATATCCGATGACAACAGCTTTGATGCCGACACTGATACACTTATCGGTTCGGGTGATTACAGCGGAGGAATGTCTGTCACAATAGATGTAACTGACCAGACGATAACCACGACAAAGAAGTATATATTCATTGTTTATGACATATCTTCGACTGCTACAGTAGACAACAAGGTGCAGGTGGAGATAGTCAATGATAACTATGTTGTGCTTTCTTCAGTAGACGTGGTGAATTACTACGCCGGGACGAAGTCGAACTCTCTGCCGATAAGGCCTCAGAACTTCAAGACAATAGGTGAGTGTTATGAGTGTCACACGTTCCCGCCGATGGACTCTCCTGACCCTGCTACAAAGGCAAGGAATCCTTACTCAGGTGCGGTTGTTGGTGACCACGAGAGGGTATCACACGTGCAGACCACAGGCGTTGCAAGTGTGGACTGCGCACCGTGTCATGTAGTGCCCACCACTTTCGGTCATAGGAACGGTATTGTGAACATGGCTTCTAATATAGAAGGCGGCACATATAGCAAGGGCACAGCGTTTGCTCATGTGAATAATCCTACGACCGGTGTTTGTTCGAACACGAGCTGTCATGGCACGGCATCGCCGCAGTGGGGTATTGGAACACTGTTCTGCAGGGATTGTCATAATCAGCGGAAGCCTGACCCTACTTCCGGACCAAGAAGGAAGGTTGTCGGCGGTGCAGGTAGTGACATGGAAGATTCATCGATAGTGTCGCGTCATATACATAATACTACGTCGTATGCTGACTCTTCCTGCGAGGTCTGCCATCTCAGGAGCAACCACACGAGGGAAAGCGACCCGAATGTTCTGCTTTACAATGGAGATACAGGCGAGCAAGTGCCTTATGACGGCACAGGTGCAAGCGTTACACCTGCGTGTGTGTCCTGTCATGACTCAGACGGTGTGACAAGGTTAGGTCAGAATGCGCTTAAGCCGTTCTTTGCCTCAGGTGATACGAATGCACCTGCAAACATAGGATGGAAGCCAGGACAGTCAGCACATGACGTTGCTGCAAATTTAGCTACTGACAAGTGCTTGGGTTGCCATGGAAATGCAGGCGGTACTGAGGGAGATACACTTAACCCGAAGAAGAACGCCCACGGTTCAACACAAGAAAAATTGCTCAAGTATACGTACGATACGAACAACTCCCAGACCTTCTGCTACAGTTGTCATGACGGCTCTGGTGCAAGCAGGGATATACAGGCGGCTTTTAATCTGCCGTTCAATCACACAGCAGGCAGGCAGAGCTGTGTTCTCTGTCATGACCCGCATCAGGCAGAAGAAGGGCTTCATGTGCCAGGGCAGGGCGGAATCGCTAATGTGAACAAAGGACCAGGCTGGAATTACGAATACGAGATATGCTTTACCTCAGGCTGTCATGATACAGCGCAGATTAAAACGAACACAGCAAGTGAGAAGGAGATAGACTCCATATATGGAGGCACTATTTACCAGGACAACTGGAGCACCATACCTGACATACAGAGCCAGTTCTCCACAACGAATTATGCTTATCATCCGCTTTTGGCTCAGGGCAGGAACCAGCCACCGAATGATGCAAACCCCGAGTGGGCAAGCCATGCATACAGAAAGAACAATGCTACTGGTCTTGACCATACGTTTGTTGACGGCTGGGGAACTGCGAGCCTTGTAACCTGCACTGACTGCCATGACAATGCGGGTGCTGGTGCTTCCGGTGCACGTGGACCACACGGCTCTGCAAACCCATGGATACTGAAGGGCATTGATACTTCCGTGACCGTGGATACTGCCTCAGGGCAGCTTACCCCTAACAGCGGTGCTGATACAACAAAGAACTGGATAAAGAGGAACCTCTGTATAAACTGCCACAGGGCAGACGTGTATGGATGGGGTGACAACACCGGTCCTGCAGAGAATAGTCAGGACTTGTCAAGAATGAGCCACCGTGGGGGCGGAGCAAGAACGGATTGCTTGGAACCTCATGAGACTGGTGGCAAAGGTGGTTATGCATTTACAGGATGTTTGAACTGTCACGGTGGCGGTGAGGTTGCAGGTATACATGGAAGCTCTCTCGGTGATCAGGGCTTGGGTGCAGGTAATGAAATGGGTAAGAGGTTTATGAACGGTAACTCATGGGCAAAACATAAACTTGGGGATGACGATGGCGCAATAACATGTTACACAGGAACGCCTCCTGCAATCGGTGTGAGTATGTCCAGTTGTGATCAGCACTCTGGAGGTAAGAATATTACCATTAACTACACATACCCATGGGAGTAAAAATTCTCCTACAGCATGTAAAAGCATTCAAAAAAGCGGGCTTTTAAAGCCCGCTTTTTTTTATCTGATATAATAAAACCCGAGAACAAGATGAAATATAGACTCTTTACTGCTTTATTTATAATACTCCTGATCTTCCTTTCTGCCTGCCGGAAAGAGCCGTATCCTGTTCTGGAGCATGAGCCGGTTTCAAATGTGAGCGTATATGAAGACCACTCCGAAGTGCTCGTGGATTGGCTTAAAAACGGCTACAGAAATATGATAGTCGTGAATGTGGACTACCATGACGACCTGAGATATGTCCCTGACAGAAAGCTGAAAACACTTAAGCTTCTTGCCGATGGTCAGCAGTGGGATGAGATTTCCATGAGGAGGGACAGAGGTGCGGAAAGTCTTTATACTGTTGCGGATTTTCTCTACCCTGCATATCGTCTCGGAATAATTAAAAAGCTTTACTGGGTCAGCCCTTCCCGCTTGCTTGAGGCTCCGGATATCGAAAAAGGGGCAAGAGAGTTCCTCAGGGCGTTCGGTTATCCTGAAGAAGTAATAAAGACTTTTCGTAAAGACGGACAGGCAGTAAAAGGAAAAATCTTCGGGCTGGATGTCGTTATCTCCTCTATACGAAATCTTCCGAAGATAAAAGAGCCAGTGCTGTTTACCGTGGATGTGGATTATTTTTCAAATGCTGCCCTGAAAAAGAACATCGGAGGGCTTGAGGTAGTAAGGGATTTTTTGGTTTACCTGTGGGGTAAGCGTATAAAGGTCAGGCATGTGAGTATTGCATATTCAGTAAACGGAGGCTATGCGGATATTGTGTACAGACATGCCGGTGATGAAGTGCGCTATGCTTTCGAGCACCCTGAGATGATCAATGAAGGGACTATTCCTCCTCTGTGGAGGCTAAGGGAAGCAGGCTACGGACTGTTAAGAAATGAGCAATATGAACATGCCCTTAAAGCCTTTGATGATGCTTTAAACGTATATCACGAGGAGCCGGCACTGCTTTCTGGAAAGGCAATTACTCTTGCCTTTCTTGAAAAGCACAATGAAGCCTTCAATGTGCTTGAAAAGCTTGTCAGTGTAGCACCTGTGTATGACTACACATACATATACATTGGAAACAAACTTGGCGAAAAAGGCGATGTTGAGAATGCAGAAAAGTATTTTAAGAAGTATTTGCAAAGAAGACCTGATTCTTATTATGGGCTTATGGCGTATGCCGATTTTCTGTATAACAGCGCACGGGATGAAGAAGCCTTGAATTTTTATCTCAAGGTGCTTTCTCTTGGAGAGTATGTAAAAGCTGTGATGTATGCTGGTGATGCCCTTTTTCATCTCGGCAGGTTTGATGAAGCAATGAGATATTATGAGAGAGGGCTTAAGCTTCTGGATGAAGTGGGTTATCACTCTCTGAGGGATTTTCCAGAGTCCGTAAGGAATATCAATATAATCAGGGCGCATCCGAAAAAGCTGCAGAAAGGGTAACCGTTCTGTTTTTTCAGGTCTGCCTGTGTTTTTCCTGAAAATAAAAGGGTTTTCTGTTCGTTATGATATAATAAAAATAATCTTATTCCGGAGAAAAACAAGCCGTGATGCAGTTTTTGCCTGTCTTTAAAAAGGAGTTTCGAGCCTATTTTACATCGCCTATTTATTACATCGTAGCGGTTGTCTTTCTTGCACTGACAGGGTATTTTTTCGTCAACTCCATAGTGAGTTACAGTAACATGGGCATTCAGCTTTCTGGCTCAGGCAGGGATTTAAGCGGGTTTAACCCTACATCAATGATTATGAAGCCTATGTTCAACACGATGGGGACGATATTCATACTGCTTGTTCCTCTTATGACGATGAGGCTGGTGGCGGATGAATGGAAGTCAAGGACAATGGAGCTTTTGATGACTTCCCCTGTCTCCCTGTCTTCTATTATATTCGCCAAGTATCTTTCGTCGGTTGTGGTTTATTCGATGATTGTTCTTTCAACGGTGTACATGCCGTTTGTTATAGACTACTATTCTTCGGTTGCATGGCCGCAGATAATTTCAGGGTATCTTGGAGTGATTCTTTTAGGTGCAGCAATGCTTTCAGCCGGGCTTTTCTGCTCAACGCTGACTGACAAGCAGATAATTGCCGCTGTGCTCAGCATAGGAATACTTGTAATTTTCTGGTTTATAGGTGGAGTGCTGGGGGCTGCGAGTCAGGAGGTCTCGAGGATAATGAGGGGGCTTTCGCTGTTTGAACACTTCAATGCCCTGACCGACGGGCTGCTGGATTTGCGGGATGTTGTATATCTTCTGAGTTTTACATCTGTGGCTCTGTTTCTAAGCCATAGAATCCTTGATATAGGAAGATGGAAGGGGTAGTAGAGTATGAGGTTGTTGTTCGCTGTCGTAGGTCTGCTTCTGGGTGTAGCTGCGGCAGCAATCGGAATTTTTTGGCCCTCAAAGTCCCTGCTGATAGTTATTCTGTCGTTGGCAGCGCTTGTATCACTTTCAGTCTTTTTCCTGTTTTACCTTGAAGCGTTTAAGTCTTTTTCAAGGAAGCGTTCTGCCCAGATGGGGCTTAACAGTGTTCTCATGGTGGTGTTTTTCATCTTTATTGCAGTTATGGTGAACCTGATTGTCTCCCAGTATTATTTCCGGTATGACCTTTCCTCTACAGGAAGATTTACTCTTTCCCCCCAGACGAAAAACATTGTAAGCAAGCTTGACGAAGAGCTCACAGTGCTGGCGTTTGTTCAGGGTGAAGGGACAGAATACAGAGATACTATTTCATTGCTTGAAGGCTACAGGTATCTAAACCACAGAGTGCTTTACAGTGTTTATGACCTTGACACAGTGCCTGCTCTTGCTCAGCGTTACGGTGTTGATGACTATGATACAGTTGTTGTTGCATACAGGGGAAGGTTTGTCAAAGTTGATGGGATTAATGAAGAGACGATAACAAATGGCATTATAAAGGTGACGAGAGAAAAGTCAAAGGCAGTTTATTTCGTGGAGGGACACGGCGAACGTGCGATAACCGATGAAGGAAGAGGCGGATTGAAAAAAGCAGCTGAATCGCTCAGGGCAATGGGTTATGAGGTGAAAACTCTGAACATGGCAGGTGTGGACGACATTCCTTCTGATGCAGATGTGTTGATTATATCCGGTCCTGAAATCAGCTTCAGCAAGAGGGAGATGGAGATGCTCAACAGGTATGCTGCTACAGGGCGGATTCTTCTTATGGTGGATTTGGAAAGAGAACATATGACAGGGTTTCTTCTTGGTTTTGGCATCAGTTTATATAATGGGCTTGTCTCAGACCCTGAAAACAAAATGGCAGGCAGGGAAGATACAGTCCCCCTTGTTTCGTCTTATCCTCCTTCACCGGTTACAAAAGGGTTTGCACTGACCACAGTGTATCCAACGGTCATGGGAATAAGCAAAGATGTAGGGTTTACAAGGTATTATCAGCATATTCCACTGGTGAGGTCTTCGGAAAAAAGTCGGATAGAGCTAAGAGGCAACATACGCATTAAAGGGCCTTTGATTCTGGCAATGCTTGTTAAGTTCAGAGAGCGCCCGGGAAGAATGATTGTTTTTTGCGACTCGGATTTTGTAACCAATGAATATATAGATATTTCAGGCAACGGCAACCTGTTCAGGAATGCAGTGAGTTATCTTGCCGGCGAGTCAGGTCTTGTCTCCATCTCACCGGTGAAGCCGGAGTTTGTTCCCCTGTATATTACTGATTCTCAGGCAAGGACAATTATGTATATCTTCATGGTGGGGTTGCCGGCAGTAGTGTCTGTTGCTGGAGCAATACTGTGGTTGAGGAGGAGAAGACTTTAAGTGAGGTTCAAGGGCGCACTGGTTCTTTTCGTTTTATCGCTTTTGATAGGCGGTGTGTATTTTTTGTATATATTGCCTGCTCAAAAGGAAGCCGAGAGAAAAAGACAATTAAAGGAAAGGATATTCACTGTCAGTGCAGATGAAATAGACTACATCAGGCTGATTAACAGAGGGCAGGACTATAGACTGGAGAAGACCGCTAACGGTTGGATGCTTGTAAAGCCCAAAAGGCTTATTGCTGACCAAAAAATAATATCGAAGATCATCGAGGTGCTTAACAAGGAGAGGATAATAAAAGTTGTTGCAACGGATTTAAAGCGGATGGACGAATTCGGGCTTACAAGTCCGGTAATATACGCAGCTTTTGGGCATAGAGGTGGACTTGAAGAGTTTTTTATCGGGCGTCCTGCGCCTGCAAAGGCCGGTGCTTATCTTTACAAGAAAGGACTCGACGGTATTTTCCTCGTCTCACTGGATGTTGCAGGAGCCTTGAACCAGACGCTTTACGGCTTGAGGAAAAAAGAGCCGTTTGTATTCGATGAAACAGCCATAAAAAAAATTGTAATAGAACGTAAGGATGACCGTCTCGAAATGGTAAGAAAAGAAAACGGATGGTTTATGCTCAGCCCTGTAAAAGGCAGATGCAGTGATAAAGCCGTCTGGAGGTTCATCGAAGAAATGAAGACCCTGAGAGCTGACGAATTCTACGACGGGAAAAAGCCAAAACCTTCTGATTACGATAAGTCTGTGAGGATAAAGCTCTTTTTTGACGACAAAACAGAGGTTATGGATGTTTATTTCTGGGGAACAGAATACAATAAAGGACTTGTGCTCTATCAGCACGGGCTTGATTATTTTGCACGGACAAACCAGCGTGACTTCTGGAACAGTCTTCACGAAAGCGCCTGGACATTCAGATACAAAAACCTCTTTGATGTAAATCCTGAAGACGTGTATGCAATCACCGGCAGGATGGGTGAAGAGACCATAACTCTGAAAAGAAAAGGCAACAGATGGTTCTCAAGTGGTAGAAAGTTGTCTGAAGACAGGGTATATGCCTTTATCCAGATGCTTAACGGTATTGAGGCATACGGGATTACTGAAAAGGATTTCATAAAAACAGAGAAGTATTTTTCACTGCTCCTGAAGGACAGAAACGGAAAGGACGTAGCCTCGCTTTACGTATATGGAGAGGCTAAGATATACAGTACCTCCTTTGACCTTGAAAGAGGAGACATAAAGGTATTTTACGCAGAATCATCCAATCTTACGGACAAGTGTCTTGTAACTAATTTTCAGGTGGAGGACTTATACAAGTCTTTGAAAAAGCTGGTTGCGGAGGAGTCTGAATGAGAAGATACCCGGTGTATATCGTTGTCTCTCTTTTAGTGTTTTTTGTTTTTGCCTGCAGTGGAGAGGTAAGAAAAGTTAAGAATCTGGTTACAGTTTACAACAAGGTGCTGATTGATGCGTATTTGCGACCTGAGCCAAGACTGATGGAGAATTTCACATCAAAGCGAGAATACATCAGGATTGAAAGCTATATCATGTATCTTCTGAAGAACAACAAGATGCTTAAGGGCGATTTAAAAGAACTTGTATTTGAAAGCGTCAGAGTGAAAGGGGATGAGGCTGAAGCAGTTACGAAGGAGCGCTGGGTTTATATGTACATTGATGCACGGACACGAAAACCTGTCTCAAAGGAGTACGATGCCATATTCTTGAATACTTATTATCTTAAAAAGCAAGGTGGCAGATGGGTGGTGGACAGACTTGAATCAGAGGAGGTAGGTGGCGAAGGCGAGGCAAAAGAAGAGAAAGAGCTACAAAGACTTCACAAAAGATTGTTCGAGAAAATGAGGAAAAAACAGCAAGATGATAAGAGTTAACGAAGTTACAAAATATTTTGGCGAGAGGGTGGCGGTTGACAGGGTGTCCTTTACGGTAAATAAAGGCGAGATTATGGGTTTTCTCGGTCCAAACGGGGCAGGAAAGACAACCACAATGAGAATCATCACGGGTTTTATGCCGCCCACCGACGGTACTGTGGAGATAAACGGTCTGGATGTGTTTGAACATCCCTATGAGGTCAAAAGGATAATAGGTTATATGCCTGAGCATCCACCCCTTTATCTTGAAATGACCGTGGATGGGTATCTCAGGTTTGCTGCTGAGCTCAGAGGGCTGAGGGGTAAGGATGTAAGTAATGCAGTGAAAAGAGTTACTGATATATGCGGTATAGGAGATGTCAGAAAAAGGCTGGTTGGAAATCTTTCAAAGGGTTACCGGCAAAGGGTAGGGCTTGCACAGGCACTTGTGCACGACCCGGAGGTTCTTGTCCTGGATGAGCCTACTGTAGGACTTGACCCAAGGCAAATAGTGGAAATAAGACAGCTTATAAAGGAACTCGGAAAAGACAAGACTGTAATACTTAGCACTCATATCCTTCAGGAAGTGACTACGGTGTGTGAGTCGGTAACCATCATCAATAACGGAAAGATTGTAGTCTCAGACAGAATAGAGAATCTCACAAAGAGGTTTTCAGAGGGGGGCAGGGTTTTTGTAAGAATAAGACATCCTGAAAATCTGGATATCGAAAGGCTTAAAGACATAGATGGCGTGGAAAAAGTCGAGATTAAAGAAAAAGACCAGTTTGAGGTCTTGTTCAAAAAAGAGGCAGAACAGCTACTTGAGAAAATATCAGATGTGCTGTTTGATATGAGGGTTGGAGTTGTCGAGTTCAAACCTTTTGGACTTACACTGGAAGAGGTGTTTATAAAAGCAGTGTCAGAGGATATCAGGTATGTTAATTAAGCTCTGGAAGATACTCTCCTCAAGGAATGTTGCAATTGTTCTTCTGGTGATTGTCACCGGAATGCTTCTTCTTACCGGGCTTTTACCAAATCCGAATTTTATGGGCAAAGAGGAGGCAGAAAAATTAAAACAGGACAACCCGCTTCTTTACTTTCTCGCTGAAAGGTTTAACACACAGACAGTGGCTAGAGGATACATATTCGGGTTTGCAAGCGTGTTTCTGATAATATCCACTACTGCCTGCTCTATCGACAGGTTTTTTGAAAGAAGAAAACTCAAAAGAGCACCACTTACAGAATTACCGGCAAGAGAGTTTGATATTTCTTTTAAACTTGGTGACAGAGAGGATTTCTTCAGACGGCTTAAGACTGTGCTGAGATTAAAAAGGTGGTCGGTCAGGGAGGCAGAGGAAAAAGGGCAGTATATGGTTCTTGCAGAGAAAGGGATGATAGGGTTTTGGGGTTCTGTATTCTTTCATGCCGTGTTGATTACAGTTCTTATTGGTGCGGCAATATATTATTTTACAGCATTTTATGCCACTCTTTTGTTTACAGAAGGGCAGAGTAAAGTGCTTAGTGAACAAAATCTTGAAAAGATAGACAGAAAGCCTTTATTCGGAGTGCAGCTGCCAAAGCTTAGATTTACTCTGGAGCACTTTTATTCGGTTTACTGGAGGGATGAAGAACCAGTTGAATATACATCTAAATTTTTGATTGAAGACCTGGAGAAAGGTAATAAATGGAGACAAACAGTCAGGATTAACGAGCCATTTAGATACGGGGGTATAGATTTTCTGATGGTGTTTTATGGATTTTCTCCGAATTTTATTGTTTACAAAGACGGCAGGAAGATATTTGACTCGTATGTTGCGTTGTCTGTTACAGGCGGGCGTGAGGATTCATTCAACCTGCCGTATGAAGATTTGATGATAAGGTGTGTGTTTTTCCCTGATTTCAGGGAAGGAGAGGAAGGGTATTATTCAGCTTCTCCACTTCCCAGAGAGCCGGTGTTTCTGGTCAACGTAACGAAAGGGGGTAAGTCTCTGTATAAAGGGCTTATTCCGCTTGGGCAGGAAGTGAGTGCCGGTGAGTATACAATAAGATTTAATGACCTCAGATACTGGATAACGCTTAATCTTGTAAAGGAGACGGGAATGGGATTTTTCTTCTGGAGCTCCATGTTTGGGCTTATCGGGTTGCTTGTGAGGTTTCTTGACCCTGACAGAAAGATATTCTTTTTGTATAAAGAAGATATGTTGTCTGTAGTGTCCTATTCAAGACACTACGAGGGGATACTCAAGGAACAAACAAAAGAGCTGGTTGAAAACCTTACGGCAGAAGGAAAGGTGAAAGCAGATGTCTAAACTTGAGGGAATTCTTTTATGGAGTTCGATGTTCGTTTATTTTACGGTTGTTGTGAGTTATCTCATCTGGGCTGTTTTTAAGAAAGAGAGCTTTGGCAAGTGGGGCTGGAGGCTGTTTCTCTTGGGCTTTGCTCTTCAGACATGCTCTATTTTATGGAGATGGTATTTAAGCGGGAGAGCGCCTGTAATGGTCAGTTACGAGCATTATCAACTTGGCTCGTGGTTTATTGGAATTGCAACCGTTATATTAGGCGTGCTGTATAACCGTTCGAGGGTGCTGGTGATGTTTACTGTCCCTGTGGTGATGTTTATGCTTGGTGTGGGTGTGACCACCGAGTCTGCGATGATTCCTCTGTCTCCGCCGTATAAGAGCAACTGGCTTTTTATTCACATCGGGTTTTCGTGGTTTGCGTGGGGATGTTTTGTAGTTGCTGCTGTTGCAGGTGTGGTTTATTTGCTTAAGAGGCCTGGGAAGCAGCATTGCTGGTTTCTGGAGAGGTTTCCGGACAGGGGAGTGCTTGATGAGCTGATGGTCAGGCTGATAATATTCGGTTTTGTTTGTCAGGGACTGATGATAGCATCTGGTGCAATCTGGGCGCATCAACTATGGGGCAGGTATTGGGGCTGGGATCCCATTGAAACATGGTCGTTGATATGCTGGCTGGTCTATGGAGTGATATTGCATTTAAGATTGATGTTGCACTGGAAGGGAGTAAAAATAGCTGTCCTGGTAATTCTTGCCCTGATTACTGCAATTGTATATTTCTGGGGAATAGGTTTTGTTCCTGCAAGTCATACCTCATTGATGCAAATAGAGTAAGCGGTTATGATTCTTTTGGTGCTGACCCTTTGCTGAGGGATTTTGCAGTGATTTCAAGGTCATAGAGTCTTGCGCTTAGTTGGTCGCATTTTACAGCCAGCAGGTCTTCTCTTACATCCTTAAGGGTATCAATTATCCTCTTTGTTGCTCTAAAGTCTGAACCCAGTTTTTTAAATTTTTCTCTAAGAGAAGCCACCATTTTATTTAGTTCTTCTGCTGAATCCCGGAAATGATCTTTTCTTCTTAATGAAATATTAAGTGCGAGGTTTCCGTCCCTGACCATATCGAGGTCTTTTTTCAGTCTGTATATAGGCCCTGAGACTCTCCATCGCAGGAATCTCGAAAAGATAATGAGGACTACGATTGTGAATATAACTGCAAATATACTGATGTAGATAAGATAAGGTGCTATTATATCTGCTGAGTTGCCGGCGTATATGACCATTTTCCATTTGAGTGCTTCGAACTCTCTCATGGTGAGGTAATTAAACAGGGCGACGGATATGGTCATGCCCAACAGGCATATGAGGGCAAAGGAGAGGATAAATCGTCCCTGAAAGTCTGGATTTATGAAGTAGCGTTTTCTGCTGTAAGGTTTTTTCATGCAAGCCTCCTATATTCTATTTATTCTATTTGTCGTAGTGGCAGGTTCTGCATAGCTTGCTATCGTCGTTTTCCATAACGAGTTTTGCAGGCAAGGTTGAATACATGTCATGGCATGTGCCGCAGCCTATTCTGCCGGCGAAGAATCGTATTCTTCTGTCGAGCATGGATATAGGTGCGAGTCCGCCTCTGCGCATTCTGGCTGTATTGTAATGGACGCCTATGGGGTGGGCGTCGTCTATATGTGCCCATATTCCGCCTCCAAGTGAGTAATTGACAGGGCTTCCGATGGTTCCATCGTGGCATCCTATGCATTGGACAGAGAGCGGGTCAAGAGGCTGTGTAGGGTCTGTAACCCTGTATTTGCTACCTATGTGGGCTAATGTTATTAGTTCTTTATGTCCGGGTTTCTGGCGGTCTTCCTCATGGCATGCAATACAGAAAAACTTCATATCGGTTGTAGGTCTTCGCAGAAAGTAGGATTTAATCCCGAATACAAGTCTGCTTTCAGAGTGAATATTATGGCATGTATTACATGTAATCTTTCCGTTTTTCAGGGGAAGGTCTGCTGGTATACGGGCTAACTTCGGTTCTACATCTACAGGGTGAGATGATGCCCTGATGGTCTTTCTATGACATTTTTTGCATAGCCTGGTTACAGATGCTATGAGCCATTTGGGGTTTTTGTAAGGTGCAAGATGGCAGTTCCGGCATTCTCTTTCCGAGAATTTGTGCGGTTCTTTTGATATGGTATAAGCGGCTATAGCGCTTATGCTAATGACAATCAAAAGTCCTAGCAGCAGAAAACGTCTTTTCAGAACTTTATTCATAGTTTTATCTCAGAAAGAATTTTTTCTATATCATTTGAAATAGATTCAAGGGCACTTATAGCGTTTTTAATTCGTTCTTTATCGTTTGCCTGTATTGCAGCCTCGAGGTTATTTACCTCGTTTTGCAGTTCTTCAATATTTTTGATAAGTTGGGCGTTTCTTGTTTCGTAGCTTTGTGCCATCTGATTTATGGATTTTGCGAGGTCGTGAAGCAGGTCGTTTTTCCTGAATGCAATACGTACATGGAAGTTGCCGTGTGCCAGTTCATTTGCAACTTTCTTCACCCTGTACAGCGGACCTGCAACCCTGTGGGAATAAATTATACTCAGCACTGTTATACCTATCAGCATCAACACGGTAAAGATGGCATAAATGTATAAGCTTTTCTTAAGTATCTCGAATTTGTAGGTGCTTACGAATGTAATTATCTCTCCGTAAGAAAATCCAAGAGGGGTTTTCGCTGTGACATAAAGAATCATACTGGCCATGACGATGCCGGCGATGATGATAAGGACAATCTTTATTGTCAACCTTAAGGGGAATAATGTTTTAATGTGGTTGTACTGGGTTTGTGCTGCACTTTTAAGTGTCAATCGGGTTTCCTCCTTAGAATCTCCTTTTAGATTAAGTATATCAAGGGGAATGCGGATGTCAACTGAAAGTTGCATCCGGTTTTGTTAGCTTCTTGACTCTCCTTTAAACATCAGTGCGATGTTTTTTGCCTGTTCATTTGTAAACAGGTCTTTGAGGTCAAGTGGTGCTTTTTGTCGCCAATTTGGGTGTGTATCTATGGTGCCGGGCATATTTTGCTGGTCGATTACTGCCATGATGTCGTCGAGGTTTACTGCCACGAGTTTACAGGGTGTGCGTGCGAGGTATGTGTGTATGGAGAGGCAGAGTTCAGGTGTCATTTCCGGGACAGCTTGGGCGTTTTGCGGAAATCCTTCGGGCAGGAAGTCTCTGAGGGCATCGAGCATGAGCTGTCTGTCTCTTTGTCTTTCACTTAGGTCTTTTTGCACTGCTTCGTCATCAGGATAAATGCCAAGCTGGTGTTTAACTGCTATGTCACGTCCTGTCCAGTAACCGTAGAGGGTTGGCAGGTCGTGTGTTGTAACAGCCGTAAGTGCCATTTCCGGGTAGACTTCCGGTGGAAGAAAAACAAAGGTATTCCAGTCTCGTTCAAAATAAAAAAGCCTGTATGAGAGCATTCCAAACTTCAGGAGTGTTTCTCTTACTTCGCTGCCGATTGTGCCGAGGTCTTCTGCAATTATTACTACATTGTTTCTGACGCTTTCGAGTGCTATTATTCTTAGCAGGTCTTCGTAAGGGTATCTGACGTAGGTGCCTTCATGCGGGGTCATGCCTTCGGGTATCCAGAAGAGCCTGAACAGGCCGAGGGCGTGGTCAATTCTGAGTGCCCCTGCATATTTAAGATTTTTTCTTATAGTTTGTATGAAGAGTTCATAGCCTGATTCCTTTAGTTTTTCAGGAATGAGTGGGGGAAATCCCCAGTTCTGTCCGTTTAGATTGAATGCATCAGGGGGAGCGCCGGCGTTTACTCCGAATGCAAAGACATCAGGATAGCTCCATGCGTCGCTGCCGCCGCCTGAAGAGCCTACTGCAAGGTCGTGATAAAGTCCAACCGGCATGCCAAGCTCTTTGGTTTTGTCTGATACAGCTTTCAGTTGTTTGTCGATAAGCCACTGTATGTATTGATAAAACAGCACTTCTTTCTTATGTGTTTTTCTGAACTCCTCTGTGGCGGCTGTGTCAGGATGGTGATATTCCTCAGGCCAGTCCTGCCAGCGGTAAAGGTCAGGGTTGTCTTTCTTAAAATGCTCTTCAAGTGCCATGAACGTGGCAAAAGACTCCAGTGCCCTGCCTTCGCTGTCTATATATCTTTTAAATTCAGCGCCTTCAGCTGTGTTTAAGTTAAAAGTGGAAAATGCAGCTTTAAGGGCTTTCATTTTGAGCGAAGCCGTATTTTCGTAGTCAATAAGCTCTTTGGTTTTAAGGTTTTCTATTTCCTGTGCAAATTCAGGGGAGTTCAGAAGGTTCTGGAATTGTGGTGCACTGCTTATATTTCTTATATCAAGGTAGATGAAGTTTTTAAATAGTCTGCTCGTAGCCGAGTATGGGCTTATACCGTATGGCATCTTGTTGGGAATGGCATGAAGTGGATTAATCCCTACGAAGCCTCCGCCGAGGTCTTTTGAGACCCATTGAACAATGTCCTTAAGGTCTGAGAGATCCCCGATGCCCCAGTTCTGCCGGGAACGGATGGAGTAGAGGTTGATGGAGATTCCCCATGTGCGGCTTGGCGGGATGTAACATTGGTCAGGCGTGATTATGAGCCGCATGAAGCCTGACAGTTCACCTGCCGGGGTTTTACATTGCACATTCAGTTTGTAGTATCCGATGTCTCTGTTTGTTTCGTTTGGCAGTTCCACTCTGACATAGCGTGAGTCGTCTATGATGTTTGAGTCAACAGGGGTGATGCCTTTGATTTCCCCTTTGTTTTTATTCCCGGTTTCATCTTCGAGATACCATGTCAGTGTGACGTCTTTTTCCTGCCCTTCATCAAGCGGGAAGTGAACAGGGATTGTTTCTGGCTGGTTATTAACGGATACGACCATTACGGGTTCAATAAGTCTGTTCCACGGTCTGAGTTGTCTTTGTTTAAGGGCGGCTTTGATATCGCTGATGCCCATGGCGGCGAGTATGGCTTTTTTGGTCTTGTAAGAGGTTATGTGTTTATTTCCCCAGTTGTCGTAATACTCTGGTTCTATGCCTACGGCTGCTGCAAGTTTATCGACAAGTTCTGCATCTTTACGACTCACCGGATTCTTGCCCTCTTACGACCACCTCTGGGGAGTATTGCTATTCCGGAAGAATCTATATGGCAGCGGAAGCGGTCTGTCTCGTGGTTGTAACCTATCTGTTCGCCTTCTTCCACGGTGTTTAGCTTATCTACGATTACGTTTTTAAGCCTGCAGTTCTTTTTAAGCACTACGTTGTCCATTACGATGGAGTTTTCCACGGTGACCCCTTTTTCTATAATGACTCCGCTTCTGATTATCGAGTTACGGATTTTTGCACCGTTGATTAGTGTGCCATCNGCGATTAAGCTGTTTCTGATATCTCCTTTTAGTATTTTTGCAGCAGCTCCTACNTGACCTCCTGCNTGGATGGGCCAGAGTTTGTTGTTTGGCTCAAANCGTGGGGTGAGTCCGAGCATGTCCATATGTGCTTCAAAGAAGGCGGCTATAGTGCCTACGTCCCTCCAGTATCCTGCTTCTTCATAAGGGCGACTGCCCGGCACTACATTTGTAGAAAAGTCATAGGCAAAGACTTTTTTTGTCTCCACAAGGGAAGGTATTACATGGGCGCCAAAGTCGTGCTGCTTTTTTCGTTGCGCCCTGCCGAGTGCTTCTATAAGTACATCACTGTTGAATATGTAGTTGCCCATGGAAACGAATGCCATATCCGGGTTTGTGGGCATTGGAGACGGTTTTTTCGGCTTTTCCTGAAAACCTGTGATCCGCTGGTTGCTGTCTGTTGCTATAACGCCGAAGGCTGATGCCTCACTGAGCGGTACTGGTCTTGCAGCGACTGTGACTGCCGCCCCTTTTTCGATGTGGAAATCTATCATCTGGCGGATGTCCATTCTGTAGATGTGGTCGGCGCCGAACACGAGTACGAGTTCAGGTGCGTGTTGACGAATCAGGTTTACGTTCTGGAATACAGCATCTGCTGTGCCCTGAAACCACTCAGGTCCTGTGCGCATCTGCGGAGGAACAACCGCTATAAAGTGGTCTCTTACCACAGGAGACAATATCCAGTTTTGCCTGACGTGCTCGATAAGGGATTGGGACTTGTACTGGACTAACAAATAGATGGAATATATATGCGAATTAATTAGGTTGCTTAAGACGAAGTCTACTATTCGGTATCTGCCTCCAAAAGGTACCGCAGGCTTTGACCGCATTGCAGTGAGAGGAAATAGTCGTTCACCTCTGCCTCCGGCAAGAACGAATGCGATAACCTTTGGATGTGTCATCTTACCTCCTTTGAACTTGCTACATCATTGTGTTTTGCTTGGCAAGTTGCAGACAGATATTTCTAATTTTAGGCGTTGAAAAAGATTTTGTAAAGAGACAAAGTCCCTCTATGTTATTGATACCACTGTGTTTTTTCAGCAGGTACATACCAGTGTATAAAGTCATACCATATCCCAAGTGGGGCTTTCTCCACACCTTTGAATCTCTTGTGAAGTACAGGAAGGGTATCAGGCACAAACAGGAATGTATATGGCTGTTCATCTGCAAGAATCTCATGAATTCGACGATAGATTTTCTTTCGTTTTTCGATATCGAATGTCTGTCTACCCTCGATGAGAAGCCGGTCTACCTCTTCGTTCTTATATGATATAAAATTAAATTCTCCTTCGCGGGTTTTTGACGAATGCCATATGTCGTAGAGGTCAGGATCTCTTGATAGCGCCCAGCCTAAGATTATTGCCTCAAAACGTTTTTTATCAATGAATTCGTGCAGTAGTGCCTGCCATTCAAGTACCTTGATTTTCATGTCTATGCCTACTGCTTTAAGGTTTTCTTTTATTATCTGTGCTGTTTTAAGTCTTACTTCGTTCCCCTGATTGGTAAGCACGGTGAAGCTGAACTTGAGGTCGCCTTTTCTGAGTATTCCGTCTTTTCCCGGTGTCCAGCCTGCTTCTTTGAGCAGGCGTCTGGCTTTGTCAGGATTGTATTCAGGGTCTTTTACATCCGGGTTGAATGCCCATGACTCAGGCGGAAAAGGTCCTGTGCATGGTGTACCGTATCCTAAAAGGACTCCCTCAATAATAGCTTTTTTATTTATGGCATGGGTTATTGCCCTTCTGACCCGCTTGTCTGAAAATTTGGGGTCAAGAAGATTGTATCCGAGGTATGTAAACCCGAATGCAGGATAACGGAACTTCTGAAAATGTTTTTTGAATCTCTCGGTATTTGACTGAAGTTTGTACTGGGGAGGAGTCAGCCCCATGAAGTCTATTCCGCCGAATTTCAGCTCAAGGAACATGGTGGCTCTATCAGGTATGACCCTTGCGATGTATTTATCTATATTTGGTCTTCCTTCAAAGTAATCATCGAATGCCTCAAGCACTATTTTCTGCCCTGTAACCCATTCCTTGAGTTTATAGGGTCCGGTGCCGATGGGATTTCTGTTGTATTTCTCTTCGGTTATGTCTTTTCCTTCGAGTATGTGTTTGGGCAGGATACCCATTCCCCATGACTCAAGAGCAGGAGCATAAGGTTCTTTGTATGTAACTTTTACTGTGTATTTATCAAGAGCCTTTACCTCTTTTACAGGACCGTAGATGCTGCTGTAAGGGGTAGGCACATTAGGGTCGGTGACGGTTTTATAGGTAAATATCACGTCTTCGGCTGTAAACTCCGCGCCGTCGTGCCATTTTACTCCTTTTCTCAGATGGAATATTATTTCAAGTCCGTTTTTTCTGATTTCCCATGATTCGGCAAGGTCTCCGGTGATTTTTATATCCTTGTCGTATTTGGTAAGTCCGTTGAATATAAGACCGCTTATATCTCCTGATGCCGAGTCTGATGCCAGCAAAGGCAGCAGTCTTTTTGCATCTGCGAGAAAACCTACTGTTATGGTATTGGGGTTTTTTATCTTTGGTTCCTGGGAGCAGCCTGTTGCAAAGTACAGGAGGAGGGCAAGCAAGGATATGAAAAGCCAATGGAGATTGCGGTGATTTGCTGTAGACATACTAAGAGTTATTGTGCAGGAGATGGGGTTTCAGGTGGTATGGGTGTCTGTCCTTCTGCTGGGGTTTCAGGAGGTATTGGTGTTTGTGCCTGAGGTGGCTGTGCCTCTTTGACAGGTCTTTCCTTTACCGGGACCTTCTTTATTACCGAAGTTCCTTTTACGGATGCTATGGCAAGGAGAAGCGATGTTAGCATGAATACGGCAGCGACTATGGTAGTCATTTTATTAAGGAATGTTGCAGCTCCTCTACCGCCAAAAACTGTCTGGCTTGAGCCGCCACCGAAAGCAGCACCTAATTCAGCACCCTTTCCACCCTGTATCAGAACGATGAATATCAGAAACAGGGATACCAGTATATGTATTATAATGAGAAATGTTGTCAATTTAGCCTCCTGTGCGCTTAAACTTTACTATTTTAGAGAAACTGTCCGGCTTAAGGCTCGCTCCTCCAACCAGTGCTCCATCTACATCAGGGCATGTCATCAGGTCGTTTACATTATCCGGTGTGACACTTCCTCCGTATAGTATTCTTAAAGCCTCGGCTTTATTACCGTATATGGAGCTTATTTCTTTTCTGATATAGCTGTGTGCGTCTTCTGCCTGTTCAGGTGTTGCTGTGACACCTGTGCCTATAGCCCAGATTGGTTCATAGGCAATAACGATGTTTTCTATATCCACGTCCTTAAGTCCGTTTGTAAGCTGTTCTTTCAGAACATCGTTTGTCTTGCCCTCCTGTCTTTGGGCAAGGGATTCGCCAATGCAGAGGATGACTTTTAAGCCGTTTTTTAATGCAGTTTTTATTTTTTTATTGACGATTTCGTCAGTCTCGTTAAAGTATTGTCTTCTTTCGGAATGTCCGATTATCACGTAACTACAGCCTGCATCCAGCAGCATTGAGGGTGATATTTCGCCTGTGTATGCGCCTTTTTCTTCATAAAAGACGTTCTGTGCAGCAAGGATTACGTTTGTGCCTTTAAGTTTTTCGCCTACGGTTTTAAGTGCTGTAAACGGCGGTGCTATTACGATGTCGGCATCCGTGACGTTGCTTACCTCTGGAAGAAATTCGCTTAGGAACGCTTCTGCCTCAGGCACGGTTTTGTTCATTTTCCAGTTTGCTGCGATAAACGGCTTACGCATAACGTTATATATTACATTAAAATCACAGGCAAGGGCAAGAGTTGTGCTAAAATACGCTATGAAGCGGTATGTTCTTGCGATGACTGGTGCCAGCGGCACTGTCTTTGGTGTCAGGGTTTTAAGGGAGCTTGTTAAGGTTTCAGAGGTTCATCTTATAATGTCTTCTCAGTCGTTGTCCATCCTCAGGGATGAGACAGGTCTCGACTGGACTGGCAATACCGAAACAGAAATTCAGGACAAGGTAAGGAAGCATGTTTCTTCAGAGAATGTTTTCTACTGGTCTGAACACAATCTGAATGCACCTGTTTCAAGCGGCTCATTCAGGACAGAGGGAATGCTTGTTGTTCCCTGTTCCATGAAGACGCTTGCTGGTATTGCCTGCGGCTATGCAAATACCCTAATTGAGAGGGCAGCTGATGTAACTCTGAAGGAGGGCAGAGTACTGCTTCTTTCACCAAGGGAAATGCCTATGAATGCAATGCATCTTGAGAACATGCTCAAGCTGGCAAGACTTGGTGTAAAAATCGCCCCGCCTGTGCCTGCTTTTTATCACAAGCCTCAGAGCCTTGACGATATGGTGGATTTCATTGCAGGCAAGATACTCGATGCCATAGGCATAGAGCATGAGCTTTTCAGACGCTGGAAAGGCAAGCACGCCGGAAACGAATCTTCTTTATAATCAGAAAATTCCGAGTGTTCCTTTCTCCCTCTGCGTATATGATTAGAATCATATACACTTAGCGAATAACTGTTAAAATATAATTAAGATGTTAAAAGAAAGTTGTCCAGGAAGCAGAGAAATAAGAAGCCCATATCCAGAAGATATAAAGTGTATCTTCTGCGGTAATGTATGCGAGATATGGAGCGACGAGGTGGAGACTGTCTGCAAATCGTGCGGCAGAAAGCTCAGCAGGGATATGAAGCCCAGCTGTATCCTCTGGTGTCCTGCTGCAAAAGAGTGTATCGGGACTGAAAAATACGAGAGATTGACAAAAGCAAGCAAATCTTAAGGCAGGAAACTTACCTGGTGGCTCTCAGTCTTTGGATTTCCTTCCTGATTTCTGGTGCGTCCGGGGCGGTAGGGGCGAGTTCAAGGTAGGTTTCAAATTCCTTGGCGGCACCAAGTCTGTCGCCGAAGTCGTATGCAAGCACTATGGCAAGGTTTCTGTGTGCATTGATGTGTTTGGGGTTTATTGAGATGGCTTTTCTGTAGTGTTCCACGGCTTTATCCGGTCTGCCGGAGTATCTGTAGCATGTGCCCATGTCAACTCTGACGTCCACATTGTTCGGGTCTATTTTTAGTGCCTTCTGGTATGCCTCTATTGCTTCCTGAAATCTGCGGGTGTCCATGAATATATTGCCGAGGTTTATCCATGCCTGAAGGTTGTCAGGGTCGTCTCTCAATACCTCTTTGAGGAGTCTTATCTCGTTTTCTGCGGTCAGCGGGGCGTGTGCTGTTGTTCTGGGTAAGTGGGGTTTGTCTTTTTCTTCACATCCTGTGATGAGTAAAACAAACAGGATTAAGATAATCTTATGCATTTTAATCTTTCATATACGAACTGAGTGAGTTTTCTATTGCATCGAGTGTGTCGTTTATTACGAGGGGCAGCAAAGAAGCAGTGTAATCGAGACTTGCCAGAGCAGTAAGGCTTGCATCTTTTTGGGCGGCGTTTTTAAGTCTCATGGAAAAGCCGGCATTCACGAGTGATATATCCTCATAGATACCTTCCAGGTTTTTTAATTCCCAATCAGGTTTTTTCCCTTTTCTCATTAAAAAGTATTGCACGAGAAGATACATTGAGACTACACGGAACACCTGCTCCTGCAGTGTTGCAAAAGGCAGGTGATATCTGACGATGGGTTTCAGTTTTTCCATAATCGGACAGCCGCTTGTAACCATATATACTCCCAATAGTGAACTCAGGCCTTCCTGCACTGTTGTGCTCTTTGATATCTCCCTCTGTTTTGTCATCACGAGCACAAATGCGGTTTCGTAGGCAGAGAAGTCCTTGAAGGTATCAACAAGCCCTGCAATATTGGATGCAATAGGGCAGAATGTGTGCCGGCTCTCATCCAAGGGGCAGTTTTTACACTGACAGTAGGTGAGTTTTGCCCACTCAGGAGGGTCTGTATTCGAGGTTATGCAATTCAGGGTTTTGGAATCAAGGAGGATCTCAAAGCTCGCTGTATTGCCGTCAGCGAACTTGAAGATATAATGAAATTTTATAGGCTTATATGAGTCGTCCTGTAATATCATATCACTATATATTATTTGAGATATCCATTGTAGGTCAAGTTGAATTTAATAAATTTTAGTAAAGTCAGAATTATAGGGTTTCTTTTTCGACTATGTCTATCAGGGCATAGATATTCACTGCTTCGTGTTTGCCTCTAACAGTGACAGAGCCAAGAGGTTCGACTTTAACTATATCCCTGACCAAGCGATACAGGTTTTCTGTTATTAATGGTCTGTTAAATTTTCTGCTCATATCCTGTATTCTGTATGTAAGGTTAACGCTGTCGCCTATAGCTGTATATTCCATTTTTTTACCTTCTACGCCGATATTGCCTACAATTACCTCTCCAGTGTTGATTCCTATCCCGCAGGTAAGCGGTTCTGTGCCTTCTGACTGCCATTTTTTATAGAGCGCATCCAGTCGTCGGAGCATCTCAAGCGAGCACCTTACTGCAAGTTCAGCATGGTTTTTCTGTTCCAGAGGCGCACCCCAGAAGGCAAGAATTCCGTCTCCCATAAATTTGTCAAGCGTACCGTCGTATTTCATTACTGTATCGGTCATCTCTGCAAGATATTCATTCAGGATTCTGACGACCTCTTGTGGGTTGTGTTTTTCGCTGAATGACGTATAACCTTTCACATCGCAAAAAAGTATTGTTATTGTCTTTATCTCGCCGCCTACTTTTGCCTTTTCAGGATGACTTATCAATTCATCGACTATCTTTTTTGATACATAGCTTGAAAACATGGACTTTATTTCTCTTGCCTTTTTCTCCACTGTAAAGAACCTTAGAGAGGCTGTTACAGAATAGGACAGTGTTATGCTGGCGATGGGGTATATCATGGTCACCCAGTGTCCTTTGAGAAACAGGTAATAGGCAAGATAGATGTGTGCTGCCATAAGGCAGAGGATTAACGGTGCGGCTGTAAATGCTCTGAACTTTGATGTTATAAGTGAGGCTATAATGCCGAAAAAGACGATACAGATTATGTCTATGAGTGCTTCGATGCCTCCCCTTTGCAGGAAGTCGCCTCTTAGGATGTTGTCTATGATATTGGCATTGACCTCAATCCCTGGTGTGTTATTCGAAAACGGGGTTACTCTAAGGTCGTATATACCTAATGCGGTTGCTCCGACAATCAGTATCCTGTCTTTTAATTCCTCTGGTTTTATTCTGCCTTTTATGACGTCGGAGAAGGAGTATCTTTCATATATACCTGCAGGACCTGTATAGTTAATCAGCATTCTATGGAGGCTGTCAGTGGGGATGGTTTTATTGCCCAGGATGATTTCGTAGTCTTTTACATCTATGTTGTTTACTTCGAGTGCTTCTTTTGCTCCTGCCAGTGCCAGGGAGGGATAGAATTTGCCTTTGTATGGAATCACGAGGGGAGTCCATCTGATTACGCCGTCCTCGTCAGGTGTGATATTAATATGAGCGATGTTTTCGGGAGTGTTATGAAGTTCAGGGATGAGGTTTGTAATGCCTGTTGCCTGACCGTTTTCAGACAGCTCAAATATCACTGATAGTGTCGTTATACCAGAGTGTTTTATTGAATCAGCAAGGTTTTTGTCTACTTGAGGGGATTCACTTTCGGGAAACAGCACATCGAGGAGCACTGCCTTGGCAGGGGCTTTTGATACAGTGTCAACCAGTTCTTTGAAATATTTTCTTGACCACGGAAACCTGCCCAGTTCTGCTATGCTTTTTTCATCTATTGTGATAAGTGCGATTTTGGGATTTGGTTTTAGTGCTCCCCGGAGGGTTTTGAATCTCAGGTCATATGTTTTGGCTTCAAAGCTTTCAATGACGCCTAGCTGCATGTAGTAAACGGCGACGACAAATACAATTACGGTCAGAGGCAGGAAGAAGATATGTATTTGTTTTTTCGGAATCATAATTTATGCAGCATCCAGTACAGGAGCGGTGCTACGAACAGGGCGCCGTCGATTTTATCGAGCAGTCCACCGTGTCCTGGTATCAGGCTGCTGGAGTCCTTAACTCCAGCGTCACGTTTGAACATGGACTCCACAAGGTCGCCTATTATGGTTGAAACTCCCACGGCTGCACCTATAATCATTGCAGGGACGAGCGGCATGAAGTGAATGAAAGCAGTTTTAATCAGGACGGCGCAGACAATGCCGCCTGCAATAGAGCCGAATGCTCCTGCCACTGTCTTATTTGGGCTGACTGACTCGTAAAGCTTTCTTTTACCGATACCCTTGCCTATGTAGTATGCAAAGCTGTCAGCGCCCCAGACAGTGCCGTAGAGGAAGATTATCCATTCAGCTCCTTCTTTTCTAAGGTCTATCTGGTAGCCCAGAAGTCCAGGGATGTATAACAAGCCGATGACGACAGGTGCAATATCACTGAGTGCAGAGGAAGGACTTGCTTTCAGAAAAAGCCTTGTAGCAGTGATGACAAGGAAGGAAAACAGCAGGATGTGTGGAAAGAGGTTGTTTGCTGCATATACAGAGACTATTATTAACACTCCGAAAATTATGCCTGTGTATCGCAGAAACCCTTTTACCTTATACATCGAATAGAATTCTGATTGCGTGATAACGGACACAGTTAAGATAAGGACTGCGAAATAAACAGGAGGAAGTTTTGTTATGTAGATATAAAGCAGTGGAAGGAGTAATGCGGCAGTTAGGAGTCTTTTCAGATGCATCAGGTTTCCCTCGATGGCACTGCTCCGAATCTTCTTTCTCTACTCTGGTAGTCACTGATTGCATGTATGAATTCCTCTTTTGAAAAATCAGGCCAGAGTGTGTTGGTGAAGTAGAGTTCTGAGTATGCTGACTGCCAGAGCAGAAAGTTACTTATACGTCTTTCTCCTGAAGTCCTGATAATCAGGTCAGGGGGCGGGAGACCTGCTGTGTCAAGAAGCGCGGAGAAGGAGTCTTCTGTAATGCTTTCAACGTCCATTCCTGAGTATATGGCTTTTTTCACTGCTCTTACGATTTCGTTTCTGCCGCCGTAACTCAGTGCGGCAACAAGGGTCATGCCAGTGTTTCCGGATGTTTTATCCTCTGCCTCTCTTATAATGGACTGTATTTTTTCAGGCAGTCTCCATATCTCTCCGATAGCCCTGAACTGGATACCTTCTTTTATAAATGCATTGAGTTCTTTTTTAAGATACATCTCAAGCAGGCTCATCAACATGGAGACCTCGTTTTTTGGTCTCTGCCAGTTCTCCATGGAGAATGCATAGAGCGTGAGTGTTTCAATACCCAGTTCTATTGCAGCCTTTATAATCTCTTTTGCTTTTTCTGCGCCTTTTCTGTGCCCTTCTATTCTCGGCAGCCCGCGCATCTTTGCCCATCTTCCGTTGCCGTCCATTATTATTCCGATATGGGCTGGCATTTTATCCCGCGACAGCATTCCTCAGTTCCCCCTCAGAGGATATATATAAAGTTTTGTAGTAAGCGGATTCTTGCCTTTTAGAATCTTGCTTGACTGTATGCCGAAAAGCGGCCTTGCAAGAACGAGAAGCCGTTTGCCAGAGACCGCAAGGTCAATGGCTTTGCCCGGGATGTAGTCTATCAAAGGCGTCTCTTTGACCAAATCTCCTGTCCATAAAAGCTGCATAATCTGTGAGCTTTTATAGCCTATTCCTTTTGCCATTTTGGCAAGAGGTATTCTTTTTATAACGAGTGCTGTTTTCCCTCTTAGGATAATCCTGTCTTTTACAGACCATTCACCTCTATTTATCATAACAGTAGGTGACGCTTTTTTGAATTTTTTTATGGCTCCACCGTAATCCTCACTGCTTTGCCAGAGTCTTATTCCCCTGCTGTCATACAGGTTGAGGTAGCCGCTGTCATCATATGCGATGAAGAGCGTGTCTTCAGGGGTGTGAATGATGTTGAAGTCATAAAGGTTGATGCCAGCAGGCGGTTTTAAAGTTGATTGATGCTGTGTGTTTTGTCCATGCCATTGGACAGGGAATATTTGTCCTGTGTAGCCGCCAGCAGTGGATTTATCCTGTCCGTAAAGCCTTCCATCTATTACCCTGACGAAGAAGTCTCCCTCCCATATCTGGGAAAATGCTCTATTTTTATATTTGTATATATATGATACGATTTCGTTGTTTTTCATTGCAGTAA
Organism: Nitrospirae bacterium JdFR-86; assembly: GCA_002011815.1. GTDB lineage: Bacteria > Nitrospirota > Thermodesulfovibrionia > Thermodesulfovibrionales > JdFR-86 > JdFR-86. The sequence continues at coordinate 383,093 of MTOV01000002.1, read as the reverse complement.
TGACGAGTTCGTCTTTTTTGTCGTTGTCAAGGTCGCAGGCGTCAAGCCATAGGTGTTCATCCGCTGGGATTTTTATTTCCAAGCCATCCAGAGCCGGTTTTAAAGAAGCTCCGATAGAGTAGAACACTATGTCCTTACCTGTGTTCATTATTAATTCTTCTGTTCCGTCACCGTTGAGGTCACCCATTGCTATGAGCTCTGTTCTGAAGGGGAGGTCGAATGAAAGAGGCGGTGTGTCTGTTTTCTGGATGAATATTTCTTCTCCGAGTTTGATTTCCCTGATAAAGTCGTCACTGAGTGTTACTTCTTCATCTGACAGGAGTTTTGAGTCTTCTACCCATAGGATTCTTTGCCTGAGTGTGGTTTCTACTCCGGTGTAATCTGCCGAGAGTATGATTGCTATTTTTGCATTGTGTTTTTTTGCTTCATTTATGATTTCTGAGTCTTTGGCTTTGTTTGGTGCTGTATCTATGAGTGCAAATCTTCCGGTGTTTTTGAGCCTCGAGTAGTATTCTTCGGAGATGTTCCAGTCAACGTCTTCTGACTGGTAAAACAATGTCTTTACCTGTGCAGAAGACACTCTGAGGATGTCTCCGGGTTGGGCATTGCCTTTTATGATTGCGAGCTTTGAGCCGTCGGGTGTAGTTTCGATTACCTCTGCTGTGCCCACTGGTGTTTCTATCTGTCCGATGGGTTCTTTTGTGATAGGGTGCAGAAAGGGTTTGCCTTTTCTCAGGATGTTGAGTCGCATGCCTTTCTTAACACCTGAAGTTTCACCAAGGTCTGAGAAGACTATGTTGTCTTCGACTGCAGTTACAGAGCCTTCCACTGGTGTGAAAAAAGACAGAGTGGTATCCCGCAATTGGTTGAGCGGGTCAACCTCTGCATAAGAGGGCAATGCAAAGATTAATAAAAAGCAGGCAAAAAGTAATGGACGCATTATCATTATTCAATAAACTTATGTTTAGTAAAGTAAACTTAATTATAACACACAGGAGTGTTATAATAATGGGAAGGGGGAGCGGGTTGACAAGGCAGAGGCTTTTTGGTTTTAATTTATGATTAAGGCGCGTAGCTCAGGGGGAGAGCGCTACCTTGACACGGTAGAGGTCGGCGGTTCGAAACCGCCCGTGCCTACTTTTTATAATTGTGGCAACAATCTCGTCTGGACAAACATTCCGTTTGTTCCGAAAGATTTAGTTCAGACTGCAATTTCAAGGTTTGTTACCACTTATCAATTTTAGAAATACTTCCACCACTTTCGGGTCGAAGTGTGTACCTGCGAGTGAGCGGATGTACTCACGCACTTTCTCTTCGGGCCAGGCAGGGCGGTAAGGGCGTTTGGAGCGCAGGGCATCCCACACATCCACCACCGCAAAGATGCGTGCCGCAAGAGGGATTTGTTCGCCTTTGAGCCCACGGGGATAACCCGTGCCGTCCCATTTCTCATGGTGGCAGTAAGGGATGTCCAGTGCCGGACGCAGAAATGAAATGGGCGACAGCAACTCATAGGCAATTTCCGGATGACGGCACATTATCTTCCACTCTTCAGGGGTTAGTTTGCCTGGTTTTAGTAAGATACTGTCGGGGACTCCCAACTTGCCGATATCATGAAGAAGCGCACCCCTTCGCACATGCACTGATTCTTTTTCGCTTATCCCCAACGCCTTGGCTACCTGTAAGGTCATCTCTGTAACACGCTGGGAATGACCTTCTGTCTCTTTGTCCCGGTAGTCCAGTGCCCTTGACCAGCCTTCCAGAGTTGTGTCATATGCCATGGTAAGTTCAATGTTTGAGCGTTGCAGTTCATCGAAAAGAGCGGCATTGTCTATGGCTATGGCTGCCTGTCCTGCCAGCAACTCCATAAAGTTCAAGCATTCAGTGTTGAACTTAAACAGTGTGCGGTGAAAGGTTTCTAAAACGCCTTTCACCTGACCCTTGGCTATGAGGGGTATGCCACAGTATGCTATGAAGCCTTCCTCCGTTACCAGCTGAGTGCGCGTTAATTCTTCTGCCGCCTCAGACAGGTCAGGTACGATACATGCCTTTCGTTCAAGGGCGATCCTGCCTGCGTAGCCATCGCCAAGGCGCAGGTTGAAGAAGGAGGCGGTAGCTGTGGTTTTGAAGCCCCGGCCTGCTGCGTATTCAAGAACCTGAGTATGCGGGTTCAGCAGCAGCACATCGGCTGCGTCAACGCGCAGTTGGGTTATTACCTGGTCGAGCAGTATGTGCAGAATGACCTTGAGGTTCAAGCTGGAGTTGATGGCCATGTCGATGTCACGGAGGGCAGTCATGCGGCTAAGCTGGCGTTGTATCAGTTCCTCTGCCTGCTTGCGCTCTGTGATGTCACGGTTAATCCCAACATAACAGACGACTTCGCCTTTATCATCAAGTATAGGAAATGCCGACAGTTCAATATTCAACTTTGTTCCGGATTTTGTCTGGCTGGTTAATTCTCCGCGGTATACTCTTTTTTCAGATAGTTCTTTTACTATATTTGAAAATGCTTCATCTCCGAGGTGGATTGCCGGTGTCTTTCCACGCAGCTCTTTATCCGAGTATCCGAGAAGTGACATATAAGAGGGATTTTGCCCAATGTAAAAACCTTTCGGATCAAGGATTGCAACAGCATCTTTCGAGTTGGTAAAGATTTCCCTGTACAACTGCAGTTCCTGCACTTTTTCCTGAAGCTTCCTTGCAATGCTGTCCTCATACATCCTGAACAATTCATATTCCTCTGCCAGGGGCTTTTCAGGCACAGGCAGTTTCTTCTCTTCGTATTCTTGGAATACCTCATTTATTATCTGGATGAATTCATCAGTCTCAACTGGCTTTAGGATATAACGGGATGCACCCAAATACAGGGCCAGCTTTTTATCTTTTTGGTCCATATAGGTTGCCGTGTAGAAGATAAAGGGGATTTTCCTTAACTGTTCATCCTTTTTAACCTCACGGCAGAGCTTGAAACCGTCCATCACAGGCATAAGGCCGTCCGATATAATCATATCAGGTGGAGATTTCTTGGCCATCTTTAGGGCCTCTGCCCCGTTAGTAGCGGTTTCGACCGCGTGCCCGGCATACTCAAGGTTTTTTTTGAGAATTATCCTTGAATCTTCGTTATCGTCAACGATTAGAATCTTCATGACTTATCTTCAATTACCTCCCTTATCTGGTCAATGACAATTTCAGGGTTGATAGGTTTTTCTATATACCCGCTGCAGCCTGCCTCAATCAGCTTCTCCCTGTCCCCGCTCATTGCATAGGATGTCATGGCAATGATGGGGATTTTTTTATTTGCCTTTGAGCTGCGTATCTCTTTCAGCACCTCAAGGCCATTCATGTCGGGAAGCTGGATGTCGAGAATTATGAAGTCGGGTTTTTCTTTTAAAGCAAGCTCTATACCCATCCTGCCGTTTTCTGCCCTGATAGTGCTGTAGCCGTTTTTTTCTAATATGAAAGTTATAAGCTGCATGTTATCTTCATTGTCTTCTATCACTAGGCCTCTTTTCATAATGTCCTCCCTTTATGATTTCTCATTTTAAATTTGGTAATTCCTTTGGTATTTTAAGTATAAAAGTGCTACCCTTTTCGTACCTGCTTTCCACAGATACTGAGCCCCCAAGAACCTCGGTGGCAAGTTTTTTTGTCAGATACAACCCCAGTCCTGTACCCGAAGTTGTTGGCATTAAAGGTGAATCAAGTCTGGTAAAAGAGTTAAAGAGTTTAGGAATATCCTTTTCCTTTATTCCAATTCCTGTGTCCTTCACTTTTATTTCTACCATCCCGTCAATTTCATTAGCGACAATACTGATCTTCCCTCTTTGGGTAAATTTAATAGCATTGGTTAAATAGTTAAGGATGCACTGCAGGAACCTTCTCCTGTCGGTCTTTAACTTCAAGGCTTGAGGTATGCTTATCTCAAGGGCAAGCCCTTTGTTGTCTATCTGGGTCTTGAGGTTTGAGACAGCCTCTTTGATAACTTCATCGAGCTGGAATTCTTCAGTATAGGATTCAATCTTTCCGGCCTCAATCTTTGAGATGTCTATTACATCGTTAATAAGCGCCAGGAGGTGTCTTGCTGAACTAGCGACCCTCCGGAGGTGGTCTCTCTGCTCGGCATTAAGTTCACCCGCCAAGCCCTGAAGGATGACTCCTGTAAATCCGATTATTGAGTTAAGAGGGGTGCGAAGTTCGTGAGACATCGAGGCAATGAACATTGATTTAAGACGGTCCAATTCTTTGAGTTTGATGTTTGCCTGTTCTATCTCTATGGTCTTTTCCTCCAGTTCACGTGTCCGCTCCTTGACCTTTTGCTCAAGGATTTCGCGGAATTCCTTTATCTCCTGATAAAGACGGGCATTTTCTATGGCAACTGCTGCTTCTTTGCCCACACCTTCCAAAAGTTCCATGTCGTGCTCAGAAAACTCGCTTTCCTCCTTCAGACCAAAGACTCCAAGGGTGCCAAATGCCTTGCCCTTTGAGATTAACGGGACTGCAATCAGCACCTTAAGACCTGCGTCCACGAATTCCTTCAGTGCCCTGGGATGGCTTGGATAGTCATTAAGGATTATGGACTTTTTTGTCTCTATAACCTGGCTTGCAAGTCCTTCTCCCTTTCTGGCAACGACTTTTTTGAGCTTTTCTGGCATACGGTAGTGATGGGGATAGGTTATAACCCCCTTTTCCTCATCGAGGATGGCTATGGAGGCACCGTCCCCGTTTATGAGTTCGGCGGCACTCTTAGTTATTCTGTGGAGGACTTCTTCAAGGTCGAGGGTGGACGAAACGTCCTTGATGATATTGTTGATGATTCTAAGGTCCTCCATGCGGTTTTTTATCTTTTCGTCTGCCTCCTTGCGCTCTGTGATGTTTCTTACACATCCTTCAATTCTTAAAAGCCTGCCATCCTCGTCACGCCTTGCTCTGGCATTTAATTCAGTGTAGATGACATTTCCTTTCTTGGTTTGAAGTCTAAGCTCAAGTCCACTATGAATCTCTTTTTTATGCTCTAAAAACTCTTTGAAGAGTTTAACAGCTTTATCAAAATCTTCTTTAAAAACCACCTTGGAAAAATGCGAGCCTATAATCTCTTCTTTTGGATAGCCAAGGAGATTTAAACCAGTAGTATTTATTGAAATAAACTCTCCCCTATCGTTGAGGGAATAAATTATGTCCGAAATGTCCTCTATCAGGGTCCTGTATTTTTCCTCCGAGTCTTTCAGGTCTCTTTTTGTCTTTTCCAGGACATCAATCCTCTCAGAAATAGCCTTAACGTTGGAATAAAACAGGGCGGTGAGTCCGAAAATAACAAAGGTAATAGAGTTTATGCTTCCGCTAATAGGCGACAAAATATACCAGATATCGGGTTGGTCTGCGGTTATAAGTATCCTCTTTACGATATGTCCACCCGCCCGCGAAAAGGCAAAAATGACAAGGGCGATGGTTTGAGCGTAAAGATAAGTATATAAGGGGATGTCTCGTTTTTTTGTATAGATATCCCTTATGAGTTTTACGGCGTAGAGGCTTAAGACTATCATTAGGGATGAGCCAATGATATCCACGAGCCATACCAGGGACATGGGCGCCAGGGTCATTTTTCCTCCGCCATTTCCTCTTTGAAAGCCTTTATTCCTAAAGTGAATGCTATTATTGCTCCAACGGATAGAAAGTGGTCAAGAATCTTTCCGACGTAGAATGCCTTTGCCTTCAAGGTAGTGATGTCCATTTTCTGAGTCCACGTTTGGGCAGACCCTGAGAAGTAATCAGGGGTGATGTGCTCCCTTAGCCAGTGAACCGTGAAGGTATCGATATTCCACAGTAAAAACAAAAAGACCGCGATTCCGATATATTTCCACCTCTTTGGCAGGGGCGATATCTTTTTAATCTGAAATATCAGTACAACCAGTGCAAACATGAAGAACAGGTGAGCAATCTGGTGGGAATATAAGCCTTCCGGGTCGGTGTGTTCTTGGGTAGCCAGGGCATTGGAACAGAATAATAATACAAGAATAATTACGAGAAAAATTTTTTTCATTTTTTTAATTCCATGTTCTCTTTTAAATTCTACCGTTAAAATTTGTAATTGCAAAGGTTAAATGAGGGTTGCAGATTGAATCTGCTTCTAATGTGGCAGGATTGGTAGCAGTTTTTATTATTGCAGGCAGTTCTTGTGCGGACTGCTTTTTTTTGGTGGGTTAGAGGGGAGGGAGGGACGGGGAGCTAAGCCCCGTCCATCTGTGGAGAAATCTAACTCTCAGTCTCCGTGGCGCGTTACACGGTTGTTCTGAGAGGTAGCCTGGTTTGCCTCATAGGTCATTCATAGGTCTAATGAGCTTGAAGTAGACCATTGTCCAGTTACCGAGGATTATGGCAGAAATCGTCACTATACTGGAAATAGCCATCGTCGAGACACCTGTGATGCCATGACCGAGGTTGCATCCTCCTCCGATGACGGCACCTATTCCCATAATGACGCTTCCAAAAAACACGGTAAGGAATTCCTTTGCCGGGGGTATCTTCCATTTGAACTCACGGAGATTCCTTGCACTTATGTATGCACCGAGAGGGACTGCGAAGATAAAGAATACGCCCCATGTGCCTTTAAACACCCCCAGGAAGCTGAATTCAGGGAATGGGGAATGAGAACTCCTGTAAAGGACAGCGCTGAACAGCTCCCTTAGAGGTGTAGTGATCGCAAGGCCCCTTGGGATACCTCCGAAGTAAGAGGATATCCACCATGCGGCTATGGTCAACAGCCCTATCAAAAGTCCGGTAAGTCCCCAAGTATAGCCTCCGGTCTTGTTCTTACCAAAAGCTGGCTTACCCTTTATGACAAAAGCCAATACTATAATGGAAAAGACCGCTATCGTAATCCACTTCACTGTTAAGCCACCACCAAAGAGGTCCCACAAGGCAGGGTTAGTCTTGCCAAAAATCTCGACTTTAAAGCTCTTTAAGTATCTGTAAACCGGGCTCAGTAGTCCTCTTAAGGTCATAACAACTCCGAAGAAGAACCCGATAATGGCTATCACCGCGGCTGCCTGTCCCTCTCCAAGCCTGTAAACAATGCCACTTGCACATCCACCTGCAAGCACTATCCCCAGACCGAATATAAAACCACCAAGGATATTGGCAACGGGGACAAAATTCTGCCGCAATAGTCCAACCTGAACAATCTCTCCTGTTTGCCGGCTAACAGTCATGAGGAGACCTGCATCTTCCAAGAGGTTTGTCCCGATTATTGCCACCACCACACTTAGCAAGTATGCCCTGAAGAGGGTGAAATCCTTCATGAATATGATGTCCCTGAATGCGGTGTTAAGGCAAAAACGCCCTCTTTGCAGAATGTACCCCAGGAGTAGACCGAGACTGACTGCTGTTAGGATGGACATGAGATTACTCTGCAACATAGGCTTCCCCCCTGACACAGTGCTCTACGCCTTTCTCGCACCCACGGCTTTTAGCTACGAGTACAGGCACATGAGCACGTTTTTCTACGTCTTTGGTTACACATCCGGTAATCAGCTTATGCAGTTTGTCCTTGCCGTTGCAGCCAAGAATCATAAGTTCGGCGTTTTCTTCTTCGGCAACTTTGAGGATCTCATCCGCAGGGTGTCCCATTCTTACAACGGTCTTAATATTGACAAGACCGCCGTGGTTCAGTCTCTTTTTATAATAAGTCAGGATCTTTTCTGCCCTCTTATCCAATTTTTCCTTGTACTCCGTGCCCTCCAGCATCTCTTTTAAGGTTGACATCTCCGCATCCCCGAGCATGTCATACATCAGGGACTTGCCTCCTGGCTTCTCCACATGCAGAAGAATTATTTCTTCCGGTGGCTTGACCAGATTACTGAAGACCGACAATATGGCTTCCGAACCTTTTGTGTCGTCTACGGGAATTAATACCTTTTTCATTTTTCCCTCCTTTTTGTTTTTTTACAATTCAAGACCGTCAAGGCAGGAGCGCCTCGTTTTGCACAATAACCCCTAAGATGAACAGCCCAAAAACAACTGCTGTACAGACTAAGATGGCAGCGTAGGCATCCCTCCAGCTATAAGCCTCCTCACACATGAGAGTGTTTTTCGCTACAAGCACAGGCACCTTCGCATTTTTTTCCACATCCTTGGTAACACTTCCAGCGATGAGCCTGTTTATCCCTTTCCTCCCGCTATAGCCAAGAATTATGAGTTCAACGTCCTCTTCTTCAGCAACCTTAAGGATTTCCTCAGCAGGATGTCCCTCCCTTATCACAGTCCTTACACTGGTGCGGCTGCCGTCTTCCAGCTCTTTTTTGTAGTAAGTCAGAATCTTTTCTGCTTTTTTATCCAGTGCCTCTTTATGCTTCGTACCCTTTAGCATCTCCTTGAAGGTTGACATCTCCGCATCCCCGAGCATGTCATACATCAAGGACTTGCCTCCTGGCTTCTCCACATGCAGAAGGATTGTCTCTTCCGGTGACTGAACTGAGTTGTAGAAGGCTGATAACACAGCCTTTGAATACTTGGTGTCGTCTACTGCAATCAGTACTTTTTTCATCTTTCCACCTATCAGATGTTCGATGTTTTACAGCTCTGAAAGCCGGTTATTTAAAAAGCAAGTCCCGTGCCTGTTGGAAAAAATTTAAAAATTCCTTGAATATTCAGCAGTTATATAAATTTGTAACTTTAGGCTTGATAAAGTTAACGTTAATAAGTAAACTAGTGTTAAAAATTTTAATTAACGTTTAACGCTTCCGGTATGTTCGAGAAATTTTTAAGAGACCCAAAATTTTTAATGAATGTCTTTGAGACCATGAAGGATGGTCTCATGGTTTTGGACGAAGAAAGCAATATAGTGTTCTTCAACCAAGCGGCTGAAGAGATAACAGGTTATTCCAAAGAAGATGTTATAGGGAAACCGTGCACCATACTTGATACTGATACATGTGTGGTTTTAACTGAGTCAGGAAAGAAGAAAAAATGCGACCTTTTTAAAGAAGGCACTATATGCAACAAAAGGTGCCGGATGAGGTCTAAGGACGGAAAGGCTGTCTACCTCTTAAAGAATGCCGTTATCTTGAAAGACAGCAATGACGAAATAATAGGTGCAGTGGAGACGATGACAGACATAACATCGTTATATCTGAAAGAATTGGAACTCGAAGAGCTGAAGAAGGAATTAAGGCAAGAGTACTGGTTTATGGGGATATTAGGGAAAAGTGCCAGTATTCAAAAATTATATGAGCAGATCCGGAATGCTGCCGGCAGTGAAGCTCCTGTTCTGATATACGGTGAAAGCGGCACAGGGAAGAACCTCGTTGCCAATGCTATACATAAGCTGAGCAGGCGTAAGGACGGACCATTCATAAAGATAAACTGTGCGGCGCTGAATGAATATCTTCTGGAAAGTGAACTCTTCGGCCACAAGAGAGGGGCCTTCACCGGTGCCATAAGCGACAGAAAGGGAAGGTTCGAGGCTGCAGATAATGGAAGTATCTTCCTCGATGAAATAGGAGACATGCCGATGATAATGCAGGCAAAATTGTTGAGGGTCCTCGAAGAGAAAGTGGTAGAACGTGTTGGAGAAAATACCCCTATTCCAGTGAATATAAGACTTATTTCAGCCACAAACAAGGACTTAAGCAATCTTGTCGCAACAGGTAAATTCAGGGAAGACCTCTTTTATAGGATAAATTCTATTGTCATCAGAACTCCAGCGTTAAGGGAAAGAGTGGAAGACATTCCTATTCTTGCCGCCCACTACCTGAAAAAGATTGCTGTTGTAAACAACAAAGACATCCGGAGAATAAGCCCGCAGGCAATGGATATTATGGAAAGCTACAGCTGGCCTGGAAATGTGAGGCAACTTATTAATGCCCTTGAGCATTGTGCAGTCACTTGTAAGGGTGATACCATTGAAGTCTCAGACCTGCCGGAGTATCTCTTCCATGAGAGAAAATTGGAAAGAAACATAAAACATATTGAACAGGATGAGATACACCCGGCTGTTCCAGGGTATGTCTTCCATGAGAAAAAGAAGGGAAGTATAAAACATATCGGCCCGGATGAGATACTCTCAACCCTTTTGATGTTTAAAGGCAATAAAGCTCTTACTGCAAAGCACCTCGGAATTAGCAGGGTTACTTTATGGAAGAGACTCAAAGAACTCGGTATTAACTGAAAAAGAGAAAGTCATAGAATACTAATTGACGGCAATAAAAAAAGGAAAAGACAATATCAAATAAAAGGAGGATGCAAATATGAAGAAAGTACTACTGCTGGCGATGAGTATTATGGTTGCGATGGGATTGTTACTCATCTCTTGTGAGAAAAAAGAAGTCGCAGTGGATAAAAAGACTGTTGAAGAGACAGGCGGCTACGGTGATACAGGTGGTTACGGTGATACAGGTGGTTACGGTGATACAGGCGGCTATGGTGAGTCTGGTGGCTATGGTGAGTCTGGCGGTTACGGTGAAGCAGGTGGTTACGGTAACTAATGGTAGCTACAGCAAGGAGGATTAGGACAGGGCAGGAAGTTAGGCTGTAACAGGGCTGTCTTACTGCTTCTTCTTTCTGAGATACATCCATGCATTGAACCCGCAGAGAAAGATGGTAAGTATAAAGATTAAGCGGCGTGAAAGCTCGATATACACTGCCTTTTCTACATAGTGAATAATGAATGAGCCTGGATAACTCAGGGCAGGTTCGTATTTCGACCTCAACCAGACCTCAAGGTAGGTGAGGGGACAGTACCAGTCAAATATCTGAATGGTGATGGCAAAGACAAGTCCTGAGATATGAAAAATCTTTAAAGCCTTATTTCTTGTCCCGGCAAATGCACCGAAAATCAGGAATATTATCCAGAGGAAATGAACGAAGACGACCGCATCCGCAAGGACCCTGTAAAGCATTTATCTAGGGGTTGATAACCCTTTCCAGAAGCTCAAGTGAAAGACCCTGCAACTTATCTTTGTCTTCGAGCCTTTCTATAAACTCCTCTGGAAGGTTTTCTATTCCCACATAAGCTCCGGAAAGTGCCCCTGCCATGGCAGAGATAGTGTCCGTGTCTCCTCCGAGGCTCAGGCAAAACTCTACGGTCTTAAGGTAGTCCTCGCCGTATTTTAAAAAGGCATAAATTGCCGAAGGCACGGATTCAAGGGCAAGCACGCTGTTGCCGAGTGCGCTGATAACATCCTCTGCAGTTATATCTTTTTGAAGAAAAGACTCAACGGTCTTGAGCTTTTCCTGATACTCTTTTATCTCTGACGTGTGAAGAAGGCTTTCGAGGATTTCCTCTTTTGTTCTGCCCTGCAGTATTTCTGAGACGGCTGTGGTAATCAGCAATGCACCTTCTTTTGCAAGCGGATGGTCGTGGGTGATGGAGCTTGCCGTGTATGTGACTTCTTTTAAGTTTTTGCTGTCGTTGAAATAAAATAGCCCTATTGGGGCTGCACGCATGGCTGCACCGTTTCCGAATGAGCCTTGTGGAAAGACTTTTTTGTTTGCCTCACTCCAGTGCATTCCTTTTTTTATAAGTCTAAGGACGGATATTGTGCCTGCGCCATAGCCTCGTCTGATATTAAAATTCTTGTAAAACCTTTCTGCCATGTCGTCGGGATTAAAGCCTTTTTCAGCAATCAGCGACTCTGTTACACCGATGGACATTTCTGTGTCATCCGAATAATGAAGGACAGGAGGCAGGTATTGCAGGGATTTCTTACCGCTTGGACTTCCCTCGAAAGGAGCGCCGAGGGCATCGCCAAGGGCAAGCCCTATGAGACAACCTGTGAACCTGCTTTTTAAATCCAAAACTGTGTTTATTCTGTAAATCCTTTTTGTATGAGTCTCATTCGTCTTGCCAGTTCTCTGAGGGCGTCGGCAAGACTCATCCCGCCATCCATCAGCTCTCTTACAAATTCTGCCTTTGAAAGTTCATTGATTATTACTTCTGCAGAGGCATCCCTGATACAGACGTTTTTACCTGTTTTAATCTGCTGTGTGATGCAGTTTTCTATCTGCTCAGGGGTAAATCTTTTTGCAAGCTCTTTTATCTCCTTAATGTCTATAGCCATAGTTTATTATAAGGAAGAGAGCTGTGTCATTCAGACTGCAATAACCTCTTTTACTCCCGGGACTTTTTCTTTAAGCTGTTTTTCTATGCCCATTTTAATCGTCATTATGGACATGGGACAATGTACGCACGCCCCGAGTAGTCTGAGCTTGACTGTGCCGTCTTTGGCAACTTCAACAAGCTCCACATCACCGCCATCGGCTTTGAGCACAGGTCTTATCTCCTCTATGACCTTTTTAACTTTGTTGAACATGTTTTCTCCTGTTTTCTATTTCAGTCGTGCCTCTGCTGTTTCCCAGTTTATGTTTTTGAAGAATGCTTCTATGTAGTCTGCCTTCTTGAGTCCGTAATCAAGCATGAAGGCATGCTCAAAGACATCCATGATAAGTATAGGATTACAGCCTGCTGGATGAGAGACATCGTGCTCGTTTATCCAGAAGTTAATCAGCTGTCCGTTAGCGGTGTCCTGATAAAGTGCCACCCATCCGATGCCTCTCATCATGCCGACAGCCCTGAATTCTTTTTCCCATGCCTCGTAGCTTCCAAAGTCCTCTGCTAATTTTTTTGCAAGTCTGCCGTCCTTACTAATAATTCCTTTTCCACCGAGGTTTTCAAAATAGTATTCATGTAGTCTCATCCCGTTGAATTCCCATCCGAGTCGTCTTTTCAGTTCTGCAAACTCCGGGGTGCCTGTGTTGCCTTCTTTCGACATCTTGTCGAGTGCATCAAGCACCTTGTTTGTGTTCGTTACATATCCCTGATACAGGGTAAAGTGGTTTTTAAGAAGCGCTTCACTGAAGCCTTCTATTCCAATAAGTCTGGAATAGTCTTTTGCAGTGTAAGACATGGCGCAGTCCTCCTTTTTCAATCTCTGAATATTTATTGTCAGTAAGAGTCGAATTTCACGAAATTGTCTATGCTTCTTCTGAATGCTCTTGGAAGAAGCGTTCTGCCTGATTTCAGATTCCCCACGGCTATGAGCATGGGGATTATTTTATCGGCAGGNATATTGAATTCTTTTTTAATACAGTCTTCGTCGAATCCGTCCATTGGGTGTGTATCGAGTCCAAGCCCTTTGGCGGCAAGCATCAGGTTCATTGCGAACAGGGCGGTGTTTTTGACAGCAAAGAGTTTTCTCTTCAGGCTGTCTTCGTCGCCGTATAGATTTTTCGCCATATTTATGTATGTCTCTCTCATTTCTGGTTTCATGTAGCCGAGTTCCTGCCAGTTGTCGAGCACTTTGCTGAAGTTTTCTTCCACGCTTTTTGGGTCGGCGACCATGATTAACACGACTGATGCCTCTTCGACTTTAGGCTGGTCAAAGGCGCACTTTCTTAGAATCTTCTTTTTTTCAGCGTCTTTTATTACCACTACTTTCCACGGCTGGATGTTGAATGAAGAGGGTGCAAGGTTTGCGAGTTCGAGCAATTCCTTGAGTTTATCCTCAGGAATCTCTTTGCCCGGCTCGAAAAAATTAATAGAGCGTCTTTCCCTGATTGCCTGAATAACGTCCATGGACCGTCCCCCTATAACCGAAGGGTAGCACATCCAGAGTCGATGTCAAGCCTTTCAGTTTTGGCGGATTAAAACTTTCATTGACATCACCGTTGCTTTGAGGTTAAATTTTTTAAGCTTTTTTGCTGCCGGAGGTTGTCTTGCGGGTTGCAATGTATTATGCCAACGATGATGTTCGCCTCGAAGAGATGCCGAAGCCTGATATTGGTAAAGGGGAACTTCTGATTCGTGTTATGGCAAGCGGGATATGCGGCAGTGATGTAATGCAGTGGTATAGGGCAGGCAGGACGCCTCTTGTCCTGGGGCATGAGATTGCTGGTGAAGTGGTTGAGGTTGGTGAAGGGGTAAAGGGCTATAAAGTCGGCGACAGGGTATCTGCTTCCCATCATGTGCCGTGCAATACCTGCCATTACTGTCTTAGAGGGCATCACACAGTCTGCGAGACATTGAGAAGGACGAATTTTTATCCCGGAGGCTTTGCCGAGTATGTGAAACTACCTCATATAAATGTAGACAGGGGAGTGTATCTTCTGCCTGATGATATGTCTTATGAAGAGGCAACATTTATTGAGCCTCTTGCCTGTGTGTATCGCGGGCAGCGGACAGCAGGAGTTTCAATAGGCTCAGCCGTGCTTGTCATAGGAAGTGGCATATCCGGTTTGTTGCATATTCAGCTTGCAAAGGTCATGGGTGCGTCTCTTGTCGTGGCTACAGATATAGAAGATTACAGGCTCAATGCTGCAAAAAGGTTTGGAGCAGATGAAGCTTTACATGCCTCAGCCGACATCCCGAAGGAATTTAGAAAAATAAACAGAGGTCGTGGAGCAGATGTTGTTATACTCACTACAGGGGCGGAGAAAGCCATTATGCAGGCTTTCCAGTCAGTAGACCGGGGTGGCACTGTGCTTTTCTTTGCACCGGCGAACGCAGGGGTTACAGTGCCTCTGCCAGTGAATGATCTCTTCTGGAGAAACGAGATAACACTGACATCTTCTTATGCTGCAAATTACATGGAGCATATGGCAGCGATGGAGCTGATACACCTGAAAAAAGTAAATGTAAAAGACATGATAACCCACAGACTGCCTCTTGCAGAGACACAACAGGGTTTTAAGCTTGTTTCAGAGGCAAAAAAGTCTATTAAAGTGATAATCGAACCACAGAAATAAAGAGTGAATATTAAACAGGGGCATTATTCTCTCACAAAATAATTCGCCGGACTATTTAAGATATTTAAGGACAATTGTGAACTTGTCACTTTTTGGTAAAACAAGTGCTATTATCTTAATATTGGAGGCAATTTAAGGTGGCTCAAAATTTTGTTCGCTCACAATGCCCTGGCTTAGGGTGATTCTACAGGACATATAACAATAAAGAGGAGGAATAAGATGGACTGGGGACTTAAGAATCGGCTTTCAAGGATAATCAAGCCTGAAACAGGCAAGACCGTAATGCTTGCTGTGGACCATGGATATTTTCTTGGACCCACGACAGGACTTGAAGAACCTGGCAAGACAATAGCTCCGCTTCTGCCTTATGCAGATGCCCTGATGCCGACAAGGGGAGTTCTACGCACTTCGGTGGATGCCTCAACGTCAGTGCCGATTGTGTTGAGGGTATCAGGCGGAAACAGCATTCTTAAAGAGCTTTCAGATGAAGAGATTACTGTTACCATGGAAGATGCGATAAGGCTTAATGTATCAGCTGTAGCGGTCTCTATTTATGTAGGTGCAGAGTATCAGAAGCAGACAATTATGAATCTTGCGAGGATGATTAACGAGGGTGAGCGTTATGGAATTCCTGTGCTTGCGGTTACTGCTGTGGGAAAGGACATGGCAAGGGATGCACGTTATCTGGCACTTGCCTGCCGTATAGCTGCAGAGCTGGGTGCTCATTTTGTAAAGACATATTATTGTGATGATTTTGAAAGGGTTGTTAGAACGTGTCCTGTGCCGATTGTCATGGCAGGTGGAAAAAAGATACCCGAGCTTGATGCGTTAAAACTCACTTATAATGCAATAAAGAAAGGGGCTTCTGGCGTTGACATGGGCAGAAACATCTTTCAGGCGGAATCCCCTGTGGCGATGATTCAGGCGGTAAGGGCAGTAGTGCATGAGAAAGCTACTCCGAAGAAAGCGTATGCCCTTTATCTGAGTCTTAAGGAAGCAGAGGCAAAAAGGAGGAAGAAATGACTTTAGCAAAAGTAAAGTATGTAGATGGACTTCAATTTGTAGGTGAGGCGTCTTCAGGACATGCCATTGTGATGGACGGAGACCCTGAAGTCGGCGGCTCTGACACAGGTATGAGACCAATGGAGCTTTTGCTTGTTGCCTTGGGCGGTTGCTCTGGCATGGATGTGATCTCTATACTCAGGAAGAAGAAGCAGAAGGTAACCAGTCTTGAAATGGAGGTCAAAGGCAAAAAGGCTGAAAAATATCCCAAAAAATACACGGACATTGAGATACAGTTTGTCGTAAAAGGCAAGGACATAAGCGAGGATGCCGTAAAAAGAGCTGTTGAACTTTCGATGGAAAAATACTGTTCTGTCAAGGCAACGCTTGAGGGTACTGCAAAGATAGACTTCAGCTACAAGATAGTGCAAGACTGACAGGTAGAACTTGAGCAACATCATTTGGTGGACGGTTAAGAATATTGCGACTGTCGGCTTTGTAGGTTATCTTCCTGTAGCACCCGGCACATGGGGCAGTCTTGCTGCACTGATATTTATTGCTGTTTTTAAATTCTCAGCACCTGTTTATGTCCTGGTAACTGTCTTTGTTATTGCAGTTGGAACGGTTTCAGCGCATGAGGTGGAAAAGCCTCTTGGCAGGAAAGACCCAGGTCTTATAGTCATAGATGAGTTCGCAGGCTATCTTGTCTCCATGATGTTTCTGCCTCAGAGTGCAGGGTATTTTTTTTCTGCTTTCATTTTATTCAGGATTTTCGATATACTAAAGCCGCCACCGCTTAAAAAACTGCAGGAACTTCAGGGCGGTATGGGGGTTATGCTTGATGATATTGCAGCGGGCATTTATACTAATCTTATACTGCAGTTATGGCGACTTCTGACTTAGAGATAATAAAGAAAGTTCACAGGGTTTTCAGGACAAAAGGACTGAGACTTACTGTTGCCGAATCTTGCACTGCAGGGCTGATAAGCCATATGCTTACGTCTTTGCCTGGAGCGTCTGAATTCTTTGACTCCTGCATAGTCTGCTATTCAGCTAGATCCAAGAATAAGCTGCTTGGGGTAAAAAAGTCGTTAATAAAAAAGTATGGCACTGTAAGCGAGGAGACCGCAAGGGCGATGGCAGAGGCAGTCAGGGCTAAGATAGGAGCGGATGTCTCCCTTGCTGTTACAGGAAATCTTGGTCCTGAGCCAATAGAGGACAAGCAGACAGGGCTTGTATTCATAGCGGTTTCCTCTGAGGATGAGACCACATCAAGAGGATTTATTTTTGACGGCTCCAGAGAGGAGATAAAAAGGGCTGCTTCTTTAGAGGCGTTTCATTTGCTTTACGAGGCGGTCTCTGCATGGACCTGAGATGTTTTATTGCAATAGAGCTGTCCGAGAGTCTTAAAAAAAATATTGACGCCCGAACAAAAAGCTTAAGAGAAACAGATGCAGATGTTAAGTGGGTTCCTTGGGAAAACCTCCATCTGACTATGAAATTTTTAGGCAAGACTCCGGAAAAACTTGTGCCTGATATAAAGGAGAGGCTTCTAAAGGCAGTGAGTCCTCATGAGAAGTTCCATATCAGGTTTTATGGAGCTGGTGTGTTTCCTGATATAAGGCGTCCCCGCGTGGTATGGATAGGCATACTGGATTCCGACAGACTGATAAGACTCCAGCAGGATATTGAAGCTTCAATGGTAGCCCTTGGATATGATACTGAGAGCAGACCGTATACGCCTCATCTTACTATTGGCAGGTTGAGGTCGCCGAAGGGCAAGGATGCGCTTTTAAGAGAGCTTGAAAAATTTAAGGAAGTGGGTTTTGATGATATGGAAGTAAGGTCTGTCTCGGTTATGAAGAGCGAGCTTAAGCCGACAGGGGCAAGATATTTTAGACTATGCGACATACCACTTGGACATCCGTGAAAGTTTTTTGGTGTTAAGTTAAAATATTGTCTGGATAGGAGGAGAGATGGACAAGGATAAGATAAAGGCTCTCGACATGGCTATTTCACAGATTGAGAGGAACTTTGGCAAGGGTGCGATAATGCGTCTTGGCGATGTAGATGTGGCAGAGGGTGTTCAGGTTATACCCACTGGTTCTCTGGCACTTGATATGGCGACGGGTATTGGTGGTTATCCGAGGGGCAGAGTCGTGGAGATATTTGGTCCGGAGTCTTCCGGCAAGACGACCCTTGCACTGACTGCAATTGCCGAGGCGCAGAAGATGGGCGGAACTGCTGCATTTATTGATGCCGAGCACGCACTGGATGTAAATTATGCAAGGAAGCTCGGCGTGAATGTCGAAGACCTCCTTGTCTCCCAGCCTGATACAGGCGAGCAGGCTCTTGAGGTTGCAGAGGCGCTTGTCAGAAGCGGTGCGGTTGACATCATAGTTATAGATTCAGTTGCTGCTTTGGTGCCAAGGGCAGAGATCGAGGGCGATATGGGAGATGCACTGCCTGGCCTTCAGGCAAGGCTTATGAGTCAGGCTCTTAGAAAGCTCACTGCTGCAATCTCAAGGTCTATGACTACGGTTATATTCATCAACCAGATAAGAATGAAGATAGGCGTGATGTTCGGAAATCCGGAGACGACTACCGGAGGCACTGCCCTGAAGTTTTACTCCTCCATGAGGCTCGATATAAGAAAGATTGACAGTATAAAGGAAAATCAGGAGATGATAGGCGGAAGGGTCAGGGTTAAAATAGTAAAGAACAAGTTAGCTCCGCCTTTCAGACAGGCTGAATTCGATGTATATTTCAATGAAGGCATATCAAGGGTCGGCGAGATTATAGACCTTGGTGTGGATAAAAAGATAATAGAGAAATCCGGTGCATGGTACAGTTACGCAGGCAAGAGAATAGGACAGGGCAGGGAAAACGCCAAAGAATTTCTGAGGAACAACCCTGAACTAAGAAACGAGATAGAGGAAAAGGTAATAGAAGCCTTTTCAAGGAGACAGTAATGAGAGATATCAATGAATTGCTTAAAATCGCTGCTGAGCATGGTGCGTCGGACCTTCATATAAAAGTTGGTTCCCCGCCCATAATGAGAGTTAACGGGCGGCTGGTTCCAGTTGCGTCAGAGGAGAAAGTAACGAAGGAAGATGCTCTTAAAGCCAGTCTTTCTGTGATGAGTGCTGAGCAAAGGGAGATATTCAAGAGGAAGAATGACCTGGATTTTGCATACAGTGTTTCTGGTCTTGGCAGGTTCAGGTGCAATGCTTTTTGTCAGAGGGGAGTTGTGGGTCTTGTCTTCAGGCTGATACCAATGAAGGTTTCAAGTTTTGAGGAACTGAATCTCCCGCCGGTCTTGAACAAGATAGCTCTTGAAGAGAGGGGGCTTATTCTTGTAACAGGGACGACCGGCAGCGGAAAGACGACAACACTTGCCTCCATGATAGACCACATAAACATGACAAGAACAGTAAACATTGTCACTATAGAAGACCCTATAGAGTATCTGCACAGGGATAAGCGGGGCATAGTCAATCAGCGTGAGGTTGGTACTGATACAAGGTCGTTCGCAATTGCCTTAAGGGCGGCACTGAGGCAGGACCCTGATGTAATACTCGTTGGCGAGATGCGAGACCTTGAAACAATAGAGACCGCTATGACTGCAGCAGAAACCGGACATCTGGTCCTGAGCACGCTTCACACAATCGATGCCACTGAGACAATAAACAGGATTATATCCGTGTTTCCGCCTCACCAGCATCAGCAGATTCGCATCCAGCTTGCTTCTATTTTAAAAGGAATAATCTCTATGAGGCTTATACCGAGAGCTGATGGCAAAGGCAGGGTTCCGGCAGTGGAAGTGCTTGTGGCTACACAGATGATAAGGGACTGCATATTAGACCCTAACAAGACAAAACTCATACCGGATGCCATCGCTCAGGGCAGGCTTCATTACGGCATGCAGACGTTCGACCAGTCAATCCTCGACCTGTGCCAATCAGGACTCATATCCTACGAAGAGGCCCTGAGATGGACCACCAACCCTGAAGACTTTAAACTAAAGATGAAGGGAGTGTATTCCACTGCAGAGCTGACTTCTGAAGAGCCGAAAAAAGAACGCGGAACCGGCGGCATACAGATAGAGAGGTTCTCCAAGTAAAGATGTCTGAGGATACGAGGAGGGCTATACAGCACGCCTATAAGCTTTTAAGTTACCGTCAAAGGAGTGTAAAAGAGCTTACCGAAAGGCTCCAGAGAAAAGGCTTCAGCGCCACGGTAGTGCGTGAGGCTATAGAGCATCTGAAAAGCAATAGATATCTTGACGACAGTGTTCTTGCCCTGTCTCTTAGAAGAAATGCCGAGGAAGTAAAACTTCTCGGTGCAGTTGGTGCAAGACAGTATTTGATGCAGAAGGGGATTCCAAGAGAGACTGCCGAGGAGGTGCTTGCTGATTACGATGAGCTTGCAACCGCCAGAAGGCTTATCAACAGAAAGCTTAAGATTGTGAAAGATTGTCCAAAAACAGTGCTCAGGCGAAAACTTTCTGGTTTTCTGAAAAGAAGAGGGTATTCGACCGACACGATAAGAAAATCGCTTAAATTAAATAATATAAATATATAAGGAGGCGGCATGAAGAATATATTTTATGTGATAGTAGTAGCTTTATTGCTTGCAGCGTGCACCACTTCAGGTGTGAGGTATTCACCGCGGGAGATAAAGAGTTTTCCACCTGAGATTCAGGAGCATATCAAGAACGCAGAGGTTACTCTTGGAATGTCGCCGCTTGCAGTCAGGTATGCATGGGGGGCGCCAGCAGAAGTCAATATTCTTGAGCCGGATTCTCAGGGAAGGTTCAGGGAAGAATGGGTTTATAGAAAGCTCAGGTTCATGAAGACGCGTCTGATATTTACAGACGGTAAGCTCACAGGAATAATATCCACAGAACCTGGAATATCAAAGTCAAAGAAAAAGGAGTCTAAAAAGCAGACATCTGAAAAAACTTCGTCGGAATGAAAAGTTCTGAGATAAGAAAGGCATTTTTAGAGTATTTCAGGCAAAAAGGGCATGAGATAGTAAAAAGCTCGTCCCTGATTCCCCGGCACGACCCGACCCTTTTGTTTACTAATGCGGGGATGGTCCAGTTTAAGTCTGTATTTCTTGGCGAGGAAAGCAGGGAGTATAAAAGAGCGGCTTCCTGCCAGAAGTGTTTAAGGGCAGGCGGCAAACACAGTGATATAGAAAATGTCGGGCACACAAGAAGGCATCATACTTTTTTTGAAATGCTCGGCAACTTCTCCTTCGGCGATTATTTCAAGAGGGATGCAATACTGTTTGCATGGGAGCTTCTTACCGGGTGGTTTAAACTTCCTACGGAGAGACTCTGGGTCAGTATATACGAAGAAGACGATGAGGCAGAGAGAATCTGGATGGACGCTGTGGGTGTGCCAAAGGAGAGGATTGTCAGGCTTGGTGCAAAAGACAACTTCTGGCAGATGGCTGACACAGGACCCTGCGGACCATGCTCAGAGGTAGTAATAGACCAGGGTGAAGACATGGGGTGTGGAAGACCTGAATGCGCTGTCGGCTGTGACTGCGACAGGTTCCTCGAGCTGTGGAATCTCGTGTTCATGCAATACAACAGGGACGAGGGAGGCAATCTCCAACCTCTGCCTAATCCGAGCATAGACACCGGAATGGGACTTGAAAGAATCGCTGCCGTGCTTCAGGGAAAGGAGAACAACTTTGATACAGACCTGTTCTCAGACATCATATCAGCTATCTCTGCACATACAGGTGTGCCCTACGGCAGAAGCACCGAGACCGATGTTTCCATCAGGGTTATAGCCGACCATGTAAGAGCAGCAGCATTCCTCCTTACTGAAGGGCTTATGCCTTCAAATGAAGGAAGAGGCTATGTCCTGAGAAGGATAATCAGAAGGGCATCAAGGCACGCCAGACTCCTCGGCGCAGAAGACCCCCTGCTTTATAAAGTGCTTGATGCCGTTGCTTCCTCAATGGGTGATACCTATCCTGAGCTTCTGGATGAAAGAGAAAGGGCGTCCAAGGTCCTTAAGGTGGAAGAAGAGAGGTTTTCACGCACGCTTCAAACAGGCATGCGCATACTGGATGAGATATTGAGTTCATTAAAAGATTCAGGCAAAACGGTTATCCCCGGAGAGGAGGTATTCAGGCTTTATGATACATACGGATTCCCTCTTGACCTTGTAAAGGACATCGCAAGGGACAGCGGTTTTGAGATAGACGAAGAAGGCTTCCATGCATCTATGGATGCCCAGAGGGAAAGGGCAAGAGCCTCATGGGTAGGCGAAGAAGAGGCAGTGGCGCCTATATACAGAGAGCTTCTTTCTGAAATAGGAAAAACCGTATTCGTCGGGTATGAGACCACTGAAACAGACTCAGTCGTAAGGGCGATTGTAAAAGACGGAAAAGTTGTGGAAGAAGTCTCCGAGGGCGAAGAGGCAGAGATATTTCTGGATAAAACCCCGTTTTACGGTGAGTCAGGCGGACAGGTAGGCGATACAGGTGTGATGGAGGCAGAAGGAGTCAGGTTAGAAGTAAAAGATACGAAAAAGCCTCTTGAAGGAATGCACAGTCATTTCATCAGGGTTAAAAAGGGAACACTGAAGGTATGGACCAAGCTCAGATGCGAGGTTAACGCCGAAAGAAGAAGGGCGATTATGAGGAACCACACTGCAACGCATCTTCTTCAGGCGGCTTTAAGGACAGTGCTCGGCGAGCATGTAAAGCAGGCAGGCTCGCTTGTCGAGCCGGACAGGCTGAGATTCGATTTTACGCATTTTTCCTCTCTTAACAAGGATGAGCTTTCTTCTGTAGAAGACATAGTCAATGACAGGATTATGGACAACATACCAGTGACCACTGAGGAAAGAGATATAAAAGAGGCGCTGGCATCAGGTGTTATAGCGCTCTTTGGTGAAAAATACGGCGAAAAGGTAAGAGTAGTAGGCATTTCGGACTTCAGCAGGGAGCTTTGCGGTGGAACTCACTGCAGTGCCACTGGTGAAATCGGATTGTTTACGATAGTCTCAGAAGGCAGCGTTGCCTCAGGTATAAGAAGGATAGAAGCCCTTACAGGCAAAAGCGCGCTTAAGCATATCAGAGATGAACAAAAGGAGCTGGAAAGCATTGCTTTAATGCTTAAGTCCGACCGTCCTTCTGAGAAGGTAAGACTTCTAATCGAAGAGCTTAAGACGCTTCAGAGGGAAAAAGAGAAGCTGAAGGGCGAGGCTGTAAGGGACAGAGCTATCGAAGCCGTAAAAGGAGCGAGGACGCTTGATGGCGTAAAGGTTGTTTCATACAGGGTTGACGGACTGCATCAGAAAGACCTGAGGAGTCTTGCAGACAATGTTCGTGACAGGCTTGGTTCAGGAATTATCGTTCTTGCATCAGCAAAGGACAATCAGGCGTCTTTTGTAGCCATGGTTACAAAAGACCTGAAAGAAAGGTTCAATGCAGGGGAGATACTTAAGAAGGTGGCAGCGGCTTCAGGCGGAAGGGGCGGAGGCAAGGCAGAGATGGCACAGGGCGGAACAAAACAGATAGACAAACTGGACAGTGCACTTAGCTCGGTATACGATATAGTTAGAGAGTATCAGAGTAATACCTGATTTAAGAAGGGAGGCATTATGACATTATTTGAAGCCCTGAGAAAGGCTCTGCTGGCAGGTTTTGGCGTGCAGGAAAAGGTAAAAGAGGTTATTGACGAACTTGTTGAAAAAGGCGAGTTAAGCAAATCAGAGGGTGCAAAGCTCGTAAAGGAATGGACTGACAAGGCGCAGAAAAGCACATCCGACCTGAATAAGACACTGTCCGACCTCATAACAAAGACCATGGAGAAGATGAACATTCCTACGAAAGACGACTTTGACCGGCTTAACAAAAAAGTTCAGTCTCTGTCTTCACGTATAAAGAAGCTTGAGGAGAAGGCAGGAGAAGGGAAATAATTGGATATCCTTCGTATTACAAGGACTTATAAGACAGCAAGAAGACTTCAGCATATAGTAAACGTATTCCTTAAGCACGGTTTCGGAAAAATAATCGACCAGATTTATCTCGGCAGATATATCCCCTTCAGGAAAAGACTCAAAGCGTTCAGTCAATGGCCTGCGGTTAAAGGTCCTTCTGTGCCTGAAAGGTTAAGGATGGCTTTTGCTGAACTCGGACCCAGCTTTATAAAGCTGGGTCAGTTGCTTTCCTCACGGCCTGACCTTATTACGACAAGGTATGCTGATGAGTTTAAAAAGCTTCAGGATGAAGTGCCGCCTTTTCCAGCAGATGTAGCAAAGCAGATTATTGAAGCAGAGATAGGACTGCCTCTTGATAAGATTTTTTCTGATTTTCAGGAAAAGCCTGTTGCCGCTGCCTCTATTGCGCAGGTTCATAATGCAACCCTTCTTGACGGAAACAACGTTATCGTGAAAGTCCAGCGTCCGGATATAAGAGAGCAGATAGAGATGGATATAGACATTATGAGCACAATAGCGCGCCTTATGGAAAAGCATATTTCTGAAAGCCGGTTTTTTAACCCCACCGGAATAGTGCACGAGTTCCAGAAGACTGTCCGGAAAGAGCTTGACTTTACAGAAGAGGCAAGAAATGCCTGCCATTTCAGAAGGAACTTTCAGGACAATCCGGATATATATATTCCCAAGGTGTATCCGGAGTTTCTTACGGAGAAAGTCCTCGTAATGGAGCGCATAGAAGGAGTGCGGATTGACGATATCGAAGGCATAGAGGCACTGGGGCTTGACAGAAGAAAGCTTGCAAAGATCGGCGTTGATGCCTACTTCAAGATGATACTCGAGGACGGGTTTTTCCACGCAGACCCTCATCCCGGCAATATCTTTGCCATGCCTACAGGACAGGTAGGCTTTATGGACTTTGGTATTGTCGGAAGGGTAAGCGATGAGATGAAGGAGGCAATGGCAAATACCTTTATAGCGCTGATAAACAAGGACTTCGACAAGCTGATAGACCAGTATATCGAACTTGGTCTTGTCTCAGAGGAAGTAGACCTTGATGTCTTCAGGAGGGAATTCAAGGAGGACCTCAGGGACTTTCTTGAGCCGCTTTACGGTGTAACCCTTAAGGAGATTAACTTTGCAGAATACCTTAATACAATCGTGCACCTTGCAATGAAGCATAACATGAAGATACCTTCAGCCCTTTTGCTTATAAACAAGGCGATGCTCATACTCGAAAACCTCGGGGTGCAGCTTGACCCTAACTTCGACTTTATAGCCGCAGCCGAGCCTTACGCCTCAAAGCTTATAAGAAAGAAGATAAGTCCCCAGAAGATTTACGCTGACCTGAGCAGGAACCTTTCAGAGGCAGGCGATTTCATTGTGCTTTTCCCCAGACAGATGAAAAAGATTATAAGGAAAATCCTGAAGGACGACCTTCACGTAAAGCTCACTCATACAGGTTTTGAGCAGTTCATAAGGGATATGGACCGCTCAAGCAACAGGATTGCATTTGCCATGATAATAAGCGCCATACTGCTGAGTTCAGCGATAATGCATGCTACAGGCGTGGGTCCTACCATATATGGCATGTCTATTCTTGGTTTTGTCGCCTTTGGGGTTGCCTCTTTACTCGGTATATGGCTTATCATCTCGATTATCCGCTCAGGCAGGTTGTGAACACTATTGCTTCCTTTCAAAAAGCCTTGCCGCAAGTAGAACAAAGGCTACAGATGTAAAGACGATTACTCCGAGGTCTGTAATGAGTCCGAAGTCAGGGCTTAGAGGACCTGTCCGAAGCGGGGTAATCATATGCTTCAAGGCGTCTACGCCGTAAGTAAGCGGGTTGATTTTCGATACGAACCTGAGCACTTGGGGGAGGAGCTTTACAGGATACATCGCTCCTGAGAGAAAGAACATGGGCATTACTATGAAGTTCATTATAACACTGAAGCTCTCGTAGCTTTCATAAAACGTCGCAAGCACAATGCCGAATGCAGAGATGGAAAATGACACCATTGCGCACAGAATGACAACAGCTATGATGTTCAGGATGCCTAATTTTATCCCTAAGAAAGGAAACAGAAGCAGGATGATGACAGCCTGTATGGTTGAGACTACTGTACCGCTCAATGCCTTGCCTATGACAATGGAGAACCTCGATACAGGAGCAACAAGTATCTCTTTCAGGAAGCCGAATTCCTTGTCCCATATTATGGAAATCGAAGAGAATATGGAGCTAAAAAGTATCGTTAGTCCGAGTATGCCCGGGAACATAAACTGTGTGTAGGAGACCCCTTCTACCGGCTGAACGAGCCTGCTTAAGCCTGCTCCGACAAAAAACAGCCAGACGAGAGGTCTTGCTATGGCAGAGACAAGACGGCTCCTTTCCCTTATGAACTTTTTAAACTCCCTTGCTACTATTACATATATTGCATTAAATTCCACGGGTAACCTCAATACCGGGGCTTTGCCCCGAACCCCAGTCACTTTTTTGCTCGCCCAAAAAAGTGACCAAAAAAGGGCGCCCTCGAAAATTTCCGGGCGGTTCATCCGGTCGGATTGACCTCAGACACGCAAAAATTTTTAACCCTCCGGCCTCCCTCATTCCCCTGAAATTTTCGAATGGGTTTTTAGTCATGTTTATTTATAGCATCAGTGACGCCTTCTGTATGCCCTTACC
The DNA here is from genome assembly GCA_002011815.1 of Nitrospirae bacterium JdFR-86. Classification (GTDB taxonomy): domain Bacteria; phylum Nitrospirota; class Thermodesulfovibrionia; order Thermodesulfovibrionales; family JdFR-86; genus JdFR-86. The sequence continues at coordinate 356,708 of MTOV01000002.1, read as the reverse complement.
TCCTCTTTTATCGTATCCATACCTGTTGCCTCTTCTTCCCTTATTGCCTTGCCGGTGAGTTTCAGAAAGACATCGTTCAGCGTAGGTCTCTGAAGCCTGACTGAGACCACCATATCGGCAAGCGCCCTTATGAGTTCAGGGATGCAGGCATCGCCCCTGAGTGTTGTTATGTAAAGCTCCCCGTCTTTTTCCTTTGCCTCAAGCCCGAAGACCTTTTTTATCTCCTCTTTGGATTTTTTGTTGTCAGTAGTCTTAAGGTAGATGACATCTCCGCCTACGGTCTTTTTAAGCTCCTCAGGGCTTCCTTCGGCAATTATCTTTCCATTGTCAATGATGGCGATTCTTTTGCAGACCTCTGCCTCCTCCATGTAGTGGGTGGTCATGAATACGGTTACGTTGTGCTTCTCGGGCAGTTCGGTTATGAACTCCCAGAGGTTTGTTCTGCTTTGCGGGTCTAAGCCCAGTGTAGGCTCGTCCAGAAACAGCACTTTGGGTCTGTGGATGAGTCCTCTTGCGACTTCAAGTCTGCGCTTCATTCCGCCGGAGTATTTCTTTACAAGGTCGTCTTTTCTTTCGTAAAGTCCTACGAATTTGAGGGCGTCACCCACACGCTCTTTTATCTCGCTTTTTTTGACTGAATAAAGATAGGCATGGAATACCAGGTTTTCGTATGCTGTGAGGTCTTTGTCGAGTGTTGTGTCCTGGAACACGATGCCGATGTCCTTTCTGACCTTTGCAGACTCTTTCATGCAGTCGTGCCCGTTTATGAACGCCCTACCTGAGGTAGGAGAAAGCAGGGTGCAGAGGATATTTATTGTCGTGGTCTTGCCTGCACCATTGGGACCTAAAAAACCGAAGATAGTGCCTTCCTCGACCTCAAAGGATATGTTATCTACGGCAGTGATGTTGCCGAATTTCTTAGTGAGGTTTTCTACCCTGATTATAGGCATTGGTGATTTAGATTATAACAGAGTTACTGCTGAAGTGTATGAAGGGTTCATTCTGTCAGCAGGAAGTCGGCAAATTTTCGCACTGCCCTGTGATTACTCTGTGAGTATTTTGAGTATCTCTTTATATCTCTGTGAGGTCTTTTCCACTATGTGGTCTGGAAGCTCTGGTCCTGGTGGCTTTTGATCCCAGTCAAGGGTAAGGAGATAGTCTCTTACTATCTGCTTGTCAAAGCTGTCCTGACTTCTACCGACCTCGTAGTCTTTCATTGACCAGAAACGGGAGGAGTCAGGCGTGAGGAGTTCGTCTATTAGTATGATTTCACCGTTCAGAATCCCGAATTCAAATTTTGTGTCCGCTATGATTATGCCTTTTTTCTCGGCTATCCTGCTTGCCCTTTCGTATATTCTAAGGCTTATGTCTTTGAGTTTTTCAGCAGTGTCTTCGCCGACGATTTTTTTCATCTCATCGAATGATATGTTTATATCGTGCCCTTCGTCTGCCTTTGTACTTGGGGTGAAGATAGGGCTCTGGAGCTTCTGGGATTCGAGCATTCCTTCCGGGAGTTTTATCCCGCAGACTGTGCCGTCGTTTTTATAAGACTTCCAACCGCTTCCTGAGAGATACCCTCTTACAATGCATTCAACAGGAATGACCTCGGCTTTTTTAACAAGAAGGCTTCTGCCTTCAAGCATGTCTTTGTATTTATGGAGTTTTTCAGGGAAGTCCTCTACCGCAGTTGCGACGATGTGGTTTTTTATAATGTCCCCCATCTGTTTGAACCAGAATACGGAGATCTCTGTTAATACTTTTCCTTTACCGGGTATTCCGTTAGGCAGGATGACGTCGAATGCAGAGACCCTGTCTGTGACCACAAGCAGCAGGTGTTCGCCGAGGTCATAGATGTCTCTTACTTTTCCCCGTCTTGGCGTGCCGATATCCGGCATTTCTGTCTTAAGAACGATATCCATAACAGGGTAATATTATGACATTTTAAGCCTTCTCAGGTAAAGACTTGTGTCCTGTATCTTCATCCGAAGAGATATCCTTCAGTTTTTCATATCTTTGCCCGAACATTCTTTTTAATTCTCTGTCGAATCTCCTGACTACCTTCATCATATAAATATCGTGTTTTACATACTCCTCTGCGAGCATGACGACTCCCCTGTTTGTGCTCCATATGCCTTCAACTGTATTGAATTTTAAGATCCTTCCCATAAGGACTTCCTCTGAGTCAGGGAGGATGACAAGTCCCCTGCCTTTCTTTTCCGCATAGATGGTGTCTTCTATAGGATGCTGAAAGACCATTCCGACCTTGATTTCAGGTATTCCGAAGTGCACTATGGATATTTTTATATTTTTATTTTTTGCCTGTCTGAGCGGTTCGCTAAGGCGCGTCATTTCCTCTTTCCAGATTGACACAAGCAGGGTTCTTTTTGCCTGAAGGATTATTCTTTCTGCCTTGTCCATCAGGTAGTCGTAATCCCAGATGTTCCATACAAAAGATGCATCTGTGGTTTTCCATACGTCAGTAAGCCCGCTTTTAAGAGTATCCAGCGTTGCCTGAATCCTGCTTCTTCTGCTTTCGATAAACTCCTCCGGCTTCATGGGGATATACAGTCTTGTGCCTTTCTCGTTGAGTGCCGAGACTATTGCCTTTTCTGAAAGCCTTGAAAGGACTTCATATATCTTTGATGTGGGTATGCCTGATGCCTTTGCGATTTCGTAGGCAGTGGCAGGGTTGTTCGCAAGCAGGGCTATATAAGCCTTTGCCTCATACTCTGAAAGCCCTGTCTCAATCAGACTATCGGTCAGGTTATTAACTACCATAGTAGTTAATAACTATAGGGGAAAACTGTATTTCTGTCAAGCCCCCTGCTACTTTTTGCCCGCCCAAAAAGTAGCGCAAAAAGGGCGCCCCATGAAAATTTCCGGGCGGTTCATTCAGTCGGCTTCCGGTAAATTTTTGCAAACTCGACCCTTCGGGTCTCAAACATGCAAAAATTTTTAACCCTCCAACCTCCTTCATGAACCTGAAATTTTCAAAGGGGAATTATTCCTTTATATTTCAAAATCCCATTGGAAAGTTTCCACGCTTTTCTTTTTGGTCCTTTTCTTAGGTGGGCAAAAAATAGCAGGGGCTTGGAATTCTCAAAGAGGGTTTATGTTCCACCCTTGACTAATTCCTTACTTTAACCTGATATTAGATGTTCATGGGCGCGCGAAAGGTGGCATTAGTTACAGGTGGTTCAAGAGGGCTTGGCAGGGAGGTTGCTCTTGCTCTTGGCAGGGCAGGCTACAGGGTTGTAGTTAATTATATTAAAGAAGAGGCTCAGGCACTGGAGGTTGTCCAGAGCATAGGTGGCGATGCTATAGCTGTTAAGGCGGATGTGGGTGAGATGGGTGAGGTTAAAGAGATGTCCCGCCGGATAGAAAAAGAATTCGGCAGGCTTGATGTGCTGATTAACAATGCCGGAATAACAAGGGATTCCCTGCTTTTAAGGCTTTCTGAAAGCGACTGGGACTTGGTCATACACACGAATCTTAAGGGGTGTTTTAATACTGTAAAGGTTTTTGCACCCATGATGGTAAGTTCAGGTGGCGGGCATATAGTGAATATCTCGTCTTATTCAGGGCTTAGAGGCAAAGAAGGGCAGGTTGCATACAGTGCCTCAAAGGCAGCGGTTTTGGGGTTTACATTTTCTCTGGCAAAGGAGCTTGGAAAGGATAACATAAGGGTTAATGCAGTGCTTCCCGGGTATATGCCCACGGACATGGGAAAATCAGCAGGCAAGGCTATGGAGAAAGCAGAAAGGCAGAGTCTCCTTGGCAGGCTTTCTGACCCTAAGGAGGTTTCGGGTTTTATAATTTGGCTTGTTCAGACAGAGGGCATAACAGGCCAGGTGTTTGTGCTGGATTCAAGGATATAGTTTAGAATCTTGCAGACTTCCTGTTTTTGGTCTGCTAAAATTAGACTGTTATGGCAAAGGGTTTTTTTGTAACAGGCACTGACACAGGAGTCGGAAAGACCATAATTGCCGGAGCGCTAATCAGGGCGATACATATGGCGGGTTTTAGTGTCTGTGGTATGAAGCCTGTGGAGACCGGATGCAGAAAGCAGGGAGGGGTGTTTGTCCCTTCTGACGGTATGTATCTAAAGGATATGGCACGCATGAACGAAAAGATAAGCAGCATAACGCCCTGCTGTTTTGAGCTTCCTCTTGCACCAATGGTTGCCGCAGAGCTTGAAGGCGGAAGTATAGACCTTGAAAAACTTAAAAAGCAGTTCCGTGAGCTTGCTGACAGATACGAGGCAGTGGTTGTTGAGGGCATAGGCGGGCTTTTAGTGCCGATAAAGGAAGGCTATTTTGTTGCAGACCTTGCAGCCTCTTTCGGTCTTCCACTGGTTATCGTTTCAAGCCCGTTTTTAGGCACTATAAACCATACGCTTCTGACTGTTGATTATGCCCTGAAGGCAGGACTTGAAATTGCAGGCATAATTATAAACTATTCAAAACCTCCGGAAGAAACGTTTGCAGAGAAGACAAACCCCAATGTCATAAAGAAATTATGTCCTGTCCCTTTAATTGGTGTTATGCCTTATCTGAAGGAGATGGATGATGAAAGCTTTGACAGGGCGGTGTTAAAAAACCTCGATATGAGTATTATAAAAAAATATCTTTAGGTTATTTCCTGCCTGACTGAATCAAGTCATTTGACTAAATAACTGGTGTATTTTATATTTTATCCCATGGTGCAAAGCATGACGGGTTTTGGCTCTGCTGACAGAGGAGGTTTCAGGGTAGAGATACGCTCTTTAAACCACAGGTTTATGGACATATCCATAAAACTTCCTCCGGCTCTTGGCAGACATGAGATACCGCTCAGGGATATTCTTAAGCAGAAGTTCAGCAGGGGGAAATTTGATGTCTATATCTCGGTTACAAGTGACGCAGGAGTAAGCCTGAGTGTTAACAAGGAAGCAGCGAAAAAAGTATTCGATGCCCTGAACGATTTAAAAGAAGGGCTTTCCCTTGACGGCGACATAGATATCGGAATGCTCCTGGGCTGGAAAGAGCTTTTCATGACAGAGGAAGTCTCTTACGATGCTGATGCTTTGTACGAAGCCTTCAGAGAGGCAGCAAACGGAGTTGAGGGGATGAGACTCAGGGAAGGCGAAACACTGGCGGCTGAGCTGGTTTCAAGAGCTGACAAGCTTGACGCCCTGAACAATGAGATTATCTCGCTTTGCCCGTCTGTGATGAAGGAATGCAGGGACAGATTTCTTCAGAGGCTGAAGGAGTTTCTTCCTGAAGGACAATACGATGAAATAAAGCTTATTCAGGAGGCGTCTACAGCATCCGAGAAGGCGGACATAACAGAGGAAGTTACACGGCTTAAGAGCCATATCGAACAGTTAAAGAAAATCCTCACTGATGGTGGTACAATAGGAAGAAAGCTTGATTTTCTTCTTCAGGAATTAAACAGGGAGGCTAACACCATAGCGTCGAAAGCGAGTGATTCGAGAATTCTGAATATTGTCATCGAGATGAAGGCAGAGATTGAAAAGATGAGGGAACAGGTGCAGAATATACAATAGGAGGCTGAATGAAGAAAGGCGATTTAACTCCCGTATTTGTCAACATAGGGTTTGGCAATGTGGTTGCGGCTTCAAGGGTTATAGCCGTTGTGTCACCAGGTTCTTCTCCGATGAAAAGGCTCAGGGAGGAGGCTAAAAACAGGGGTAAATTAATAGATGCCACCGAGGGCAGGAGAACCCGTTCTATAATCATAACAGACAGCGACCATGTGATATTAAGCGCACAGCAGACCGAGACCATAGTCCAGAGGTTCATTGAGGGGAAAGTTCAGGAAGGTGAGAAACAGCAGTAAGGGAAGTCTTTTTATAGTCTCTGCGCCCTCAGGAGCCGGTAAAACCACATTGTGCAAAGAACTCTGTTCAAAGATACCCAATCTGAAGCATTCTGTCTCTTATACGACAAGAAAGCCAAGGCAGGGAGAGGTTAACGGCAGGGACTATACATTTGTTGATGAGGCTGAATTCCAGAGGATGATAGACAGGGGAGAATTCGCCGAATGGGCGGTGGTGCACGGTAATTTCTATGGCACTTCCAGAAAAAGGCTCGATGAGATGCTCCAGAGAGGTATTGATGTTATACTTGATATTGACGTTCAGGGAGCAAAAAAGATAAAGGAAGTTTACGGCGATGCAGTTTGTATATTTATCATGCCGCCTTCGATGGATGTGCTCAAAGAAAGGCTCAAAAACAGGAAGACCGACCCGGACGAGGTTATAAAAAGCAGGTTAGACCATGCGATTGAGGAAATAAGGGAGTATAAGTGGTATAATTATGTTATAGTAAATAATGTCTTTGAAGAGGCACTCAGAGAGCTTGAGGCTGTTGTAACTGCAAGAAGATTATGTGTCGATAAGATAGACCCGTTGTGGGTCGAGAAGAATTTTTTGATACAGGGGGATGGTTGATGGATATAGTCTCACTTCCGATAGAATATGACAAGGAAAAGATAGACAGTCGTTTTAGACTTGTTATAATAGCGGCTCAAAGGGCGAAGGAACTTGCCTATGGCGCAAAGCCGAGATTGAAGACAAAGTATAAGAAGTTTTCAACGATTGCCATAGAGGAAGCCCTTGAAGGCAAGCTTGAATTTCTTGTCGGTGAAGAGGCGCGTCTGGCAAATGAAGAGGCAAAGAAGTTCGACTACAAGCGCTTTCTTGAAGAGAAGAGAAAAGAGGCTATGCCTGAGGATCTCTCCGAGCTTGAGAAAGACCTCAGGGTTTATCTGCATGAGCGGGAAGAAGCCGGCAAACAAGCTTTAGAGGAACTTTTCACGGAGAAGCAGAAAAAGAGTGAGAACCAGCCTGAGGGATAAAAATATCCTTCATGGTGTAACAGGAAGCGTTGCTGCTTATAAGGCGATAGACCTCATAAGGAGACTTAAAGATATCGGGGCATCGGTCACCTCGGTTATGACTGATGCCTCGAAAAATTTTCTCACTCCGCTTTCGCTTGAACTCGCCACAGGAAATAAGGTCTATACAGGGCTTTTTGACGACCCGATGGCTCATATATCCCTGACGAGCAAGGCAGACCTTATGCTTATAGCTCCTGCCACTGCAAATCTAATCGGAAAGTTTGCAAACGGTATTGCCGACGACCTTTTGAGTACGTGTCTGCTTTCTTTCAAAGGCACGGTGGTTGTCGCACCTGCTATGAACTGGAGAATGTATGAAAATCCTGTTCTCCAGAAGAACCTCGGTTATCTTAAGTCGCAGGGAGTTATTGAAGTGCCTCCTGAAAAAGGACGTCTTGCATGCGGAGAAGAAGGCGTAGGCAGAATGGCAGACACCGAAAAGATAATAGAGGCGCTAAGGGCTGCTGTTACTGCCAAGGACCTTTCAGGTAAAAAGATAATCGTTACTGCAGGCCCGACCAGAGAGCCTATAGATGCCGTAAGGTTCATATCCAACAGGTCAACCGGCAAGATGGGATATGCTTTAGCCAGAGTCGCAAGGCGCAGGGGGGCAGACGTAACTCTTATCAGCGGACCTTCTTGTCTTAATCCGCCCCCGGATGTAAAATTTATTTCAGTGAATACTGCTGTTGAGATGAAAAACGCTGTAATGGAAGAGCTGAAAGGTGCAGCGGCACTTATAATGGCATCAGCGGTAAGTGATTTTTCTCCTAAAAATAAATCCAGGACAAAAATTGATAAGGCTTCTTTGAAGTCCCTTCAGCTTGAAAGCGCACCTGACATACTTGCAGAGATAGGCAGTATGAAGAATAGACCCTTTCTTATTGGATTTGCAGCAGAGGCAGGGAAAAATGTTGAAAGGGCAAGAAAAAAACTCTTAAAGAAAGGTGCTGACATTATTGTTTTCAATGACATAAGTATGCCTGATTCCGGTTTTGGAACAGATACAAATAAAGTCGTGATAATAGAGAAGGACAACATGAAGGAGCTACCGCTTCTTACCAAAGAAGAAGTTTCAGAATTCATTCTTGATAAAATTTCTGCACGCAGGGCTTGACTTTTAAGCATTTTTTGTAAAGAATTTAGCAATGGATAATATTGAGAAACTAAAAGAGAAGATCGAGAAAGACCCTGAATCAAAACTCTTTGTGCCGCTTGCCGAAGAATACAGAAAGGCTGGAATGTTCGATGAAGCAATTGGGGTTTTGAAAGAAGGCATCGAGCGACAGCCAGGATATATGAGTGCAAGAGTTGCCCTCGGAAAGATATATCTTGAAAAGGGCATGAAGCTTGAGGCTAAAGAAGAGTTTGAAAAAGTAATCAGGGCTATCCCTGACAATCTTTTTGCCCGGAGAAAACTTGCAGACATATATAAGGAACTGGGTGAAAAGGACAAGGCTATCGAAGAGTATAAAACGGTTTTAAAACTTAATCCTTTTGATGAAGAGGCACACTCGATTTTAATGCAGTTGGAAAAGCCTCCCGAGGCTGTTAGTGAAGAAGTCCTTGTGGAGGAAGCTCTAGGTGAAGAAGCTGTGGCAGAAGAGGCAGTTGAGGTAGAAGAGGTGCTAGGAGAGGAAGCCGTCGAAGAAGAGCCTGTCGAAACAGCGGAAGAAGCGCCTGCAGAAGAGGCTTTAGAGGAAGAAGCTGTTGAAGTTGAAGCTGCAGAGGAAGCAGTAAGTGAACTTGAGGAGGCTTTAGCCGAGGAAGTCACAGAGGAAGAAGCTGTTGAAGTTGAAGCCGCTGAAGAGGCAGTAAGCGAACTTGAGGAGGCTTTAGCCGAGGAAGTCACAGAGGAAGAAGCTGTTGAAGTTGAGGCTGCTGAAGAGGCAGTAAGTGAACTTGAAGAGGCTTTGGCCGAGGAGGTTAAGGAAGAGGAGATAGGCGAGGTTGCCGAAGAAGCAGTGGTTGAGCTTGAAGAGGCTGCAGTTGAGGTTGTCAGCGAGGAAGAGAAAGAGGCAGGTGAGTTTGAACAGGTAGCTGAAGAGCCAAAGCTTGAGATAGAAGGATTGGAAGAGCTTGCAACCGAGGCTATTCAGGCAGTCGAGGAAAAGGAAGCTGTATCAGAGGCAGAGAAGCCTGCTCCCTCTCTGGAGGAAGAACTCAGCAGGGCAGATGATTTCATTACTCAAGGTGAGTATTCAGATGCAATGCGTGTATACAAGGCGTTGCTTTCAAAGGAGCCTGAAAACACAGAGGTCTTGCAAAAGGTTCATGAGCTTAAGTCATTGCTTAAACTTTTGGGCAGAGAAAATGAAATTTTTGAAGCCAATCTCCAATCCTTTCTTGAGGGTATAAAGAAAAGAAGGGATGAGTTTTTCAAAAATACTTAAGGAAGCAGTTGATAGGGTTGATGGTGCTGTATCAGCAATGATAATCGGCATTGACGGCATACCTGTTGAGGAGTATGCCACTGAGAGACTCATAAACCTTGACGACCTCAGTGCCGAGGCTTCCCAGATGATGAAGGACATCAGTATAGCAGCAGAAAATCTCGGTCTGGGAGAAGCAAAAGAGTTTTCCATAATCTCTGACCTCTGCGGTATTATCATGCGAAAGATAAACCCTGAATACTATCTCGGAGTGATAATAAAGCCCGACGGTAATTACGGAAAAGGTAGGTATGTCCTCAGGTCAATCATCCCCAGACTTGAGGGAGAATTTTAATCCCTGCATTAAGGTCTTTTTGTTAAAAATCCTCGCTGTTTTTGTACTCTTTTGTCTGCCTGCTTGCGCGGTTAACCCTGTTACAGGCAAGACAGAGTTGATGTTCGTCTCCGAAGCTGAAGAGATAGAGATGGGACGGCAGGCGGCACCTTCTCTTAACTGGTCATACGGTGGGGAGTTTCACGACCCTGAACTTAAAGCATATCTCGAAGGAATAGTAAAAAAGCTGTGGGAGAATTCTGAAAGACCGTATCTGCCTCTTAAGTTTTCTGTTCAGAATACTTCTGTTCCCAATGCTTTTGCCCTGCCCGGATATGTAGCCATTACAAGAGGACTGCTTGCAGAGCTTCAGAACGAGGCGCAGTTTGTGGCTGTCATGGGTCATGAGGTAGGGCATGTGATGGCAAGACATTCGGCAAAGAGAATGACACAGCTTCAACTGCAGCAACTCGGTCTTATTATAGGAGGTGTTGTCCTTTCCGAAAGTAAACAAAGAGACCTTATTTTAGGCATAGGGGCAGTAAGCAGCAGTCTGCTTCTGCTTAAGTACAGCAGGGAGCAGGAGCTACAGTCCGACCGGCTCGGTGTAAGATACATGGCTGCTCTGGGATATGACCCTTACGAGGCGATGAATGCACACGAACAGCTTCAGGTTGCAGTTGATAATTATCTTCAGAGGCAGGGAGTAAAAAGCCAGAAAGGCTCTTTATTAGAAGCCATACTTTCAACGCATCCAAGACATGAGATAAGACTGGAAGAGATTCGCCAGATGATAAAAGAACTTCCTCCTTATAAAATAACCGGTGATGGAAAAGGCAGGGAGAGATTTCTGAGAAAGACCAGGAGGCTCAGAGAGGTAAACAAGGCATATTTTGTTTATGACAAGGCAGTAAGGCTTTATGAAGAAAACAGGCTTGACGAGGCGGAAAAGACCTTAAAGAAAGCCATATCAATGAATGCCAGTCAGTCGCCTTTTTATAATCTTTACGGAATGATAAAGCTAAAGCTCAGCCGTTATGACGAAGCCGAAGGTTATTTTAAAAAGGCTTTGAACATTGACAGCAGATATCAGCCTGCTATTTATGGACAGGGTCTTGTTTTTCTTAACCGAAAACAATACAGGCAGGCAATAGATGAATTTAAAAAGAGTCTGAAGCTTTATCCTTCGCATCCCGGCTCTGTTTTTGGTACTGGCAAGAGTTACTTCAAGCTTAAGATGCACAGCAAGGCGATTCCTTATCTCAGGCAGTTTGCGTTTCAGTCACCGAGGCATCCTGAAGTGCATGGAATGCTCGGTATTTCTTATGAGGCGGTCGGCAACATCCGCTCTGCTATAAGGGAATATGAGCTTCAGGTCAAAGTGGCACCGAATACAGAACTTGGAAGGTACTCGAAAAAAAGGTTGGAGGTATTGAGGCGGATTCAGGGTCAATTCTATCGCTCTTTCCGCTTTTAAGCAGGCGGCGTTCCTTGATTTTTTTCAGGCTTTCGAAATAAAATGACTCTATAATGCGTTTTGGAGGGATTTGTTAAATGCCGCAGACTACGATTAAGATAGAGGGCATGAGCTGTATGCATTGTGCGATGAGGGTAAAGCAGGCACTGGATGCACTGGACGGAGTCTCTGATGCAGATGTTCAGGTAGGCAGTGCCACTGTTAAATACGATGAGTCAAAGGTCACACAGGCAGACCTTGAAGCAGCGATACAAAAGGCAGGCTACAAGGTCCCTAAGTAATAACTGTTAAACAGGTCAACGACCTGTGAACTGGGTAGGGTTTAGTTGAAAATACTTGTCATACATGGTCCAAACCTCAACATGCTTGGCAAAAGGGAGCCAGAGATTTACGGCACCCTGACCCTTGCCGAGATAAACAAAAAGATAAAAGCGCTTGCCAAAGAACTCGGGCTCAGTGTATCCATAATGCAGTCCAACAGTGAGGCTGAGATTATCGAGCGCATCCAGAAGTCAAACTATGATGTGCTTATAATCAACCCTGCTGCCTATACCCATACAAGCATAGCCATAAGAGATGCTATTTCAGCCTCTGGAAAGCCAGCAATAGAGGTTCATCTTTCCAACATCCATAAAAGAGAAGAATTCAGAAGAAGGTCTTTAACAGCAGAGGTCTCTCATGGGCAGATAAGCGGTTTTGGTGCAGACAGTTATCTCCTCGCCCTGAGGGCTGCAAAAAGCCTGCTGTCTGAGTAATCGCTCCATGACTGATCACCGCCTCAAACGTCTTGAGAAAACTAAGCGATTTCTTAAGGACGTTGATGGTTTTCTTGTCACGGACATACATAATGTCCGTTATCTTAGCGGGTTTACAGGCTCGTCAGGGGTTCTGCTTATTACAAAATCAAACAATATCTTTTTAACGGATTTCAGATACAGGGAGCAGGCTGAAAAAGAAGTCGTCGGATGCGATATAGTTATCGAAAACAAAGGCAGGCTGGCTGTTATAAGGCATCTGTTAAGGAAACTCGGGATAAAGAAGCTGGGTGTTGAGTCTTCTGTATCGTATGAGTTTTTTAAGAAGCTTTCGGATTTCTGTTCTCCTAAGGCATTCAGAAATGCTGTGGAAAAGCTGAGAGAGGTGAAAGACGAGGCTGAGATAAATTGTATAAAAGAGGCGGTAAGGCGTGCAGAGGCTGCGTTTTTGGAAGTAAAGCCTTACATCAGGGCAGGAGTAAAAGAAAGGGCGATAGCTTTAAGGCTTGAAGAAAGACTTAAGAGAAAGGGATGCAGACGCATACCGTTTGATATAATAGTTGCCTCTGGTCAGAACTCTGCCATGCCTCATGCNGTGGCGACTGAAANGAGACTTGAGGCAGGAGACCTGGTCGTCATAGACTGGGGTGGTGAATCAGACGGGTATTTTTCAGATATGACAAGAACACTGCTTATAAAAGGCAAAGACCTCGGTCGTAAAAAAGAGATTTACCGTCTGGTGCTTGAGGCAAACAGAAAGGGAATCTCTGCTGTCAGGGAAGGTGCGGAGTTCAGGGAGATTGACAATTCTGCCAGAGATATTATAAAACAGGCGGGTTATGGAAAATATTTCGGGCATGCAGTAGGGCACGGTGTTGGGCTTCAGATACATGAACTGCCTCGTGTTACATGGAAGAGGAAGGGGCGCATCAAAAATGGTATGGTCTTTACTGTAGAGCCTGGAGTATATATTCCAGGGCTTGGAGGTGTTAGAATAGAAGATATGGTAGTGGTCAGCGGTCAGGAAGCTGATTTGCTGACGTCACTGCCTAAAAAACTCGAGATAGTATCCTGATTTCTGATTGTTGGAGGTGCAGTTTTGATTTCAACGGCTGACTTCAGAAAAGGGGCGAAGATAGAATACAAAGGCGAGCCCTGCGAGATAATAGACTTTCAGCATGTTAAGATGGGAAGGGGAGGTGCTATCGTAAGAACAAAACTCAAAAGCCTTATAACAGGCGCTGTGCTTGAGGATACATTCCGTTCAGGTGAAAAATTTGAGATTCCTCAACTGGAAGAAAAAGAAATGCAGTATCTTTATGAGCAGGATAAACTGTATTATTTTATGGATATGGAGTCTTACGAACAGTTGCCTCTTACAGAAGAGCAGTTAAAAGACGCGAAGAAGTTTCTTAAAGAGAATACAATTGTAGGTATCTTATATTACAAGGGCAATCCCATAACTGTTGATTTGCCTACGTTTGTTGAGCTGGAGGTTACTGATACCGAACCTGGATTTAAAGGAGATACTGCATCAGGCGGCAGTAAGCCTGCAACACTTGAGACCGGCGCAGTTGTAAAAGTGCCTTTTCATATAAACAAGGGAGATATCATAAAAGTTGATACAAGGACATCGGAATATATAGAGAGGGTGAAATAATGGAGCTTGACGATTTAAAACAAATTATAGAACTCCTCAAGGACACGGATATTACAGAACTTCAACTGGAGAAGGATAACACAAGGATCAAGATAAAGAGGGGGAAGTTTCTGCCATCTGTCGAGGTGTCGGAGCCTGTTCCGAAGCCGGAGAAGGTTCTTGAGCCCGTAGCAGCAGGGGAGGAAGAAGAACAGCAGCGACTGATTACAGTTACTGCTCCGCTGGTAGGAACTTTTTACAGGTCGCCTTCGCCTGAGTCACCGCCTTTTGTCGAAGTGGGCGACAGAGTAAAGAAAGGACAGGTTATATGTATTATAGAGGCGATGAAACTTATGAATGAGATTGAGAGTGAAGTGGACGGCATTGTTGTAAGAGTGCTTGTTGATAATGCCCAGCCTGTAGAATATGGTGAACCGCTATTTCTTTTAGAACCTGTATAATATATTTAAATGATGAGCCTTTTTGATAAAATACTGATAGCCAACCGCGGTGAGATAGCTGTCAGAATAATCCGGTCGTGTAAAGAACTTGGCATAAAGACCGTAGCTGTTTATTCAGACATAGAGAAAGAGGCAATGCATGTAAAGCTTGCTGATGAGGCGGTCTGCATAGGACCGGCGAACTCAGCGCAGAGCTATCTAAACATTCCTGCAATTCTGACTGCCGCAGAGATTACAAATGCTTCAGCCATACATCCAGGATATGGTTTTTTGTCTGAGGACTCTCATTTTGCAGAGACATGCGCCACTTCAGGAATTGTATTCATAGGTCCTACGCCTGAGAACATCAGACTTGGCGGTGATAAGTCACAGGCAAGGCAGATAATGAAAAAGAAAGGCGTTCCAGTTGTTCCGGGAAGCGATGGTGTTGTGTCTTCAGAGGAAGAAGCTTTAAAGGTGGCGAAAAAAATAGGGTTTCCGATTATGCTGAAGGCCTCGCATGGCGGCGGAGGAAGAGGCATGAAGGTAGTTAATAATAAGGCAGAACTCAAACATGCATTTTATGTGGCGCAGAGGGAGGCACTGACAGCATTCGGCAATAAAGACCTTTACATGGAAAAATATATACCTGACCTCAGACATATAGAAGTGCAGATTATGGCGGATGTTAAAGGCAATGTAGTGCATCTCGGTGAAAGAGACTGTTCGATACAAAGGAGACATCAGAAGCTGATAGAAGAGTCACCATCTCCTATTTCCAACAGCAAGATGAGGAGAAAACTCGGAGAACTTGCAGTAAGGGCAGCAAAAGCCATTAAATACAAGAACATAGGCACTGTAGAATTTGCAGTTGACCCTGAAGGTAATATATACTTTATGGAGTTTAATACGAGGGTGCAGGTAGAACATCCTGTAACAGAGGCGGTGACAGGTATAGACTTGATAAAGGAACAGATAAAGCTTGCGGCTGGACTTCCGCTTGAGTACAAGCAGTCGCAGATTAAGCTTGAAGGCCATGCAATAGAGTGCAGGATTAATGCCGAAGACCCTGACAGGTTTATCCCTTCTCCAGGCAGAATAACCTTTTTTTACCCGCCCGGCGGACCAGGTGTAAGAGTAGACACTGCAGCTTACACCGGAGGCATTGTCCCCTCCCAGTACGATTCCCTGATAGCAAAACTCGTAACCTATGGAAGAGACAGACAGGAAGCAATCGACAGGATGAAAAGAGCACTCGATGAGTTTATAATCGAGGGTATAAAAACTACTGTCCCTTTTCACAAAAGGGTGCTTAACGATAAGGATTTTCTTAGTGGGAATTTCAATACAAGTTTCGTAGACAGGTTAAACGGACGCAGAAATCAGGAGCAAACTACAGAATGAAGGCTAAGGACAACAGGACCTATCTGAGTGGCGTTTGCCTCATTACAGATAGGGATTCATGTAGTCTTACCTGTCTGGAAATGACTCTAATTGCTTTAAAAGCAGGGGTGAGGTGGATTCAATACAGGGACAAGACCAAGAGCCGTTTGGGAATTTACAGGTTGGCTCGTCGCCTCAGAGAACTTACATGGGATTTCGGAGCATGTTTTATAGTGAATGACCATGTGGATATAGCTGCCTCTGTTGATGCTGATGGAGTTCATCTTGGGCAGGATGACCTGCCTCTTAAGGAAGCGAGAAAGATTCTTGGCAAAGACAAAGTAATAGGTATATCAACGCACAGTCTGAGCGAGGCAATCAAGGCAGAGGCAGAAGGTGCAGACTATATCGGATTTGGTCCTGTGTTTCCTACAAAGACAAAAGATGCTGGTGACCCCAAGGGAGTGCAGATGCTTTGTAAAGTCAGAAACAAAGTTAACATCCCTATTATTGCTATAGGCGGGATAAACCTTGACAATGTTGACTCTGTGCTTGCTTCAGGTGCAGATGCAGTGGCAGCTGCCTCTGCAATCCTTAAAGGAGATATCTACTGTAATGCAGGTGGGTTACTCCAAAAAGTTCAAAGGTACAAAAAAGGAGTAAATTGATTTTATGAAAGGACTAAGACTATGAAAAAGAGAAAAAAACGCAGGGTGCTCTTCGAAAAGGATGTAATTATTAACGGAATTATTACAGCATACGCTCTCGATATAAGCGAGGACGGCATGTATATTCATACGACGGCTAATTTCGTAAGAGACGCTATGCTTGACCTTGACTTCGATGTGGACAATAAACATATAAAAGTGAAGGCGACTATTCAGCATATTCAGCCAGGGATAGGTCTTGGGGTTAAATTCATTAATATGCCTCCGGAAGATCGACTGGTATTGAAGGAGTTTATCAGCAGGAGTTCTGATGTGGGGGAGATACGGGTGTCCCAGAATGTGCTCCTTGTTGATGGAAATGCCCAGTCAAGGTCTATCTATAAAAACAGGCTTCTTCAGGACGGCTTTACTGTGACTGAAGCCGCAGATGGACAGGAGGCATTCAGAGCACTTCAGCACTCAAAATTCGACCTTGTTATACTTGACCTCAGGATAGAGAAAATCGACGGATTTAAGATCCTGCAGCTTATGCGGGTGAATCCGGACTTGAAGCGTATTCCTGTTATGGTGCTTTCTTCAGGGGTCGTTCCTGAGGATGTGGAAAAAGCCGTGGCTCTTGGCGCAAGAGACTACCTGGTTAAAACCACTACAACCCCGATAAAACTTTCCGAAAAGGTTAAGGAGATACTTCAGGAGAAACGTTAAAGAGTAACCTTCTAACGTAGGAGAAGCATTGTCCATACGTAATTTGACCTGCCTTTTTGTCCATCTCTAATTTAACTTGAAAGCATGCAACCAATGGTATAAACTAAGTTCAATGAAAGACCCAAGAAAAAAAAGGGTGTTAATAGAAGAAGATGTTTTAATCAACCGGACTATTAGGGCTGAAGGATTAGACCTGAGCGAGGATGGAATGTATATTTATACTCAGACGTACTTTCTGCCGGACAGCATTATAAATGTCAGTTTTAATATAGGGGGTGAGCTGGTCGAGGTATCAGCCAAGATTCAGCATGCACAGCCAGGCGTGGGTCTAGGAGTGAAATTTTTCGAACTTCCAAAAGATACCCTGCGAAAGATTAGAGAGTATCTGTCCACCAGATAAACACTGGCGGTAAAAGCCTTAAATACCTTTCAATAACTCTATAATCACTTTCTGGCAGTTTTCCGAGGCGAGTTTTTTGTCCCATTTATCCGTATCCCTGTCTTCGACGATATTGCTTATACCCCTTAGTTCAAGCACCGGCACACCATAACGTGTGCATATATGCACTACAGCAGCACCTTCCATGTTTTCGCATATGGCATTATATTTCTTTTTTAATTGTTTTGCCCTTCTAAGTGTGCCTGTGGACTCTGAGACAGTTAAAAACACGCCTGACTTTATGTTGCCCTGGTCTGTTAGATTAAGCACTTTCCTGACCAATCCCTTGTTCAGCGGAAACTCATTGAAATATTTTTTTCTGCCTTTCTTAAGCAGGGGAATTCCTATGGCTTTGGCGTCATAGCCTTCGACTCCTGTGTCAGCATAGATTTCTTTTTCAGCCAGGGCAATGTCGCCGATTTTGAGCCCTGCCTGTGGGTATGCCCCTCCGATGCCGAAGACAATGACAAGGCAGGGCGAAAATTTCTCGATGAGCAGTGTGGCAGCGTGTGCGGCGTTTGCTATGCCTATGCCTGATACAGCATAGACGATGCGGTTTTTTCCAAGCCTGCCGGTGACTGTAAAAGGCGTTACTTTTTTAACGTCTTTTAATTCTTTCAGCAGTAGTTGTCCTTCAAAAGGGACAGCTGTTATAAGCCCGATATACGGTTTTTTAGACATTTGAGGTTTAGTGCACAGAGCAGGATATACACGGGTCGTATGCTCTTACAAGCATTGACGCCAGAAGTTCTATCTCTTTGTCGTTTTTTCCTTTTGCTGCATATTGTTTTACGAGTTCTTCAAGGTCGTGCTGGATGTTGGCGTGGTTCTGGCTTGTAGGTATTACGCAATCGCATTTTACAACCCTGCCTTTTTTGTCGAACTCGTAGCATTGATAAAGGATTCCACGGGGTGCTTCCACTGCACCTACTCCAATTCCGCTTCGAGGCTTGACTTCCAGACGAGGCTCCTCCCATTTTGAATCTAAAAGCTCATCAATCAGGTCTATGGATTCCATTACCACATGAATACATTCCACAAGCTGTGCAATGTTGTTCATAAACGGGTTGTGGTTTACAGGTATAAGACCGAAGCTTCTGGCTACCTCCTCTGCTGCCGGATGAAGAAGAGGAAAGTTGTTGTTCAAACGGGCTAATGCCCCGACTGCAAAAGACTCGCGTGAAAGACGACTCCACTTGGCTGTGGACTGCTTCACTGTATATTCGTTTGTCATCTTTTTATATTCATGTTCTTTCTTGTGCACACCGTCCGTGGATATTAAATCTCCACCGATAAATGGATACTCACCGTTGCCTTTAAGAGAGACAAATTCTGTTTCTCTTTCAAAATCCGGTATTTTAAATTTTCTGAATATGTCGGTAGTGAGCACAAGGTCATCCATTATGTCTTCCAGACGGTATTTGAATTCCTTGAGTTCCTTTTTTTCAGGAAGCATGGTAAAACCACCGACAACCGTTCTTGTAGGATGAATGCGTCTGCCGCCTATACAGTCGCACATGTCATTGGCAAGCTGTTTTATTCTAAGTGCTCTTTGCACCATGGCTCGGTTTGATTCTATGAGCGGGAAAACGCTTCCTTTTTTAAGGAAATCAGGTGCTGCCAGGAAGTAAAGGTGAAGCACATGGCTTTGAAGGGTTTCCATATGTTTAAGCAGAAGGCGCAGTTTTTTGGTCTGTTCGGTCGGGACGATTCCAAATGCGTTTTCCACTGCACGTATGCCTGCCAGCGTATGGCTGATGGAGCATATGCCGCAGATTCTTCCTGATATATAAGGGACATTATCCCATTTTTTTCCGACGAGTATGGCTTCAAAGAAGCGGGGGGNTTCAACTACTTCCCAGCGCGCTTCTTTAAGCCTGCCGTCTTTTATCTTTATGCGTATATTGCCGTGTCCTTCTACACGGCTAAGATGATGAATGTCAATGTTGCAGGAGAGTTTCATTTCTTCTTCCTCTTTAATTTCTTTCGCAGTGGTTCAGTGTATTCTGAAAAGCCGCCGAAGCATTCAAGGCGGTCAAGTATCGTCTCTTCTGAGAAGCCGTATTTTTTCATAATCTTTTTCATTTCTTTGACGTTGGCGTCATCAGCCGGACCACGGCATCCCCAGCATCCATACCTGTTGTTTGGACACCATGAATCGCATCCGCCCCGGGTAATCGGTCCAAGGCACGGCTCTCCGACATCAAAAAGGCAGATGTTTTCATTTGCCTTGCATTCAATGCACACAGGGTATTTCGGATGTCTGACTGACTTCCCAAGGGCAATGTTAATGATAATCTTTTCTACTTCTTCCTTCTTTATAGGGCAGCCGTAGATTTTAAGGTCAACCTTGACTACATCTTCAATAGGGCGCACTGGTTCTGTCTCGATGGGATAATTACCATAGACTCGCTTTTTAGCCCAGCTAAGACTAAACCTGTTTTTAAGCTGGTTGNCCCCTCCGAAGCAGGCGCACGAGCCGAGAGCAACAAGCATTTTTGCATTTTTACGGATTTTTTTAAGGCGTTTGACTTCATCTTTACGTGTGATACTGCCTTCCACAAAGGCAATCTCATAATCATCTGACCGTTCGGTCATAGCCTCGCGGAAGTTTACCACCTCTACGAGAGACAGGAAATCCAGCAGGGTGCTTTCGTTGTTTATAATCTGAAGCTGGCAGCCCTCGCAAGAGGAAAAGTCAAAGAACGCCACTTTCGGCCGGTAGAGTTCAACCCCGAGGTAACTGCGAGCCATCTAAATTGCCTCCTTCAGGTTCATCACTGTCCAGTAATCAAATACCGGACCTTTCAAACAGGTGTATGTTGACCCTACGTTGCAGCGGCAGCACTTGCCCATTCCGCAGTGCATACGGCGCTCCAGAGAGACGAACATCTTCTGCATTGGAATACCGATTTCAGTCAGTGTGTTGCAGACGAATTTGAACATAACAGGCGGACCACACACAATTGCATAGGTGTTCTTGTAAAACGGATCATTCCTTTTGGAAAACATTTTCTCAAGTATCTTTGTTATCATGCCTACAGGACCTTTCCATGATTTATTGGCTTTCTCAACGATGATATGCAGGTTGATGTCGTCTTTGCGCCACATGTCGTACTGATAAGTAAATAGAAGCTGTGAAGGGTCTTTTGTCCCGTAGATGATGTCCACGTTGTTGAAGCGGCTGCGGTTTTCCTGCACGTATGCAATAGGCGCTCTGAGCGGGGCAAGACCAAGCCCGCCTGCAATTAAGAGTATGTTCTGCCCGTGCATTTCCTCCATCGGGAAGCTTGTACCGAACGGACCCCGTATTCCCACGCGCGTGCCTCGTCCGACCTTGGCAAGAAAGTTTGTGAGGTTTCCGACTTTACGTATGCATAGTTCTACAGTGCCGTGCATGACAGGAGAGGAAGAGATCGAAAACGGTGCTTCACCGATTCCGGGAAGCTCAAGCATCAGAAACTGACCCGGCCTGAACTTGAAGTTTCTCCGCTCCTCAGGGTCTATAATCTGAATCTGATACAGGTTTTCCATCTCAGTAAGCGGATGAACGCTGGTAATCTCAGCCTTGTATGAGTATTCGAATCTGCCGAGGTCATCCTGTCTTCTGTGCTCCTCTGCGCGAACTATATCCTTGAATTTTAGCTGTGTATCCATTTTATTTTTCCTCCCCGCGCACGCTTGCTATGACTTCTGGAACGGTGATTCCTGCAAGGCAGGCTTCACCGCAGCGTCCACAGCCAACGCAGAGCGACTCCTCGTATGCCTCGACAAAGCCACGGTGCTTGTGATAATACCGGTATTTCAGACGAACATAGCGTTCAAAGCGGAAATTGTGTCCGCCTGCCACCTCTGCAAAGTCTATAAGATTGCATGAATAAAGATGCTTGGTTTTTCTTGCGCTGCGTAAATCAATCTCAACGTTTTCTTCCACTCCGTAGCAATAGCACGTAGGGCAGACCATGGAGCATGTGCCGCACGCCAGGCATTTTTCTCCCCAGTATTCCCAGACTTCAGACTGAAATTCCATATCCAAAATCTTCGTGAGGTCTGTAGTGTCCACATGGGCTGTAAACTTCTTGTTCTTCTCGGCAACTGTTTTCATGTATCTGACATGGTCGGATTCTTTAGGCTCTTTGGCGTTGATAGTTTTGATGAAATTATATGCTGTGTCTGAAAGTATCTCGATGAAGTAGCGGTTGCCTATATCAGTGATATACATATCAAAGCCGTGAAGCACAGTGTCCGCCCCCATGGAACGGCAGAAACAATACGGCTGGGGAATGCAGTCGAACCCTATTATGAACATGTTTTTCCTCTTGGCTGCATAATAGGGCATCGGATAGACGCTTTCGATAAGGACTTTGTCGAGTTTGTTCAGTGCATTTATATCGCATGCGTGAAGACCGAAGAAAATATACGGACGGTCAATGTTGTAATCCACTGATTTTTCCCAGTCGTTTCCGTTTATCCGGAAGGTGGAAAGGTCTTCCTTAAAAGGCAGAAAATACCGTTTTGCAGGGAGTTTGGTGGTGGTGTAATGCAGCTTCAGGTCTTTGAAATAGAATACTTCTTCAAATACATAAATAGGGTTGCCGTCTCTGTCCGTGCCTTTTTGCACCGGGCCTATGACCGTATTGTCGGCAACAAGGATGTAAAAGAGTTTTCTCAGTTCTTCTTTATCTATTACTCTAAAAATCATACAGCTACTTTTTTACATACAATGTCGAAAGGCTAACAAACAGCAGGTAGCATTGTCAAGGATTTGGGGTATCCCAAAATTGCTGATAGGAAAAACAGGCAGGTAAATATACCTCGCTACTTTTTGCTCGGTGGCACAGCCACTTTTAAGAAAGGGTTAACTGTTGAGTTCTGAGAGCGTTTTCTCAAGACTCTCCCTGTTGTTCACAGTGAATATTTTTACATCAGGCGCAATTCTTTTGATAAGCCCTGAGAGGACTTTTCCAGGACCGACCTCGATAAATGTATCTATGCCTGCTTTTGTCATGGCGATTATTGAGTCTTCCCACAGCACAGGGTTGTTTAGCTGTTTTACCAGAGCGGCTTTTATACCATCAACAGTGCTGAGAAAGATTCCGTCTGCGTTGCTTACCACAGGAGTCTTCGGTTCGTTCATCCTGATATCGCTTAAAAACAGGAATTCAGAGAGCTTTTTTGATGCCTCATCCATAAGGCGGCAGTGGGAAGGAACACTTACGGAAAGCGCAACGGTTCTTTTAGCTCCTGCCTCTTTTGAAAGCTTCATGGCTTCCTCTACAGCTGGTTTTTCCCCTGATATTACTATCTGCCCTGGACAGTTATAATTTGCTGCAGTAACGTATCCTGATTTGACAGAATTGCATATCTCATCTACTTTGCCTCTTTCGAGTCCTAAGATAGCAGCCATAAGCCCTTTGCCTTCAGGCACTGCTTCCTGCATCAGTCTTCCCCTCATTTCAGTAACTTTCAGCGCATCTTTAAACGAAAGCACTTCAGCTGCCACTAAAGCGGAATACTCACCAAGACTGTGCCCTGCAACTGCCGAAGGCTGAACCCCTTTTGCTGTAAGGACTCTGAAGGCAGCAATGCTTGCAGTAAGAAGACACGGCTGGGTTTTCTCGGTAAGGTTAAGTTCTTCTTCAGGCCCGTTAAAGCTCAGCTCTGCAACATCGTAATTCAGAGTCTCGTTTGCCTCTTTGTAGAGGGTTTTTACTTCATCAAACCCGTCGTAGAGGTCTTTTCCCATCCCTACATGCTGTGAACCCTGACCCGGAAACACAAATGCGATCTTCATTTGCCCTTTAACTCCTTGATTTTCTTTATGAGCATGGGGACGACTTCGTAAACATCACCTACGATTCCATAGGTTGCTACATTGAATATCGGTGCCTCAGGGTTCTTGTTTATTGCGACTATGATATCAGATGACTGCATTCCTACGAGGTGCTGAACAGCGCCTGATATTCCGCATGCAATGTAGATTTTAGGGCATACGGTTTTTCCTGTTTGTCCGACCTGATGGCTGTAAGGTATCCAGCCTTCGTCCACTGCAGCCCTTGAGGCTCCTACTGCGCCTTCAAGAAGTCCTGCCAGCTCTTTGAGCATCTCAAAGCCTTTTGGACCTCCAAGCCCTCTTCCGCCTGAGACTATCACATCAGCTTCCTGAAGATTCACAGAGACTTCCGAGACCTCTTTTACAGTCTCTATTATCTTTGTCCTTGATGCAAGGTCTTCGGCTTTTACATTGATAATCTCGCCTGTCCTGTTGCTGTCGTATTCGTTCCTTTTCATTACCCGTGGTCTTACAGTAGCTATCTGCGGGCGTCTGTTCGGGCAGAGAATGGTTGCCATTATGTTTCCGCCGAAGGCAGGACGCACCTGAAGGAGATTCCTTGTCTCACTGTCTATGTTAAGGGATGTGCAGTCTGCAGTAAGACCGGTTCTCAGTTTTGCAGCTACCCTTGGTATGAAAGAGCGCCCTATGGGCGTTGCACCTGCAAGCACAATCTCAGGCTTGTATGTGTTTATAAGTGAAGAGAGCAGTCCTGCGTAAGGTTCGTCATTAAAGTGTTTGAGCGTGGGGTCTTCACAAAGGTAGACCTTGTCTGCTCCCCATCGTATGAGTTCGTTTGCCTCTTGTTCAGATGCCCCGAAAAGGACTGCTGAAAGTTCGGTCTTTAGTTCATCTGCAAGTCTTCTGCCTGCGCCCAAGAGCTCATAGGCGACTGATGCCACTGTGCCGTCTCTTTGCTCTGCAAACACCCATACGCCTTCGTAGTCCTCCAGATTCGTTGGTTCTTCTGCTGCCTCTTGTATCTCTTTTATTGCGCCTTCAGGGCATACAGGCAGGCATGCCATGCACATCTGGCAGTATTCATTGATGACAGCCTTGTCGTCCTTGATATCTATGGCGTCATAAGGGCAGACTTCAAGACAGCTTTCACAGCCAGTGCATTTTTCCTTGTCAACTACTATAGGCATTTCAACTCCATTAATTTCTTTATAAGTGCATCTGTCTGCTCTTCAGGCGTTCCTTCAAGCATCTGTCTGTCTTTTTTCGGCTCTGGTGCAAATATGTTTTTCACCTGTGTAGGCGAGCCTTTAAGCCCGACGTCTTTTTCATCCGCACCGATGTCCGCTGCAGTCCATTTTTTAATCTCTGCTTTTTTTGCTGCCATCTTTCCCTTAAGCGAAGGAAGCCTTGGCTCATTCAGCTCTTTTACTACAGTAAGCAGAACAGGAAGGGTTGACTCTACCACATCATAGCCTTCCTCCATGAGCCTCTGAACCCTTATGGATTTTTCTCCGATGTCTTCTATTTTTCTTACATAAGCCACATGAGGTATGTTAAGGAATTCTGCCACTTCAGGTCCTACCTGTGCGGTGTCTCCGTCTATTGCCTGTTTTCCGCAGATGATTATGTCAGGTGAGAGTTTCTCAATGGTCTTTGACAGCGTGTAGGAGGTTGCCAGTGTGTCTGAGCCTGCGAATGCCTTGTCTGTAAGCAGTATGGCTTCGTCAACGCCGAGAGAGATTGCATCCCTTAGTGCTGTCTCTGCCTGCGGAGGACCCATTGTTATGGCAGTGACTTTTCCGCTGGTTTTTTCTTTTATCTGGACAGCAGCCTCTATGGCATGCATGTCATAAGGGTTTATGATGCTCGGAACTCCTTCCCTTATGAGAGTGCCTGTCTCAGGGTTTATTTTTACCTCTGCAGCGTCAGGAACCTGCTTTATGCAAACTACAATGTTCATTATTTTTTCTTTGCAGCCTCTTTTATGAGTGCCTGTCCGATGACGTTTCTCTGTATCTGGTTTGTGCCCTCGTATATCTGGAGGATTTTTGCATCTCTCATCATCTTCTCTACAGGATACTCTCTCATGTATCCTGAGCCTCCCATTACCTGGACTGCGTCTACGGTAACCTTCATTGCCATGTCAGTGGCAAAGAGCTTTGCCATGGCAGAGGCTTTTGAGATGTCTTTTGCCCCGCTGTCAATGTATCTTGCAACGGAATAGACCAGTGCCCTTGCAGCCTCTATCTGTGTAGCCATGTCCGCAAGCATATGCTGTATTGCCTGAAAGCTTATTATCGGGTGTCCGAACTGAACCCTCTGGCGGGCGAACTTCACGGCTTCGTCAAACGCACCCTGTGCCACACCAACACCCTGAGCACCAACGCCTACCCTTGAGTTATCCAGTGTCTTCATCGCAACGATAAAGCCCATGCCTTCCCTGCCTATGATGTTTTCCTTCGGGATTCTGCAGTTTTCAAATATAAGCTCCCTTGTTGTGGATGCCCTTATGCCCATCTTCTTTTCTTTCTTTCCGAAGGAAAACCCTGGAGTGCCCTTCTCCACGATAAATGCGGATGCACCCCTTGCGCCTTTTGACTTGTCAGTCATTGCGATTATGGTGTATATCTCTGCCTCTCCGCCGTTGGTTATCCATTGTTTTGTCCCGTTAAGGACGTATTCATTGCCTTCGAGTTTGGCAGTGGTCTGTATCCCTGCTGCGTCGCTTCCGGCATTGGCTTCTGTAAGACCGAATGCAACGAGTTTTTTGCCTGCGGCTATATCAGGCAGGTATTTCTTTTTCTGCTCTTCTGAGCCGTAAAGCAGTAAGGGATATGTGCCGAGGGCGTTTGCCGCATATGTGGTGGAAACACCAAGGCATGCTCTTGAAAGCTCTTCCACTGCAATGGCAAGCTCAAGACAGCCTTTGCCGAGCCCTCCGTACTCTTCCGGTATGAACAGCCCGAACATGTCGGACTGCGCAAGCACTTTCATTATGTCCCATGGAAATTCTTCCTTTTCGTCGAGCTCTTCCCTCTGAGGAACGATTTTCTCCTCGGCAATCTGTCTTGCGAGGTCTCTTATCATAACCTGTTCTTCTGTCAAGAAGTAATCCATAACGCCCTCCAGAAATTAGTCCATTATCTCTACGGCTGAGAAAAAGAACGGTATCTCGTATGCCGCTGACTCCGGGGAGTCAGAGCCGTGCACTATGTTGCGCTCGATGTCGGTTGCGAAGTCCGCTCTTATAGTGCCCGGTGCGGCTTCCTTTGGGTTGGTTGCACCCATTGTCTCCCTTACCTTTGCTATTGCGTCCTCACCCTCGATGACCATTACCACAATAGGACCTTCAGAGAGGAAGTTCGTAAGGTCGTCGTAAAAAGGCTTTTCCTTGTGCACGATATAGAATTTTTTTGCCTGCTCCTTTGTCACATGAAGCATCTTAAGAGCCTTTATCCTCAGACCCTTTTTCTCAAACCTGCTGATTACCTCTCCGATAAGGTTCTTCTGCACGCCGTCAGGCTTTACTATCGAGAGCGTTCTCTGCATGATTCCTCCTATTATAAACCGAGTTTTTCTACAAGATTTCTTACAGCAGAAGCAGATTCTTCAAGTTTTTTCTTTTCGCTGTCTTCGAGCTTGAGTTCTACAATTTTCTCAACGCCTTTTCTGCCAAGAACTACAGGCACTCCTGCATAGATGTCGTTTATCCCGTACTGTCCGCTGAGATATGCGGCACACGGAAGCATTCTTTTTTCATCCAAGATTATTGACTTAAGCATTTCGAATACCGAGGCTGCCGGTGCGTAATAAGCGCTTCCTGTCTTAAGATAGGATACTATCTCAGCCCCCCCGTTTTTCGTTCTCTGTATGAGGCTGTCTATTTTTTCTCCTGTCAGGAGTTCGGTTATCGGAACCCCTTTTACTGTTGTAAATCTCGGCATGGGCACCATCTGGTCTCCGTGACCGCCAAGCACAAGGGCTTCGACATCCTCAACCGAGACTCCAAATTCCCATGCCACGAATGTCCTGAACCTTGCAGAATCCAGCACTCCTCCCATTCCCATTACTCTTTCAGGAGGAAAACCTGAGACCTTCCATGCAAGGTATGTCATTACATCCATGGGGTTCGTTACTATTATAAGAATGGACTCAGGCGAGACCCTGCATGCTTCTTCTGTGGCTTTTCTTACTATCTCTGCGTTTGCCTGTAGCAGGTCGTCTCTGGACATTCCGGGTTTTCTCGGAAGACCGGCGGTTATGACGACGATGTCAGAGCCTGCGGTGTCTTCATAGTTGTTAGTGCCTTTTACAGAAACAGACGAGTTCCACAGGGGACATGCCTCTGAGATGTCCAGAGCCTTTCCCTGGGGGATGCCCTTTACGATGTCAAACAGCACCACATCAGAGAGCCCTGAGTACGCTATAAGCTGAGCCAGAGACGCTCCTACATTGCCTGCGCCTATTATGGATGTCTTTGTTTTCATAAAGAGAAACAAGTAATTATATAGGGACAGGGCACATAATCGCAAGTAAAATAAAGGGCACTTGATGAAACCCTGTAAAGAATCTGCTAAATTATTTAGAGGCAGGACTGTTTAAGATGTCCGTTTATAAAACAGCAGCAGGAGGTAATCGGCAATGAGGAAATATATCGTTTTAGCCTTATTGATATGTCTTATGCTGGTTGTATCTGGATGCGCCGGCGTAAAAAGAGTGGAAGTGGAGGAGGTCATAGACCTCAGCGGCAGATGGAATGATACAGACTCCCGTCTTGTATCAGAGGAGATGATTCGTGATGCACTTAACCGTCCGTGGCTTGAGAGGTTCAAGATTGCGCATGGCGGAAAGCCGCCGGTGGTCATCGTGGGAACGGTCGAAAACCGCAGCCATGAGCATATCAATGTCCAGACGTTTGTCAAAGACCTTGAAAGGGCGCTTATCAACTCCGGCGAAGTCGAGTTTGTGGCAAGCAGGGGAGAAAGGGAAGAGGTGAGAGAGGAGCGGAGGGACCAGGCAATACACGCGGCAGAAGAGACGGCAAAACCCATGGGCGAAGAAATAGGCGCTGACTATATGCTTAAAGGTTCCATCAATTCCATTATGGACAAAATCAGCGGCAAGGCGGTCATATTCTATCAGGTGAATCTCGAACTCATAGACCTTAAGACGAACAAGAAAGTGTGGATAGGCGAAAAGAAGATAAAGAAGTATGTAAAGCGCCGCCGTCTGGGATTTTAAGGCACGGCTGGTATCCTGCTGTTGCAGTCCGATGAGGAGAATCCTTGCAGTCCTTTTTGTGCTTTTTCTGGGAAGCAGCTGTGCCAGAGGGCTTAACTATAATGCCCTTGAAGACTATATGGCAGCTGGCAACTGCCCTCTTGCCACCAGATACATCGAGGAGAAAGAAAAATCCTACGGTTCAAACAGAAAGCTGCTGTTTCTTCTTGATGCCGCACAGATAAACATGCTGTGTGGAAACTACCAGAAAAGCAACGAGTATTTCCATCAAGCAGAACAACTGGCAGAAGAGTTGTGGACAAAAAGCATTACAAGAGAGACGGCTGCTTTTATCATTAATGACTACACCAGACCTTATGCCGGAGAGGACTTTGAAAAGGCGCTTATCAACCTGTTTTCCGCAATCAACTACCTGATGCTCGGTGATTACGAGGAAGCCCTTGTCGAGTGCCGGAGACTCGATGCAAACCTGAATATGTTCAATGACAAGTATGAACGGAAAAACGTTTACAAGGAGGATGCCTTCGGCAGATACCTGAGCGGTATGGTGTACGAGGCAGTGCACAACCTGCAGGACGCTTACATTGACTATTACAAGGCATTTAACGTGTTTAAGGATTATCAAAAAAACTATGGGACACCTGTACCCTCTTTGCTCGTTGACGATCTGTTAAGGGTGGGGGAGGCTGTCGGAAGGCTCGATGAACTTAAGCATGAGCTTGACATTGACAGTATCCAGTGGCTCAGCCAGAAGAAAGCCGAAAAACTCGGCAAGATAGTCCTTATTCATTTCAATGGCGAGGCTCCAGTTAAGGAAGAGGATAAAATCTTTGTTCCGACCAAGCACGGTCCGGTCACGCTTGCCTTTCCGAGATTTGTGGTAACCCCTCCTTCTTGCAGAGACAGTAAGCTGGTCGTTGAGTCCGAATCCGTGAATATCGAGGCAGAGACCGAACTTGTAGAGGATATTAACAGCATCGCAGTTAAAAATCTGGATGACCGCAAGGGGAGGGTTGTTGCAAAGACCATAGCAAGGGCAGTAGCCAAACAAGCTGTGGTGGATGCCGCTACAAAAGGCATAAAGAGCAAGGCACAGAGGGATTTAGCAAAGCTGATTTTTAATATCGCAAATATTGCGCTTGAAAGAGCGGATACAAGGTCGTGGAGGACTCTGCCAGGAGAAATATATCTTACACGTGTGTTTTTGCCTGAGGGGCGATATAATACTTATGTAAGGCTGTGCGGAGGAGTAAAAAGACCTGTGGAGACTGTCGAGGTAAAGGCGGGTGAGACAAAGTTCCTGCTGTTCGAAACGATGTATTGAGGAAGGAGGTGAGATGTATGTTTAGGTTGGGTTATCTGGTTCTGGTTGCAGTAATAATAACTGCAGGGTGCGCAAAGGATGTTCTTAAGCCCGGCTGGAAATACCGGGAATCCCGTTACGTTACTGCCGTGGGAAGCGGACAGTCGGAAATCGAAGCTCGCAATCAGGCTATAAGGGAATTGTCAGGCAAGTTTGAGTCCCGGGTCTTTAACAATGCTTATGACAGGGTGAAGTCTGTTATAGATACATCAGGTGTTGAGGTTTCAGGGCAGGGTATTGAATCCTATATCAGGGCACTGTCCTCAGAACAGCCCAGAGGAATACAGATTCCAAAGACAATGTTTAGCGAGGATAAAGCACTCTATTATGCACTGGCAGTGCTTGAGAAGAAGAAGGCAAGAAAGGACTGGCTAAGAGAGGTAGAAAATCTGGACAGTATTATCAAAGAGCGTTTCAACTCGGTTGATTTGGCTGAAAGCAGTTTTATGAAATTTAAGTCCCTGAATAAAATACTCGGGTTGTGGATGCAAAGGGAGGTGACTGTCAGCCGGCTAAGAGTCGTTGGTTTTGATGAGGAAGTCCCTGTGGATTACGACATACAGGCTGTTTTTCGTGAGGTTTCAAAACTAAAGTCAGCCATGCCGGTGTTCGTGGACATAACCGGTGAAGAGGGTAAGACAATAAAGAACAGCATAACCGAAACACTGCTTAAACGCGGGTTTGTCCTCACTGACAGGAAGGATGAGGCAGAGGTTCTGATTGCAGGCACAGTGGATGTGAGACCGATAGATGTGGACAAACCGGGATGGCAGTTCGCACGTGCAGCGGTCTCTCTGACTGTTACAGATTCAAAAACAGGGTTAATCGTGGGAAAGGTCTATGCGAACAAGAGGGCAGGGCATGTGTCTTATAACGAGGCTGTTTACAACGCCGTGAAGAAGGTTTTGCCTTTGGTCTCAGAAAAGCTTGTTAGATTTTTAGAGCTTGATTAATCCGGTATGTCTCTTGATTTTATATTTCTGATTATGGTATTTAATATATTGCTTTAGATTCAGAAAAGGAGGAGATTTTGCCAGCAAAGGCAGCACCAAAGAAAAAGCTTTCGGTCTTAAAAAGGGTTAGGCAGGCTGAGAAGCGGAGGCTTAGAAATAAAGCCGTCCGCACGAGGATAAAAACCCTTACGAAGAGGGTCAGGGAAGCAGTAAGCTCAAAAGACAAAGAGCAAGTGGAAAAGACCCTGAGAGAGGCAATCAAAGCTATCAGTTCAGCAGCCTCAAAAGGCGTTTTGCACAAAAACACTGCTTCAAGAAAGATATCGAGGCTTTCCAAACTGGCAAATACTGTGCTTAAAGCTGAAGCAGCCTGACGAGTAGATACTCCAGCGGAAACGCCCCGCCAGAGCTTTTTATCATAATATCTGCTTCGTTTAGAAGTGCAAACACCTTTGTTTTCTCTTTCCACGACTCCGGAAGCCTTCCGTAGTGCCAGTTAAGTGCGCCGAGGAGAAGGGAAGGTTCCTGTGTTTCAGAAAGCGTTTTGTATATCCTGAAGACCATCTCGGCGTTTTTGCGCTTCAGGGCGTCTATAAGGTCAAAGACATCATAACCGCCGCCACTACCTTTGACTATCTCTCTTATGTCATCTGCATCAAGGGTTTTTTTGCCTGCCAGTGTGAGCTTTTCTACCTCAGAGGACAAGACTCCTGCATCAGGTCCTACTGTGCCGATAAGATACTCTACTGCGTCGGCTGTAAGTATGAGTCCCTTGCGGGATGCCTTCTCTTTTATCCAGAACGGAAGTTCCTTTTCCCTTATCTCAAGAGGAATGAGCTTTGCGCCTTTCAGCGCTTCCCTGTGGGACTTCTTAACATTACTGCTGTTAAGAAGCACAAGGACAGAGTCTGGCGAAGGTTCTGAAATATACCGTGCCAGCTTCTTGATATCAGAGTCGGAAAACTTCTGTGAGTTCTCCACTACAACTATCTTTCTTCCGCCGATAAAAGGCACGGTGTAGAGAATATCCACTATCTGCTCTACGGGGACTGCATCCTCTGTGTCGAATACATTGAATAAGAAATCTCTTTCAGTCTCAGGTATGGTGTTTTTTATGGAAAACAAGGCTTCTTTGAGCAGGAACTTTTCCCCTGAATAAAGAAGATACGCCGGAGCTTTAAGCCCTTTTTTCAGTTCTTCAAAAAATCCCTTTATGCTCATCTCTAATAAAGTATCGAGGCTGCTATCTCTTCAGCCATGTCCGAAAGCGCCCTTACAGTGGCTTCTTCCTTAAGCGCTCTTACTCTGTTCAGTGTGTCCTCGCTTGTAAAGGATACGATGAACAAGCCTCTGTTTCTTAGTTCTCTTTGTCCTTCCGGGCCTTCAAGGAAGAACTTTCCTTTTATAATTATTTCATACTGCACGGTTATGCCTTCTTTTTCCGTGCGGCTTCTGAGCTTGAATTCATCTATAACGCCCTTAATCGTGTGGGCTGATTTTTCGTCTATGCGGATGCCGTTTTTCATAAGCGCACGTGCAAGGGCTTCGTAAAGCCTGTCCTCAAGTTTCGGCTCGAATGTCCTGTTTTCTATCCTGCCGAGCCTTACGGAATCAACAGAGGGCGCTTTCTGAATTACATAGCCGCAGCCTGCGAAGAACAATAGAGAGCACGCAAGGAATAACGGATAAAAAATACTGAATAATGATTTAAGTGTTTTCACTGAAAATACTCTTTCTGTTTGGTTAAATTACGATGTTAAGAAGTCTTCCCCTGATTACGAAGATTTTCTTGATTGGTTTTTCATCGGTCAGAGCCTTTATCTTTGGCTCATTGAGTGCTTTCTGTTTTATCTCTTCTTCAGGCAGTCCTGCAGGTATCATCAGTTTTGCCCTGACCTTTCCGTTTACCTGTATAACGAGTTCTATCTCTTCTTCTTTTGCTATTTCCTCATCCCATGAGGGCCAGGGTTTGTTGAAGATGCTCGGACTGTTTCCAAGAGTCTCCCAAAGTTCCTCTGCTATGTGAGGTGAAAACGGTGAAAGCAGAAGGAGCACGGTCTCTACGGCAAACCTGAACGTCCCCCAGTCCTTGTCGGATTTCGGCTTAAAAGAGCTTATCTCATTTACGAGTTCCATCATGGCAGCGATGGCTGTGTTGAAATGATATTCTCTTTCTATGTCATTGGTGACACGTTTAATGGTCTGGTGTGTTTTTCTGAGAAGGGCGTTCATGTCAGGCTCTGTGCCTTTTGCTTCCTTTAGTTTTTCAAGGTTCTGATAGACGATGTTCCATACCCTGTGCAGAAACCTGTAAGTGCCTTCTACTCCTTTGTCAGACCATTCGAGGTCTTTTTCAGGCGGTGCGGCAAAAAGCGAGAACAAGCGGGCAGTGTCTGCACCGTATTTGTTTATCAGGTGGTCAGGGTCTACAACGTTCTTTTTCGATTTTGACATTTTTTCCACTCTGCCGGATTCCACCGCACTGCCGCATTTTATGCATTTTCCGTCTTTTACCTCTTCTGGCAGAAGCCAGCCGTGCTCAGGACATTTAAGCGTCTCTTTGCAGACCATGCCCTGTGTAAGAAGATTCTCGAAAGGCTCGCTTAAGTCTGTAAGTCCGAGGTCTCTCATAACCCGTGTAAAGAATCTTGAGTAAAGCAGATGCAAGACAGCGTGTTCCACTCCGCCGATATACTGGTCAACAGGCATCCAGTAGTCAAATTCAGGAGGTCTTGAGGTCAGGTCAATGTCATCCTTGGGCATGCAGTAGCGGAAGAAATACCACGAAGAGTCCACAAACGTGTCCATTGTGTCTGTTTCTCTTTTTGCTCTGCCTCCGCATTTGGGACAGTTGACGTTTATGAAATCTTCAAGTTCTTTAAGCGGAGAGCCGCCTGTGCCTTTGAACTTTACGTTTTCCGGAAGTATTACAGGCAGGTCTGCCTCTGGCACAGGCACGGTGCCGCATTTGTCGCAGTAGATTATGGGTATGGGGGTTCCCCAGTACCGCTGTCTTGAGATACCCCAGTCCCTGAGCCTGTAGTTTACGACTCTTTTGCCAAGCCCTTTTTCTTCGAGTGATTTTGCGATTGCAACCCGTGCTTCAGCGCTTTTCAAGCCGGTGAATTCTCCTGAATCCACGAGCACTCCGTCTTCTTCATAAGCTTCATCAAGGCTGATTTTTTCTTTTCCTTCCGGCACTACCACTGTTTTTATAGGCAGTCCGTATTGTTTTGCAAAATCAAAGTCTCTCTGGTCGTGCGCAGGCACTGACATTATGGCACCAGTGCCGTATTCCATAAGCACGAAGTTGGCAACATAGATGGGAATCTTCTCGCCGTTGACAGGGTTTATTGCATAATGCCCTGTAAAGAGTCCTACTTTCTGCTCCATCTTTCCGTAGTGTTCCTTGACCTTTTCAAGTGCTTCCTTGTCAGTGACGAGTTTTTCAGAAAGCTCATGTCCTGGTGCAAGGCATACGAATGTTGCACCAAAGAGGGTGTCTGCCCTTGTGGTGAATATGCGGATTTTTTCATCCATTCCATCTATTGCAAAGTCTGTTTCCAGACCTTCGCTTTTTCCAATCCAGTTTTTCTGCATAAGCACTACGCTTTCAGGCCAGCCTTTAAGGGAATCGCACGCCTGAAGGAGTTCCTCTGCATAATGGGTAATCTTAAGAAACCACTGTTCGAGTTCTTTCTGTACGACAATGCTGTCGCACCTCCAGCACTTTGAGTCTATGACCTGTTCATTAGCAAGCACAGTGGCGCAGGAAGGACACCAGTTAACGAATGAGGATTTTCTGTAGGCAAGTCCTTTCTCATACATCTTGAGGAAAAAC
This sequence comes from Nitrospirae bacterium JdFR-86, assembly GCA_002011815.1. Classification (GTDB taxonomy): domain Bacteria; phylum Nitrospirota; class Thermodesulfovibrionia; order Thermodesulfovibrionales; family JdFR-86; genus JdFR-86. The sequence goes on along the minus strand of MTOV01000002.1, from coordinate 322,401 downwards.
CACTGATTCCACTTGTAGTATTCAGGGCTGCACGTAAGGACTTCCCTTTCCCAGTCGTAGCTTAAGCCCATGCGGTTGAGCTGGTTTTTCATGTAATCAATGTTGTCGTAAGTCCACTTTGCAGGATGCACGCCCTGATTTATTGCTGCGTTTTCAGCAGGCAGTCCGAAGGCGTCCCAGCCCATCGGATGAAGCACATTAAAGCCTCTCATTTTTTTGTACCTGGCGATGACATCGCCGATTGCATAGTTCCGGACGTGCCCCATGTGGATTTTGCCCGACGGGTAGGGAAACATTTCAAGGCAGTAGAATTTCTTTTTGTCAGGCTCTGAACCGGTCTTGTGCAGGTTGTTCTCAGCCCAGTATTTCTGCCACTTGAGTTCGACTTTCTCAGGATTGTATTTTTTCTCCAAAAGACCTCCAATCAGTAAAACTGACACTTATTATATCCGTGCCAGTAGAGCGTTGACAAGAGGCGCAGTTTTAAAGAATGCGATATTTCAACGGTATATGATATCATTAATAAAGTTATGGGTAATTTGGCTTATAAGAGGTTAGGCAGGCAGAAAAAACAGACTACCCATGCCGTTTGCAGCGATTGTCCTGCAATCTGTTGCCGTAATCTTTCAGTCAGGATACTGAAGCCCACGACAAAGTCCGAGATAGAAGACCTGAAATGGCATCTTTATTACGATACCGTCAAGGTCTATATAACAAGCAACAGATGGCATCTCTTGATTAAGGGTAAATGCATATATCTGAACCGGAAGAACCTTTGCAGTATATACGACAGACGTCCTGCCAAATGCAGAAGGCACAACCCGCCTGACTGCGAACGCTTCGGAGAGATTTACGATGTCCTTATTTCAACTCCTGATGAACTTGATGAATATCTGAACGGAAAGAAGAGATAGAATCCCGGGGCAGTAAGAATGTAGGGCGTTAGGGTTTAGCTGGATTAAAAGCAGTAATTTTGTGCCTGCCTGATATAATAATTTTAAGTTTAGGTTTAGAGACAACGAACGTTTTTGGAGTTAAAAAGCTATGAAGGATGAAGACAAGCCAAGAGAACAACTTCTTGAAGAGCTTAAAACCTTGCGAGACTGCTGTGTAGAGCTTGAGAAACTGAAGGCTAAGTATCAGCGGTCACAGGAAATAATCTATCAGTCAGAGCAGGACTGGAAAGATATCTTCGATACAATCACTGATATGATTACCATCCATGACAAGGATTTTAATATCATACGCGCCAACAAGGCAGCGGAGAAAATACTTGGACTGCCTTTCTTAAGCAGTCCTACTGAAGCAAAATGCTACAAGTATTATCACGGGAAGGACAGTCCACCTGAAGGATGTCCGAGTTGCAGATGTCTTAGCACAGGAGTGCCTGCCGCTTTTGAGGTATTCGAACCGCATCTGAATATGTTTATCGAAGTAAGAGCCATACCGCGCTTTAACAGCAACGGAGAGCTTATAGGGCTAATCCATATAGTAAGGGATATTACAAAACGGAAAAAGGCAGAGGAAGAACTGGAGAAATATCGCTACCACCTTGAAGAACTCGTGGAAGAGCGCACTGCCAAACTAAAGGAGGCGCTTGAAAACGTCAAGACACTGAAAGGGCTTCTTCCCATCTGCGCTTGGTGCAAAAAGATTCGGAATGACAAAGGCTACTGGGATCAAATCGAGGATTATATCCGTAAGCATTCAGATGCCGACTTCACCCATGGCATATGCCCTGAGTGTATGGAAAAAATTAAAGACGAATAACTAAAGATTTCCGCACCGGCTTTAAAATTTTATCCCCAGGTCAGGGAGGAGGGTTGCAAGCTCTCTTACCTTGTTCATAAGAAGCATGATTCCAAACACTATGAGGAGCAGTCCGCTAAGTAGCATTATAGGCCTCATAAACCTGTAGATGACCTTTGTATAACTGAGAAAGGTGTTTATGGCAAGTGCGGCTATGAAGAACGGCAGTGCAAGACCGAGGGAATAGACAGAGAGGAGTTTAAGTCCATATGCCGTAGAGCCTTTTGTCGCAGCGTAAAGCAGTATAGTGCCAAGTATTGGTCCAATGCACGGAGTCCAGCCTGCGGCAAATGTCATTCCTATCAAAACAGCGCCTATATAGCCTGCTGGTCTTCCGTGAAGGTGAAACTTTTTCTCCTTCATGAGGAAATCCAGTTTCAGGATGCCTGAGATGAAGAGTCCGAAGATTATTACAAGTATACCACCGCCTATTCTTATCCAGTCCTGATACTCAAAAAGCCACTGACCGATAAGCGAAGAGGATGCACCAAGCGCTATGAATACTGCTGAAAATCCGAATATGAATGCAAGCGAGTTCGTAATGGTCAAAAATCTTACTCTTTTCCTGTCCTCTTCGGAAGTGAGCTTTTCAAAAGACACGCCTGTTATGAACGAGACATAAGAGGGGAACAACGGAAGAACACACGGTGAAAGAAAAGAAAGAACACCTGCGGCAAACGCCAGAGGAAAACTTACTTCATTCATCCTGCACACTCCATAACAGAACCTTTTATTTTTTCCACGGCATGGGGTATGACTTCCAGCACTGCTTCAAGACTTTCTCTTACCGCTTTGGGACTTCCTGGCAGATTGATTATAAGGGTTTTGTTACGCACGCCTGAGACTGCCCTTGAAAGCATTGCCCTTTTGGTCTTTAAAAGTCCTGCTGCCCGCATGGCTTCTGCTATTCCAGGCACTTCTTTTTCTATCACTTCAAGGGTGGCGTCAGGGGTTACATCCCGCGGAGAAAGCCCTGTGCCCCCTGTTGTCAGTATCAGATCAACATCACCTGAATATTTTACCAGCCTTTCTTTTATAAGTTCTTTTTCATCCGGCAAAACCTCGTAGTGTTTCACCTCTCCTCCTATCTGCTTGAGCATCTCTTTAATCAATAAACCGCTCTCGTCCTGTCTCTGTCCTTTTGAGCCTTTATCACTGAGGGTTAAGACACAGGCGGTAATCATAGGACTTTTATGCTGTCTCCTTGTTTCAGTCTTCCACCTCTGAGGATTCTGACGAATATCCCTTCTTTAGGCATAACACAGTCGCCTGTTTGCTCGTATATGGCGCATCTTGTGTGGCATTCTTTTCCTATCTGGCTTACTTCTGCTTCTACGTTTTCTCCCATTGCTAATTTAGTCCCGACGGGGAGTGTCAGCAGGTCTATGCCTTCAGTGGTAATATTCTCTGCAAAGTCTCCAGGGCTTACATTAACCCCCAGTGCTTTCATTTTTTTAATGCTTTCCAGTGCAAGGAGGCTTACCTGCCTGTGCCATTTTCCTGAGTGTGCGTCACCTTCTATGCCGTAATCTGTAAGTATATTTACCTCCCTGACAGGTGTTTTCTTTACGCCTTTCTTATTGCTTATATTGATTGAGACAATCCTCCCCGTCATTATTAAAAGCTTAGCATAGATAAACGAAAGGCAACAAGTGACTCAGGGGCTTTCTGATTTTATAATTCCGCCTCCTATGACTGTGTCGCCGTCATAGAACACGGCTGACTGACCTGGTGCAGGAGCCCACTGCGGTTCGTCAAAAACGACCTTTACTGTGCTGTCCAAAGAATATACAGATGCAGGCGCAGCCTGCATCATGGAGCGCACCTTGACCTCTGCCCTGAACTCTTCTTTTTTCGGTATAAGCCAGTTTAGGTCATGGACAAGAAATTCCCTTGACATGGCATCATCCTTCTGCCCAACGTAGATAGCGTTTTTGGTGACATCTATTTTCGTCACATAGAGGGGGTGCGGTGAGGATATGCCAAGCCCTTTTCTCTGACCTATGGTGTATTTGTAAATCCCTTCGTGCGTGCCTATAACCGTGCCTTTGGCGTCAAGTATAGGTCCGGGTTTGTTTGCCATCGGATTGAGTTTGTCTATGAATTTGAAGTAGTTTCTGTCCTCTACAAAGCATATCTCCTGACTCTCAGGTCTTTTAAACACCGGAAGTCCAAGTTCTTTTGCTATTGCCCGTACGTCCTGTTTGGTGTAGTCGCCAAGAGGAAGAACAAGACGTCTCAGTTCCTCCTGCCTTAGAACATAAAGAACATATGACTGGTCTTTTTTCTGGTCTATCCCTTTTTTAAGCAATGAGACACCGTTTAAGTGTTCTACCCTTGCGTAATGACCTGTTGCAATGAACTCTGCCTTTCGTTTTTCAGCTTCGTTTAAAAGAAGGGGAAACTTTATGTAGCGGTTGCAGAGGATACAGGGGTTGGGGGTCAGCCCCTTGAGGTATGACTCAACAAAAGGCTCTATGACCAGCTCTATGAAAGTATCTCTTGCATCCAAGACAGTGTGCGGAATGCCTATATGTGCGGCTGTTTTTGAGGCATCTTCAATTGCCTGAAGTGAACAGCATACAGTGGGGTCGGTTTTCCCCCTTGTCTCAAAGAGTATAAAACTAATCCCTTCGACTTCATAACCTGCCTTTTTAAGGAGATAGGCAGCTGTTGAGGAGTCCACCCCTCCGCTCATCCCGACCAGAACCTTCATTTCTTAATGATAACATTTTGGTCTTGACATGCTGTAATCACGTGATATACTCTCTACCAAGAGTAGTAAAAATACTGACACGAAGCATCTAATAGTAGTAGACACGATTGATATTAAAGATTTTAAGTAAAGACTTACAACACGGGGCTGGGAGGTCAGGATGAGTTTAAGCTGGTATGCGGTCTATATAAAACCACGACATGAGGACATGGTTGCAGAGCGTCTGTCAAGAGCTGAGATAGAGGTATTCAACCCAAAGCTTAAGAGAGTAAAAGTTATAAGGCGCAGGTATCGAGAGGTTATCGAGCCGGTTTTCCCCTGCTATATATTTGCAAGGTTTGACATTAGTTCAGGGTATCGCATGGTGAAATACACCCGCGGTGTAAAGGACATTGTCGGCGGCGGCGGTATGCCCTGGCCTGTGGATGACAGAATAATCAAAGTGATTGAGTCAATGATGAACAAGGATGGCTTGCTTGTAATCAGACCTGAGATTCACCCCGGCGATAAAGTGGAAATAACCAACGGTCCACTGAAGGGGTTAGTGGGTATCTTTGAAAAAGAGATGAAAGGCAAGGACAGGGTGATAGTCCTTCTTAACACACTTCAGTATCAGGCAAGGGTCGAGATAAAAAAAGAGTTCTTGGGGAGCAGAACGTATTCATGAAAAAGTACAGTATGAAAAAGGATTTAAATGTAAAGGGAAGATACAGGTCTGTTCATGCCAGGCCTGGAGTATGTTTTTTAAGGGTAAGCTATACAGAACACGATAAAAGATAAAAGATAACATGGAGGACGAAATCAGCATACTTGATTATTTAATTGTTATTTTGAAGCGTAAGAAGATAGTCATAGGCATTCCCCTGTTTGCTGGTGTGGTTGCTATGCTCATAAGTTTTTTAATGCCTCCGGTTTACAGAGCCGAGACCAGGATACTTACTCCGCATGAACGCAGGCCGGATGTTGCCATTCATCTGTTAGGCAATTTGGACATTCCGTATATGGTGGGAGACATAAGTCGTATGAGGGCGACCAGCGGGTTATACATTGCGATACTGAGGTCAAGAACAGTGCTTGACCATATTATCGACAAATTCAATCTGATGGAAGTTTACGACACAGAGAGTCGCGAAGCTACAAGATTAAAGCTGCTGGACTCTTTGAGCGCTAGGTCCGATAAAAACTACAACGACATTGTAATCATTAGTGTCGAGGATACCGATCCGAAGAGGGCGGCTGGGATGGCTAATGCTTTTGTGGAGGAATTAAAGACTCTTGCCAAGGGGCTTGCTGTTACAGAGGCGGCGCAGAGAAGACTGTTTTTCGAAGAACAGCTTAAGGAAACAAAGCTTGCACTTACGAAGGCAGAGAAGGCGATGAAGGAGTTTCAGGAAAAGGCTGGCGCTTTACAGATAGAATCTCAGACAAAGGCTGTCATTGACAGTATTGCAAAACTAAGGGCGCAGATTGCCGCCAAAGAAGTGAACATTAAGGCGCTGAAGACGTATACTACTCCGAACAGCCCTGACCTGCAGAAGACACTGGAGACACTGAGAACTTTAAAAACAGAACTGAAAAAACTCGAGGCTAAGACAGGAAAGAATCCCGACCCTCTTATGCTTACAGAAAGAATGCCTGAAGTAGAAACTGAATATATAAGAAGATTAAGAGATTTAAAATTTAATGAGACCCTTTATGAACTTCTGGCAAAACAGTATAAAGTGGCAAAGCTTGATGAAGCAAAGGATGCGGCAGTAATACAGGTGATTGACGAGGCAGTGCCTTCTGAGAAGAAGATAAGACCAAACCGAGTGCGAATGGTCTTGTTTTCGACAGTTGCAACCTTCTTCTTCTCAGTGGTTATGGCGTTTTTTATAGAGTATGTTGAAAACGCATCCAAAAGCGTTCATGCCAGCAAATTAGAACTTCTTAAGAGATACCTTTCCTTTAGAAGAAAATAATCCATATCCTGTCGGCTGCAGGTACATTACTCAGGGCTGAAAATATACACTTTCCGTATGCTGGAAAAAGCACACCAAAAATATCTATAATAGAAGGCTTTTTAAGTTATGGGGATTTTGCAGTGCATAGGTAACACTCCGCTTGCAAGAATAGAAGGGATTAATCCCAATCCTGCGGTTAAACTTTTTGCAAAGCTCGAGGGCAACAATCCTGGGGGCTCTGTCAAAGACCGTATAGCCCTTTACATGATAGAGTCTGCAGAAAAAGAAGGAAGACTTACAAAAGACAAGATCATACTTGAGGCTACGTCAGGCAATACAGGGATAGGGCTTGCGATGGTAGCAGCAGCTAAAAAATACAGGGTAAAGCTTACTATGCCTGCATGCGTGAGTGTGGAAAGAAGAAGAATCCTTGAGGCGTTTGGCGCAGAGCTGATATTAAGCCCTTCAGAGGAAGGCACAGACGGTGCAATAAGACTGGCTCACAAGATATTTTCTGAAGACCCTGACAGATATTTTATGCCCAATCAGTTCGACAACCAGAGCAATGTCATGGCACATTACGAGACCACAGGAAAAGAAATAATAGAGCAGACAGATGGAAAAATAACCCACTTTGTTGCAGGCATGGGCACTACAGGCACACTAATGGGGGCAGGCAGAAGGCTCAAGGAGTTTAATAAAGACATAAAGATAATAGGCGTAGAGCCTGTGCTCGGACACAGAATACAGGGACTTAAAAACATGAGTGAGTCTATAGTGCCTAAGATATTCGACCCTTCTTTGCTTGATGAGCGTTATATAGTAAACGACGATGAGGCGTTCAACACTACAAGGATGCTTGCCGTAAAGGAAGGCATTTTTGCCGGGATGTCAAGCGGTGCTGCAATGCACATAGCGCTCAGAAAGTCTTCGGAATTGAAGGAAGGAGTAATAGTCGTTGTGCTTCCTGACAGAGGCGACAGATACCTTTCCACTGCCCTGTTTACATCCATTTGCGGTAAGTGTCCACCTTAGACTGGAGGTAGCTATTCTTCTGGCTGCTGTGCGTAATCCTTGTGCCTGAAGTATTCGTAAAGGCCCAGGAGCCCACCTGCTGAAATAGACAAAAACCATGCAAAGGAAATTGCAGCAGCAGCATCTGCTCCTATTCCAATGCTGCTTAGAAGAAGCACAAAGGATGCTTCTCTGACTCCTATCCCTGATATTGAAACAGGAAGCGTAGATAAAGCGACTATTATTGGGACAAATATGAAGAGAACCCGAAGAGGTATGTGTTCACCAAGCCCTTGGGCAAGAATATATACAGCGTATATGATTAATACCTGAACTACAGCAGAAAGCAGGAAGGTTTTTACCATTAAATCCGGTTTTTTTCTGTAGGAGTGAAAATACCCATAGAAATCACTTAAAAACTTTATTTTTTTGCCCAGCCTGAGGCCGAATATTAAAAAGCTCACAACTACGAAGCTCAGCACAATAAGCGGCAGAAGCCACTCAATCCACAAGCCCTTGAAATATTCCCTGCCGAACGGAAACACGATCATTCCCACCACCATAAGCGTGGAAAACCCTATATATCTGTCCATGAACACTGATGCAAGAGCCTGTGTGCCTTTGCCTGTTTCTTTATAGATATAGTATGCCTTTACTGCATCGCCACCGACGAGTCCAGGAAGAAATGTGCTGAAAAAAGACCCGAGAAGATATAAAGGGAAAAGCCTTCTGAGACTGAATTTTTCATCAAGCAAAAGTTTCCACCTGATGGATGCAGCAAACAAGCCGGCGATGTAAAGAAACACTGCAAATATAAACGAAAGCGGATTGATGTTTTTAAGAAGAGACAACACCTTTTCTATGCCTGCTCTCGAAAGCACGATATACAGGAGTGCACTACTTACAAGGAGCTTGAATACAAAAACGAGTATCTTTTTTAAATTTCGGCTCAAGGATGCTTTAAGTCGTATCCAGTATTTTTCTTACCTTGTCTCTGAGTTCGTCTATTTTGAAGGGTTTCTGGAGAAAATATATTTCATTTGATTCTTGTGTAAACCCGCTGATGATAAGTGTTTTTGAATGGGGGGAGAGTGCTTTGACTTTTTCTCGCAGGGCATCGGTATCAACTCCTCCGAGGTGAAGGTCCATGATTATAAGGTCTGCTCCTTCGGCAGAAAGTATTTTCAGGAAATCGTCGGCATCTGATGTGGTCTTAACCTCATAACCTACTTTGCTTAGAGCCTTTTCTATGGTCATCAGGATAAGCGGCTCGTCGTCTATAACGAGGACTTTTTCGCTCATAACATTTATAATTTAGCACGAATAAAGAGGATTTTAAAGGGCGAAAATACGGATATGAGGTTGTCTTTATTAGACTGGGGGATAATTTCAGGCTATATGCTCCTGAGCCTTCTGGTCGGGGTGTATCTTACAAGGCGTGCGTCTTCGAGTCTTAGTGAGTTTTTTCTTTCAGGGCGGAATCTTCCGTGGTGGCTTGCAGGGACTTCCATGGTAGCTACTACCTTTGCGTCTGACACGCCTCTTTATGTTACAGGTCTTGTCAGGGGGTATGGAATATATGAGAACTGGCAATGGTGGTGCTTCATCATGTCAGGAATGCTTTCTGTGTTCTTTTTTGCAAGGCTCTGGAGGAGAGTAGGAGTGCTTACGGATGTAGAACTGATTCAGATGCGTTATTCCGGAAAATCGGCTTCTGTGCTGAGGGGGTTTAAGGCAGTTTATTTCTCCTGCATTATTCATACCATAATCAAGACGCAGGTTATTCTTGCAATGGCGAAAATACTGGATGTAACAGTCGGGTGGGGGAAGTGGGAAAGCATTATTGTTTCGAGCGTAGTAACATTGGCGTATTCTGCGCTTTCAGGCTACTGGGGCGTTGTGACCACCGACCTTTTCCAGTTTGTCATAGCGATGATTGGGGCAGTGGCTTTAGCCTTTGTGTCTGTGGACAAGGCAGGCGGGCTTGCTGTCATGAAAGCCCGGCTTTCTCAGGAAACACTTAGCTTTTTCCCGCCGGTTAATGGCGAATTTTTAAGCACGGCTTTTATGGCGTTTCTGGGTTATGTAGGGCTTAGCTGGTGGTCAAAGTATTCCTCGGATGGAGGCGGAGTCATTGTGCAGAGGATTTCCTCCTGCAGGAATGAAAAAGAGGGGCTCATCGCAACCTTTTATTTCAATATAGCCAACTATGCGCTCAGGACATGGCCATGGGTGCTTGCAGCCCTGGCATCCATTGTGATTTATCCTGCACTGAAAGACCACGAAGCCGTGTATCCGAAAATGGTAGTCGAGATGCTTCCCACAGGCTTAAGAGGGCTTATGATTGCCTCTTTCTTCGCAGCCTTTATGTCCACACTGAGCACATATTTAAACCTCTCATCCGCCTACTTCGTCAATGATTTCTACAGACCGTTTATTAAAAAAGACGCTGGAGACAAACACTATATTGCTGTCTCAAGGCTCATGACAGTTGTCCTTTCAGCACTTACGGCTTATGTCACATATTATGTGACCTCCATCATCGGGGTGTTCAAGTTTTTGATAGCATTCGGCTCGGGCACAGGACTTGTCTATATCATAAGGTGGTTCTGGTGGCGGGTGAATGCATGGAGTGAGATATCCGCGATGCTGGCATCAACCGTTATGACCGTAATCGCCTACACGGTGCTTAAAAGCGTGCCTTATTACGGAAAGTTAGGTCTTATAATATCCGTTTCCACTTTGGTCTGGGTTTCAGTGACTGTGCTGACGAAGCCGGTGGAAAAGGAAAAACTCATCGAATTTGTGAAAAGGGCAAGACCCGGTGGTCCAGGCTGGAGGTCAATAAGAAGACTTATTCATGACGCTCCAGAGGGTGAAAGCCTTTCTGGTGCATTCGTTGAATGGACTTACGGATGTCTCTTTCTCATAGGGCTTACGATAGGTGTGGGAAAGATGCTCCTTGGTTTTTATCTCTCAGGGTATATATGGCTTTTGCTTAGTCTTGTGACCGGCTGGCTTATGAAAAAAAGGATGCATAAATGGAAGTGGTAAAATGAATTGACATGCCTGAAGTCGGCTACTAAACTAGGTAATCATGACAACAATCGAGAAGGTAGAAAAACATAAACTTGTAGTTGTCATTCGCACTGACACTCCTGAGGAGGCTTACGAAGCGGCTCAGGCATGCATCAAAGGCGGAATAAAATTAATTGAGATTACTTTTTCAGTGCCTCAGGCAGAAGATGTGATTGAAAGACTAAGTAAAACCGAAGGCATTACAGTTGGTGCAGGCACTGTGCTTAAGGTCTCGGAGGCAAAGAAGGCGCTGAAAAGCGGTGCATCATACATCGTAAGCCCGCATCTTGATGAGGAGATAGTTAAGTTCACAAAGTCAGAAGGGGCAGTCTCCATCCCTGGAGCAAGCACGCCTACAGAGATTCTCAGGGCGCATCAGGCAGGCGGTGATATCATAAAGCTCTTTCCTTTTGTCGAGATGGGAGGGCTGAAGTTTCTCAAGACCATAAGGGGCCCGCTTCCTTTTATAAAATACATGCCGAGCGGAGGGGTTACCCTTGACAATGTATCCGAGTATCTGGCTTCTGATGTTACAGGCATTATAGTCGGCTCTGCAATAATCAAGCAGGAACTCATTAAGGCAGGAGACTGGCAGGGTATCACCGGGCTTGCCGGGGCCTTTGTCCAAAAAGTGAAATCATATTCAGGCAGTCAGTGAGCACGTCATTGCTTGCTTATCAGAGTAAGTAAGCCACACTATTTTTTAAAATAATGTTATAGTAAAAGACACTTATTAATCTATGGAGACGGAGGAATATGTATAGACCTGAGATAAAAGTTCTGGACTGCACTATTCGTGACGGCGGCTTGATTAACAAGTGGCAGTTCAGCGATGAGTTTGTCAGAAAGGTTTTTATTGCTCTTTCCAAAGCAGGCGTTGATTATATGGAGATAGGGTATAAGTCTTCTGAGAAGTACTTTTCAAGGCATGAGAACGGAAAGTGGAAGTTCTGTGACGACGATGACATAAAGAGGGTCATTGACGGCGTTGAGACGGATATGAAACTTTCTGCAATGGCTGATATAGGACGTGTTGAACCTGAGGATATACCTCCAAAAAGCCAAAGCGTCCTTCACATGATTAGGGTAGCGTGCTATGCAAATCAGGTTGACAAGGCCATAACTCTTGCGCACCACTGCATGGACAAAGGTTATGAGACGACCATAAACCTTATGGCTGTCTCCAAGGTTATAGAAAGGGATATTGACGAAGCGCTCAATGACCTTTCAAAAAGCGATGTCCCAACTGTTTATCTCGTGGACAGCTTTGGTTCTCTTTACTCTGAACAGATACGTGCTCTGGCAAAGAAATACATAGAGGCTTTGCCTGGTAAACAGATAGGCATTCATACCCATAACAACCAGCAATTGGCATTTGCCAATACAATAGAGGCGATTATTTGCGGTATAAACCGGCTGGATGCCACTCTTTACGGTATGGGCAGAGGGGCAGGTAACTGTCCTCTTGAGCTTTTGCTCTCTTTCCTTAAGAATCCGAAGTTCGATATAAGACCGATTCTTGAAGTGATTCAGGAACTGCTTATCCCTCTGAAAGCAAAAATAGAATGGGGCTACCACATACCTTACATGATTACAGGAGTGCTGAACGAACATCCAAGAAGCGCTATGAAGATAATGGCTGAAAAAGAGTTGCCTGACCTCAGACAGTTTTACGAAGACTTGATAGATGGTGAACCATTAGACTAAATCCGGCACTTCAGTTTGAGCTTTCTTTAAGAGTGAGAAGATTTTTAACCGCCGTTGTATTTCCCTTTTCCTTGACTAATATACTGGCATTCTGTTATTGTAAAAAATCTCGAGGGTAGTTTATGGCTTTGAAAAAAACCAAAAAGGCAGCAAAAAAAGCTGTTAAGAAAACAGCAAAAAAGACAGGTACAAAAAAGACAACCAAGAAAAAAGTCGTAAAAAGTGCAACTAAGACTGTAAAGAAGTCAGCTACAAAAACCAAGACGAAACCGGCAAAAAAGCCTTCCAGCACGAAAAAGACCAAAACCGCTAAAACACCAACAGCAAAGAAGACAACCGCAAAGGCAAAGACAAGACAGAAAGGCTTGTCTCTGAGAGAGCGGAAGATACTTGAGATAAGAAAGAAGCTTGTCAAACAGAGAGAGAATTTGCTTTCAGGTGCGGAGAACACCATGAATTCCCTGCCTGACCAGACAATATTCCCTGACCTTGGAGATCAGGCAACTGCCGAAACAGACAGAAACTTCATGCTCAGGCTAAGAGGCAGAGAGCAGAGGCTTCTTAAAAAGATAGACGATGCCTTGGAGAGGATTGACAGTGGTGTCTTCGGCATATGCGAGGTGTGCGGAGAGGAGATTCATATAAAGAGGCTTGAGGCAAGACCTGTCACCACCATGTGCATTGACTGCAAGACAGCACAGGAAGAAGAAGAAAAACTAATGGGTCTGTAATCTGCTCCCGTATCTTTCCGACAGGACATCCCCCAGGATATTAAACGACAGCGCTGTAATTGCGATTGCAAGTCCAGGGAAAAGAACCATCCACGGTGCTGAAACAAGATACGACCTGCTTGCACTAATCATAGAGCCCCAGCTTGCCGTTGGCGGCTGAGCACCAAGCCCAAGAAAGCTCAATGATGCCTCAGTCAGGATATACCCGCCTATTTTCAAGCCGGTCATTACAAGGGCAAGCGGAATGCACTGAGGCAGAAGGTGGACAAAGAGTATTCTTCCGTGACTGCATCCTATTGCTTTTGCCGCATCAATGAAAGGGGATTCACGGAGTGAAAGCACATGCCCTCTTATGAGCCTTGCAAAAGAAGCCCAGCCTACTGCTGCTATGGCTATCATTACCGTGTAAATGCCCGGCGGCAGGATGATTGATATGCCTATGGCAAGCAGAAGCGATGGAAAGGATAAAACAAGGTCAACAAGCGCCATGACTGCTGTATCAAATTTTCCACCGTAATAGCCTGAAAGCAAACCGATTATCAGTCCTACGCTCATTGACAGGACAGCAGCAAGCAATGCGACCCCGATTGAGATTCTTCCACCGTAGAGTACACGTGCAAGAATATCTCTTCCTTTCTGGTCTGTGCCAAAGGGATGACTCAGGCTCGGAGGCTCTTTAAGACTGTCCAGATTTATGGCGTCCGGCTCGTAAGGCGTTATGTATGATGAAAACACCGACAGCCCAAATATCACTACTATTACAAGTATGGCTATTTTGCCTCTTGCTGTCATATTTAAATCCTATCTTTTTCGCGCATAGAGTCTTACCCTTGGGTCAAGATACTGATAAGTGATATCCACAATCAGGTTTATAAGCACGAACACGACTGTGCCTGTGATTATCGTGCCCATGACAACAGGGTAGTCCCGCTTTATAATCCCTTCCATTGCGAACCTGCCGATGCCGTCCCAGCCAAAGATGGTTTCAGTAAGCACTGCACCGTTTAAGTAGCTTCCGAAGTCCAGTCCTATCACTGTGACAATGGGAATAAGTGCGTTCTTCAGAATGTGGACAATGTTTATTCTCCACTTTTTTAATCCCTTTGCCTTTACAGCTTGCAGGAAAGGCATATCGAGTATTTCAATGACAGATGTTCTGGAAACTCTTGCAAGTGTTGCCACTGCAGGCAAGGCAAGGGTGACAGCAGGAAGAACAAGAAACCTTATGTCACCTGTTCCAGACGGAGGCAAAAGCCTCAGCTTAAAGCTCACAATAAGCATGATGACAAGTCCTATCCAGAACACAGGTACGCTTATGCCTACCACTGAGACAGTGGTGATTAGCCTGTCCAGATATGTTCCTCTCCGGTAAGCAGCTATAAAACCCAGAAGCACACCTATGGGTGTGGCTATGAGCATTGCTCCAAGTGCAAGCTTCATGGTGTTGGGGAATTTCAGAATCAGGTCGTCCATGACTTTTCTGTTTGTGTAATAAGAACGTCCGAATTCTCCGCGTATGAGAAGTCCTACATAGCCTACATACTGGCGGAGTATGCTTTTGTCGCTTCCGATTTGTTTTCTCAGGTTTTCTATAACTTCAGGGCTTGCCCTTTTGCCAACCATTCCAAACACAGGGTCTCCAGGAAGGGCTTTCGTAAGTGAGAATGTAAGAAGGGTTATCCCGAATAAAAGCGGGATGAGAAGAAAAAGCCTCTTTAGGATATAGAGCTTGATATAAGCCTCCTGAATGTTTTATTGCCAGGGAATATGATAAAACTTTCAGAACGGCTAATACAAATTGTTTCAGGTGGCAGGGGCTTACTGGTTCCTGCTGTCATGCAGGGTAAGAAAGGGAGATGTGGAATATGATATACTTTTGGACATATCAGAGGAGAATAAAAGGTTATGGCTTACAGGGATTTAAGAGAGTTTATAAAGGTTCTTGAAGACAGGGGACTCCTTAAGAGGATATCTGTTGAAGTAGACCCTGTGCTTGAGATAGCAGAGATAAACGACAGGGTCGTGAAACAGGAAGGACCGGCACTTCTTTTTGAAAGGCCCAAAGGCTCAAGCGTCCCGTGTGTTGTAAACCTTTTCGGCTCTTACGAGAGGATGAAGCTTGCCCTTGAAGTCGAAAGCCTTGATGACATAGGCAAAGAGATTCTTGAGTTCCTTGAGCCTGACATCCCGACCAGCATAATAGAAAAACTCAAGGCTCTTCCCAAGCTGAAGAAGCTGGCTGATTTCCTGCCCAAATATGTAAAGAGTGGTCCATGCAAGGAGGTTATAATAAAGGACAATCCTTCTCTTGATGTATTTCCTATTCTCAAGACCTGGCCTGAGGACGGCGGCAGGTTCATAACTCTTCCCATGGTGTTTACAAAAGACCCTGAGACAGGTGCGAGAAACTGCGGGATGTACAGGATGCAGGTCTATGATTCAAGGACTACAGGTATGCACTGGCACATGCACAAAGACGGTGCAGCGCATTACAGGAAGGCGGAAGCACTTGGGCAGAGGCTTCCAGTGGCAGTGGCAATAGGCTCAGACCCGGCTGTGATGTATTCCTCTACAGCACCTCTTCCACCTGATGTAGATGAAATGCTCCTTGCAGGATTCTTAAGAAAATCACCGGTAGAGATGGTTAAGTGCGAGACAGTCCCGCTTGAAGTCCCTGCCAATTCCGAGATAGTTCTTGAAGGCTACTGCGAGCCTGGCGAAAGAAGAAAAGAAGGTCCTTTCGGAGACCACACCGGTTATTACTCGCTTGTAGATGATTTCCCTGTGTTTCACATTACATGTATAACTATGAGAAAAGATGCCATATATCCTGCGACCATCGTGGGCAAACCACCGATGGAAGACTGCTACATCGCAAAGGCTACAGAAAGGATATTCCTTCCGCTTCTTAAGAAACAGCTTCCGGAAGTGGTTGATATGAATCTTCCGCTTGAAGGCGTTTTCCATAATATAGCTATAGTTTCTATAGATAAACGATATCCAGGACATGCAAGAAAAGTCATGTATGCCCTCTGGGGCATGGGACAGATGAGCTTTACAAAGATGATTGTTGTTGTGGACAAATGGGTTGATGTGCAGAATCTTTCAGAAGTGGTCTGGAGGATTGGAAACAATGTTGACCCTAAGAGGGATGTCGTTATTCTTGAAGGTCCGCTTGATGTTCTTGAACATGCTTCGGAGATTCCTGCATACGGCGGAAAACTCGGGATAGATGCGACCAAAAAACTACCCTCTGAAGGGTTTAAAAGGCAGTGGCCTCCGGACATAGTGATGTCGCCTGAGATTAAGAAGCTCGTGGATGACAGGTGGAAGGAATACGGGTTTTAGATAGTCTGGATTTGCGAAACAAGTTGAAAAATAATGATTAATATACTACAATTAAAGCTTCAGGAGGTTTTAATCTGATGTCTGAACTTGTCGAAATAAGATGGCATGGAAGGGGAGGACAGGGCACTGTAACCGCAGCAAAGGTTCTTGCTGATGCCTGTCTTAGTGGTGGCAGATATGTGCAGGCGTTCCCTGAATACGGACCTGAAAGGGCAGGAGCACCGCTCAGGGCTTACAACAGGGTCAGCTCCAAAGAGCTAAGGCTTCACTGTCCGGTTCTCAAGCCTCAGGTCATAAGCGTGGTGGATGCCACTCTGCTTGATGCAATCGATGTCACAGAAGGTGCTACAGAGGATGCTATTTTTATTGTCAACACCTCAAAGAAGCCGGAAGAGTTAAGGGCTAAGCTCAAAGCCACACCGAAGCAGAAAGTCTTTACAGTGGATGCTACGACAATAGCGATAGATTGCATAGGCAGGGCGCTTCCCAATTCTCCTATGCTTGGAGCCGTAATCAAGGCAACGGGTCTGGTCAGTCTTGAGCATCTGCTCGAGGACGTCAAAAAGAGCTTTGGCAAGAAGTTTTCGCAGAAGATAATTGACGGTAACCTTGAAGCAGTAAGAAGAGGTTATGAGGAGGTAAAAGAAGGGTGAAGAAATGGAATGAACTTGTGCCCGGCGCTATTATACTTGATGCAGGCAATGCCGTTCAGTTTAAGACAGGCTCATGGAGAGCCTTCAGGCCGCAGTGGACAGAGGAAAACTGTATCCACTGCCTTTTCTGCTGGATATACTGTCCTGATATGGCTGTAAAGACCGAGGACGGTAAGATGACAGGCTTTGATTACGACTACTGCAAAGGCTGCGGCATCTGTGCCAGAGAGTGCCCGGGCAAAAAAGGCAAAAAGGCAATAGTTATGGTTGAGGAGGGGAAATAATGCCAAAACCAGTTGCAGTAACAGGTAATGAGGCGGTTGCAAATGCCCTCAGGCAGGTTAATCCTGATGTATGTGCGGCATACCCTATAACCCCTCAGACGGATATGATGCAGAGGTTTGCGAGCTTTGTCTCAAACGGACAGGTGGACACAGAGATTATTCTGGTCGAAAGCGAGCACAGTGCAATGTCTGCCTGCATCGGTGCGGCAGCGGCAGGCGGAAGGGTTATAACCGCAACATCGTCACAGGGTCTTGCCCTCATGTGGGAAATGCTGTTTATAGCTGCTGGAGACAGTCTCCCTATCATTATGCCTGTAGTAAACAGGGCACTTTCCGCACCGCTTAATATACACGGAGACCATTCAGATGCAATGGGCGCAAGAGACTCCGGCTGGATACAGCTCTGGTCGGAAAACGCACAGGAAGCCTATGACAATACCATACAGGCGTTCAGAATCGGAGAGCATCCGGAAATAAGGCTGCCTGTCATGATTAATATGGACGGCTTTATCATCAGCCATTCTATTGAAACCATGGAATACCTTGAGGATGAGGTTGTTAAATCCTTTGTCGGAGAGTACCAGGATGCATACCCGCTGCTTGACCTGAAAAAGCCAAAGAGTTATGGTCCGCTGATACTGCCTGACCTTTATCACGAATACAAGAGGCTTCAGCATGAGATAATGGGCAGGGTCAAGAACGTGGTCTTAAACGTGGCAGAAGAGTTCGAAAAGATAAGCGGAAGGAAATATGGTCTTTTCGAGACATACAGGCTTGAGGATGCAGAAGTCGCCCTTGTGATACTTGGTTCTGCCGCAGGCACTGCAAAAGATGTGGTTGATGCAGTAAGGGACAAAGGCATAAAAGCCGGTCTCCTCAAGCCAAGACTCTTCAGACCGTTCCCATACGAGGAAGTCGCTCAGGCATTGGAGCACCTTAAGGCTGTATGCGTTATGGACAGGGCTGATTCTTTCGGCGGCTATGGACCTGTATTCCTGGAGGTAAGCTCAGCCCTTTATCAGAACGGGAAGGGACCGGCACTGATTAACAAGATATACGGTCTTGGTGGAAGAGACTTTTTACCGGAGCATGCAGAGGCAGTCTTTAATGAACTCAATGAGATAGCCTCCGGCGGAAGTATCAAGACAATAAAAGAATACATAGGAGTGAGACAGTAATATGGCAACACCATTAAAACTTAAGGAGCTTTCTAAGAAACCTGACCTTCTGACCCACGGGCACAGGATGTGTGCCGGCTGTGGTGCACCTATCGTCGTCAAGATGGTGCTTATGGCATCCGAGTATCCGTTGGTAGCGTCAAATGCAACAGGCTGTCTTGAAGTCTCTACCTGTATTTCAGAGTACACGGCATGGAAAATTCCCTGGATACACAGTGCATTTGAGAACGCAGCTGCCACGATCTCAGGTGTTGAGACCATGTACAGGGCATGGAAGAAAAAAGGTAAGATAACCGAGAAGGTAAAGTTCATAGCCTTTGGAGGCGACGGCGGCACTTATGATATCGGCTTCCAGAGCCTTTCCGGTGCAATGGAGCGCGGGCACGATATGGTATATATATGCTATGACAACGGTGCGTATATGAACACCGGCATACAGCGCTCAAGCGCAACCCCGCGCGGTGCGGACACTACCACCAGTCCGGTGGGAAGCGTTGTCCTGGGCAAGATACAGAGAAGAAAAGACCTCACAAGAATAATGGCAGCTCACAATATCCCGTATGTTGCACAGGCATCTCCAAGCCACTGGCTGGATCTTATGAAAAAAGTAAGAAAGGCTCTTGATGTGGATGGCCCTGCATTTATAAATATTCTGTCTCCGTGCAACAGGGGATGGCGGTCAAAAACCGACGATGCCATTGCACTGAGCAAACTCGCTGTGGAGACATGTTACTGGCCGTTGTATGAGATAGAAAACGGAGTTACAAGAATAACGTTCAAGCCAAAAGAGAAGAAGCCCCTTGAAGAGTTTTTAAAGCCTCAGGGAAGGTTCAAACACATGTTTGCTCCTGGAAACGAACACTTGCTTAAACAGCTTCAGGAAGACATAGATATGGAGTGGGAAAGGCTTAACAAGGAGTCTTCCACGGAGAAGTAAGATGACAGGCTCTGACCTGGTAATGTATGAAGAGGAGTTCAACCGAATAGACAGTGAGCTGCAGAAGCTGTATAAGCAGACGAATGCAACAGTAGTGTTTCTCGTTGACAAGAACGGTCAGCTCATAGCATCAGCAGGCGAAACTCAGAACGTGGATACCACCTCGCTGGCATCTCTTACAGCAGGCAATATAGCCGCCACAGGCGGTATAGCAAAGCTTCTTGGCGAAAAAGAATTCACGATTCTTTTCCACGAGGGAGAAAAAGATAACATTCATATCTCCCTTGTGGGACAGCGTGTAATACTTGTTGTAATCTTTGACCACAGGTCTTCTATAGGTTTGGTGAGGCTCAGAGTAAAAAAGGCGACAGAGAGCCTCGCCAAGATATTTGATGAAATAGAAAGCAAGGCGAAAAAGGAAAAACTCGAAAGCAAGATCGAAGAGTCTCCCTTTGCGGAGATAAGTGAAGAAGATATAGATAACCTTTTCAGGTAGAGGCGGTAAGTGTCGTTTATAAACTATTCTTCCCGCGAGATAAACTGCAAAATAGTATATTACGGTCCGGGCCTGTGCGGAAAGACCACAAACCTTCAGTATATCTACAAGAGGACAAATCCTGGTCGCAAGGGGAAGCTCATATCCCTTGCAACTGAGACTGAAAGAACATTGTTTTTTGACTTCCTGCCCTTGGCACTTGGGGATATAAGAGGCTTCAAGGTGAGATTCCATCTCTATACTGTCCCCGGACAGGTGTTCTATGCAGCAAGCAGAAAGCTGATACTTAAGGGTGTTGACGGCGTTGTCTTTGTTGCAGACAGCCAGATAGAAAGAACAGACGCAAATGTCGAAAGTCTCGAAGACCTTAAGATAAACCTTGCGGAGCAGGGCTACGAACTGGACAAGCTCCCCTATACCATTCAGTACAACAAGCGTGACCTGCCTAATGTTGTTCCTGTTGACGAATTAAACAGGCTTCTGAACCCCAACGGCATACCGTATTACGAGGCAGTGGCTACCACAGGGATCGGCGTGTTCGAGACCCTCAAGGACATCGGCAGACAGGTCATCATGGAGCTGAAAAAGCATTATTGATAGACGCTCCTGCATCTCATCCAAGCCGCTTCTTTAAAGGAACATGAATGAAAGACTCGTTTGAAAGAAGAATAGATTACCTCAGAGTATCCATAACTGATAAGTGCAACCTTAAATGCCTCTACTGTATTCCGGATAAAGGGCTCAGGCTCTTCAGACAGTCCGAGATTCTGACATCTGACGAGATAACAAGGTTTGTGCGTGTGGCTCATAAATTCGGTGTTAAAAAAGTGCGCATTACAGGCGGCGAGCCCCTCATGAGGAGCGATATCATCTCACTCGTCTCATCCATCAAGGACATCGGAATCAAAGACCTCAGTATAACTACAAACGGAATCCTGCTGACCGGTATGGCAAAGGCATTGAAAAAGGAAGGGCTTGACCGTGTGAATGTAAGTCTTGATACCCTGGATGCACAGAAATACAAGGTCATGACACGAGGAGGAGATATCCGTCATGTGTGGAAGGCTCTGGAGGAGGCAGAAAGGGTTGGGTTGTCTCCGATAAAGGTAAATGTCGTTCCTATGCGCGGCATTAACGACGAGGAGATAGCTGAATTTGCAGCGCTTACCTTTGATAAGGACTATCACATAAGGTTTATAGAGTTTATGCCTGTGGGAGGTAATAAGTTCTATAAAGATGCCTGCGTAAGAAAAGAAGAGATTATGAAAAAAGTGTCTTCGCTTGGCACTTTAAACCGCCTTGAGTTCAAAGGCGGAGGACCATCAAGGAATTATCAGCTAAAAGGCGCAAAAGGAGTAATCGGTTTTATCAGTCCTGTAAGCGACCATTTCTGCGATTTCTGTAACAGACTGCGTTTGACTGCAGACGGCAGAATTAAACCCTGCCTTTTGTCCAATATCGAATTCGATATAAGGACTCCCATGCGAAGAGGTGCATCCGATGAGGAACTCGAAGATGTTTTCCGCCGTGCCGTAGCCGTAAAGCCTGCAGGGCATGGACAGAGATTTAACGCAGGTCTGGTTTCTATGTCCAAGATAGGGGGGTAGAGGGGGCGGTAAAATTTTTTAACCCTCCGGTCTCCTTCATGAACCTGAAATTTTCAAAGGGGAAAATATTATTGGGAAAAAATCATAACTTCGCTTTATGAAACAATCATGTAAAATAATCTCATGAGGGACGAAAGGAAGTTCAAGGTCTTTATTATTTTCGTGGCGGTTCTTTGTGTGCTTGCTATCGGATACAACATTGCAGAAGAGTATTTTTTGCCGGATATCGAAAACTATATTCAGAGAAGGCTTTACTATGAAAGAGTCATATCAAAGAAGGGATTAAGCTTACACGAAGCAAAGTACTGGAGAAAGAAAGAGTAGGGCTGTTTTTATTTTATTCCCACTTCAAGCATCCGTTTTTTAAGTTCCTTGATTCTGTCTCTTATTTTTGCAGCTTTTTCAAACTCCAGTTTTTGTGCGGCTTGTTTCATCTCCTCTTCAAGAGCCTTCAGGTCTTCGTCAGAGACGTATTCTGCTTCAGGCTCTTTTATCACAGGCACTGTCCAGTAGTCTGATTCGTATATCGAACTCAGGATGTCTTTTATGTTGCTTTTTACGGTTTCAGGGGTAATACCCATTTTCTTATTGTAAGCCTTCTGGATTTTTCGTCTTCTTTCGGTCTCATCGAGTGCCTTTTTCATAGAGCCTGTGATTGTGTCTGCATAGAGTATGACTTCACCGTGTACATTTCTTGCGGCTCTTCCTGCCGTCTGTATAAGGGAACGCTCTGAGCGGAGAAATCCTTCTTTGTCAGCATCGAGTATTGCCACTAAAGATACCTCAGGCAGGTCGAGTCCTTCTCTAAGGAGGTTGACTCCTATCAGGACATCGAAATTGCCCATTCTGAGGTCTCTCAATATCTCGACCCTTTCAAGGGTGTCTATATCCGAGTGCAGGTATCGTGCTTTTACTCCGAGTTCTGTATAGTAGTCTGTAAGGTCTTCAGCCATTTTTTTTGTAAGTGTGGTGACCAATACCCGCTCGCCTCTCTTTGACCTTTCTTTAATCTCTCTCAGGAGGTCATCTACCTGTCCTTTTACAGGTCTTACTGTCATCTTTGGGTCAATAAGCCCTGTAGGTCTTATTATCTGCTCGATGACTCTTCCTTTTGCCTTTTCAAGTTCATACGGACCGGGCGTGGCAGAGACATATATTGCCTGTCTGACCCTGTGCTCGAATTCCGTGAATGTGAGGGGTCTGTTATCCAGTGCCGAAGGCAGTCTGAAGCCGTAGTCAACAAGGGTTTGTTTTCTTGACCTGTCGCCTTCATACATGCCGCCTATCTGTGGCACTGTGACGTGGGATTCGTCAATTACGATGAGAAAATCGTCAGGGAAATAGTCAATCAGGGTGTAGGGTGGCTCTCCTGGTGCTCTGCCGCTAAGGTGTCGTGAGTAATTCTCTATACCGTGGCAATAGCCGAACTCACGAAGCATCTCAAGGTCGAATCTTGTCCTCTGTTCAATCCTCTGAGCCTCAACAGTGCGCCCTTGTTTTAAAAAATACTCTATACGTTCCTGAAGTTCTTTCTCTATTCTTTCAAGAGCCGGTTCAAGTCTTTCCCTAGGTGTTATCCAGTGGCTGTTCGGAAAAAGCGCCAGCTTCTCAATCCTTCTTATTCTTTCTCCTGTAAGTGGGTCGAATTCGTCTATCCGGTCGATGTCGTCGCCGAAGAACTCTACCCTTATACCTTTGTCCAGCGAGAATGAGGGATATATTTCCACGATGTCGCCCCTTACTCTGAAGTTGCCCCGTTTGAAGTCAGCGTCAGACCTTTCATACTGCATCTCGACAAGCCTTTTGAGTATCTCGTCCCTTTTTGTGTGCATGCCTTCTTCGAGAATGAGGTGCATGTCCATGTAATCCTGCGGTGAGCCTATACCGTATATGCAGGAGACAGAGGCAACGACTATTACGTCTCTTCTTTCAAGGACTGCCCTTGTAGCCGAATGCCTGAGCCTGTCAATGTCGTCGTTTATAAGTGCATCTTTTTCTATATATGTGTCTGTTGTGGGTATGTATGCCTCTGGCTGGTAGTAGTCGTAGTAGCTTACGAAGAACTCCACTGCATTTTCAGGGAAAAGTTCCCTGAACTCACCGTAAAGCTGTGCCGCAAGGGTTTTGTTATGGGCAATGACAAGCACAGGTTTATTTACGTTCGCAATCACATTGGCGATGGTGAACGTTTTCCCGGAGCCTGTTACACCCAGAAGAACCTGATGTTTAATTCCCTTGCGTATGCCGTCTGAAAGTTGTCTGATGGCTTTGTTCTGGTCGCCTTTTGGTTTAAAAGGGGTGGTAAGCCTAAACGTGTCCATATAAGAATATTATCTGAAAAGGGTCTATAACCCTTTTATAACAAACTTGCTACCCTTCTTCTTTCAGGAGCTTGTATTCTATGCTGTCAACAAGTGCCTGATACGATGCCTCGATTATGTTTTCCGAGACACCGACAGTGCCCCATCTTTTCGTATCGTCTCCTGACTCTATGAGAACCCTTACCTTTGCAGAAGTGCCTTTGCCTGCTGTAAGGACTCTGACCTTGTAGTCATGGAGCTTGACGTCCTTCAGTTCAGGATAAAAAGTATTCAGTGCCTTTCTCAGTGCGTTGTCGAGCGCATTTACAGGACCGTTTCCTGTTGCTGCAGTGTGCTCTATGTGTCCGCCTACTCTGAGCATTATTGTTGCTTCGCTCAGCGGAGGTTCGCCTTCTTTCCTCTTCTCGACTATGACTCTGAAGCCGATAAGGTCGAAGAATCTTCTGTGAAGACCAAGGGCTTTTTTCATGAGCAGTTCGAATGATGCCTCTGCTGCCTCGAACTGGAAACCCTGATTTTCAAGCTCTTTAAGGGTAGCTACGATGTCCTGTGTCTGCGGTGCTTTCGGGTCTATCTTGATTCCGAATTCTTTTGCCTTCCGGAGGATATTGCTTTTGCCTGCAAGGTCTGAGACCAGCACTCTGTGCGAATTGCCCACGAGTTCAGGTTTTATATGCTCGTATGTTTCAGGGGACTTCAGCACTGCGCTTACGTGCATCCCTGCTTTGTGGGCAAAGGCGCTGTCTCCGACAAACGGCTGTCTTTTGAAGTGTCTGAGATTGGCTATCTCATTGACAAAGCGGGACACATCCCTTATTTTTTTCATCTGCTCGTCTGTGAGGCATTTCATGCCGAGTTTTATCTGGAGATTGGGCAGCACTGAACACAGATTGGCATTGCCGCACCGTTCTCCAAGACCGTTGATAGTGCCCTGAACGTGTTGTGCCCCTGCCTTGACTGCCATTATAGAATTGGCGACTGCGCAGTCAGAGTCATTGTGTGCATGTATTCCAACCGGTGTCTTGACCTTTTTTATAACCGCTTTTGTTATGTCTTTAATGGCTTCAGGCAAAGTGCCTCCGTTTGTGTCGCAGAGGACAAGACAGTCTGCACCTGCGTCCTGGGCTGCCAGAAGACATTTTATTGCGTATTCCGGATTGTTTACATAGCCGTCGAAGAAATGCTCGGCATCGAAGAACACCTTTTCCATGCGTTCTTTCAGATACGAGATAGTGTTGTAAATCAGGTCAAGGTTTTCCTTAAGCGTGGTCTTGAGTGCTTCTTTTACATGAAAATCCCATGTCTTTCCGAAGATGGTGGCATAGCCGGCTCTGGAGTCAAGTATTGCCTTTATGGTCTTGTCGTTTTCGACTTTGTGTCCGGGTCTGTGGGTGCTTCCGAAGGCAACGACCTTTGAGTTTTCAAGGTGAAGCTTCCTGACTTTTCTGAAATATTCTGCGTCCTTGGGGTTTGCCCCTGGGTAGCCGCCCTCGATGTAGTGCACTCCGAGTTCATCGAGTTTTTCGGTTATGCGGAGCTTGTCCTCGACAGAGAAGGCAATATCTTCTGCCTGTGCCCCGTCCCTGAGCGTGGTATCGTATACTTCAATCTTTCGCATAATGCTAATTTAACATATTTGAGGATTCCATGCATCAGGAAATCTTTTCGGAATCCGCTGGTAGAGCCCTTTCCGTGCGCAGCAGGTTTTTAAATCGCCTTGATGCGCTTTAATGCAAACAGGAAGTTATCTACGAGCATAGGGTTGAAGTCTTTTCCTGATGATTCTCTCAGCAGTCCGAGTATGACCGGCACGTCAAGCGCCTTTCTATAGGGTCTTTCTGTTCTAAGTGCATCGAAGAAGTCGGAGATAGCGACGATCTGACTTATTATGTGCTGTTTCATACCCCGCCTTTTTGTTTCAGGATAACCGCTGCCGTTAAATTTCATGTGGTGTTCAAACGCAGCGATTACGGCAAGCTTGGGCATGTCAGGAAGCTTGGACAGATACAATGCACCGTAGGTCGGATGTTTTTTCATCTCCTCCCATTCATTCGGAGTAAGTTTTGCATCTTTTTCAAGTATGTCTTTTGATATGAACATCTTTCCAACGTCATGAAGCAGACCTGCAAGCCCTACATCATGCAGTATGTCGCCTTTGAGTCCAAGCGACTCCGCCTGAAATATAGACAGTATTGTCACATTGGTTGTGTGCGTGTATGTATATTCGCTGTAAGACTTAACAGGACTGATGACCCTGAGAACATTGGCTTCCCTCTTTAGAGTAGAGATGAAGTCTATCACTATATCCTCAAGCCCCACTATATCGAGTCTTTCAAACCTCGACAACCCTCGATATACTTCTTTTATCCTTGAGGTGTTTTCATCTACTATTTTTGAGACATCAATGCCGTCCTGAACCTTCATTTTCACTTCCACTATTCCTACTGATATATGAGGATAGGATGTGAGAGCCTTATCAGTGGAGGCAAGGTCTACGATGAGTGACGTAAGCTCTTCGGTCTTGACTCCTTTCTTGAAGATAATTTTTTCTATGCCTTTTCTTCGCAGTCTTTTTATAAAGTTGGTTATATGAATGTCTTTGTCTGTGATACGGACTTCATTCATGTGGAGGCTGTCGCCGAGCATTATGATACTCAGTTCGTTGTCTTCATAAAGTTCGTCCATGATTTTTATTGCCTTTTCGGAAAACTGTTTGACTGCAGGATGGTCTTTTGAATACAGGGCACAGTTGGATACGGCAATCATTATGTAAGATATAAATGCGGATACCTTATCGGACATCAGTAATACCCCTTCTTTTTCCTTAGTATGCGTTGCAAGTAATCTCTACTTATGGTCTTTATTTCCTCGTTTTTAGACCTTTGTCCTGCTTCAAGGAGCGGTTTAAGGGCTTCAAGCGGGTAGTTGTCAAGGTTTCGGAATATTTCGACTTTCAGTTCCTCAAGACTGCCTTTAAAGAGCAGAGCCTTTGAATTGTAGATTTTCAGCAGATGCGGTATTGCGCTTTTGTCTCCTATGTCCCCAAGTGCCTTTACTACGGATATCTTATAGTAAGAGTCTGCGCCGAGCATATCCCTCTTTTCCAGGATGTCTAGCAGGTATGGCACTGCAGCCTTGACCCTGTAAGCTCCTGCGAGTCTTATAGCCTGCTCCCTGAGCCTTGCATTGTTGCTTTGAAGATAGAACTTGAGATACGGGACAGAATCAGCGGTTTTGAAGTGTAGCAATGTCTTTACTGCTTCAATGCATATCCTTGTATTTTTGTGTTTGACGAATCTTCTTACATGGTTGGCATGCTTGCCGTTACCGCATTCTCTTAACAGGTAGAGCATGTTTCTTACAACATACCATCTTCTGTCGTCAAGCCTCCTTACGGCTTCGGGGACTACATCGCTTCCAAGCTCGCCAAGCAGTGAGAGCAGGTATCTTCTGTGGCTTGCGTTTCCCTCTTCCAGGAGTGCGTCAACAAGCGGAGGTATCAACTGGGCTTTTAATACTCTTGCAAGCCTGGTGACCCCCTCCCTGTCCCTTTTGCCCCAAAGCTTTATGGCATTTATAAATTTTGATATAAATGCTTCGGAATGGAAAAAATACGAGATTACGCTCGATATCTCGTGAGTAAAACTGCCGCTCAGGGAGTAGGGGTAAAGTGTATTGTAAATGTTAAGTATTTCTTCAAATCTGCCTGTCTCTACGAATTCGGTTGCAAGCTCTGTAAGACGGGTAAGCAAAGTTAGATACTCTTCGTTGGTTGCTATTCCTGCTTCCAGGGCTTCAAGTATTACCTCGGAGGTGACTCTGTCTATAACCTCGCTTTTGCATTCCTGCCCCAGCTCCTCCATCTGGATTCGTTTTACAGGAGAGGCTTTCAGCATTGCAGTGAGGTCTCTCTGATAGCCGTTGCTGACAAAGGTCTTGAAATGGTCTTCCTTGAAGAGACCTATTATATCCTCATCTATTTCAATGTCGTGCACTACTGCTTCGTTGTCCAAGAGAACGTCGAAATCGAATACTGTGTCCTCCTTGATTGAAGAAAGTTTGTCTATAAGATTCTTAAGGGTGTCCGGCACCATCGAAGAATGCCTTGTAAATATCTCTACCATTTTCTGGAAGCTTTCGGATGTCATCTCAGTGAGGATTTTTTCTACGTCCTTTATCTCCACACGATGATGGGTAAATGTTCTTGAGAGGAACTGACGCTTCAGTGTAGGATTGAGATTGTCTATAAGTGAAAGAAATTTTTCAAAAGACTCTCTGCTTAACTGTGTCTCTCCTTTTTTCCTTAGGTATGTGGTGATTACTCTTTCATAAGTTTCATCTTTAGTATCTGCGGACATTGCGTTGTTTAAAAGACTTGCGACCTCTTCAGGCGGGGCACTGAGCAGCGCTGCCGCGGAGTCGTCGGTTGTCAGCTTTCCTTCAAGCAAGCCGTATACGTAGTCTTCGAGTGTGTCGCCTCCTGCGCCCTCTGCACGCCTTGCGCCTTCAATAAACTTAAAAGTGGAGAAGTCTATAGGGTTGAGCGTTATATGCCTGATTCCTTTTTTCTCTGCAAGCTCGACAATGCCCTTGCCTGTTGGAGCATCTTTCATCGTTATCAGTTCGTGAAGTCCTACAAGCTCTTCTTTGGTAAGACCTGAAGAGAAAGTAATGGCTGCGATTCCTTTGTTATGCAGGCTGAGTGCAAACTCTTTGAATACAGGGTTTTTCCTGTCGAGTGTGTGTTCGTCAATCACGAGTGCGTCTTTGGCAATGCCAAGTGTTATTTCGCTTCTTAGTTCAAACAGGCTTTCTAAAAGACTGTGTGCCCTTGCGATAGAATCTTTTATAATGGCGTGCTCTGGAGGGTATAGTCCTACATTCCTCCGTGAGATGTTCAGTTCAATGACTGCCTCTGAGAGGAGGCGTGCATCAAGCGGAAGTTTCTCCTGTTTTTGCTCTTCCATTTTCAGCCTAGAGGGTACACCGGATGCATTTATGAATATTTTACCCTATTCAGCTCCAGACCGCTTCCCCTTGAGAGACTTTGAATGTATAATATCATATTTATATTAATCTCAGGGGAAGGGAATTGAGCTTTTTTATAACTTCCATAATAATGTTTTGTTTCTGGATACTACTTTCAGGGTATTTTGATTTCTTCCATATTTTTCTCGGCGTGATGTGCAGCCTTTTTGTGGCGTTTGTCTCTCACGACCTGCTTATAGGTGCAGGTGCGGACATAAGACGAGGGTTTAAAGGGCTCTGGCGGTTTGTCAGATACGTGCCGTGGTTTTTGTTTGAAGTGTTTAAGGCGAACGTAGATGTCGCTTACATGACTCTTCATCCCAAAATGCCTATAAACCCTAAGATTATCAAGGTCAAGACCGACTTAAAGACAGAACTGGCGATAGTTACCTTTGCAAATTCCGTGACCCTTACCCCTGGAACAGTGACTGTGGAAGCCGGAGGCGATGGCGAATTCATAGTGCATGCTATAGCTGACAAGCCTGCTGAAACCCTCCTGCAAGGGGAGATGGCAAGGCGTGTCAAGAGGATAGAGGATGTTTAGCACTGCTGCTGTTTTAGTGCTCATAGCTGTATTGATAGTCCTTTACCGTGCGGTAAAAGGACCAAGAATATATGACAGGGTGCTTGCAGTCAATGTCATGGGGACAAAGACCGTGGTGCTGCTGGCATTGATAGGCTTTATATACAATCGTCCGCATTTTCTCGATATTGCATTGGTGTATGCGCTGATTAATTTTATAGCCACTATTGCAATATTGAAATACAAAGAGACAGGTAGCCTTCAGTAATGGATGTCAGAACAGTTATAACAGGAATTTTCTTAAGCATTGGATGTTTTTTCGTATTGGTGGCTGCTGTGGGTGTTGTGCGGTTTCCGGACTTTTATTCAAGGATGCATCCTGCGGGAAAGGCTGACACTCTCGGTCAGACTATGATATTAATTGGGCTTGTGATTTATGAGGGGTTTTCGTTTGTAAGCATTAAGCTTTTGCTTATCATACTGTTTATATTTATAGCCAATCCCACGGCAACGCATGCCGTTGCCAAGGCAGCTTATCTTGCAGGTGTCAAGCCGTGGCAGAAGGGGGATAAGACCAGATGATTGACCTTGTAATGCTTTTCCTGCTTGTGGTGTGCGCTCTTGTCGCAATTCATATAAAAGACCTGCTCGGCTCGGCAGTTTTGCTTTCAGCATACAGCCTGATAATGGCTGTTGTCTGGACACGGCTTAACGCAGTGGATGTTGCGTTTACAGAGGCATCCGTAGGAGCCGGGATTACGACTGTCCTGCTTATTGCAGCAATCAGCAGAACTGCAAGAGGGGAAGAACTGATGCCTCGTGCCCGTCATGTGCTGCCTGGTTTTGTAATCATAGTTGTCACTGCTGCGGTCTTAATCTGGGGCACGCTCGATATGCCTGACTTTGCAGACCCTAATGCTCCTGCCAATCTCCATGTCGCACCCAGATATATCGAGCATTCAGCCGAAGAAACAGGTGTCATAAACATGGTTACAGCTGTCCTTGCAAGCTACAGAGGATACGACACCTTAGGAGAGACCACGGTTATATTCACTGCAGGCTTGGGCGTAATCCTTTTGCTGAGGGGCAGAAAAAGGTGATGAACATGAGGGTCAGCATAATAAGAAGAGTCGTCTCGAGGATAATGATTCCTTTTATGCAGCTTTTTGGCTTGTATGTCATCATGCACGGCGACAGTGGTCCGGGCGGAGGGTTTCAGGGAGGAGTGATACTCGGCGCAAGTATAATCCTTTATGCCTTAAGCTATGGTCTTGATAGCGCACGCCAGAGAATAGCGGAAAAGACAAGCGACATTCTGAGTTCAACCGGAGTGTTTATATACGCTGCCGTAGGGCTTGTCTGTATGCTAATCGGAGGGAAATATCTCCAGTATAATGTTCTGCCCATAGGAGAGCCTCATTTTGCAAGCCATATAGGAATCCTTATTATCGAAATAGGCGTGGGGATTACGGTTGCGGCAGTGATGATAACCATATTCTTTGAAACAGCAAGAAAGGATGAGAGGGTTGAAAAGTGATTGAGTTAATCCTCGGAAAATACAATTACTGGATTTATATAACACTGATGATGATAGGCTTTTACGCCATGATTTCCAAGAACAACCTGATAAAGAAGATTATCGGGATGAACATCTTTCAGACTGCGGTCTTTCTTTTTTATATCTCCATCGGCAAGGTTAGTGGAGGTACAGCCCCTATTGTATGGGACGGTGCCGTGCGGTATGAAAACCCCTTGCCCCATGTCCTGATTCTTACCGCTATCGTGGTTTCAGTAAGCACCACTGCAGTTGCCTTTGCCCTTATCATCAGGATAAACAGAGCCTACGGGACAATAGAGGAAGACAGAATACTTGAGATAAACAGGCAGGGGACAGGGGAATGAACCTTGTGGAGAACTTTCCTGCACTGGTTGTCATAGTCCCCTTGATTTCCGCCGTCCTTATCCCTCCTGCCGGAAGGATAAGTAAAGCCTTTGCATGGTATATAGCAGTGACAGCCTCTGCCCTGTCGTTTGCAATCTCAGGATTCCTCTTAAACAGTGTCTTGAAGACAGGGAGGATAAGCTACTGGTTCGGCAACTGGGAGCCGCCGTGGGGCATTGAATATGCAGTGGATTATCTGAACGGTTTTGTGCTCGTCGTCGTCTCTTTCATAGCCTTTGTGGTTTCGGTGTATGCAAAAAAGAGCGTGGAGGACGAGATACCCGAAAACAAGATAACGTTTTTTTACAGTGCCTACATGCTTCTTGTTACAGGGCTTCTGGGGATTATTATCACAGCAGATATATTCAACCTCTATGTGTTTATCGAGATAAGCTCTCTTTCAGGCTATACCCTGATTGCCTCTGGCAGAAGAAAAGCCGCACTTGTAGCCAGTTATAACTATCTGATACTCGGCACTGTTGCCGCTACGTTCATACTGCTTGGGATAGGGCATCTTTACATGGTGACAGGCACTCTTAACATGGCGGACCTGGCTGAAAGACTACCACAGCTTTACCATTCAAAAGTAGTCCTTACTGCCTTTGCGTTTTTTACTGTGGGCTTAAGCCTGAAGCTTGCGCTCTTCCCCCTTCACATCTGGATGCCGAATGCATACACCTATGCACCGTCTGCCGTGAGTGCAATACTTGCAGCTACGGGGACAAAGGTCGGAGCTTATGCCCTGTTGAGGATAATGTTTACTGTGTTCAAACTGGATTTTGACATCCATGTAGTGCCTTTTACAAAGATAATGCTTGTGCTTTCTTCAGTTGCGATAATAATGGGTTCTGTGCTTGCCGTGGCACAGACTAATATCAAACGGATGCTTGCATATTCAAGCGTGGGACAGATAGGTTACATAGTGCTTGGTGCTTCGCTTGCAGGTGAGACTGCAATGGCTGGAAGCCTTCTTCATATACTCAACCATGCCCTTATGAAAGGAACGCTGTTCCTTGCAGTGGGTGCGATGGTTTACCGGACAGGCATAGAGGATATATCAGAGCTTAGGGGTATGGGCAGAAAGATGCCTCTTACAATGGCAGCTTTTACCATAGGTGCGTTTTCAATGATAGGTGTTCCGCTTACAGTGGGGTTCGTAAGCAAGTGGTATATAGCACTCGGTGCGCTTGAGACAGGCATGTGGTATTTCGTGCCTGTAATCCTAATAAGTTCTCTGCTTACGGCAGTGTATTTCTGGAGGATAATCGAAAACATTTATTTCAAGAGTGCTGAACACGCAGGGCAGGTCTTTGAAGCTCCGGCTGGCATGCTTGTGCCTACGTTGCTTATGGCTGGTCTTTGCATATTCTTCGGGACAGCTGCCTCACTACCGGTGTCTGTTGCACAGAAGGCAGCAAAAATGCTTCTGGCAGGGGTGATGTAGTGGATACAGTGTATTCCGCACTGCCTGTTTATGTCATAAGTGTATCGCTTATTGCCGTAGTCTTAGTCGGCATCTCAGGAAGAAACCCTAATGTCAGGGAATTCTGGACGATTGCGGCTTCGCTTATAAAGTTCTCTCTGGTCGCCTCCATGCTTCCCATGGTTCTTGATGGCAAAGTTATAGAATATACCCTTTTGACTGTTTTCCCAGGACTTGATATTAAGTTCAGGGTAGATGCACTCGGCATTTTCTTTGCGACTACTGCATCGTTTTTATGGATTCTTACATCGTTTTATTCCATAGGTTATGTCAGAGCCTTAAAAGAGCATGCACAGACAAGGTATTTCATGTGTTTTGCAGTGGCGATGTCTGCAACAATGGGTGTGGCGTTTTCTGCAAACCTGCTTACGATGTTTATCTTCTACGAGATTCTTACCCTGTGCACGTTTCCGCTTGTAGCGCATAAAGAAACACCAGAGGCAATAAAAGGGGGAAGGACATATCTTACATATCTGCTCGGTACTTCCCTTGCATTTCTGCTGTTTGCAGTGGTGCTTACATACAGCACCGCACACAGACTGGATTTCTCAGCTCAGGGGATACTTGAGGGAAAAGGCTCTGATGTTCTCATTACCGTGATATTTATTCTTTTTATGGCAGGTATTACAAAGGCGGCGATGATGCCTCTTCATTCATGGCTTCCTGCTGCAATGGTAGCTCCCACGCCGGTGAGTGCGCTTTTGCATGCAGTGGCAGTGGTAAAGACAGGGGTTTTTGTTGTCGTTAAGGTAGTCCTCCATGTGTTCGGGATAAAACTGCTCAGTGAACTCGGGCTGGGCACTGCACTTGCTTATTATGCGTCTTTCACTATAATAACCGCTTCTGTAATTGCCCTTAAGCAGGATAATTTAAAACTTCGTCTTGCATACTCAACGGTAAGCCAGCTTTCCTATGTCATACTCGGTGTTGCCCTGCTTACGCCGTCAGGAATTACAGGAAGTATAATGCACATACTGCTTCATGCATTCGGAAAGATAACCCTGTTTTTTGTAGCAGGCGCTATTTATGTCGCAACGCATAAGACAAATGTCAGCGAGCTTGACGGCATCGGAAGACAGATGCCTTTTACCATGGCGGCATTCACAGCAGGAGCGCTTTCCATGATAGGCATTCCGCCGTTTGGAGGCTTCCTGAGCAAATGGTATCTGGCTATGGGCACTGTGGAAGCGAACCAGTTGCCTTTGCTTGTAGTTATTGCAGCAAGCACGATACTTAATGCCTGCTATTTCCTGCCCATAGTGTACAGGGCGTTTTTCAAAGGGTCTGAGGTAAAGCGGATATCCGAAGCGCCGGCGTTTATGGTAGTGCCTCTGGTGCTGACTGCTGTGGGAACACTGATATTGTTTTTCATGCCTTCGCTGTTTTTAGATCTTTCTAAAATGGTCGTAGCCAGTATAACAGGAGGGGTTTAAAATTGAGGAATGAAAAAGGCGAAATAATAGAGCTTATGCACGAGCCTGAACCAGGATACAAAAAAATCTTTTATGCAGTGCTGACAGCGTGCGTTTTATATCTCGGTATAATCTTTTTCTTCGGATAGGAGGCAGGCATGTCAGGATTCGAAATTTTTAAATTCGACAATTATTTAAGAACGTTATATTCGTCTGATTTAATTAGTGGGGCTTCAGCAGAACAGTATGGTTTGTTGTTAGAGGCAGGTTATAGCGGTGTCTCAACTAAAAATTTCTCACCTGACATGCCTGCCTTTTATACTGATATCAGCCAATTCCCATATGTTGTTTCTGGAATATTCTGTAATTACAGGGGGGCGTTTCATGAAAAAAGAGTTTAAGTTTTTTGACGACCCTGAAAACGTAAGGAAATTCAGACGGGTTTTTTATATGGTGTGTGTAGTGCTTTTGATAGTTGATCTCGTAGTTCCGAAACATGGTTATTTCTTCTGGGAAAACTGGCCTGGGTTTTATGCAGCATACGGGTTTGTCGCCTGTGTGAGTCTGGTTTTAGCAGCAAAGCATATACTGCGAAGGATTGTTAAGAGGAGAGAGGATTATTATGATTAATCCTGTTCTGCCTGCAGTAGTATTCATCATTGGAGCGTTTCTTGTTCCTCTGCTCAGGGGGAGGGCAAAGAGTGCATATTTATTAGCCCTTCCTGTCTTGGGATTTATAAACCTTCTTGGTATTCCTGAAGGTGTGCATCTTACTTTCAGGTTTCTGGATTACAATCTCATACTGCTTAAGGTAGACAGGTTGAGCCTGCTGTTTGGATACGTCTTTCATATTATTTCTTTCATTGTTCTTCTTTACGGCATTCACATAAGGAATGATGTTGAATACGTTGCAGGTCTTCTTTATGCAGGCGGGTCTCTGGGTGTTGTTTTTGCAGGAGACCTGTTCAGCCTGTTCTGTTTCTGGGAACTGATGACCATAAGCTCGGTGTTTCTTGTCTGGGCGCGCAGGACAGAGAAATCGCTTAAGGCAGGGTTCAGGTATGTTCTGGTTCATATCTTCGGGGGGATTGTGCTTTTCGCAGGCATAGTCATTTATGCGTATGAGAACGGTTCGATTGAATTCGGATATATAGGTTTAAACGGGTTGGCGTCATATCTTATATTCATCGGATTTGGTCTGAACTGCGCCTGGCCTGTCCTGCATGCATGGCTTGTGGATGCCTATCCAGAGGCGACTATTGCAGGCACGGTGTTTTTAAGCGCTTTTACGACAAAGACTGCTGTTTATGTTCTGGCAAGAGCATTTCCTGGAGCTGAACCCCTTATATGGATTGGAGCCTTGATGACGGCATTTCCTATCTTTTACGCTGTGATTGAAAATGATTTAAGAAGGGTGCTTTCATACAGTCTTATCAATCAGGTCGGGTTTATGGTGGTCGGTATTGGGATAGGCACAGAGCTGGCAATAAACGGTGCTGCTGCTCATGCGTTCAATGACATATTGTTTAAAGCGCTTCTTTTCATGTCCATGGGAGCTGTTATGCAGCAGACTGGAAAGATCAATGCCACAGACCTTGGCGGTTTATATAAGACCATGCCATTGACATGTATATTCTGTATAGTAGGCGCTGCGTCAATCTCTGCGTTTCCCCTGTTCAGTGCCTTTGTGAGTAAGTCAATGGTTATGTCTGCTGCTGCTCACGAGAGCTTGACTGCTATATGGTTTGTTCTTCTGTTTGCATCAGCAGGTGTGTTTCATCATGCAGGGATTAAGATACCGTATTTTGCATTCTTCTCGCATGACTCAGGCATCAGGGCAAAAGAGCCTCCGGTTAATATGCTCATAGCCATGGGGATTACGGCTTTCCTGTGCGTTTTCATCGGCACGTTTCCTGCGCCTCTTTACAGCATTCTTCCGTATCCTGTCGAGTATGAGCCTTACACTGCGCCTCATGTAATGGCACAACTGCAACTGCTGTTCTTTTCTGCACTGGCGTTTACTCTTCTGATGCTTTCTGGCATTTATCCTTCGGAAATCAGGGCTGTGAATCTTGATACAGACTGGTTTTACAGGAAAGGTGCAGGGGCGTTTATGTGGTTTGTGGAAGTCCCGATGTCTGTAGTCGGCAACAGGCTAAGAAAGGTATTTTTTGAGTCCATTCCTGGCTCACTTGCGTGGTTTAGCAAAAACCCATTGGCAGCGGTAAAGATGGTCTCTGATTCCGTATTCCTTCTGCTGGGCAGCCCTCAGCGTAAGGCAGAGATTAAAAAGAGGATAAAAAGGGAAAAGGACATTTATCCCGGGGATACAATCAAGCACTGGCCTACAGGTTCGACTGTCCTGTGGGTGACTGCATTCCTGCTGGCTTACCTGCTTATATATTACCTGCGTTAAGTCTGTAGGCTAATCTTCGTCATCAGGGACGATAAACGGGTTTCGCTTTTTGCGGAAGATGAATTTGGGATAGTAGTAATACGACAGAAAATTCGCCCATTTGATGATTTCTTCATCAGTAGGGTCTCCTTCAAGTATTCCCTTTATGCGTCTTGTCAGGACAAAAAATCCGATAGAAAAGCATTCCATGAACAATGCAATAGCGAAGAGCCATTTGGAATGTTCCCAGTTGGGATAGAGCCTCAGAAGAAGCAGTATAAAGATTATTATGGAGAACAGCGCAGTATAATTCAGAAATTTGGCTTTGATTGTTAATTCTCTTAATATTTTGCGTTTGGTTTTGTCTTCTACTTTATTCATTTAACAAGTTTTGGTTAAAAAATGGGTCTATGAGGGCTATCCTCATAGACCCATTTTATCCTACCCAGGCAAAATATTTCTATTTACTGAGGAGCTATGTTGGGTATCTGCATGCCGTGATGGAAGATGTAGGCGATAAGTATAGCCACAGGTATTATGAACAGGAAGAGTGCGACGAAGTATACCCATACCATTTTCCCGAACTGGGCTTCTCTGAGCTTTTTAAAGTCAGTGATGATTCCAAGGCTCATGAAGGTCAGCATGAAGAAGAACTTTCGCATGCCTTTTTCCACTGGCACTGCACCTGCTGTTGCCGCTTTAAGTACATCCATGCCTTCGGGTGCGCCGGCATGTCCTGGTCCGAAGAATATTGCGAGATAAATGAACCATGCGGCAAAATATCCGAGAACGAATTTCGGGAATCGGTGCCACACTTCCGATGCCATAACCCGTTCCCCTGGTCGTCGTTCGATTCGATAGACCCAAAGCAGTGCAAGAATAAATGCCCACAGTCCGATGAACATGTCTATCCAGATTTTGGTCATAACTGCGCTTACAGTTATAATGCCTTCAGGCCACTGCACTGCGCCGTGTGTGTCCCTTTCTATCTTAGTTCGCATGAATTCATCCATTAGCTCTCCTGCGGCTGCATCTGCACCGTCTGTCTTAACAGACATTCCCATTGCAGCTCCTGCCACAAGTGGGTCGTCTGTTCGGGGCCAGACGTGGGTAAAGAACCCAGGCAAGATGATAAGCTCGATGACTGCCCATACAACCACCAGAGCAGAGACCATTATGGATACCACTGGCTTTGCCCTCACTGCTCCACCTGTGGCTACAGCAGCAGAGACACCACAGATAGAGATTCCAGAGCCAAGAACAGCAGCTGTTTTGCGTGGCAGTTTAAATATCTTTCTCGATATCAGATACACACCAGGCCAGAATATCAGATAAGCTACTACTGTTGCAGCTGCGCCTGCAATGAACAGTTCACCAGTAAGCCCTGCTACCTCTTTCCCAAGTTTTGCTGAAGACGCGGCTGCTTTTATCGGTAGATATCCTACCTTAACCCCAAGGAACACGATTGCCGTTTTTATGAACCATTCAGGCTTGGCAGCCGTGCTTAAATAGCTTGCAAACCCCTTGAAGAAGTTCCCTATTATCAGCCCTACAATCAGAGCCAGAATAAACGATGCACCACCACCGAGCGAAAGGGTGAACATATCAGGAAACTTGCTCTTCTTGAGGTCAACTGCAGTTGCCGCAAAGAAGGCGTGATGTCCGATGAACCATACCAGATATGTCAGGAAAAATATAATCGTCCAGCCGGTTATGTATCTTTTAATGTTCCACTTCATGAAGTAAGCACCGATGGTAGTGGCAACGGTGAAGACTAAATAGGTTACAAGTATGCTTCCTATTGGTCCCAGACTTTTGTAGAAGCCCTTGGCAGTTATACTGTATTTCCCTCCGAGTGCGTAGAACGCCTTGTCCGGTGTGACGATTTTTTTAGCCACGGCTCCTTCAGGGAGACTGAAGACCCATTTTTTTGGATAAGCAATCCAGCCGACAAGGTCAACTCCTGCCAAGGTAAGAAGCCCTAAACAGAAGAAGCCGAGACCTAGCCATACAGCCCACCAGTCTTCCTGGGTTGTCATCCCTGTATACCATTTCCTGTTAGAAAGATCTGTCATTAGAATCCCCCTATTTTGGTTTTTAAAGGATCCAATTTTTTATCCTTTTACTTCTATGACCCTGTTGAAATAATGCTGGGCGTACTGCCGGATCCATTCGGGAATGGTCGAGTTGTCGAAGAACATGAAGACCCTCATCCGTTCGCCTTTTTTCAGCAGTCCTGTCTGTCTCAGGTGTGTTTCTACTTTGAGGTCGAGTTCCTCAAGTGTTGAAGCAGAGAGACTGCAGAGTTCATTTTCTGCTACCCAGCTTTTTCCGTTATGCCGTATGAGGTATTCTGTATGCATCCTCAGTGAAAAAAGATAGAGGTTGGCACAACTAATAAACCAATTATTAGAGCGATGAGCGCTGCAATAAAAGACCACACAACCAGCTTTGTCTCAATCGGATCCCATGGCTCAGCACCAGCCAACACGTCTTCTGCTTCCAGAGCCTCACCTGTTAAAGACCCCGTACCACTTATTTCCTTTTTTTCTTCCTCTTGCATTGTTTGCCTCCTTTAATATTTTTTGAAAGAGAGCATAATCCTATCCTTCCCTATATCACAGGTTATATGGCTCGTCAAGTCCGAATCAGCTACCACCCCCTTTTTGATTTTATTTTGCGAGGTCAGGCTGGTACATCAGTTTCGGGTCCATTTTGTATGTCCATGGAAGACCCTCAAGACGCCATCCACCGACCATGCGCTGTCCATAAAAAGGACTGTTTTTGTCTTTTACCTTGTCGCCTTCAAACCCGCCGAGCACATTGAAGACCTTGTCAGGTCTGAATCCGCAGTTAACTGCCGCTGTAGCTGCGGCAATGGTTCTCTTTGCACTCCGGCACAACAAGAGTAGGGTGTCTGTCCTGGGATTAAAACGTGCCCTGAGGTCTCTGCAGAAATTCTTGTTTAAGACCTTTTTATACCCTTTCTTGCCCACTTTGGTCGTGTAGAACATCCACGGGATGTTGTAAGCTCCTACTGGATGTCCTATGTCCTGATATTCATACCGGGTTCTTACATCCACGAGAAAAGTGTGTTTTGGGTCTTTTTTCAGCATCTCATAGGCTTGTCGAGGTGTTACATTTCCACATTTGTGCTTCCCCTTTATGGGATATACTGGCTGGTTCAAGGCAAATGCAACAGAACTGAAGGCAAATGTCACAATTACAAAGAACGCTAGTGTCCTTTTTACGCCTTTCATTTTTCCCTCCCCTATTTTTATATGTACACATAGCAGGTTTCCCCGCAGGGACATCCTGCCAACCCCACACTAATTAGGGAGCAAATATGATGCCATTATCCGTAAAGTAAAAATCCTAATAAAATTGAATAGTTAGGGTAGGACAGGGATTGTGCAGGAGCAAAATTTCTCTTGCACTGCTAATTTTCTTTTGCAGGGGGTTTGAATGCCTGTGAGGTTATTCCATATCTTTTCATGAGGTATTGGAGGGATTGCCTCTCGATGCCTGCTCTTTGTGCCGCCATCGTGACGTTGCCTTCAGTCTGCTTTAAAAGCTCGGTTATGTACCGTTTATTAAAGGCATTGAGCACTTTATCCTTTGCAGTTTTGTAAGGTAGATGTGTGACTTTTTCTATCTCAGCCTCTATGCATGACAGTTCGTCTGATGTAAAGTCTTTAGGGGTTATCACATTGCCCTTTGAGAACACGAGTGCTCGCCGTATGGCGTTTTGAAGTTCCCTGACGTTTCCCTTCCATGTTCTTAAGATGAGCAGTTTTGTTGCCTCATCACTGAGGGTCTTTTCCGGAGTGCCGAGTTCATGGGTGTAAGTTTTCAGGAAGTGCCGGGCAAGAAGGATAATGTCTTCTCTTAATTCCCTTAGAGAGGGCATCCTGATGGAGACGACATTGAGTCTGTAAAACAGGTCTTCTCTGAACTGTCCGTTTTTTATTTTTTCAGGGAGGTTCTGGTTTGTGGAGGCGATGACCCTGACATCCACTTTCTTCGTGTATGTTTCTCCAAGAGGTTTTATTTCTTTCTCCTGAAGCACCCTGAGGAGTTTTGTCTGCACTGACTGTGGTATGTCGCCTATCTCGTCGAGGAATATTGTGCCCTGGTCTGCAACCTCAAACAGTCCTTTTCTGTCCTGCATAGCGCTTGTGAATGCACCTTTTTTATAGCCGAAGAGTTCGCTCTCGAGGATGGCTTCAGGGATTGTAGGGCAGTTGACTGTTATGAACGGTCCTGAGGAGCGGCTGCTGAGCCCGTGTATTATCCTTGCGGCAAGCTCCTTGCCTGTGCCTGTCTCTCCAGTGATAAGCACTGTAACATCGGTCTTTGCCACCATCTTGATTGCATCCTTTACTTTTTTCATCGGAGGAGACTCGCCTATCAAAGAGCTTAGCTCTTCTTTTTCCCTGAGTCTTTTTTCGAGGCTGAGGGTTCTTTCAAGAAGTCTCTGCCGTTCGAGAAAATTCTTTATGGTGTGCAAAAACCTTTCTTCATCAAAGGGCTTTGTGATGAAATCATAAGCACCGAGTTTTAGAGACTCAACAGCAGTCTCTACAGTCCCGTAAGCAGTCATCATAATGAAGCCTATGTTTTCATTTATCTTCTTGGTCTCTTTAAGTAGCTCGATACCGTCCATCCCCGGCATTCGCACATCAGCAACTATAAGACATATATTGTTCTCTCCAAGTAGTTCAAGTGCTTTGCGCGCATCTTTTGCAGTCAGGACACGGACATCAAGTTCCCCCTCTATAAGCCGCTCAAGGAAGCTCAGTATGTCAGGGTTGTCATCAACTATAAGTACATTCTGTTGCATTAGCTGACCTCACTGGCAGGCAGTAGTATCGTAAAAGTCGTGCCTTTGCCAACCTCACTGGTGACGAATATCTCCCCGCCATGTTCCTTAATGATTCCATAGCTAACTGAAAGACCAAGCCCTGTGCCTTTGTCCCTTGTGGTAAAGAACGGGTCAAAGATATGGCTGACGGATTCTTTCGGGATGCCGCAGCCGTTGTCTGAGATTGCAATCTGAATCCTGTGGGTCTTGGCGTCGTATGTCGTTGAGACTTTGATGACTCCGTCGGACGATATCGCCTGCGAGGCGTTCATGAGGAGGTTCATAAACACCTGTCTTATCCTGTCAGTGTCTATGACTACGTTAGGTATCGTGCTGTCTAAAGACTTCTCTATGGTTATTTTGTTTTCAGCAAAGGTGTTTGTCAGGCTTGAGAGGACATCATCGAGCAGCTCGTTTATACTGGCTTGTCTTCGGTGGGGTTCAGAGCGTCTTGAGAAGTGTAACAAGTCATCCACTATCTTCTTGCATGCCTGTGCATTTTTGTAGATTTTCTCCAGGTCACCCTTGCTGTCTTCAGGAGAGTTCTTCATCAGGAGTTTTGTATAGCCGAGTATTACGCTTAAAGGATTGTTTATCTCATGTGCAACGCCTGCGGCGAGTTTTCCGAGTGAAGCAAGTCTTTCCGACTGTCTTAATTGCTGTTCCATCCATTTCCTCTCGGTGATGTCTTTTATTATAAACTCATAGCCGCAGATACTGAAGCTCTCGTCGAGCCTGTAATTGGCAGTTATGAGCACATCAAGGTTTTTACCCTCGGGACGTTTAAGAGAGGTCTCATAATCCTTTACAAAACCTCTTTTGTTCATTTCTCTGATGACCTGGATGTAATCCTCGGGGTTGATGAAAAGCTCATCCATGCTTTTCACTTTTTCGCCGAACAGTTCTCTGCCGGCGGGATTTACGTCAAGGAGGTCCCCTTCACAATCGGTCACTATTATGGCATCTTTTGAGCCTTCGAATATATGCCTATACTTGCTCTCCGACGCCCTTAATTTATCGTCTGATTCCTTAAGGTATGCCATCATTGTGTTGAATGAATGAACCATCTCACCTATCTCATCTTTGCTTTCTATACTGAAGTCCAGATTTTTTTCTCCGTTGACAACTGATTTGAAGAACGAGCTTACCTTTTTAACCGGTCTGACCACAACGGTGTCAATGAACACGTTGAGGATTATAAAAAGAAAGACCATTCCTGATACGCCTATCAGGAATATGGAGATGGTAACCCGTTTCATTGCCTTAAGGGCGTCGTCCACAGGTATTGATACATATTCTATACCTATGATTTCGCCGAGCTTTGCTGTTTTATGACACGTAACACATTCTTTCTCCACAAACACCGCCCTGGCATTGACAAAGTAATGATTTCCCTTTCTTTTTACCGTGCCTTTCCATGTAGTCTCCCCTGTCCGGTTGAAGTTATCTATAAAGCCTGCCTCAAAGTCATCCGCCTTATTTTCGGGGTTAAGCGGGGTAGGGGATACCCTCCTGTAGGTGTATTTCGGAAATTCATGATTAAACGTCTTCATTATTGCCTTGTTGATGAATGTGGTTGACATCGCCTCTCTGAGGATTTCGTCTTTAGGCATCATCTCGAACATTTTAGGTCTCAGCTTGTCTTTTACATAGTGCATTGTGGCGTTTATGTGCCCCATTAATATGTCGGTTTTTTCGTAGCTTTGTTTCACGAGGTCATTTCTGAGGTATGTGTAAAGGAAAACCGCAAAACTACTCCAGAAGAGAAGGAGGATAATTCCTATTCCGAATAAAAATTTACTTGAAAGCTTTAATTCCTGAAGCCGCCCCACCCGTGGTTATATTTTTAATTTTTGGTGCTGGTTCTGTCAAATACTGAAAGGAATTGCTGGTTTCGTCCTGTCGGCTTTCGGGAAAACGGTACATTCCTTGACTTAACCCTGAACTCTTATATAAGATTATAAGTCGAGGTTTAGATGAAGGTTGCCATCGGGTGTGACCACGCAGGTGTAGAACTTAAAGAAGAGCTCCTCTCGCTTCTGAAACAAATGGGGATCGAGTGCGAGGATTTCGGAACTAACAGCACGCAGTCTGTTGATTATCCTGACTTTGGAGAGAAGGTTTCTTCCGCTGTTTCAAAAGGAGAGGTAGAGAGGGGTATACTCATATGCGGCACAGGCATTGGAATGTCTATTGTCGCAAACAAATTTCCCAATGTCAGGGCAGCCCTCTGCAATGAACCTTTCAGTGCCAAGATGAGCCGACTTCACAATGACGCAAATATTCTTGTTATCGGCGGCAGGGTTACAGGAAAGGCTCTTGCAAGAGAAATTACAAAGCTTTGGCTGGAAACCTCGTTTGAAGGCGGCAGGCATACCCGTAGAATCGAAAAAATCAGCCAGATAGAGGAAAAAACAAAAAATTTATGAACTTTAAGAACCTTAACATTACAGACCCGCAGGTTTACGAAGCTATAGAGAAAGAGACCGAAAGGGAAAAAGATAAAATTGTTCTTATAGCTTCTGAGAACTATGCAAGCCCTGCTGTGCTTGAGGCGCAAGGCTCGGTGTTTACCAACAAGTATGCCGAAGGCTACCCGCACAGAAGATACTACAGTGGATGCGAGTATGCTGATGTTGTAGAAGAGCTTGCCATAGAAAGAGCAAAACAGCTTTTTGGTGCTGAACACGTCAATGTTCAGCCACA
Organism: Nitrospirae bacterium JdFR-86; assembly: GCA_002011815.1. Classification (GTDB taxonomy): domain Bacteria; phylum Nitrospirota; class Thermodesulfovibrionia; order Thermodesulfovibrionales; family JdFR-86; genus JdFR-86. Next base: position 278,226 of record MTOV01000002.1, on the reverse strand, counting down.
CTCCGGAAGTCAGGCTAATATGGCGGTTTATTTCGCCTTTCTTAAACCCGGGGACACAATACTCGGAATGAACCTTAGCCACGGCGGACACCTTTCACACGGCGCTTCTGTCAACTTCTCAGGAATTTTTTACAAGACCGTGCCTTATGGCGTAAGCAAGGATACAGGCTATATAGACTATGACGAGGTGAAAAATCTTGCCATCAAGCACAAGCCAAAGATGATACTCGTTGGTGCAAGCGCTTATTCAAGAACTATAGATTTTGAGGTTTTCCATGAGATAGCAAAAGAAGTAGGCGCCTACCTTATGGCTGATATTGCACATATAGCCGGCATCATAGCGGCAGGACTTCACCCGTCCCCGATACCTTATGCCGACTTTGTGACCACTACCACCCACAAGACCCTCAGAGGACCAAGGGGCGGAATGATAATGTGTAAAAAGGAATATGCAAAGGCTATAGATAAGATGATATTCCCGGGCATACAGGGCGGTCCGCTTGTGCATGTGATAGCCGCAAAGGCAGTTGCCTTTAAAGAGGCGCTGACTCCGGAGTTTAAGGAATATCAGGCATCAGTCCTGAGAAACGCAAAAAGGCTTGCTGATGAAATGACAAAAAGAGGGTACAGTGTAGTCTCAGGCGGAACGGATAATCATCTTATGCTGATTGACCTCAGAAGCAAAAACATCACCGGCAAGGAGGCTGAAGAGGCACTCGATATTGCGGGAATTTCAGTAAACAAGAACTCTATCCCGTTTGACGAACGGCCACCGACAATCACAAGCGGAATAAGGTTGGGCACTCCGTGTGTTACGACGAGAGGAATGGGTGAGACGGAAATGACCGAGATTGCCGAAATAATAGATGGGGTCTTGGGCAACAGACACGATGAATCAAGACTCAAGGAATTTCGGGAAAGAGTAATGAATCTTTGCCGAAAATTTCCGGTGTATCAGTCATGAAGTGCCCTTTCTGTGGACATACCGAAGACAGGGTGATAGACTCAAGGACAAGTAAGGACGGCGATGTCATCCGACGGAGACGGGAGTGCCTTAAATGCGAAAGACGTTTTACTTCATACGAAAGGGTCGAAGACGTCCTCCCTATGGTCGTTAAGAAAGACGGCAGAAGAGAGCCGTTCGACAGACAAAAAATACTGCATGGTCTTGAAAAGGCATGTGAGAAAAGACCCATAGCAATGGAAGCAAGAGAAAAAATTGTGGACTCAACCGAGAAAAAACTCCTTGCGCTGGGTGTGAAGGAGATTCCGAGTTCTCAGATAGGAGAAGAGGTAATGTCCTGTCTAAGAGAACTTGACAAGGTAGCTTATGTCAGATTCGCATCCGTTTACAGGGAGTTTAAGGACATAAACGAGTTCATGGACGAACTGAAAACACTGTTGCGCGGCAGCAAAAAATAGCAGGTGTTCTTGTTTAATGTTTTTTAAGTTATTCCTGTTGTTTACCCTTGTCCCTGCCATCGAGCTTTCCCTTTTAATAAAGGTCGGCTCTATAATCGGCACTTTAAACACAATTATAATAATAATCCTTACGGCTGTTGTAGGTGCTTATATGGTCAGGCTGGAAGGTCTGGGGGTTGTGTATCGAATTCAGAGGAACCTGCTGGAAGGCGTGTTCCCTGCTGAAGAGCTGATTAACGGCGTGATGCTTCTGATAGCAGGTGCATTGCTTATCACACCGGGGTTTTTTACTGATGTTATAGGGTTTCTTATCGTCATTCCTGCCTCAAGAGAAGTAATCAAAAAGATAGTCAAAAAATATTTTGAAAAACGGATATATTATTATCATCATTGATGATGGTGCGATGGGGGATGACTGGGGGATATTGACTGGATTTAATGGTTTATGGTATAGTTCTAACGAGCGCAAAGCGTTGAAATTATTGGGTTTTGGGGAGTCGTCCAATGGCAGGACGGCAGACTCTGGATCTGCTTATAGGGGTTCGAATCCTCTCTCCCCAGCCATTTATTTTTTTATTCGGTCCCATCGTCTAGAGGCCTAGGACATAGCCCTCTCAAGGCTAAGACACGGGTTCGATTCCCGTTGGGACCGCCATTATTTTTTTAAAGACTTAGAGCCGTCCCGATTGCCAAAATCCAGCCCACTGTAGCAGACCTGTCATCCTATCCTTTCGCTTTTGCACTACTGGTGTCTTCTTTGTTTTTTTCAGGAAATGGCATTCCGCAAGGTGTCCACCGATGAGAAGCACAACTGTAAAGTAATGGTTACTGCTTAGCGTCGGAATTCTTTACAAAATTGCGGCTTTGTAGCCCTATCTCATGCCTTGGTATGCTTAGAACAATAGGGCCTTTATCTCCAAATCAGTCAATCAAGTGTAAAGATTTCCAACAATAATCTCACCGCGAGGACCAGCAATAAACTGAAAACCCTTTGAAAAACTTAAGAAAAAATATCCTGACTTATAGGCACAATTATTGCTCCATTTTAATAAGCTCAGCTTGTATCGGACAGCTCAGAGAACAGAAATGGAGAAAAAGTAAGAAGCTGGGATTGTTGCGATGATTCATAGAGGAGGCAGAGCAACTTAAGGACTTTTATGGGAACTTCTAAATTTTTTGAAAAGAAATTTGCGATACTTCAGGAGATTTCAAGTGCCATTATCACAGCGCATAATATCAGCACGATAGCAAACCTTATGCTTGACCTTGCTGTCAACTACACCACTGCTGAAAAAGGCTCTCTAATGCTTGTAAACGAACGAAACGAGCTGTATATCCTTGCTGCAAAAGGAATGGACATTCAGCTCATCAGCTCCTACAAAGTCAAGATAGGTGAGGGGATTGTAGGCACTGTAGCCAAGAACCGCCGCGCTGTCCTTGTCGAGGACATAGAAAAGGATGAGAGGTTCAAAGGAAAGAAAAGAGACCGATACAAGACAAGGTCGTTTATTTCATGCCCGATTGTAAGCAAAAACAGATTGCTCGGCGTCTTTAATATTAACGACAANAAAGACGGTACACCTTTTACAGAAGATGAGTTTGCCTTGATAAAGGTTATTGCAGANCAGGCGGCTGTCGCCCTTGAGAACGCCTTTCTTGTGAATCAGTTNAGGGTAAACGCTGCCGAGCTTGAGACAATAAACAGAAAGCTTATAGAAGCCGATGTCGTAAAAACCGAGTCCCTTACTTATATATCACACGAACTACGCACCCCGCTTAACTCGATTAAAGGCGCTGTATATTACCTACGTCAGGCTGGGGGTCTGCCTAAAAGCGAACAAAAGGAATTCTATGACATTATCGCAGAGGAAACAGACAAACTTGTTTCCATCGTTGAAAACCTGCTTGATTTCCTAAGGCTTGAGGATGAAGCACGAATCGTCACAAAGTCCATAATAAGTCTTCCAGAGCTTTTGGAAGAAACAGTGAACTCAAAACTGCTAAAAAGCATACTTGCAAAAAAGAATATACAAGTACAGCTGAATGTTAAAGAAGATACATCAGACATTGTAGGAGACAAGATAAGAGTCCTCCAGCTCTTTATCAATCTGATAGAGAGTTTGAGTTATTACCTTGAGGATGATGACATCATAAAAATCAATGTCAAGGAGAGCGACTCCGTGCTGGTAAATCTAACTATCCCAAGAAGAATGCCAGATACCATACTGCCTTACCTTTTCAACTCAAGGCATACACTTCAAAAAGACCAGTCTGAAGAAAGGTTAAAGCTCTATCTTGCATGGAAGGTAGCAGAGCTTCACAGGTGGGAGCTGAATGTAGAAGACACCAACAGCACTTTGGTCGTCTCCATCAAGATTCCAAAGAGTACAAGACAGAAGATAGAAGCGGTCATTGACACAACAATGGAGATGTTTATCGAATTCATTTCAGAACTGCTTGGCGTGAATACATGCTCTATAATGCTTCTTGATGAGCTTACTGGTGAGCTTTCAATCAGGAGTGCCAGAGGGCTGGACGAGAACATTGTAAAGCGGACAAGAATAAGGTTTGGCGACAGAATCGCTGGCTGGGTTGCACTTGAGGGTGCTCCGCTGTTAATAGAAAACATAGAAAGCGACCCTCGTTTCGGAAAAAGAAACATGCCGCATTACAACACCAAGTCTCTCCTCTGCCTGCCGTTGAAAATGCAGGATAAGGTAATAGGAGTGCTTAATCTGAATAATAAAGTTTCGTCAGAGCCGTTCACAAGCAAAGACCTTCATATAGCTTCGGTGTTAAGCGAAAGGGTTTCCCGCTTCATAGAAGGACTATATACAGGCAAGTACAGAGAAGATAGCCTCAAGCACTTTGTTACATCTTTTGACGGTCTGCTTAATGCCGAGAAAAAGTACCATAAAAAAGACGCCCTCTTCCCCAACCTGATGATTGAAATAATGAACAGGCTTGATGCAAAAGAAGAAGACAAAAGGTTGGCACTCTATATATCCATGATTTATGATCTGGGGCTTACACTTATTGACGAGAGCGTGCTTAAGAAAAAGCAGAAACTTTCCTCTATGGAGACCCGCACGTTAAAAGTCCATCCGTATACCACGCTCGACTTGCTGAATAGTTTTGAGTTCTCAGAGGATGTCAAGAAGGCAATACTTCACCACCATGAAAGATACGACGGCACTGGATACCCTGACGGCTTGAAAGGCAATCAGATACCTTTCCTCTCAAGGGTTCTCTCTGTGGTAGATGCCTTCTGCGCAATGACTGCGAAAAGACCCTACAGAAAAGCGTTCACGCGTGAGAAGGCACTGCAGGAGATTAAGAAAGGGGCAGGCAAGCTCTATGACCCGAAGGTCGTAAAAGCCCTCGAAAGTACACTGAAATTACTATGAGAGATACCTTCCTGAAGTCGTAAGGCACTGGTAATTGTGTTAGTTAGCACGACCGTATAAAATGATAATGAAAGACGGTAGGGTTTGAGTTCTGGATGTCCAACAGTCTGCAAAGGGGACAAAAGTGTGGCATAAAGGAGTATTTATTCTGGTATTTTTACTGGTGGTGGCAGGCTGTGGAGGAGGCGGCGACAGTACTAGTGGTAGTAGTGACAGTAATACTCTCAGTGTGAAGTTGGTGTGGGATGCACCTACTGAAAATGAGGATGGAACTGCCCTAACAGACCTCGCAGGCTATAAGATATATTACGGAACGTCGTCTTGTAGTTATGGAGAACCGATAGTTATTGTGGGCAACACAACTACCTATACTATCAGTAACCTCACGTCGGGCACATATTATTTTGCTGTAACAGCTTATGATGCGCATGGTAATGAAAGTAAGTATTCCAACGAGGTAAGATACCCTGATAATTATGAGACTGAGGTGTATTGTAATTAAACCGGTGGTCTGGCTCAGATGAGCGCGGCAATGGCAAGATAATTTTAAATGCCGTGCTTTCTCATAAGGTCGTATAAGGTTGGTCTGCTGATACCGAGTTCTACAGCAGCCTTTGCTATATTGCCATTGTGTCTTTCGACAGCAGATATTATCATCTCTTTTTCGACCTTGTCCCTTGCCTCTTTAAGTGTCATGCCGTTTTGGAAAGTAACCTTTTGTCTCGCTGGCTTTTCTGTAAATCCAAGGTCATGTGGCTCTATTATTGAAGACTCAGACATAATTACAGCTCTTTGTATTCTGTTTTCGAGCTCTCTTACATTGCCTGGCCAATTGTACGACTCAAGCAGTTCTACTGCTGATGCGCTGAACCCTTTAATCTTTTTCCCGAACTCTGCACTGAACTTCCTGAGAAAGAGGTTTGAAAGCAGCATTATATCGCCTTTGCGCTGACTCAGTTTTGGCAGGTTCAGAGTTATGACCCCTATCCTGTAGTAAAGATCCTCTCTGAATTTCCCTTCCTGTATTGCCTTTGATATTTCAATATTTGTAGCGGCGATTATTCTTGCATCCACATAGATGTCCTCTCTGCCGCCTACCCGCTGGATGGTCTTTTCCTGCAGAAACCTGAGCAGTTTTACCTGCAGGTTGGCTGGCAGTTCTCCTATCTCGTCAAGAAAGAGAGTCCCTTTATGTGCATATTCAAACTTGCCTTGCAGTTGTGTATGCGCGCCGGTGAATGCACCTTTTTCATGCCCGAAGAGTTCTGACTCAAGCAGGCTTTCAGGTATGGCGCCGCAGTTTATCGGCACAAAAGGACCGTCTTTTCTGAGGCTCATTGAATGAATTGCCCTTGCTGCCAGCTCCTTGCCTGTACCGCTGTCTCCTACTATAAGTACAGAGACATCGGAGGAGGCAACCTTTCTAATGGTTGAGAAGACCTTTAGCATCTCAGAACACTGTCCAAACATTCCGCCCAGTTCAGTAGTCTTGCTGTCAAGGGCAAGATGCAGTCTGAGGTTTTCTTCTTCAATGTTATACAGGTGAAATGCCCTGTTTATGATGACCTTTAGTTCGTCGAGGTTTACTGGCTTTTGATAAAAGTCATAAGCTCCCATCTGTACAGCCTTAAGTGTAGTTTTTCTTTCGTCATTTCCTGTAATTATTATCACCTTTGTGTTGGGTGCATCTGCCAGAATCTCCTCAAGACACCTGAACCCTTCTGCTGACTCGCTCTCATGGGGTGGCAGACCCAGGTCAAGAACCACTACCTTTGGCTGGTGCTTTCTGAAAAAGGCAAGAGCCTCCTTAGCGTTTCCTGCAGAAAGCACGGTGTAGTCTTTGCTAAGCCCCCATTTAAGCTGTTTTCTTATATCGTTGTTGTCATCGACAATCAGGAGTTTTTCCATTTCGGCTTTGCTTTGTATGGGGTTTTATTGCACTGTATGCACTGGTACTCTTTCAGCAGGCAGGTACACTGTAAAGACAGAGCCTTTTCCGACCTCACTACTTACCTCGATTCTTCCACCGTGTGCCTCTACTATCTGTTTGCACTGGTAAAGTCCGATTCCAAGCCCTTTCTTTTTTGTAGTTCTGAACGGTTTAAACAGATGGTTTTTGATGAAGTCCTCTTCTATTCCGCATCCGCTGTCCTCTACACTTACGTAAGTCGTGTCTCCATTGTAGCCTGCCTCAACCTTGATTACACCCTTTCCGTTTGTTGCATCAAGTGCGTTCAAAATCAGGTTCAGTATAACCTTTCTGACTTCTTCTACGTCAATCATTGAAACAGTGGACGAACCCTTATAGACGAACTCGACATCCGAGTTTATTTTTTCGATCTCCTTCATTACATCCCTTGCAAGAAGGCTTATATCTGCAAACTCGGTATTCAATGTATGTTTTTCAGGAATAGTCTTTAGTTTCTGGATAAGCCCTTTCATTTTTGTGATTGCGTTCCTGATGGTGTCGAGCATGTCAGTCTGGAACTCTGGCTCGCCAATGTAGTCTTCTGCATTCTCCAGGAGAAGCGAGAGTGTGTATGCAAGGTTCTTAAGGTCATGGATTACGAACGAAGATATCCGTGCTACTGCCGCTACTTCCCTTGTCTCGGCAAGCTCTTCAGAAAGCCTGAAGTTGATGATGGATAGTGCAGCCTGTTTTGCAAGGGTCTTCATCAGGTCATAATCCTCATATATAAACTCTTCCTTTGCCAGTTGTTTCCCGAAGACTACAATACCTTCTACCTTTCCGTTGCCTGTCAGTGGAACTATGAGCCTTGCTCCTGTGTGGTGGACGAACAGGGCTTCTTCAGCGTTGGGAATATACTCGTTGTCAAGGGGATTAAACACCCTGCTGTGTTCCGTAAAGTAGGAGATAAGCTCTTTGGATGCCTTGAGTTCAGCTATAGTGTCAGGCATCTCCTGAGTGGCTACAAGTATATATCTGCTCCTTTCTTTGTCAAGGAGGTACAGGGAAGCGCCCTCAAGACCAAAAGTCTCTTTATATGTGTTGAGAATGACGTTCTGTACATCTGTGAGTGTTCTGCATGCTGAAAGCCGTTGGGTGAACTTGAGCCACTCAGTTTTGTAGTCATGCTTGTGGGCGTAGAAATGTTTATTGATAAACACCTTTACCCTTCTTCTTAACTGCTCTGAAAGCAGGATAAGCAGCATGGCAATGCCACTGGCAAAGGCAATAAATATTGTCAGGTCTTTGCTAAATGAGACATCGAAATATCTCATCCCCTCACCGATTAGCCCGAGAATGAGCAAATAGAGTCCGATTAAAAGGAGTGTTAGAGACCTGTAAAGGACATATCTTGATACCACGACTTTTACGTCATTGCCCCTGAAGAACCTTGAATAACCTATAAGGAAAGTGGCGATTATCAGGACACCTGACCTTACGGGTATCAGGTTCATGTTTATAGTCCTGTACAGGAGTCCCTGACTGAAGTAGAAAATCAGGACTGCAAGCACAGCGCTTATGCCTGTTACCTCGTATTTCATTTTCCATCTGTCTTTGCCGGAGGAAGACGTAAAAGTGGACTCTATGTTTACGAGCGCTATAACGCAGTAAACCATCATGCCTATATAGAACCAGTAGCCGACTTTTCCAAGAAATAGTATTTTTTCTGTCTGAAGGTCAGGCGAGTAGAAGAAGTCATCCAGCGGGAATAGAACTACCACTGTGGGGAAGAGCAGGGCTGCTGCCATAAGACAGCCCCACAAGACAGAAATTGATTCAGCAGACTTCTGCCGCGAGTAGGTAACACTAAAGACCAGAAACACTACGGGCAGGAGCGATTCAAGAAAAAGCGCAGTCTTTTTTAGTAAAACAGTATCGTATGACCCGTTCAGCAGAAGCTGGTCTGTTACTTCCACTGCCGCAAGCAACAGGGTGGCAAGGCAAAAAGCAACATCAGTGGCACCCCTGCGTTTTAGCATGCTATAGCCAGAAAGCATTAAAAGGAGAAAGGCTGCAGTGGCTGACAGAACAGTTCCAAACATCTTAGCTTACTTCTTTATCCCGGTTTTTTCTGTTTTTTTCAGAAGCCAAAGCACCGGTGTTAGAAATACAAGCGCAAGTATGAAGAAAGGTATTCCGCCCTGTTTGTGAAGAGAGCTATGGAGAATCCTCTCATCCACGTATGCCCCAAGCAGAGAGATCGTTGCAATTCGCAGACCGTTCTTAAACACCGTGATGGGAAATACAAATAAGATCAAAACTACTTTTCTCCATCCGGTTTTGAGGAAGAGATGCCCTGCCAGAATGCTGGTGATAAACAGCGCCAGGCTTGAACGGATTCCACTGCACTGCTCTGCAACTTCGATACTGAGCTGGGGAAGATAAAATGTAAACCCCTCACGTAAAAACGGAACACCAGTGAGTTTAAAAAGTCCATAGACAGTCTCGGCAGAGCTTGTCTGCAGCAGAAGGATTATCCTTTTTACCACTACGGTTGGAATCGGTATCATGAATATAAGGAATAGAAGTGGAAATGTGGCATTCTTAAATGACTGTATTCCGTAAAGCATCACGAAGCCACCTGTCCAGAATATCAGGGCTGAAAACATCATAAAAGCCAGATAGTCGTTCTGGTTGAATCCGAGCCTGTTGTTTCTTCCAACAAGATACAGTAAAGTGCCAGCTGTTATTAAGACAATGCCGGCGATATAAGAGTATTTCACTTCTGAAAACACCGTCTTCCTTCTTGAAAAAATCAGGTAGCTGCTTACCAGAGGGATAAGGATGATATGTGAGTAGAGTTCATTATGAAATGAGGTTAGTACCAGCTCTTTCATGGGTGCGTAGAAGGTCACGAGTGTGATGATATTGAAGAACAAAAATGAGAGGTTTCTTGACATTATCTGACTCTTTGCATGCACAGTGTTACTTCTGGGGTGTAATGCGGTCTTAATGGCATTCGTTTTCATAGAGTCCTGCTTCTGTAGTATCCCCGCTGGATGATCCTTCGGGCTGTACCCAGAACAGAGCGAGCCTTTTCTTTTGCTGGCAACCCACGCCAGTTTTTAAAAAGAGAGAATCCATTAAGCTCTGGTGTTGGAATTGTAAATGCCTTCATCGTAGCTAGTCTTCCCCAGATTGCTTCTCTTTTTGACAGCAAGTTGCTCTGAGATTTTTCTAATATTTCAGGATCAGTGCGCTCCAGAGAGATATAACCAGTCTCCATTTGGATCAAGTGAAGAACACCAATATTTTATCTGGTAAAAGGATTTGCTACAATACCAAATCTGGAGTATGAATAGTTGCTGTTCTACCCTATGTTGGAATCACAACACCGACTTTCACAAAAATAGTCAAAATAAACATTCTGCCTTATTAGTAAGATCGACTCAAGTGATCATAACATCTTAATTATTATTTTGTTGCTATAATTTCGCGATATACTTGAAGCAACTTGAATCCGGCTGCATTCCACGTAATCTGTGGCGCGCTGCGAAGAGCCCTATCTCGCAACTTATTAAGAAGTTCACGATCTTCATGGAGCATTGTGATTTGCTGTGATAGTGCATCCACGTCTCCGACACGATGCACCAGAGCATTATCCATGTGTTTGCAACCCTCTGTACAAGCGTCGGAAACCAGTGGGACACAGCCGCTGCCAATGGCTTCTACACATACAAGACCGAATCCTTCCTCGATGCTAGGGAGAATCATTATGTCACTCTTTCGCATTAGTTCCGGTATATCGTTTCGATGCCCTAGAACTTTGACACTTGGATGAGATAACATAGATGACAGTTTTTGAGCGTATTCTGGTAGGAACTCTCCAGCGATTAAAAAAGTGCCATCGTGATGTGCTGGAGATTGCAACCATGCCTCTAAGGCGTAGTGCAATCCCTTTCTCACCGCACAGACGCCGACAAACAACATGGTCAGTCCCTTCTTTCGGTCTCGCGGTTTATTGTCTGGATAGAAGCGTTTTTCGTCGAACCCGTATTGATGTCGCACCAACTTCTCCTGAGAAAAACCCTGTTCAATAAAAGTACGAACGACAAAATCAGACGGACACAGTATTCGATAGGCTAGTTGATACTCTTCTTCTTCTTTTTGAAGAACATCAGGTTTAAATGCATGTTCATGATCAGGTGGTAAGGAGACTCCCAAACGTTCGCATTCTTTTCGCACCACTTCGTATGCAAAGCGTGTATGTGCATTGGGTCTTTCTAATACAGTGGGAATCCCCAGTCTCGCAGCGGTTTTAAGCGTTCGCAACGCCCCAAGAGGCCATGTGTGGATGATATCGATCTGCCCATTCAGTTTCTCGATTCTGCGAGATACAATGTAGTCGTGCAAAGTGCAAGCACGCATAGTGCCAAGAAGTTTATATGAAATGCGTAGCTTCCCCCAAGAAAGAGTTGGGTGAACTTTTACACCGCCAGGTAAGGACTTGTGAAGAACACCAGGAAAAACCAAAACATCCGCTCCTGCAGCAGCTAAGCTATTGACCTGTTGCCACGCAGTGTAGCAGATCCTGTCTGCGCCAAGCTTATGGGGATAGCTGTATAATACTCGTATAGGTTTGTTTTCTTTCATAATAAACCTCCTTTTAGCAGGTTGCAAGAGAAGCTTTTTGATCCCCGTAGAAAAACAGACAATATTGCTTAAAATAGTAGTAAGTTGAACACACAAACATATAACTTGAGGATGTTGAGCATTTGTTGATTCGAAATGAGCGCTCTCTTAAATCCATCTTTTCTCCACATTGCTTGTCTTTTAATCCGACTGAGAAGGTTTTGAAAAGATCTCTATATGCTTGTCATTTTCGATAACTAGAGGGCCATTTGGGTTGTAATAAAGCTGGCATGAAGGAAAGGAACAACAGCGATAGCGATTTTACAATCGATACGAGATTACTGCTATTGTTTAGAGAATACCAGAACTGCCTTCGTGCTTCTGAAGTTTCTCCTATGCCCATTAAAGTCTTACCGTATTGACGTCTCTTTGAAGCGAAAGCCATTTTGAACACTCTGAAGAGTTCTGTGTCATCCACCTTTCGATAGCGTTCCTCGAGAAGTTGAAACATCTCTACCCATAGCGCTAAGCTTTTCAAACGATTGGCCGATTGAGCCTCACTTGTTATCCTATAGGCAACTAGAGGCAATGGGATATATACTACGGATCCTAAAAGTGTTAATAGACCAAAAAAGTAAGAATCGTCCACTCCACTCACTTTAACGCAGAATGATTCTCTACCAATCTTCTTCAGCACCCACTTTGGGACACAGCAGTAGCTCATGGAGGCAAATGGACCTGTGGCCTCATAATACCTTTTGAAAAAACTCCGGGGAGTTATAAGCTCAACAGTCGGCTGGGGATCTAATAAACAACTACTCCAATCATAATTACTATATCCGTAAAAATTCACATGCTCTGTGAAATATGCAACAGCGTTAGGGAAAGATTCATAGAGTCCTCGCTGTACTTCAAGGTACTTGGGGTGCCAGATGTCATCATGATCGAGAAAGGCTATGAGATCCCCTCTGGCTTGCTTGCAGAGAAAGTTACGTGCACTTGCAACGCCTTTGTTCTTTTGCTGGAATATAATAACACTTGATTTGTAGGAATCCAATATGGAAAGTGTATTATCAGTACTTCCATCATCCAAAATAAGTATTTCATCCGGTGGAACGGTTTGCTGTAACACCGAGTCAAGGGTTGCCTGGATAGTCCTTGCAGAGTTGTAAGTCGGGATGACAACGCTAACATTCATGATCTTTTAATCCTCATGAAATTTGGTGTCTTAATAGCTTGCATAACATTACTAATATTGTGGATCTCGATGCCAAATAAATGGTATTATCTCTTCCGGCCACGAAACAACATCTGAATTCCGAAAAACTCTTCGAAAAGCCCGAATGTCAGCCTGTTAAATGCACGCTGTTTAAGACCATTTGCGATACGCAAACCTTGATATTCAATCTCGAAAGATGTTTCAATTAACATTTTCCTGAATGAACTTAAAGTAAAAAATCGTAGATGCGTATGATCCATTATTCCCTCGATAGTATATTCCCATTTCCCCTTGAAAATTAAATCTCGCCAGATTCGCCAGTACCGGACATTTGGCACACTACAAACTATTAGTCCTCCTTTTACCAACCAAGAATATATTTCACTAACCACCTTAGATGGTTCTTTTAAATGCTCCAATATGTCGCCGCAAACGACAACATCAAAGTAATTTTTGTAATCTAACTTCATTTCTTCTATGTCTCCAACGTGAACCCTCTTATAAATTTTCTTCGCTTCGTTGGCAGCTGGTTCAAATATTTCTACTCCGTAAAGCTCACTTGCGTTACCCGCTTGAAGCAATTTCTGGCCAAGCCGCCCTGTAGCGCAACCTATGTCCATGACAATGTTCGGCCTCTCTGGGATCAAAGGAAGTAGAGACTCGTTAACAAAAGTATAATAGGAGTTCTCTTTATCAAGAAAGGCTGAATTTTGCATTTTATAGTTTCTTACTTGATGTGCCCAAATTCAGAATGGAGCTCTAAATATTTCACATCTTGATCTATTGTAGTGTAGTTTGTCTAAACGTCTTGATAAATCCAAAGGTGATTACAGTTATCATCATTCCTATTGAAAGTACTGATTGAAGTATGAGCGAGTCAATTTTAAAAACCGACAGAAAAACGTTTGGCATCAAAACAAGCATCCCCAATCCAATCCCTGTAATCCACTTACCAAAAAAATCTATCAGCTTAAAACGTAGAATTCCTTTTAAGCTGTATAGTTGAAAAATAAGCATTGAAATGTTCGCCGAAAGCATGACAAAAGCAGCACCAGATAATCCAGCAAATCGTGCGGCTGGATACATAAAAGTGGCTATCAACGCTGTTCGCTTCAAAGACTGTCGACGGAGAAGATGCGGTAGGCCCAACCCAAAATAAACTTGTGATAATACAGCGGCTTGCGCACGAGCAAACACATTTAAAGATAGTATCGAAAATGCCAATTCTGCGTTTGTATACTGACTACCATATAATACTAAAAGGATCTTGTGGGAATTTACTGCCATGAACGCCACTATTGGTATACCCAGCGTAGCAACCCCACAATTTACTGATAGTAAAGCACTTTTCAAAATTGACTTATTTTCCTGCATTGCTGAAAAGGAAGGAAGTAAAACTGGGAAAAACACGCTGGAAAAGAAATTGCTAAACTGCTCTGCTAGCTGTAGTGCAAGATAATAGCTTCCAAGAATTGCCGAAGCGACTACTTTACCCAGGATAAAAATATCGGCCTGCCGCGAAATGAGGTTCAACACAGGTAGCCCAAAAACCCCCTTAGCAAATTTAAAGAGCTTTGAAATGCTATTTTTGTCAACTTTAAGCCTGGGACGAAAAGGATAAAAGATATAAGACATCAAGCAATAAAGGAAACGCTCCACTACTGTCCCCAAGACAATAGCCCATACACTACGAAGATAATATGCCAAAATAATGGTAATTAATGTCCCTAATAGGGCAGACACTTGTGAAAGCAGTGTCCACTTTCCAAACCGAAATTCCCGCTCTAGAAGGTGAACACGTGGGCTAACCAAACCATTAAATAAAATAGATAAAAAAGAAACCCTTAACAAACCAGTAAGTATGGGGTTTTCGTAAAAGACAGCTATATACGGCGCAAGAATAAATGCCACAAGAAACAAACCGAGACCTCTTGCGGACTGGAACCACCAGGCGGCATTCAGATACGAAGGACTGGTACCTTCTTTGTTCTGAATAATCGAAAGTCGAATACCAGCATCTGTGACAGACTCCAACATTACCACCACCATCATGGTGATGGCAACGAGACCAAAGTCTTCCGGTACCAGAAGATGCGCCAAAATCATTATACGTCCCAGTCTCAGCGCGCGTTGAAAAATAGCTCCTGTGCTTAAAGCCATACTTCCACGTACCGCCTTACTTTTTATATCACTGCCTCGCAGCAGATTTCCTATTGAGTTAAACAACCGATTCATTCTTTCTGCCGTTCATCCATAATATAGGACTTGACTCAAAATATATGGAGTAATCCCATTTTTCTTGTACAGCCTTTTGATACTGATTAATTCCAGTTTGAATGCTCTGTCAAACTGGAAATCACTGCAAGTAACATGTACCACATCACGTACGATTGATCCCAGTAAGTGACGGAAATAAGACTCATCATATGACTGAATAGAGCGCTGCCGAGACCCCACAATAGCACTTCGTTTCGTTTATCATTTTGAGTGTCCCCACGCCGGATTTTTTCCATGGCTCTTCCCAGTAACTGATAGCAATTCTTAAACAGCCATATAAAAAGAACCAAGGAGATTAACCCACCATTGATACCCACTGAGACGTACCCGTTAGTCACATCCACCGTTCCCCAAGGCATTTTTGTAGCAGCCCAATCCGCAGTTTTTTCAATCGGCATTCCCATCAACCACCACTCCCAGAAGCTATTAATGAATTTGTCAATTAAATTAGCACGGTGCCAGCCATCCCCTGCTCCCACGAGGTCACCAACTCGATCAATGATGAACCAAACTGGTGCTTTCATTACCACAGCCAGTGAGACAAAAAAACCAACGATCGCCCATCTCACTATCCGCATCCTTTCACGTAAAGGCCAGCACATCCATGCAGTGACGCCACCAATAAATGTCATAAGGGGACCGCTAGAATGCGACGCAATTGTGATCAATGCACCCAAAATAATCCCAATCACAGCCCAAAACCTCTTGTTTGCTAACCGCGCCAGACCTATGAAAAGGGGTACCAAAGTGGCACCAAATGTGCCAGCTGTGATTGCATGACGAAAACTCCCTTGACATCTGTAATAGCCCTTCCTGAGAATTGGTGTTTCGGGTACACCTCCCATGAGGGAAAAGAAATTTCTTCCTGTTACACCTTCTATGATTATAAATATCGTAAATGGCAGAATGAGAAATGCTATATCTTTTAGAAACTGCCTGAACGTATCCAAGTCTTTCAAAAGTCCTCGAAATGTAAAGTAGGACAGCAAACCATCGCAAAAAAAACCAAGTTGATACATTAGGCCTGAATGAATACTGGGATTCAATTGAGAGCGCAGAGCAAAGACTAATAAATATACGATATTAAATATCAATAGGCTTTTGTCAATCTTGTTCAATCTCGAAAATGAAACCTCTTTCCTCATAACGACCCGAATGAATCCAACGAGTATAATAAACCTTATTGCTGTGAAATCGATTCCACCTACCACAAAGAACTCGCTTTGAGTGACGTACAAAACACCTGAGACAACCCCCAGAGCAGCCCACCTGCGTGGTAAGAAAAGAATCACCAAAATCAAAACCAGCGTAACCTGTCCTACGAGCGGGTTCATAATAGTGTTAACCTTCTAAGGTAAGTTCGCCTTTGTAATACCCACCTCACGACGCATTTTCCGCGAGAACGTCACAACTAAGCATTTTTTGGACTGCCTCAGATCGAAAAAGTTCATAAATTTGCGCGTTGATTTCTGGCATTCTACGCTCCAGTTGATCTCGAATCTGTTGGCAATTTATGAGTGTGTCGTTAACCGTCTTGCATACCTCATATGTTTGGGCTTGACGGAGGTCCACAACTCGGACTGCGTCACATACGGAATTCATCACACCGGTAAATTTATTACTATATGCTAATGCGATAGAAGGTACATTTTGCGAAATGGCGGCTATACAGGCATGCATACGCGATCCAATAAACAAGGTGCATTGACCAATGATCGTCTTCATCTGTCGATGTGTGAATGTCTCGTTAAAAAACAATATTCGATTTCCATAATTTTTTTGGAAATCCTGCCATAAGGATCGGTAAAGCATCAATTCACTTTCTTCACTTTCCGGCCCACCGAAAACGTGTGGTATCAACAAAACGGTGACCTTTAATTTGTTTACCAAGAAGTCAAGTAAACCTCGAACTAATGATGGATAATCTTCCTTCAGGCCAAACATATTATTACGATTATATCCTCCCATATAGAGGAGTCGACTTATATTTAGACCAACCAAAGGGTTGTGATTCCGAATGCTTCTTAACTTATGAATAATCTCTTCTCGAACTGATTCTGGGCGCATGGCAAAACCAAGGTCCGGAGCGAAATGAGCCTCGACTTCTCCATTAGGAAACAACTTTCTTACCAATGCTAATCCTCGAACATCCCTTGAGTAAATTAGGGTGGCACGCTTAAGAATCCAACGAGCGATGCAACGTGCAAACCAATTCTTGAAAGGGCCATACGTCTGGGGTAACAATACCAGTGGCTTATCTAGTAAAAGCACAAGAATCTGAGGAAGACTGACGTACAAAAGACGCCTTAAACCATAAATATCGCTGAAGCTGTCTCCTCCAGACAGAGAAAAATGAACACAAGCTGATAAGATTTGCCGAAGCCAAGGATTGCTATAAAGCAACCGTCTCTTTAATGCATTTGAAGGCAAAAGCCGTGCTATCACGGTAATGCATAACAAACGGAAAATATTGTTGGGAAGGTAGAGCTTCCACGTAAACCTAAGGTTGATGAGAGGGATGCTCTTATCCCCTCTGGATGTCTGCTCATTCCAGATGTCTGGTTCAACACCATAGTCCAGAATGTTGATCTGAACATTTTCATACGTTTGCACAATGCTCTCAACCGTACCACTCAAAAGCGCTCGAACACCATAATTGCCTGTATTGTAGGTTACACCAAGTAGTGTAACAGTCGTTTGGGCTGCAGCTTCTTCTGTCTTAAAGGCGGGGAGGCTCAATTCAATTTTAATTATTCACTACCCTCAAATTGGTAGGAGGACTTGGCGCCAGCTTATGATACTCATAAGCACCTATATCCCATGCGTTCCCTTGTGGACGCGTTATGCCATCGTAGTCGTCACTGAACTCAGTTCGTGTCCGGCCTTGATTAATAGCGGCTGTGTCTGTAGCGTCTAAATGAAGATCAACAGCGTTCCCTTCTATCCAATTTACAAATGTCGGATCACTTGTAACACCATTAGCATCACATCCTGAAACACTCTTCCAATCATTGTAGTTATAAGGTTTGTCATTATATGTTGCCATTATTGTATCGCTATTACTTACATCTACCAAGTTGTAATCCCAAATTATATCAGGAGTAGGTGTATCACCGAAACTACCTGTCGTTATGCCATCCAAATGACTTAATCCAATCAAGTAACGGTTACTTCCAATGTTGTTCAGGCAACCGTTATAAATAATATTATTAGCTATTATAACGTTCGATACAGGGTTGGCATTGTATGTATTAAAAGCAAGCACATTGTATTCCATATCAACAATCGTGTTATTTAGGATGCTTACATTTGTAAGTGACGTACAAGCTTTGCACCCAAAAGCTATTCCAACAGAATAGTGGTCATAGCTTTGATCTGTCTCATATATAACATTGTTATAAACATAGATGTCATTTGCAGATACATTTGATTGTCCAGTATCCGCCTCAAAGTATAGATACGCATACATCCCATCTGGCCCTTCCAAATCGTAAATTTTATTATAAGCTACAGTTAAGTAGTTAAATCCTCTAAGGTGCATACCGTCAATGTAAACCGGATTTTGATTCTCACCAGAAAGTGCTGTGTGTATCTCATTATGGTCAATTGTTAAACCACCTGCACTAGCACCAGCGTGAATACCATCATGCCCAAGATTATAAATCTCATTATGGTCTATCCGTAAATAGTCATCATTTTTGAATAAGTCTGAAGTGTCCCTTATAATTATGCCATAATCATAACAATCATGAATTTTGTTGTGGTGGACTCTATTGCTCCCGCCAATATAACCATCGCGAATATGCACACAATGCCCATACGCAGGTCCATAATTGGTGATAGGACCAACCTCTAAATACTCAACTACTATACCAGTAATGGACTGAAGCAGTATTGCATCTTTATTGTAGTTTCTAACAATCATATTTGGCTCTATGCCATTGTCCAATTGTCCGGAAATAGTTACCCACGATTTACCATTTACATGAATTCCATAATCTGCACCCCCCTCCAATATTACTATTCCATTATGTCCACTATCCTGCCCAACTTTAATTGTAATTGGGTTCCCCTCTGAACCACTCGCCCCAATCGTAAGCCCTTCATTATAGGTCTTACTCGTACTTCCCCCACTGATATAAACAGTATCCCCGGGCTGAATTTTATTCCAATTTATATCAGCAAAGCTCTGCCATGCATTTTCCCATGATGTGCCGTCATTTAAACCGGTAGCATCTTTATCTACATACCAAGTGGCAGCTGATACACTTGATACGCAAAAAAGGATTGCGAAGAAAGCAACCAAAAGACATGTTTTTTTCTTCATTCTGAGAACTTCCTCTCTAGTAATTGTATATACTGCTATAACAACTATAACAATACATATTTTCTAACAGATGAATGTGATTCGTATCACAGATATGCTTTATCATCCTTAATCATTAAAACAACTCCCATTAGAATAAAATTGTATCGACAAAAATTATGCCAAATTTAATTTCATTAAAGTTTAGTAACTTTGCTCATCCTAGTTTCTTATAAGTCCTTGATTTATGAGTGTTTATGGGTATTGTTTAAATGAAAACCACTAAACTAATATTTCCTTAAATTTAAGTGTCAAAGTAACCTTATACTAGTACAATACCATTGTTTTCAATAAAAATCCGATGCCATAATTCAAGAACCAAAAGAGAAAATATTTCTCTTGAATAATCCACCTGAGTTGAATTTTGTTTAATTAAATTTTCTATTGCTTTTTTTTTAAAATAACCCCTTTGTAGAGTTCTTTTATCCATCAAGATATCGGAAATATTATTCTTTAAGTCATTCCTAAACCAAGATTCATAAGGAACAGGAAAACCAGTTTTTCTTCTATATAAGATTTCTTTAGGCACTTTATTAGAAAAAGCTTTCTTTAAAATGTATTTAGTTGTAAACCCACCTAATTTATAATTGGTAGGTAAGCCAGCTGCAAACTCCAGCACTTTATGGTCGAGAAGTGGAACACGGAGTTCCAGAGAGTTGACCAGAGTCATCTTGTCAGCCTTCACAAGAAGGTCGTCCGGAAGCCATGTTTTTGTGTCAACATACAACATCTTGTTCAAGTTGTTTTGCTTGACGACACGCGAGAAAGAGGTCTTTACTGGTTCCAGTGAAAAGTCTTTGTCCACTTTATTTTTTAACTCTGAGGAATACAGTTCATTACGATTCTTGTTGAAAAAGCTAAAAGGCGTTGAAGTGCGACTAAAATAGTATTCTTCTAAAGGGATTGCCATAAGGGCTGCATATCTCTCAAATTTTTTAGTAATCCCGAGACGGCTCAAACTGAGAAAAAGCTTTGAAACACTGTCATTAAAAGGGTTGAACACGGTTTTTAACCGTTCTAGCCAAACCATGTTTCTGTAATTCTGATATCCTGCAAATGCCTCGTCCCCGCCCTCACCCGAGATGAGGACTTTAACATGCTCTTTTGCCAATTTGGATACATAATACAATGCAATTGCAGGTGGCTCACACACAGGCTCCTCTATATGCCAAACATATTTCGGAAGAAACCCCCAGAAATCTCTCCCTGTAATAGTCATCTCATAATGTCTTGTTCCGAACCTGTTGGCGGCCAGCCTTGCGTAATATCTTTCGTCGGCGAAATGCTCGCCCTCAAATCCAATCGTGAATGTATATATATCTTTGTTGGTCTCCTCAATGGCGAAACACAGAAGTGCAGTGGAATCTACTCCCCCGCTTAGTAGAAAACCTACCGGCACATCACTAATCATATGTGCCTGAACTGTTTCTCTTAACAGTTCGGTCAGTTCTGTCACCGAGCCCTTTAGGTTATTACCGACTGGAGACTCTTCGAAGTTCAGATCCCAGTATTGTTTTACCTCGACTTTTCCGTCTTTGACCACCATATAATGGCCTGGACTGAGTTTATAAACATTTCTTAGCAGTGTCTCTTTTCCAGGCATGTAAAGAAATGTCAGAAATCTGTCTATACCTGAAAGGTTGACTTCTCTCCTTACAGAGGGGTCTTCCAAGATGGCCTTAATTTCGGAAGCAAAAACAAGCGAATCATTACTTAGATGATAATAAAGAGGTTTTATTCCGACCCTGTCCCTAGCAAGCAACAAAATGTTTTCTTTCTTGTCCCATAAGGCAAAAGAGAACATTCCTCTAAGCTTTGACAGAAGCCCTTCACCATACTCTTCATAAAGATGCACAATGACTTCGGTATCAGAGTCGGTCTTAAGGTCATGACCCCTCCCAATAAGGTAAGACCTTAATGCTTTGTAATTGTAAATCTCTCCGTTATATACAAGCCAAACTGTTCCGTCTTCATTTGACATCGGCTGTCTTCCTGTCTTTAAATCAATAATCGACAACCGCTTGTGCCCAATGCCTATCCGTTGGTCAATATACATGCCCTCTTCATCAGGCCCCCGGTGTTTCATAACATCCATCATCCTCTTGATGAGAGCCGACTCTACGGGGCGGCCTTCTTGAAAATTAAACTTTCCGCAAATCGCACACATCGGAGGGCCTTAAAAGCAGTACATACATTTGGTTTTATTGGGCGTTTTTATCCGAATCACAGCCTTCTTGGGTTTAGAAATCACCCCTGTTGCAGGTCGATTCCCTTGCCCATCTTTCGAATCCCATGGACCAGCTGAGGACCTTTTTCCATTTATTAAAAGGGAAAGCTAAAGCGTCATATTTGCCGGCCAAAACGGCTAACGGCATTAAAGCAGCAATAAGCATCAGACGCCCCAGTGAGACAGTCAACATCGTGAGTTTATATATCAAGGCATTCGTTCTTCCCCGTGTTTTTTTAATAAATCTGAAGATTGACTCCCTCATAAGAACGGCCGCAAAGTAGTCTTCCCTCTTTGCCCGCGTGCTTCCTCCTCCGTGATGAACAACCTCAGCCTCATTTATGTAATATATTTTATGTCCTGCATTCTGAATCTTGTAACAAAGGTCAACATCCTCGGAGTACATAAAATAATCTGTGCTGAACAGCCCTACTTTTTCAAATATCCCTCTTTTCACCATAATGCAGGCACCGGAAATAACATCAACTTTCTCTGGCTTGCTATTACTGAAAAACAGTGGTTTAATCCCCCAGAATTTAAACTTGGGAAATCTTAACTTTAAATACTCAACATCCAGAATCTGATTCAGGATCGTTGGGAAAGGCTGGATACAACTTGTTTGTATTGATAAGTCAGAGTTAAGCAGTTTGCAACCCACAGCCCCAGCATCTGGCATCGATTCCAGATACGAAAACATTACATTGACTGCGGAGCCGATTATCTCGGTATCAGGGTTTAGAAAAAGCAGGTTTCTGCCTGAGGAGTGCTGAGCACCCAGATTATTAGCCCTTGCAAAACCGATGTTCTCCTTGCTCTGTATGAACTTTGTCTGTGGAAACTCGTTCCTTATGATTCCCTCGCATCTGTCATGAGAGGCATTGTCAATGACAATGACCTCGAAATCCAGCCCCTTCGTCTGGCTGTATATGCTCAGGAGACACTTCCTGACATAGTCTGCAGAGTTCCAGTTGACTATTATTATGGACAGATCCATATCCCTGATTTAGTTCTTCAACGAGCTTTTATTTCCAGATGGTTGGCTTCAACAGAAGTTTATTCATCTGCTGTTTTCTTAGATAATCAATCAGGGCTTTGTCATCAACTTGGGGTATCTTCTTGATATAGCCGCTTATAAAACCATAAAAAAGCCCTGCTGCTCCTACTATATAAGGTTTCTGCAAAGTCCTCTTTAAGCATTTAAGAAACATAAAAAGCGGATGATACCCTGAGATGTAATTTGCCATCCCGTTCTTTATAGAATTGCGCCATAGTCCTTCAGCCGTCCCTGTGTAACGGTGATGGATTACTTTCAACTCAGAAAAGCTTTTGGTTTTCCAGCCCAGCATGTTCGCTTTCACTTCATCGATGGTGTCCCATCCGGGAATGTTTAAAATCCCACCAATCGCTTTCCAGCAGTCTCTTTTATATATTTTTGTTGCACCTCTTACGTGAAAGACAGGAACTTTTTCAAACTTCAGGCTTCCGTTAACGGCGTTGTAAATAGAGCCTCCGCCGATACCAAGTTCCGGGTCTCTCCTAAAGTGCTCTAAGCATCTCTCGAAATAATCGTTTTCGAAAGATAGGTCCCCGTCAAGTTTTACGATAAAGTCCCACTCTCTGGATTTCAAGGAGTTATACCCATCATAGAATGCTTCTATGACTCCACCTCCAGCTTTACGAAATCCTCTGTTTTCCCTATGTGCTGCACGGATCCATGAATACTGGCTTGCATACTCGTCAATTATTCTGCCGGTATTGTCGCTTGAGCCGTCATTTACAATGACCCATTCCAGTGGTTTTACAGTCTGATTGATGACTGATTCGATGGTGAGCGCGATGTATTTTTCTTCGTCCCGTACAGGTGTTATTATCACGTATCGTTCTTTTTGTTCCATATTACTTTACTTAGAGGTTCTTGGCAGTAAGTATTCTTTTTGCCATCTTAAATAGATACTGGGACTTGTAAAACCAGTTATAAGCCCCTTCGAGTTTAGCCTCGAGCAGGGGGGTGTCATCACAGGAGTTGACTGGAATCCTCTTTAGAAAAAGAATATCGTCTTTTATGCTGGTTGTCCCAACTCTGGTACTGACCCCGCATTTGTACCCAGATTTCTGGAGGATGTCTCTTAAATATTCCGTAAACTCCTTGTCCTCCTCTGGGAATGCAAAAGGATAAGAGAAGGCATTTACCGGTGCTCCAAGCTTATCTTCAATGGTCTCTTTGGATTGCCTAAGTTCGAACTCAACGTCTGTGCTCTTTAGAAACCTCAGTTGTGGGTGTGTTACCGTATGCGAGCCGAACTTTATTCCTGCGTGGTGTAGCTCCTGTATCTCATACCAGTTGAGGTGTTCTTTCCCCTTGAGTCTTAGTTCTTTATTGTCAATGAATCCTGTTGGTAGAAACACGGTTGCAGTGTAATGATATCGTTGTAAAACCGGGAATGCCTGTGTGTAGAAGTCGCGGTATCCGTCATCAAAGGTTATTGCCACAAGCTTATTGTCTGGTCTTTCTCCTGATGCAAGTTGCTGATACACCCCATCAAGACTGATGGCAGAGTAGTTATTCTCGTAGAGAAACCGCATGTGGCTGGCAAAGATATCAGGAGAGGTGTTTAAGCGATAGTACGGATGAACACCGTCCTCCCTGTCATCTGAGATGCTGTGATACATCAATATGGGGATATGTATCCCCTTGCGCAGGTGTCTTTGCATCAGAGGATAGGCAAGATACAAAGTTGCCAGACGGTCAATGCGAAGTGCCATATTAATGTTTATTTATTGTTACAGCAAATGGAATCTATGAGGTCAAGGTAGTCCTGTTTTTTCAGACCCCAGTTATTTTTTCCGACATACTCAAATGCATTTTTCACAAGGCGTTCTCTCAACGCTTGGTCTTTTATCAGCAGGAGCATGGATTTTGCCAGGTCCCTTTCATTGCCGGAATGGAAAAACTTCACCACAGAGTCATTGAAATAGTGTCTGTCAATATTTGTGTCTGAGACTATTACAGGAACGCCAAGCGCCATGAATTCCAGTATTTTTGTGCTGAATGCCTCGTTTCCAAAGGAGTCAGCCCTTTTGGGCACTACAGCAAGGTCTGCATTTGCCATCACCTCTGCAATCTTATCCACAGGGAGGTAGTTTTTGAAAAATACTCTGTTCTCAAGCCCCAGACTGGAGACCAGATTTTCGAGTGACCTTTTTGAGCTTCCTTCTCCGTGTATATGAAACTCGGCTTCTGGGGCTTGGTCTTTGATGATTGCAAACGCTTTGATTGCTATGTCAACCCCTTGATGCCAGTTCAATGTCCCCGGGTATATGATTATGAACTTGCCGTTGTTCTTTTCTTTAGGACGCCTGTAAAAGATGTCAGGGTCGGGATAATTCAGAATGGCTGTGCACTTTCCATTACAGGCTGAGCGGGAAGTTAATTTTTCCTGCCAGATATGGTTTGAGATAATCACATGGTTCGAAAACGCAATGGAAGCCTTCTCGATTAATATCAGTGCCTTATAAAGCAGGGAGCTTTTACTTGCGTTGAACTTGCTGATGTAAAATTCCGGGACTATGTCGTGAATATCCAGAATAATCTTTGCCCCTGTCAGTTTCGGAAGCAGTGCGGCGAACACTTCAAAGTCCGGCACAGAATGGACATGTATTACGTCGTATGGACTGCGTAAGTGTCTTTTCGTAAGGAAGATTGTGGAGTTAATGAAGAATTTTATTAGCCGGAACAGATATGATGTCTTCCGTTTTTCATTAAACACCCTTTTTTGTATTCGATGTACTTCTACTCCGTTTAGCATCTCATGGTGCCTCTGTCCTTCTCTCCTTAAGGCTATTACATCTACGTGGTCACCGCGCTTGGCAAGTGTCTCAGCGTATCTCTTTACGCGACCGTCAGTCTCATAAAACGTATATGCGAGCATGCAGACTCTCATTTTTATACTACCTTTTTCAGATATCCGTGTGTCTGGTTTTGCGATGCATCTTGCCTCTTGAGTCCCCTGCCCAGAAGCGGGCTATCTCCTTGGGCAGTACATGCCAGTACTGACCCTCGTATCTGGATTTAATGTATCTGAGAAATTCCTCATAATATTCCGCTGGATATTCCTCAGGGTTTTGTTCTGTCTCATCAAAACTCATATAATCCGGGTGGGTGTTAAGAAGTGCCATGCCGCCGTGCTCGATGATCCAGTCCAGTTTCTGTTTCCAGATGTCTATGCTCTTTTCTCCCATGAGGATAAACAGCGTAAAGTCCTGTGGAAGGGTGTACGGAAGCTCCACATATCCTTTATTATTGGAATTTCCTGACACCCAGAATGGAAAAATCGTTCCCATGCCGTCGGGCTGGGGCTCAAATGGGTCGGTATCAAATGTAGAGGCATCGTATTCTATGTCCAAATCATGTATCCACTCAAGATTGTGGTGCATGGCAGGAGAACGAAAGCCAGAAGCTCCCCATTCCTTTATATACTTGTTTATCTTGACAGCACGTTCTTGAAAAATCTTTCTGGATTTATAAAGCTTTCCATCGTGATAAAGCCCGTGCACACCCACTTCAAATCCGTTGCTGACAAGATAATGCCTGAGTTCGCTTGAAACACTGTACCGTTCAGGGACGAAATTAAATGAAGACCTGAAGCCCAGCGCCTCCTCTATCTTTGTTAACTTGTAACATTTTTCCTGACCTCTTTCTGTCTCCACATCGTGCGTCAGGATTAAGGCAAACCTTTTCTTCCCTGGCCAGCCAGACCATCCCTCAGGCTGCCTGCTGGCTTTCTCATCTATAGGCCAGATGTCTGCATGCAGTGCGCGCCTCCTGAGCATTATTCTTCTCCGCAGTAAAATCTGCAAACGCCTTGGAATAAACGACCTGAAACGATAGTATCCACTGTTTATCACTGTTTCCTTCCTGCAGGAAAACCCGTGCTATCCTATATGTCTGTATAGCAGTGAACCAATAACCGTCAGAAGGGGAATGGGCATCTTGCTGAAAACCCTGTTATGCAGTCCATTCATTCTTGGGCAGTCTTTTACAAAGGTTTCTCGCTTTATGTCGTATTTGAAGTATTTTATGACTTTCTCTTTAACACCCCATCCGGCTTTAAACTGCATGAGTCCTTTGTTTTCAGGCTCGGTTCTTCCAAAGCAAAAACTTTTATATCCATTCTGGCAGTACCATTTTATTGCCTCCCACATGACGAGGTTGTTTGCTCTGAGGTGCTGGTATCTTCTATCCGAAGCCCCATATTTATAAAAAACCTTTCTGCCTAGATGAAAATAAACAGCGCCTGCAATGCTCTTTTTACCGTAGGATGCAAGCACGACGAATCCAAGACCTCTGGAAATAATATGCTCATATATCGCTTTGAAGAAGCGATAAGGCTGTGGTGGCAGTCCATGCTGTTTTCTGGTCATGCAGTTTAATCTGTAAAATTCCTTTACTGACTCTGCTGATTTGTGAATGCTTACTGCCACTCCTTCTTTGACTGCTTTTTTTATATTCCTTTTTGTACTGCTCCGGAAGCGGTCAAAGACCTGCTCTTCATCCTCTGAAAGCTCCAGTGTGTGGGTATAGTAATATGAAGAAGGAGGCACATCCTGTGGAAAGTTCTTTCCGCCTCTTAATTCTACAGATCTCCAGCCGGCTTCCCTGCCGTGTTCAATTATCCGGTTGACCACGTCCTGAAAAAGGCCTTTTTCAGACACCAATGGCTCGCAGTAGTCAGAGAAAGGAAGGGATACGCCTCTGCGTCCTGTAATGAAGCTTTTTATCTCCATGACCGGCACCAGGGCAGAAAGCCTGCCGTTGTTGACGGATGTAAAATAAAGCGGTTTATATCCGTATGATTCACACAGCACCTGCGCCCAGTTTGAGGAGTGAAAAAACGAGTAGTCCTGATTTGAGATCAGCAGGTCGTTCCATCTCCTGTACTCTATCGGGTTTATGACTTCCAGTCTCAAAGCCATTCGGGTTTAAGACACATTCAGCGTACTGTTCAGGACGAATTCTTTTATCTTTTCAGCGACATGGCTTTGCTGTTCAGGTCTGAGTCCAGGGTACATGGGCAGTGAAAGAATCTCCGAAGCGACCCTTTCTGACACTGGAAAATCGCCTTTCCTGTAGCCTAATCTTTCGTATGCCTTTTGCAGGTGAAGCGGTATCGGATAATGAAGCCCGGTGGCAATATGGTTTTCTGAAAAATACCTCTGGAGTTCATCCCTGTTCTTGGTGCGTATTACATATAAGTGATAGACAGGCTTTGTCCATGAGGGTTCATAGGGTGTTATGATGCCGTCGATTCCACCAAGCAGTTCATTGTAAAGATAGGCATTTCGGCGGCGGTCTTCATTCCACTGGCTGATGTGCCTGAGCTTGACCCTGAGTATTCCTGCCTGTATTGCGTCAAGCCTTCCGTTGTATCCTTCCATCTCATGGATGTATTTTTTAGCCTGACCGTGATCCCGAAACATTCTAACTTTCCGGGCGACTTCCTCATCGTTAGTGGTGACCGCACCACCTTCTCCGCAGGCACCAAGGTTTTTCCCCGGATAGAAACTAAAGGCAGCCGCAAGTCCCATAGAGCCGGCCTTTCTCCATTGGTCTTCCTTTTTAAAAAAATATTCAGCCCCATGTGCCTGACATGCGTCCTCAATCACAACCAGATTGTATTTCCCTGCAAGTTCCAGTATCGGTTCCATGTCAGCTGTCTGACCATAAAGATGCACAGGAACAATACTAGTAACATCTCTTCCTGTCCTTTTGCTTATGAGCCTGCCTGTATCATTGTCAATGTAGCATTGTGTTTCCAGATACTCCCTGAGTTTTTCAGAATCCATATTATAGGTGCGTTCGTTGATATCTATGAATTCAGGCAGAGCCCCTGTCTGAGAGATAGCCTCTGTGGTTGCGATAAAGGAGTTCGGGACTGTAATCACTGTATCGTCTTTCTTGATGCCTGCAGCTATAAGTGCAAACCGCAGGGCGTCTGTACCACTGGCTACCCCGATACAGTATTTCACACCACAGTACTTGGCAAACTCCGTCTCGAACTCTTCGACCACAGGTCCGCCAATAAACCTTCCAGAGCTTAAGGCTTTCTCAAAGATCGCTCCGAGTTCTTCCTTAAGCTCCAAATGAGGGGTGATAAGATCTACAAAAGGAATTCTGGTATTGTTACTCATTGTGCAGGGTTTTTAGGAGTCTTGCAGGGTTTCCAATAACAATGGAGTTTGGAGGCACATCTTTTGTTACCACACTGCCTGCACCAACAATTGCATTTTCTCCGATGGTGACATTGCTGAGAATCGTTGCACCGGAGCCAATGGATGCACCTTTCTTGACCAGTGTAGGCTCTACTTTCCAGTCTTTTTCGGTCTTTAACTCTCCCTTGGAGTTTGTAGCGCGGGGATATGTGTCATTTATAAATGTAACGTTGTGCCCGACAAAGACATTGTCTTCTATGGTTACGCCCTCACAGATAAACGTGTGGCTGGAAATCTTACAGTACTTTCCGACCCGTGCGTTCTTCTGAATCTCGACAAAAGCACCGATCTTAGTGTTATCCCCTATAGAACAGCCATAGAGATTTACAAACTTCGAGAGCTTTACGTTTTCCCCCAGCTGGACATCATCTGCTATGGCTAAATAGTTCATGACAATTTCACCAGTTTCCCATTGTTCTTTACTGATTTGTTGCACGCCTCGAGCATCCTTACCACCCTAAGACCAGCGTACCCGTCATTAATTGGTGTCTCGTCATTTATGATGCAGTCAATAAAGTGCTCTGTTTCTATTTTGAGTGCCTCGTTCTGATCTACTTTTGGCACCCACATGTCGCCTGAACGATAACTGACAAGCAGGTTGTATATCCCTTCTTTATTTTCCACCTCAACTCCCTTGTCGTAGATCTTGATTTTTTCATCTGCCTCCAGATCATTCCAGAGCAACATCTTCTTCTCTCCGCCAATAAGTGTCTTTCTAACCTTGACAGGCGACAGCCAGTTTACATTAAAGTGAGCAATCATATTGCTGTTAAAGTGAACAGTGATGTAGGCAACATCCTCCATCCCGTTGAAGTGCGATGTTCCGTTTGCTGATATAGCAACAGGTTTCTCTTCGATAAGGTAATCCATGATGGATAAGTCATGGGGGGCAAGATCCCAGATTACATTAACGTCATGCTGGAAAAGCCCGAGATTTACCCTCATGGAGTCGTAATAATACAGGTCTCCCAATATGTCTTCATCAAGGATTTGTTTGATTTTTCTCACTGCACCGGTAAAGAGAAAAGTATGGTCAACCATAATCTTGAGCCTTTTCCTCTCTGCCAGTTCTATCAGCTCTTCTGCTTGTGCGGCAGTGGCAGTGAAGGGTTTTTCCACAAAAACATGCTTTCCGTTCTGAAGAGCCTTCTTGGCAAGTTCATAATGCGTTGATACAGGGGTGATGACTGCAACTGCATCTATCTCTGCAGATGTGACAATCTCACGATAATCTGATGTCACTTCTATAGCTGGATATACCCTCTTTGCCCGCCCTAAGGCTTCCTGGTTTCTGTCGCAGACAGAGTGGACGCTTGCCTCTTCAATGCTGTTGAAATTCCGTACTATGTTAGGTCCCCAGTAGCCATATCCGATAACACCGATACGTATACCATCGTGGCGGGGTGCTATCCGGACAGATTCGGATTCAACAAAACCCACAACATCTTTTGTAACAACCCTTTCACTGATATTTACAGGATATACCTCCATTTCTTCTCCTTTATCAAAAAATTATTTATTAATAAGCACCTTTGCCACTCAAGACAACCCAAGGCGTCTGAAACAGAATCTTAATGTCCAGCCACAAAGACCATTCTCTTACGTATTTGAGATCCAGTCGCACCATCTCATCGAATGTAGTAAAGCTTCTGCCTTTAACCTGCCAGAGCCCTGTGATTCCGGGCTTTACCTCAAGCACTCTGCGTCTGTGCCAGATGTCGTAGTTTTCCAGCTCGTAAGGGATGGGAGGGCGTGGACCTACAAGGGACATCTCCCCTTTAAGTACGTTTAGAAACTGGGGAAGTTCATCGAGACTGGTCTTGCGTAGCAGTCTTCCAACAGGGGTGACCCTTGGGTCTTTTTCTATCTTATATACACGGTTCTGTCCATTACCGTCGTTTGCACTGTGCGCCTTCTGTTCGCAGATGAACTGCTTGATGTATTCCTTATGGATGTTCGGGTCGTTGTCAACATACATTGACCTGAATTTTAAGAAAGTGAATCTCTTTCCGAATAAGCCAACCCGCTCTTGTTTAAACAGTATCGGTCCTTTAGAAGAAAGTTTAATCGAAAGCGCAATGATGACGAACAAAGGTGAAAAGACAACCAACCCGGTAATTCCACCTATAATGTCAATAACCCTTTTAAGAAGGAGAGACGGCTTCTTGGAAGAGTTCCGCCTTGATAGATCAGGGTATAGGTTTAAATCAGGCGGACGATGAGGCCTCTGGTCATCAGGATCCTCCGGGAAAACATGAAAGGATATTTCGATTCTTCTCATCTGTTCCGGGGTCAGGACTTTATTCAGGCTGTTATATATCTTGAGTTCCACTGAGTTTTTGTCTATCCCGTTCATCTCTGCAAATATGACTCCTATGACAGAGTCATATTTATACCAGCCTTTTACATCTATCTCTCTTGTGGATGAAAACAATGCTGATGCTATCTTTTTTATGACCTCTTGTCTTGTTCCATAAAGAGCAGTCTCTTTGATGCTCAGAAGCATCAGCAGAAACGGCTTTCTCGAACGCTCTGTTCTTTTCCTCTCCAGAGAGAGCAACTCATTAAAATAATCCTCGACATAAAGTCCAGAGGTCTGATCAGCCAGATAATCCGTAAGCCGAATAGAAGACTCGAGCTTTTTGTTCTTAAACAAGAGGTTTTTCATGCTTTTTCCGTGACAGTAGATGTTTAAAAACTCTTTTCTGCCATAACTATGAATCTGTTGTTGTCATAGTTGTCGGATGCAATCTTTGGTGAGTAAGAATCTGTATGCCGGTACTTAAAATTTAATGCAAGGCCTTTGGAAAACATATATTCGATTTCCAGACCTACGAGGAATCGCCTCGTATAGGAGAGCTGGAGTTTTTCTTCAAACTTTTCGACAGTGAAATCAACATTGCCTGTCAGCTTCGGTGTAAACTCGTATTTGATGTTGCCATTTCCTGTATAAGTTTTGGTCTGCAGGCCCTTGGTCTCTGAATCCCTGTACTCCTTAACTGATGCAGAGAAGTTTAGAGAGCTTCTCTCACGCGCTCTGAAGACAGACATTGAATATGTATTTACCCTTGATGGGTTTCCCTGAGGGTTCTCAATGTAGTCCAGAGAAGCCTCCAGAGAGCCTGTAAATGCAGAAAATCTATGGACGATGCTTCCGTTCCAGAACACATTGCTGTGGCTTTTTCCACCTTTAAAATCCAGCCAGCTGTTTCCTATCGTGCCGGAAAGATATGAGCCTTCTGCGTATTCGTATCTTGAGCCAATATATACATCGGATTTATCATAGTCTTTGGCATCGCTGTCTTCCTGCGTGTATTTATACCCTGCGTTCAACTGCACTTTCGGCGACAGTTCGAATGCCGACTCGATATATGCTGTATTGTCTGCCTTATCCACTGCTGTGTCCTCTCTGTACCAGATGTTCGTGTAGATATACCCTATTGTTATACTTGTCAGAGGGTTTGGTCTTAGAACGAAATAAGGATTTGCCGTAAAGACATTCTTGTCTGACTGGTTCACAAACAGGCTTTCTTTGGTAAAATCCCTTGTAATATCCAAGGATTCCCTGCTGAATTTATCACTTAGATTCATAAACAACCGTTCATTCAACAATTCGATATATCCATCGGCACTGAGTTTGTGCGCTGCTTCATCTGCCCGTGTTCCTTTTGCGTAGTCTCTGTAATCGAGCGTGTATCTGATGTCCCATTTCCACAGCGGTGCTTCGTATTTCAACGTGACCGAGGGCAAGAGTCTCGTAATGTAGTCTTCTGTCTTGTCTTCTTCAAGAAGGATATTGTCATTGTATTCTTCGCTGATACTGAAAGACGGCTGAATCCTGAACTCAGCAGGCTCAGCTACAATGGCAGAGAAAAGTGTAAGCACTGCTATGGCTAAAATCCTTAACTTCACGAACGCTCTTTATCCGTTTTCTGTCATCTTGTAATTCTCTGCGATAGACTTTCATGGTCTGGGCAATGCTCCGCCTTCTCAGTTACATGCGGTGTAACAGAGAAGACTTCTCCCTAAGTCTTTTTTAAGTCTCGGTAGGGCTTTCAGGCCTGTTCTATGTCGTCTGCGTAAATCTTCACACCCAGACTTCTGCCCAAAAGCTCTATGTTAACCAGAAATATATGCTGGTCTTCTTTGCTTTTCAGAACCCCCTCTGCACCTTTCAGGGGTCCTCTTTTTACCCTGACCCGTGTCCTCTCTTTCAGATGAGGATAGATGTCGAAGTCCTTACCGCTTTTAAGCAAAAGCTTTAGAGAGTTTATTTCCTCAGGAGGCACAGGTGTCGGACGCCCTGATTCTGCAGAAACAAGGGTTACAGCTCCCATCGTCTTAAGTACATTGATAAATTCCTCTGGATTAGGTCGTATGTGCACAAAAAGGTATCCGGGAAAGAGCGGGAATTCGACGAACTTCTTTCTGTCCTTCCAGCGTCTAAGCCTTTTTACAGAAGGCAGGTACGTCTCTATCCCTTTTTTAGTCAGCTCGCCTTGTGTAAAAAACTCATGCCTTGACTTTACATACAAGGCATACCAGTTGAGTACCTGCTCGTCCATATAAAACCCTTCTCTTGCCATCATCTGATGTCCTTCTGCACAACAACTGAAAGTCGGCTGTTTTCTTCAGTAAAACCTGACTTTCTTTTCTCTAACATCTGTCTGACTTCTTTTCCCAATTCAGCAGATATCGCCTTGATTATTTTGAGTTCATGCCTAAGTCTGATTCCTGCCTTTATAAAGTCTGTCTGGTTCTTGTTGATGCACTTTATAAACATCTTCTCCAGTTCAAAAAGCCTTCGGGATATTTCTTCTTTTCTTGCGTAGTCGACCTTGAGCATTGAGACCTCTTTTTCGAGCCTGTCCAGACGGTCTATCAGGTCTTTGTCCGTTGGCTGTGCATCTGTTTCATCCTGCCAGTAACCGGTTTCCATCTCTATATCGTCAATGACCTCTTTGACAAGGTCTGCCGTAAGCTCTTTTGTCTCTTCGACGTACGCTGACAGAAGTAGAAAGTCGCAGACGATATTGACGAGCCTTGGAATTCCCCTGCTAAAACTGTGAATAATGTCAATAGTTCCGTCTGCAAACTTGACTGCATCTCTGTTGCCTGCTATCTCAAGTCTGTGGAATATGTACTCCTCTGTTTCCTTTTTTGTAAGTGGCAGGAGATGGCAGCTTATGCTTATGCGCTGTCTTAGCTGTCGGAGTTCTGGCAAGGCAAGTATCTTTTTAAGTTCAGGTTGCCCTGCCAGTATTATCTGCAGGAGTTTGGACCTGTCTGTCTCAAGATTCGACAGCATCCTGATTTCTTCAAGGAGTTCTGTCGTAAGGTTCTGTGCCTCGTCAATTATGAGCACGCAGTGGTATCCTTTCGCATACTGGTCAATAAGGAAGTCATAAAGTTCCTTCAGCAGCAGGACTTTGTCCTTACCCTTGATATCAAGACCAAAGTCATCGTTGATCATCGAGATGAGTTGCTCAGAGTTTACCTTCGTGTTGAATACCTTCGAGAGGGTTACCTTTCCATCCAACCTCTTTATAAAGTCCCTTATAAGGGTGGTTTTTCCAGAGCCAACTTCCCCTGTCAGGAGTATGAATCCTGCCTTTTCCCTTATCCCGTAGTCGAGGTGGGTCAGTGCCTTCTTATGTGTTTTACTCAGATACAGGAAGTCAGGGTTCGGTACAAGCTCAAAAGGCTTTGTCCTGAAATTAAAAAATTCTTCGTACATACCTCTTGTCATCAAGCACCTTCCTTAGTATTTGCATGCTGGCTGTAGGGATAATAATAGTGATACCTGCCTTCCAGACTCTCAATGCCAACATCGTTGTACACTATGCCGAGTATGTTATGGTCTTTAAGAATCTCCAGGGCATCACTGATGTTCTGAAGAGAAGCCACACCTTCTTTAACCACGAACACTATGCCGTCAACCAGTGCGCTGATGGAGCGTGTCTCTGCAAAAGGAAGTGTCGGCGGAGTGTCAATGATAATGTATCTGTCTGAATAACGGTGTTTGATTTCATCAATAAGTTCCTTCATCCTCTGCGAAGCCAGAAGCTCAACCGGATTCTTTACTTTCTTTCCTGAGGGCAGAAACGACAGTTTGCCTATGCCTGGCTTCAGCAGAGCCCTGCTTATATCAAGCCCGTCAACAAGACAGTCAGTAAGGCCTGCCTCCGGAGTCAGATTGAGGTACCTGTGCAAGGACGGGTCTCTAAGGTCTGCATCAATCAACAGCACGGTGTAGTCGTACTCCTGAGACAATGTAATTGCAAGATTTATAGCAGTAATGCTTTTGCCTTCCTTGCTAAGTGTGCTTGTTACCATGATTGTGTTTTTGAAGCCCTCCTGCTTTGTAAGTCTTACGACCATAGACTTCAGCTTCCTGTACTCTTCAGAGATTGGAGAAGTCGGGTCAGTCAGGGTAATAATGTAAGAGCTTACCTTTGTTACATCGAGTGTATCTTCCCTGACGGCAAGTGTCTCACTGACTGCACCGCTACTTGTCTTATTCCTCAGTCTTGTTGCCTTCTCAAGTGCTTTCTCTATTCTGCTCATACAGTCTCTCCTTTATGTCTTCAGTAACTCTATCGTCATGATTCCCAGAATGCACAGCATATATGCCCCTGCAAGACTGTAAACCATGATGTCTCTTTTCCGTTTTTCCATCAGTTCTTCTGAATTCTGAATGTTCGGTATTATTGCAAGTACCGGGAATCCCAGTGTCTTAAGGGCATCAACTGTTTTCACTGACTTATCCATGTGGTCAAGTGCTATGACGATTCCAAGCCCTCCTGCAAAGGCGGCGAAAATCCCAAGGAGTATAATCTTCACCCTATTTGGACTTACAGGTTTAGTCGGCAGGACAGCAGGATCTACTATCCTGAAGGTGGCTGCCTTGTCCTGAACCTCCATCTGTTTTGAGACCTCGGACTGCCCGAGCCTGTAAACAAGTTTTTCATAAATATTTTTGTAAGTGTTCCTTTCTCTTTCCATGTCCATAAGTTTTTTCTTCTCTGCTGGAATGTCCCTGAGGTAAGCCTTCTTTGACTCTATACGTTTCTTAAGATGTTCTTCCTTTACCTTAAGTGCTGCAAGTTCAAGCCCTATCTTTGCCAGCTCTTCCTTGTACTGCTGGTAAAGAGGGTTTAATGTGGACATCTCTGTCTCAGAGGCCTGAGACTCCTCTGTAGCCGTTTTTGTCTGTCCGGTTTTTAGCTGTTCCTTCAATGCCTCGATCTCTGCCTTTACCCTGATTACCTCTGGATAATTCTCTGTGTATTTCATCAACAACTCGTTTAATTTGTTCTGAAGCACTATCAGCTTGTCGTTAGGGTCTCCTATCTTCTTGCCGAATATTGCCACTGTATAAGGGTTTTCCTCTTTCATCTGTTGCTCTACCAGTTTCTTTTTAGCCTCCAGTTCTTTTCTTCGAATCCTGAGTTCTTCAAGCGCCTCCTGGTCGTTCTTTATTTCGTCCACCACTTTGCGTTCGTCTATGGCTATGAAAATACCTCTTTCCTTTCTGAAGTTGACCAGTTCAGACTCTACGTTATCCAGTTTTTCTTTGAAAAACCTGATCTGTTCTGAAAGAAACCTGTTAGCCCCGTAGGCCTCTTTTCTCTTCTCTGAAAGGTTCTCTTCGATGTATCGTCTTACCAGCGTGTTGACATAGTTTTTGGCAAGCACCGGGTCTTTGTCCCTGTAGGATACGACGAACAGGTTCATGCTCTTGTTTCTCTTGCTGTCTGTGTCAATCGTTGTGTTCTTCTGCAGATGCTCAATCATTTTTTCTATCTCTGCCTGATTTTTCTGATTTACATCGAGGTCAAGCTCTTTTATTACCTTAAGAAGAAGGTTTCTGCTCTTCATTGCATATGACAGAACCTTAAGCCTGTCTTCCATGGATGGAGTTACAGCAATGTCCTTGATGAGATTCTCGATGACATTCCTCTCAATGAACACCGTGCATTTAGCCTCATACATGTTTGGCAGAAGATAACTGATTGCCACTGCAATGGTTACAATCGAGATTGCAGTGATAATGAATACATACTTTCTTTTGTTAATAAGATGTAAGTACCTTTTGATATCCGAGCCTGTTGACTCCATTAATATTCCCCCTAGAAGATTCCCTCTTTGACGACTACATAGTCACCTGGCTTCAGCCTTACGTTCTGACTCTGGTCACCGTCCTGAATCAGGTCTTTTATCCTCACAGGGATTGAGATCTCTTTATCCCCGTCCTTTCTGAAGATGACTGTGCTGTTCTGCTTTGCAAACTTTGTAAAACCTCCTGCCTCAAGAATTGCCTCCATTACGGTCAAGCCTTCTCTGTACTCTATGAACTTGGGCATATTGACAGCACCCACCACATAAACGTTTTTATCAGTCAGTGAAGGGAAGAAAACAACATCATTCGGTTCGATCGTGATGTCTTCTGATATGTCTCCGTTGACGAAGAGTTTGTAAAAGTTTTCCTTAATCTTTTTTCCTTTTCTAAGCACATAGGCTCTTCGAAGGTCTGCGTTTTTGACGTTACCTATCTGGCAGAGAAGCTCCAGAAGCGTGGTTCTTCGATTCAGGTTATAGACTCCGGGGTTTACCCCCGAGCCAAAAATATAAACCTTGTTGTTGGTTATCTCGGTAACCACTACAGTGACAACAGGGTTTTTAATGAGCTTTTTAAGTTTTTTCGTGAGTATTATCTTCAGGTCTTTGGGGGTAAGACCTGTTACAGTCACCTCGCCCAGTGCTGGCACTGTAATCTTTCCGTCAGGTCGAACCTTTGTGGATATGCTTAATTCTTTTACTCCCCAGACCGAGATGTGCAGCCCATCACCCTCACCGATGACATAATCTCCTGCATGGGCAGCTGNTGTTAAAACCAAAACTATGAAAAATACAGTTATCGCAGTCTTCATTTNCATNCCTTTTATCCTTTTTTCAATTCCCTGAGCAGGGCTCTTGCGTTGTCTGCTTCAGGGAAGTCACCAAATCCGAGTGCCTTTTGCAGGCTGTCTATTGCCTGAGCTTTATCCCCCTGTTTTTTATATGCAACGGCGATGTGGTAATAGACCGTAGGATTCTTTGGCAGAAGCTTTATTGCTTTTTTCAATGTCCTGAGNGCTTCTTNAGTCTTGCCGCTTTTAAGCAGGACGAACCCCAGCGTGTCCAGAACAGAGCCGTCTCTTGGGGCAAAGACGTATGCTCTTGTTGCAAGCTGAAGGGCTTTTGTAAGGTCTGTCTCTTCTTCAGCATACAGATATGCAAGGTTGTTCAACGCAGGGACATGGTTTATCGAAAGCCTAAGAACCCTTAGATACTCGGCAATCGCCTCTTTCTTCCTGCCCATTTCGTGTAGCACTGCCCCCTGCTGAAAGATTGCAGGAATGTAGCCTGACTTCATTCTCTCTGCCTTTTTGTAAGTATCAAGGGCTGAAGTATAATCCTTCTTCAGTGCGTACAGGCTTCCAAGCATCATGTAAAGATTTACGTTTTTGTTTTTAAGACCTGATGCCTTCTCAAGCACCCTGATGGCTTTATCAGGTTCATTGTCATTCCTGTAAACCGCTGCAAGTGCCATATAACCAACTGGTGATTCAGGATGCGTGTTTATAATCTGTTCGGCGTTTTCAACAGCCTTCTGCTTTTTACCCATAATGTTGTAAAGCCATGAAATCTCTGCCTTCAGTTCAAGCCTTTCCGGGTTTTTCCTTATTTCCTTGCGAAGCACCTTTATTGCCTTCTCAGGCTCGTTCACCAGCACATAGGTGTTTATGACATACACAAGGCTGAGTCTTGGATTTATTCTTTCGAGGCTCTTAAAGGCCTTAAGTGCTTCCTTGAACTCTTTCAGCGACAGAAGTATTCTTCCTTTAAGCCCGTAAAGGACAGTGTTGGATGGATGTTTCTCAATAGCCCTGTCAAGGACTTTCAATGCTTTGTACGGTTTGTTTTTTCTTAAGTGATAGTTTGCCAGTGCAATGCTGCCTTCGACTTTTTCAGTCTTGCTGGCCTGAATGTAATACCTGAGGGCTTCTTTCCCCTTGCCTTCTGTCTCGAATATGGAGGCAAGACTGAGAAGGGCTTTTAAATTATCAGGTGACTTTTCAGCGACAGCCTTCAGTTCGAGAATCCCTGTGGCGTTTTCTCCCCTCAAGAAATACAATGCAGCAAGGCTGAAATAAGAGGCATAATAATTCGGGTCTGCCTCTTTTGCCTTCTTCAGATACTCAATGGCATCGGTAAATTTATCCTGCCGCAGCAAGACATCTGCGATGAGGTTGTAAAGTATTGCATCTGTTTTATTTCCTTTTATTCCTTCTTTGAGCAGGTTTATCGCATTATCGTATTTTTTGTGTTTTATATAGTAGTAGGCGAGGATTACTCTTGAGTTCAACACATCAGGGGCTATCTCTACGGCTGTCTTTAGTTCTGCCTCTGCCTCTTTGAGCCTGCCCTTGCTGAGATTGAAAAGCCCTTTCTTGATGTGCACATTCACGAATTTAGGGTCGATCTCGATTGCCCTGTTAAGTTCCTGCAGTCCCTCGTCGTACATTCCTTTTGCTATATAGGCACTGCCGAGGATGTTGTGGGCAAGGGCATTGTCGTCGTTTATGTCTATTGCCCTTTTGATTTCGGTTATGGCGTCATCCAGCCGCTTCTGTCTAAGCAGTATCAAAGATATAAGCACTCTGGGCTGAACCTGTGCAGGGTTGAGGTCAAGAGCCCTATAGAGCTGGCTCATTGCCTGCTCAAGCTCGTTCTTGTAATAATGGCAAAGGCCGAGAAAATAATAAGAACCGGTGTGAGGCATGATGGAAAGCGATTTCTGCAGGGCGATGATGGCTGAGTCAAAGTCCTTCATGTAAAAAAGAATAATCCCCTTAAGCCTGTAGCCCTCAGGGCTTTTTGGAAAGTTCTTGATAAGCCCTTCTGCAATTAATATGGCTTCATCGTATTTTTCGGTTTGCACAAGGAGTATTCCTTTTCTGAGTGAGGCTTCAACATCTGAGGGATACTTCCTGATAATCCGGTCGTATGTCTTTATGGCTGCCTGTAGATTGTTCTCATCTATCTGAAGTCCGGCAAGGACATAAAGGGCTACCCTGTTGGAGGGCTCTTTTTTCAGTACCTCTGAAATCTGCGACTTAGCCTTTTTGAGCTTGCCTGCCCTTGCATACACACTGGCAAGTGCAATGCCTGTTGTTGCCTTGCCGTTGTTAATCAAAATAGCCTTTTTCAGAAGCTTTTCGGCAGTGGAGTAATCTCCTCTTATGCCGTAGGCACGACCTGCTATCTCAAGGGCATCTGCACCACTGTTTGATGTGTTCTCAATGAATTTTGCGACTGTGTTAAGGGCATCGTCAGGCATGGACTTTTGCAGATAAACCCTTGCAAGCTCAATGTAAGCGTCTCTGAAGGAGGGACTCTGCCTTACGACTTTCTGTAGTTCTTTCTCTGCAGAGTCAAATTTATTTACATAGTAATAAGCCTTTGCGAGCTGAAACCGTGCCTCGAAAAAGTTTGGGTCCTTCTCAAGTGCATGCTTGAAGAGCACGATTGCACCATTGGGCTTGTTCTCTTTCATCAGTCTGAGACCTTCTCTGAGAAGTTCCTCCTGTGTCTTGCTTGTACAGCCTGTTGCGACAAGGAAAAAGACAGTCAGTGCTATCAACGCTGTCCTAAACAATGTTGAATCCCTCCTGCACGCTTAGCTCGCCGTTCATCAGCTGTCTCACCGTATATCTGAATTTCTGATAATCAAGTGGCTTTAACATGCAGTAGGAATTATTAAAGCCTTCGAGCATGTTAATCAGGTTACTGTCAATATGGTCAGAAAGTATGATGGTCGGGATATTTCTCTTTTTAATCTCTTTAAAAAGGGAAACACCATAAGGGTAGCTTGTTATTATCAGACCGAACTCGTTATTCTCCAGCCGTGACGCGAGGTCGTCAACGCTTATAAGGGTTTCTGTCCAGTGTCCCTCGGATTCAAGAATTGCAGAGCAGACACGGGAAAACCCTGCCTCATCAATTATCAGTATTTTTTTGTCCGCTATTCGCACGACAGCACGCAAAAGCAAGTTTAATGCCTAAAAGGAAAATGCCTGATTCCTGAAGGTAAGGACAGTTAGGTGTGCCGCTTAGAAAGAAGCTGATCTGTTTCCATCGGAAACAGATTCAGTCAACATCTTAGGATTTGCAAGGTTTCAGGAATTTGTATCCAAAGGAAACAATTTTTATAAGTTATTGTAGTTTGAACAATTTTTACAAAAATTTTGTTTCCAATGGAAACAATTCTTCTTTAAGTCTCTTGTAGAAAGTCTTTCTTGATATGCCGAGCATCTTGGCAGCGCGTGACTTATTGCCATTACATTTTCGAAGTGCATTCCGTATCGCCTGTATTTCCAGCTCTCTTAGGGTTACTGTTACTGCATAGTCCTGCGCCTTCTGTCGTCTCCCTGCGAACAAGAGTTCCCTTGGCAGGTCTTTTGTTGTGATTGTGCTTCCCCGTGCAAGGACAACTGCTCTTTCCACGACGTTTCTCAGTTGTCTGATGTTGCCGGGCCAGTGATAGTCCTGAAATATTCTCATCACTTCATCTGAAACACTTAGGACTTTGTTTTCCCTTACGCAGAATTCATTGACGAACTCTGAGACAAGTAGTGGAATGTCGTCCTTCCTGTCTCTGAGGGGAGGCACATTTATGCTGATCACGTTTATTCTGTAGAAGAGGTCTTCTCTGAAGTTGCCTGCCTGAATCTCTTTTTCAAGGTTGCGGTTTGTAGATGATATAAGCCTGAACTCCACATTGGTTTTCTTGTTGCTTCCGAGCCGTTCAAGCTTTCTTTCCTGCAGTACCCTGAGGAGCTTTGCCTGCAGCGAAGGCTCAAGCTCTCCGATTTCATCGAGGAAGACCGTGCCGCCTGCTGCTTCCTCGAACTTTCCTATTCTGCGTGAGACAGCACCTGTAAACGCGCCTTTTTCGTACCCAAAGAGTTCTGATTCAAGCAGTTCTCTTGGAATAGAAGCACAGTTGACTGCAACAAAAGGTTTGTCCTTCCGCTTGCTGTTATAATGGAGTGCCCTTGCTATCAGCTCTTTTCCTGTGCCTGTTTCCCCGCAGATGAGGACACTGCTTACAGAGTCCTTGACTGCGTTGATAGTCTCAAATATTTTCAGAATCCCGGGCGTATTGCCGATGATAGTGGGTTGCCTGTCCTGTTCCGAGAGCCTCTTTTTCAGGGCGTGCAGTTCTTTCTTTAGACGCCGCTGTTGTACTGCCCTTGCAAGTATTGCCTTGAATTTCAGATAGTCAAGAGGCTTGATGAAATAATAAAAAGCACCGTTGGTAATTGTATGCACTGCAGATTCAACTGTTCCATAGGCTGTTAGAAAGATAACAGGAATTTCAGAGTAGTTCTCAGAGATATATTCAAAGAGCTGCATCCCGTCCTTGCCCGGCATCTTCAGGTCAGTGACTACTACATCCACATCCTCTTTACGGATTATTTTGATAGCTCTTTCGACATTCCATGATTCAAGGACGTCATATCCATCTTTGGAGAGTATCGAAGACAGCACCTTAACGGCATTTGACTCATCATCTACGATTAGAATCCTTCCATTGCTCTCCACTTTGTCTACTCCCCCTTCTTCTGCCTGTTTACTGGAAGACATAACTTTACAGTAGTTCCAATATCCTTCTTGCTTTTTATCTCCAGATAGCCGCCGAAGTACTGAAGGATTTCACGTGTGATAAACAAGCCAAATCCTTTTCCTTTTTCCTCTGAGGGCAGGGCATAGTCGTCAGTTCTGCTGACAGCCATGCCCGGGCCTGTATCTGAGATCTCAATAATAATGAAGTCACTACCGGAGTGGCTGCTATACCGCGTCTTTACTGAGAGCCGTCCGCCCCCACGCATGGTCTCCAGTGCATTGTTTATAATATTCAGGATTGCCTGCTCAAGCTGGAAGGAATCTATCATCACGAGTGGGATATTTCTGTACTCGTAGTAAGTCTTTATGTTGTTGGCATGCGCCTGAAGAGAGGTGAATACTTCAATCTTTTTCAGCAAGGCGTTGACATCTGTTTCAGACAGCCCTGTGCCTGCTACAGATGTGCTGAGGAATCTTGAGATGAAGTTGTCAAGTCGTGAGATCTCCTCCTGCACTATCTTTGTGAACTCGACAAGGGTCTGTTCATCAGAGTACTTTTCTCCAAGATATATGATAGCGCCTTTTATAGCGTTTAGAGGATTTCTGACTCCATGCGCAAGGGTTGAGGCTATTTTGCCGATGTCAATGAGCCGCTGTGAGCTCTGAAGTTTCTTTGCTACAGTGCAGACTGCATTTGGAGAAATTGCAACTTTAACCCCGCTAACTTGGCCGTTTGTGCTTTTTACAGGGTTGATTTTTATGTTGGTCCTGAACTGTCCGATAGGGCAACTAAAGCGGTATTCTTTGAAAGTCAGTGATTTGCCTTTCTTTAAAGCCAGCGATAAGGCATCTGCCTTGTTCACATATATTCTTGGAATTACCTCATAGTATTTTTTGCCTAGAACAGTTGAAGGAGACCTTCCGGTAAGCCCAGCAATTTTCTCCCCCCACGAGTTTATTCGTAGCTTGGTGTCGGTTTTAAAGCTGTAGGGACGCTTCAACTCCCCCTCCCCACAACATCCATTGTGCTGCAGTTAGAAATTTTTACAGCCCCATTGCCACACAGCCAAAGTATTTCATGGGGTTAAATTTAACGGTGTATTCTTACAAAAATACATTAAAAAATCAACTTAAAATTGTAAGATTAAGCTTATGGATTGACTCAAAATTGTGTTTTTGGGTCTTTACCCCTTTTATTGCTGTAGGAGAAATGAGTTGGCAGGGAGAAGGACTTGAACTCAAAAGTGCACTTGGAATAATTCTTGCAAAATTTTTTCCAGATTTTCAGGGGGTGAGGGCATGTGCGGAATAGTTGGATATATCGGTAAGAGAAACTCCCTGCCAGTGCTTATTGATGGTCTAAAGAGGCTTGAATACAGGGGGTATGATTCTGCGGGCATTGCCTATCACAACGGCAATGGAATAGAGATATACAAGACCAAGGGAAAAATAGAAGACCTTCAAAGGATTCTTCCGCGTCCTTTGCCAGAGGTCAGGGTAGGGCTTGGGCATACACGGTGGGCGACTCATGGGGCACCTTCCTCAAGAAACGCCCATCCGCACAGTGCAGGCGGGGNGGTTGTAGTTCACAATGGTATTATTGAGAATTATCGGGAACTGAAGGCGCATCTTCTGTCGAAAGGTCATCAGTTTACCTCAGAGACGGACACAGAGATCATACCGCAGATGGTCTCAATGTATCTGAACACAGGCTTATCTATAAAAGAGGCGATACGGCAGACAGCCTCTCACCTAAGCGGCACATTTGCTATTGGTGCAATGAGCGAAGCCTACCC
This sequence comes from Nitrospirae bacterium JdFR-86, assembly GCA_002011815.1. Lineage (GTDB taxonomy): Bacteria > Nitrospirota > Thermodesulfovibrionia > Thermodesulfovibrionales > JdFR-86 > JdFR-86. The sequence goes on along the minus strand of MTOV01000002.1, from coordinate 234,028 downwards.
GTACACCCTTTTTGCTGCCAGAAGAGGAAGTCCTCTGGTGATAGGGTTAGGCGAGGATGAGTTCTTCTTTGCCTCTGACATACCAGCAATCCTTCCTTACACAAGAAAGTTCATCTTTCTTGAAGACGGGCAGATATGCACGCTCAGTGCAGAGAGGTTTGAGCTTGAATATCTCAATCCTAAAGACACTACAGCCGTGGAGCATAAAGTTATAGAGGTTGACTGGACAGCATCCATGGCTGAAAAGGAAGGATACGAGCATTTCATGCTCAAGGAGATATACGAACAGCCACGTGTAGTAACGGACACCCTAAGGGAATGGATAGAAGACCCTCGCAGGCTTCTGGATGAACTTGGTATTACCCTGAGGTTTACTGCAGGGCTTAGAAGACTGCAGATTGTAGCATGTGGCACATCCTATCATGCCGCACTCATCGGCAGATATATGATAGAAAGCCTTGTCCGCATTCCAGTAGATGTTGAGATAGCCTCAGAGTACAGGTACAAGCGGCCAATAATCGAAAACGAGTACACTCTTTTCATCTCTATCACGCAATCAGGTGAGACTGCGGACACCCTTGCCGCACAACGTGAAGCCAAAAGAAGAGGTGCAAGAACGCTCACTATCTGCAACGTAGTCGGGAGCACGTCTTCCAGAGAGGCAGACTCAGTGCTTTACACAAGGGCAGGTCCAGAGATAGGTGTGGCATCTACAAAATCATTCACAACACAAATGGCAGCCCTCTGCCTGCTTGCACTCGGCTTTGCAATGAAAAGGGGCAAGCTGACTACTGCAGAGGCGACTACCTTGAAGTCGCAACTCCTCAAGATGCCATATCTTATGGAGAAGGCGCTGGAAAAGGATTCAGAGATTAAAGAGCTTTCGAAGACACTTACTCAGGCGAACAACTTTCTTTATCTCGGAAGAGGCATCAGCTATCCAATTGCACTTGAAGGCGCACTGAAGCTTAAAGAGATATCATACATTCATGCGGAAGGATACCCTGCTGGAGAAATGAAACACGGTCCTATTGCTCTTGTAGAAGAAGGGTTACCTGTTGTTGCAGTAATTCCCATGGACGACCTTTATGGAAAGACCCTCTCCAACATAGAAGAGGTCAAGGCAAGAGGGGCAAGGGTAATAGCTGTAACCGATGAGCATGAATATCTGAAAGACAAGGTGGACTATGCGATTCATGTCCCGTCAACCCATCCTATATTGTCGCCCTTAGTTAGTGTCATACCTCTTCAGCTCCTTGCATACTACATTGCTGTACTAAGGGGATGTAATGTTGACCAGCCAAGAAACCTCGCAAAGAGTGTGACTGTTGAGTAAGGCTTGAAAAGTGCCTTGCTATTTCCCCTTAAGCAGGCTTCTGGTGGCTAATGCCAGTATTACCAGACCTGAGCCGAGCAACAGGAATGTTTTTGGCTCAGGCGTTGGCGTTGCTTCTGTGTCGTGCGAGAACGGGGCAAACCTGTATTTGCTATGGTTTTCGTTCACAACTATATGGTTAAAGGCATCGAAATGAACCCAGCTGTAGCCGCTGATGCTGACCTCATAGGCATTAATCTGTCCCAGACTTGGATATGTGCATGACGGGTCGTCAGGACACTTACCAGTGGTGTAATCTCCAATTGGAGAATCCGTAAGAGTAAAGTCATCTAATACATAGGTTTCCCAGCTTGTTCCTTCCTCATAGATGCCGTGTGCAGGCAGGGGGCTCCCGTTGCCCATCAGGGGAGGAGTGTCACTGCCGCTGTCTCTGAAAGTAGGTGTGTTTGATATTGATGTGTCACCAGGAGGAGGTAGGAGCCCTGAGGTTGCTACAGTAGGTGTAAGACTGATAGTGCCGGTCTCAGTACTGTCATAAGCAACGGATAAGGTGACGGTTTCAATAGGTCCGTATGATTCCACATCTCCTATAACCCATAGGATAAAATCAGGGGAGTCGATTACCCAGGTCTCTGTGAGTGCATCGTATTCTGCACCTTCAATATATAACTGCAGTGTGGGGACGGCGTAAGCAACATGCAGAGTAAGAACAAGAAGAAACATAGACAAAACCACTGTGCCTAATATCGCCTTTTTCATGACTCCTCCTTTTTCCCAGCCCAAAACAGAAAAGCAACATTAATGCCAGCTGTAAAAGTTATTATTTTTGTTGCGTTTTTTTTGATGAGGTGTTTGCAGTGTAAACTTTTTCAACACTCTTTCGATGAGAAATCTCAATTAAAAGAGGATGAATTTTTCATAAAAGCAGGGGGCAGAACCTGCGGCAAATAATCTGATAGTGAGTCAATCCCTTTATTTATGCGGTTTGGTGCAGGAGGAAAGGTCCTTTCCCCGGGCAGAAAGATGCATTGCAGGTATGGCTGACTGCCGAAGGGTTTTCTTCAGAGTGTAAGGTTTTCCATACAACTCCTTGTCGATATAGTTTACAGAACAGCTCTGATTCAGATGCTGTCCTGAAAAATATCCTTTAAAATCAACCACTTGAAAACTGGCATGCCAGTTGCATAAATGATGAGCAAAGACATTTGCACGGAATCGTTTACAAGGAGGGAATAGATGAAAAGAGAATTTTTAAGAACGAATATTTCAGGGAAGGAGGTGAAAACGGTGAGACTTTCAAGGATTTTACTGCTTGCGGTGCTGGGTGTGCTTCTGGTAGCAGGTGGTGCTAGTGCTGCATTGATCGGGGTTGGAAGCTACATGCAGTATCCGGACATTCTCTCTGACAATACTGGAAGCTACACCTATGATGCAACTACAGGTCTGTTCAGCTCGACTGCAACGGCACTTCAGATTACCTTCGACGGTAGCACCTTTGCTACCATTGAAAATGGTACGTACAGTGTAAGCTTCTATGTGGACAGTGCAGGTAACTTCGCTGGTGGAGTAGGTGGCAACGACCTGGAAATATATGGTGACATTGATGTGGACGGTGACGGTTCGTATGAGTACTCGGGACTCCTGGTGGCTGGTGAGGTAACAAACTTCGGCTGGCTGGATACTACCTCTACAGATCTTTTTGATTTTACTTTCGACTTCGTGACAGGCATAGGGGCAGCGCTGGAGCCTGACTATGCTGTGTGGAATTACAAAGGCGGTAATGTTTTAACTGCTGAGTCTTCCACATTTGCAGGAAGCTGGATAGTAAATTCCTCTGGCGGAGCCAAACATGACACTGCTCCTATTCCTGAGCCTGCAACCCTGCTTCTGCTTGGTTCAGGACTTCTGGGACTGGCTCTTTACAGACGAGGGAAATAACAGAGTTTAACTTAAGCATAAAAAAGGCAGTGTTTTTTACACTGCCTTTTTTATTGGCCTCTGCAAAAAGTCGATTACGCCTTTTTCACCTTATCAGTGTGTGGGGCCTTTATAAAATTTCTTGTGTCAATTACCAGTTTGGAGTTTTCGAGTATAAACTCCGGGTCGTAATCAGGATGGTCTGTGACAATCACAACACAATCGTATTTCCCAAGGGTCTCTGAAGTCAGAGGCACTGAGGTTTTATCCAGTTTGTATTTACGCATCTTCGGAGGCTTTGGAATATAAGGGTCGTTGTAATCGACTTCAGCACCTCTATGGTTCAGAAGCTCCATAATCTTAAGGGAGGGTGACTCACGAGTGTCGTTCACTCCTTTTTTATAGGCAAGCCCAAGGATGAGTATCTTTGCCCTGTTTATACTTTTGTCTTTCTCATTAAGTGCCTCGATGGTCTTTTGTACTACATAGTAAGGCATAGATGTATTTATCTCACCTGCAAGCTCGATAAACTTTGTGTGGAAGTCGTACTCCCTTGCCTTCCATGTCAGGTAGAAGGGGTCAATCGGGATACAGTGACCACCGAGTCCTGGTCCAGGATAAAATGCATGAAAACCAAAAGGCTTTGTCTTGGCCGCGTCTATAACCTCGAAGGTATCAATTCCCATTTTGTCAAACAGTATCTTGAGTTCATTGACAAGGGCAATGTTAACCGCCCTGTATATGTTCTCAAGGAGCTTTGTTGCCTCTGCAACCTTTGTTGATGAAACCGGCACAGTGCGCTCGACAATCTGGCTGTAAAGTGCTACTGCTGACTCCAGACAGTCTTTTGTATAGCCGCCTACAACCTTTGGAATATTCCGTACGGAAAAATCTTTATTGTTAGGGTCTTCGCGTTCAGGCGAGTATGCCAGATAGAAGTCAACCCCTGCTTTAAGCCCTGACTCTTCGAGTATGGCTTTCATATCTTCATCTGTTGTTCCGGGGTAGGTAGTGGACTCAAGCACTATTAACTGCCCTTTACGAAGGTACCTTGCAATGGTTCTCGTCGTGTTGAACACATAGGACAGGTCAGGCTCTCGGTATTGGTTAAGTGGTGTAGGAACGCAGATGATTATGCAGTCCATGTCTGAGAGTTTTGAATAGTCAGTGGTTGGCTGAAACATTGCACTGCACTGGACAATCCTTGAGGCGTCAATATGCTTGAGATAACTCTTTCCTGCCTTAAGCATCTGTATCTTCTCAGGGTCAATGTCAAACCCTGTCACATTAAATCCCTCTTTGCAGAACTCTATTACAAGGGGAAGACCTACATACCCAAGTCCAATGATACCGATGCTGGCTTTCTTGGATTGAATCTTTTCAATCAAAGTCATATCCTCTTTATACTCCTCTGGAGAGTATGCATAACAAAAAACACAACGCTTAATTTATAAACATTAATTGCCCCCGTTGTCAATCATAGAGTTAACCTCTTTTAACGGAATTAGAGCAGGCCACACAATTGATCCAGCATAAATATTTCCATATTTTATTCCCTGCCTTAAAACTCCGTGCAAAGACATGTCTTGTTTATAAAAAAGAAATATAGTGAAATTAGAAAGGAAAATTTGAAATTTTACTGTCCTATGGGTTACTCTATCAGGCTGGAAAATCGTTGTCAGTCTAAAAAAATTTAGATTCTCGGAGGCTTTTATGGCAAAAAAGACTACAAAAAAGAAGGCGGCTTCTAGGAAAAAGAAATATGTTTACTTTTTCGGGGGAGGTAAAGCCGACGGTAGAGGAGACATGAAGGACCTTCTCGGAGGAAAAGGCGCAGGCCTTGCCGAGATGACAAATCTTAAGATTCCTGTTCCTGCAGGCATGACCATTACCACAGAGGCATGTAACGAGTATTTTAAGAATAACAAGAAGTATCCGCCGGGTATGTGGGAGCAGGTTCTTGACGGACTTAAGAAGATCGAGAAAGTCATGGGTATGAAATTCGGCGATGCCGAAAATCCGCTTCTTCTGTCCGTGCGTTCAGGTGCAAAGTTCTCAATGCCCGGAATGATGGACACTGTGCTTAACCTCGGTTTAAACGATACAACACTTAAAGCACTCATAAGAAAAACAGGCAATGAGCGCTTCGGTTACGATGCCCTGAGAAGGTTCATCACAATGTTCGGAAGCATTGTTATGGGCATCGACAGGCAGAAATTCGAGAAGGCGCTCGAAGAAATGAAGGAAAGAAAAGGTGTAAAACTGGATACAGAGCTCGATGCAGACGACCTGAAAAAACTCGTGGAGGAATATAAGAGAATCTACAGGAAAGAGACTGGCGAAGACTTCCCAACAGACCCGCTTGAGCAGTTAAGGAAGGCTATTAATGCGGTGTTCGGTTCGTGGTTTGGCGACAGAGCCGTAAAATACAGAGACCTGCACGGCATCCCTCACGACCTTGGCACTGCCTGCAATATTCAGGCAATGGTCTTTGGAAATACTGGTGAAAACTCAGGGACAGGCGTGGGCTTTACAAGAGACCCGTCTACAGGTGAAAACAAGTTCTTTGCCGAGTGTCTCATAAATGCGCAGGGTGAAGATGTGGTCGCAGGCATAAGAACACCCCTGCACATAAGCGAGATGAAAAAGCGTTTTCCAAAGGCATACAAGGAGCTTAATTCCATATACAAGAAGCTGGAAAGACACTACAAGGACATGCTCGACATCGAGTTTACGGTTCAGGACGGCGAGCTCTACATGTTGCAGACAAGGGTAGGCAAGAGGACGGCAGCAGCAGCACTCAAGATAGCAATAGACATGGTGAAGGAAAGGCTCATAGACAAAAAGACCGCTATAATGAGAATCGACCCGCAGCAGCTTGACCAGCTTCTTCATCCAATGATAGACCCTAAGGCTAAGATTCAGGTTATTGCAAAAGGGCTTCCTGCATCTCCGGGTGCAGCAGTTGGTCAGGTGGTCTTCACTGCCGAGGATGCAGAAAAAGCTGCTGAAGAAGGCAAGAAGGTAATACTTGTCAGGACAGAGACGTCCCCTGAGGACATCGGCGGAATGCACGCTGCACAAGGAATACTGACTGCAAGAGGTGGAATGACATCCCATGCTGCAGTCGTGGCAAGAGGCATGGGCAAATGCTGTGTGGCTGGATGCGGAGCTATCAATATAAATGAGACACAGAGGTATTTCACAGTAAACGATCTTACAGTTAAAGAAGGAGATTATCTTACACTTAACGGCACTACCGGTGAGGTAATACTCGGAGAAGCCCCGCTCATGCGGCCGAAACTTACAGGTGACTTTGGCAAGTTCATGAAATGGGTGGATGAGTTCAGAAAACTCCGTGTAAGGGCAAATGCAGACACCCCTCATGATGCACAGGTGGCAAGAAACTTTGGAGCAGAAGGTATAGGGCTTTGCAGAACAGAACACATGTTCTTTGAAGGCGACAGAATCAAAGCCGTAAGGGAAATGATACTTGCCGATGATACAGAGGGCAGAAAGAAAGCCCTTGCAAAGCTCCTTCCGATGCAGAAGCAGGACTTCATAGGAATATTCAAGGCGATGAAGGGATTCCCTGTGACTATCAGACTTCTTGATCCGCCTCTGCATGAGTTCCTGCCCCACACAGACGAGGAGCTCAAAGCCCTTGCCCGTGAGATGGATGTGCCGTTTGAAAAACTAAAAGCCCGCAACAAAGCTCTGCATGAGTTCAATCCGATGCTCGGTCACAGAGGGTGCAGACTCGGTATAACCTATCCTGAGGTTTACGAGATGCAGGTTCGTGCCATAATGGAGGCGGCATGCGAGCTTAAGAAACAAAAGGTCAAGGTAATACCTGAGATAATGATTCCGCTTGTCGGACACGTTAATGAACTTAAAGAGCTGCGTGAGCTCGTCGTAAGGACTGCTGATGAAGTGCAGAAACAATACAACACGAAAGTTCCATATACAGTAGGCACGATGATAGAGCTTCCTCGCGCAGCAATAACAGCCGACGAGATTGCAACACAGGCAGACTTCTACTCCTTTGGAACAAACGACCTTACGCAGACCACCTTCGGTCTTTCAAGAGACGATGCAGGAAGGTTCCTCCCTTACTATGTTGAAAAAGGGATACTCGAAGACGACCCGTTCATAACCCTTGATATCGGCGGAACAGGCGCTCTTATGAAGATTGCTGTTGAAAAAGGCAGGAAGGTTAAGAAAGACCTGAAGATGGGTATCTGCGGTGAGCACGGCGGTGACCCTAAATCCATAGAGTTCTGCCATAATATAGGACTCAATTATGTAAGCTGTTCGCCTTACAGGGTCCCCATAGCAAGACTTGCAGCAGCACAGGCTGCATTGAAGAAAAAGATGAAGGCAGACCTTACAAAGGCGACTCTTTAATTGTCTTTTCAGGGGGCTTTAGCCCCCTGAAATACATTTTCAATCTGCCTGAAAATACTTATAGAATCTGTATTTAAATTGCTTTATAATTAGAATTTCAAGTTGACACAGCGGTGTTAGTATTGCTATCTATTATTATTAAATGGGACTCAGAGAAGCAAAACGTTATATAAGTGAATTACGCAAGAAACAGGACAATCCTTATCTCTGGCCTGATTTTCTTACAGGCCTTCCTGACAGAACAGCCATTATAGAGAAGACGAGTAAGGTATTTCCAAAACTCGGCAGGTATGCTGTTTCTTACATAAGGATTGCGAACATACACCCTTATCTTATCAAGTATGGCACTGACAGGCATGCAGAGATAATCCAGTGGGCTGCTGCCGTGCTTAAGATTACTGCTGATAAATACAAAGGGTTTGTGGGGACGTTCAACATACACGATTTTGTAGCCATATGTGAAGCAAAGAAGACAAAAGACTTTCTGGCAGAAGCTTCACAACTGTTCGAGAAAAAGGCAAAGACATTCTACAGCAAGGAAGACCTTAAGAAGAAAAAAGTCCTGTCCTTTTTGCTGGAAGGCAAGAAAATAGATATAGGGTTTATGAAGCTCGTTGCTGCAACACTGGATGAGAAGCCCGACATGCCTAAGGAACAGCTCATTCCTTACCTCGGAAGGCTTTGTGCAGAATTTGAAAAAGTGTAGTCTTTCCACACAGGTTTTTTTCCGCCGTAATATGGTAGTGCTAAGCCTGCCTTTATCAGTTCCTCTCCAAGGTTGACTCCGTCTATATAAACCTCTGCTACTATCCTGAAGTATTTACCCCGTCTTATATTCTTAAGGGTAATAACTGTGCCTTTCCTGAGTCTCTCTGCTGTAAACTGTTTGGCTTTTTGAGCTAATTCTCTTATTCGGGAATCTTTATTTTTAAGTTCTGGCGCATCTATTCCGTATATTCTTATGCTGATTTTTTCTCCAATAATAGCAGGAAAGCCTTGAATATTGGCTTTGAAAGTGTCTCCATCATAAACAGATACTACTTCTAAAACTGTAGCGTTTCCGTAGGTTTTGTTGTAAGACCCTGCTAAGACAGAAGTAGGAAGGATTATAACGATAATGCTAATTATAGTTGCAATCAACCTAGGCATATTCTGCTTCATTATAAACATAAGCAGCTTGTAAATACAACCCTTAGTAGTTAAGGGTGGGATGATATAAGGGGCTATAAGGGTAGTGTGTGTATGTATGTGGAGGAGATTTTAATGGTCGGGGCGAGCAGATTTGAACTGCCGACCGCTCGCACCCCAAGCGAGTGCGCTACCAGGCTGCGCCACGCCCCGATTATTTAAGTTGGTTGAGGATTTCCCTGAGTCTCTGTTTGACGTGTTCAACAGCGTTGCTTGCTGAGAGGGACTCCCTGGCTGAATGCCTTTTATTAACGCTGCTGTCGCCGAGTTTCTTCCTTACGCCTTCAATAGTGTATCTGTCTTCGTAAAGAAGCTTTTTTATCTGAAAGATAAGTTCAAGGTCTTTCTTTACGTAAATTCTCTGTCCTGACTTACTCTTTCTCGGCTTAAGAAAAGGGAACTCGCTTTCCCAGTATCTCAGCACGTATGGCTCGACATCAGCAATCTTACTGACCTCACCTATCTTGTAAAAGAGTTTATCAGGAAAGGCTTTGTTAGCCTTAAGGTTTTTGGCATGTGCTTTCTGCATGTTACTTCTCTAAGGCTGCCTTTAGCTGGTTACTTGCCTTAAAGGTTAGCACTCTGCGGGGGGTTATCTCTAGTTCCTCCCCTGTCTGAGGATTTCTGCCTCTTCTTGCGGCTTTCTTTCTGACATTAAATGTGCCGAAGCCGGAAATCTTGACGGACTCCCCCTCCTGAAAGGCTTGTTTTATAGTGTCGAATATTATCTCGATTATATCCTGAGCCTCTTTCTTTGAAAGGCCTACCTTTTCAAAAATAATCTCTACAAGATCTGCTTTTGTCATAGTCTCCCCTGAATTTTCTTAATTATATTAAGGAGATAGCCAATTGTCAAGGGGTTATTGCCCTTTTATCACAACATCTGTTTTTATATGCAGTTCTTTGAGCTGTTTTTCGTCCACTTCGGACGGGGCATTGCTCATGAGGCAGAAAGCCTTCTGTGTCTTTGGAAACGCTATTACATCCCTTATTGACTGTGCCCCGACCATGAGCATTATGAGTCTGTCCAGTCCGAGCGCGATGCCTCCGTGCGGGGGAGCGCCGTAGCGCAGGGCATCAAGCAGAAAGCCAAACTTTGTTTTTGCCTCTTCCTCTGATATCCCCAGAACGTCAAACATTTTTCTCTGGACGTCAGTCCTGTGTATTCTTATACTTCCGCCGCCTATCTCGTAGCCGTTAAGCACTATGTCGTATGCCTTTGCTTTAAGAGAGGCGGGTTCAAAGTCTCCGCTGAGCATTCTCTCGATGTCGTCGTCTGTAGGTGATGTAAAAGGATGGTGCATGGCTGTAAACCTTCCTTCTGTCTCATCCCATTCAAGAAGCGGATAATCGGTTATCCAGAGGAAGTTAAACCCGGGCTTGATGAGATTCAGTCTTTTACCGAGTTCAAGCCTCATTCTGCTTAATACGTCGTGGACTATGCTCTCCTTGTCAGCGACAAAGAGCATCAGGTCTCCTTCCTCTGCCTCAAGCCGTTTTGCCATCTCTTTCAGGATTTCTTCAGGGAAGAACTTGGCTATTGGGGATTCAAACCCGTTTTTAACCTTTATCCATGCAAGCCCCTTTGCCCCGAATGCTTTTGCTTCCTCGGTAAGCATGTCTATTTCTTTCCTTGAAAGCCCTGCCATGCCTTTTCCGTTGATGGCTTTGACTCTTCCGCCTGACTGAAGGGCGTCAAGAAAGACCTTGAATGAGCCTTTTTCAGCAAGGTCTGCCATTTCTTTGAGTTCGATGCCGAATCTTGTATCAGGCTTGTCGTTTCCGAATCTTTCCATGGATTCCTTAAAGCTCAGGCGTGGGAAAGGGGTTTGCAGTTCCATGTCAAGCACGGTTTTGAACAGCCTTTTCATCATGCCTTCGATGACTGTGAAGATGTCTTCTCTTTCAACAAAGGACATTTCGATGTCCACCTGTGTGAACTCAGGCTGTCTGTCTGCCCTGAGGTCTTCGTCTCTGAAGCACTTGACAATCTGGAAATACTTTTCAAACCCGGAAATCATGAGTATCTGTTTAAATAACTGGGGCGACTGGGGCAGGGCATAGAAGTGCCCAGGATTAAGCCTGCTTGGAACAAGGTAGTCTCTTGCGCCTTCAGGTGTGCTTTTGGTAAGCACTGGGGTTTCTATCTCAAGGAAGCCGAGTTCATCCAGATAGTCTCTGATTGTCTTGGTTGCCTTGTGTCTTGCAATCAGGTTTTTCTGCAATTCAGGTCTTCTGAGGTCAAGGTATCTGTATTTAAGTCTCAGGGCTTCAGAGGCTTCTGCTGCCTCTTCAAGGGCGAACGGAAGGGTGGCAGACTCATTCAGCACCTTAAGGGTTTTGGCGTAAAGTTCGATATTGCCGGTAGGTATTTCAGGGTTTTCTGTACCTTCGGGTCTTTTTCTGATTTCTCCTGAGACTGTTATGACGTATTCTGAGCGTATTTCGTGTGCGAGGTTATGCGCCTCGGCTGAGACCTCAGGGCTGAAGACCACCTGAAGTATTCCGCTTCTGTCCCGCAGGTCTATGAATATAAGTCCGCCGTGGTCACGCCTTCTGAAGACCCATCCTGAAAGAGTAAGCTCTTTTCCTATGTCCTGTTCTTTTACCTCGCCGCACCCTATATCACGAATCATAACGCCTCCTGTATCTTTCTACTGTCATCAAATTGTATATTTTAGCTTTTTTACCTCGTCAGATGAAAGATACCTGAACTCCCCGGGTTTAAGGTCACCGAGTTCAAGCCCGTTTATCCTTATTCTTTTGAGCCTGATTACAGGGTGTCCTACTCTTTCTAACATTCTTCTTATCTGCCGTTTTTTGCCTTCGTGAATGGTTATCTCAAGCCATGAGTTGTTCTGAGCCTTCCTGACTTTTTTGATTTTTGCTGGTGCTGTTATCCCGTCTTCGAGTTTTATGCCTCTTTCGAGTTTTTTGATTTCTTTGTCTTCGAGTATGCCTTTTACCTTTACAAGATATGTTTTAGGTATCTTTTTTGAGGGGTGAAGCACCTGATGGGCGAACTCTCCGTCGTTCGTTAGAAGGAGCAGTCCTTCTGAGTCGAAGTCAAGTCTTCCTACAGGATAGACCCTGTATTTTACGCCCTTGAGGTAGTCCTTTACCGTGGGTCTTCCTTCAGGGTCATAAAGTGTGGTGACTACTGACCTTGGCTTGTTAAACATCAGGTAGACCTTGGGTTCGGGTTTTGTAAGGAGCTTGCCGTCAAGTTTTATGTGGTCTCTTGAAGGGTCTGCCTTCATGCCGAGGACTGCTGGCTTGCCGTTTACAGTGACCCTGCCTTCAAGGATAAGCTCTTCGGCTTTCCTCCTTGAGGCAATGCCCATTTCTGCAAGGATTTTCTGAAGACGCTTCTCCATAAGAATAAATGATAGCATAAAAGGGGCACAGACCATTTTTCATCCGTTTAAACCACATTGGAAATTTCAGGTGCCCTCTTTGCTACTTTTTGCTCGCCCAAAAAGTAGCGCAAAAAGGGCGCCCTCGAAAATTTCCGGGCGGTTCATTCGGGATGCTTCCGGTAAATTAATTCAAACTCGACCCTTCGGGTCTCAAACACGAATTAATTTTTAACCCTCCAGCATCCCTCATTCACCTGAAATTTTCGAATGGGTTATAAGGTTCAGGATTTCAAGGAGCAAAATAAAACAGTTCAGTAGTTGGAGTTCAGCCGCCTGGAAACTTTCCGGGGTGTCCTTTTTTTGGTTGCTTTTTTGGACAAGCAAAAAAGTAACAAGGGTTTGGGGCATAGCCCCATAAAAAACATTACAAACACACCTCTTATCAACGACTGCACTGAATGTGATATAATCAATTTAATGCCTTCAGGGAATTTACAGTTTCTTGCCGGCTGTCTTTAGACTATGAACTTTTCTGAGCTTGTCAAGAGTTTTTCATCCCGTCTTTTCCCCTGCCCTTTAAGGGTTTACAACCTTACCGGCTCGTCCATTTCGCTTTTCCTTTCGCTTATTGAAGAGCCGTTTGTCATGGTGGATGAGACAGAGGAGTCTGCCCTTAAAATCTGGCAGGACATTCAGTTTTACAAAAAGGTCTTTCATTCGGATGTTTCATCCGTATGCTTTCTGCCCTTGTCTGACGGAGCAGACGTTACAGGCAAAAGGGCGGAAGCCATATACAGGCTTTTTTGCGAAAAGACCGCACAGTCTGTTGTTACATCAAAAAATGCCCTGATGCAAACCGTGTGGCTTCCGGATGTCTTAAAAAAAGATATTCTTCGCCTCAGTGTGTCCACAGAGATTGAGCGGGATGCTGTAAAGGAGAAGCTTGAAGCCCTTGGTTACAGCTCTGTGCCTTTGGTTACGGAAAATGGTCAGTATAGTATGCGGGGATGGATTTTAGATGTGTTTCCTTCTACAGAGGAGCGTCCTTTCAGGGTAGAGTTCTTCGGAGATGTGATAGACAGCATCAGGGTCTTTGATGTCGAGACCCAGAGGTCAGTATCCGGGGTTGACGCTTTCAGTATTATGCCTGCAAAAGAGCCTGACGACGGCAAGATATTCTATGAGCTTACACAGGGCATGAAGCGGTTTTATTCTGAATCCGTGCAGGAGATTCCTGAGGATGCAGTGGTGCTTTCGAGGTTTGCCGTCAGGGGCGAAGGTATTGACGCAGGGCTTGTCTCTTTCAGGGGATACGGCATCCTTCCTGATGAAAGAAAGGACATAGACGAACTTGCCAGGGCTGTTAAGGAACTGAGCAGGGAAAACAGGGTGATAGTAATCTCCTCATCAGACGGGCAGGCTGAGAGGCTTAAAGAAGTCTTCAAGGACGGAGGCGTTATTTCCCCTGTCGTGGGGCTTGAAGAGCTCATGGATTATGAAGGCAGGGTCTCGATATCCGTTGGAGAACTGTCAGCAGGACTGTTCATACCCGGTTTGGTGATACTTACTGAAAACGAGATATTCGGCGGAAGACCAGCATACAGGGCGATAAAAAAATCAAAAGTCTCAAGGCTTGTCAAGACGATTGAGGATTTAACAGAAGGAGACTATATAGTCCACCGGGATTACGGCATCGGAAGGTTTAAAGGGCTGGTAAGGCAGAGCATAGAAGGCTATGAGTGCGACTTAATGACAATAGAGTACGCCGGGGGCGACAAGCTCTATCTGCCTCTTTATGCAGTGGACAAGGTTCAGAAATACCGTGCTGAAGAAGGGATTGTGCCGAGACTTGACAGGCTCGGCGGTAAGGGCTGGCAGAGGACAAAAGAGAGGATAAGGAAACGCCTGAAAGAGATGGCAGGAAAGCTCCTCAGGCTGTATGCCGAAAGAGAGGTCTCAAAGGGTTTCTCCTTCAGCAGGGACACTGAGCTTCACAGGGAGTTCGACAGGTTTTTCCCCTATGAAGAAACACCTGACCAGATAAAGACCATCGAGGAGATTAAAAGGGATATGGAGTCCTCCCGCCCGATGGACAGGCTGCTCTGCGGTGATGTCGGCTATGGAAAGACAGAAGTCGCCATGAGAGCAGCGTTTAAAGCTGTTTACGACGGAAAACAGGTAGCAGTGCTTGTGCCCACAACACTGCTTTGCGAACAGCACTACAGGATATTCAAGAAGAGGTTTTCTGCATTTCCAGTGACAATAGACTACCTGAGCAGGTTTAAACCAAAAAGGGCACAGATTGAGACCATAAAAAATATAGAAAAAGGCAGGATAGACATAGTCATAGCAACGCATGCACTTTTAAGAAACAATGTGTCTTTTAGAAACCTAGGGCTTTTCATCATAGATGAGGAGCACCGTTTCGGAGTCCGGCAGAAAGAGCGCATCAAGGAGCTTAAAAAAGGCATTGATGTCCTTACGCTTTCTGCAACCCCTATACCAAGAACACTCCAGATGGCTCTCTCAGGCATAAGGGCTATGAGCGTGATAGAGACCCCTCCTGAAGAAAGGCTCGCAGTAAAGAGCATAGTGTCTGTATTTAACGAGACCGTTATAAAAGAGGCAATAGACAGAGAGATTACAAGGGGAGGGCAGGTCTTTTTCGTGCACAACAGGATACAGGACATAGACAAGGTCGAAAGATTTATCAGGAGGATTGTCCCTTATGCAAGGGTGGCTGTTGCTCATGGGCAGATGCGTGAAGGACAGCTTGAAAAGATAATGATGGCTTTTCTGGACATGCAGGTGGATGTGCTGGTCTGCACTGCAATAATAGGTTCAGGGCTTGATATACCGACTGCCAATACCATAATCATAAACATGGCTGACAGGATGGGGCTTGCAGACCTTTATCAGCTTAAAGGCAGGGTCGGAAGGAGCAATGTCAGGGCATTTGCCTATTATCTGATACCCGGGGAGCATGTCATCACAGAGGAGGCAAGGAAGAGGCTTCAGGCTATACAGGAATTAAGTTATATGGGCGCAGGCTTCAGGCTTGCGATGAAAGACCTCGAGATAAGAGGCGCAGGCAATCTGCTCGGAGCAGAACAGTCAGGACACATACACGCAGTTGGATTCGATATGTATATAGAAATGCTCGAGAGGGCAGTGGCTGAACTCAAGGGCATCGAAGTAAGGGAAAAAGTGCGTCCTACGATAAATATAAGGCTTAATGCATTTATACCCGAAGACTACATAACTGATATGGCACTGAGACTCGGTGTTTACAGGTCAATCGCTTATGCAAAGACCATTGAAGAGCTTGAGGACATAGAAGCTGAGATGGCAGACCGCTTCGGCTCTCCGCCTCAGGAGTTCAGAAATCTCCTCGGTATAATGATGCTGAGACTGCTTGCGGAAAAGCTCCTGATTACCGACATCAGTCAGTCCGACGGAAAGGTGAGATTTGTCTTTGCAGAGGATGCCCGCCTTGCGCCTGAGAGGGTTCTCAAGGTGTTTAATAACAGGGTCAGGTTTCAGCGCAACGGGTTTGAGCTTTCTTTAAAGGGAAATGTGTTCGAAGATGTCAAGAATGCACTTGAAACACTTGTAAATGAGGAGCAAGGGACTGTGTCCCTCGATTGACAGTCTATGATTTTTTCTGGTATGTTTTAGCGATGAAAAAATGCGTCTTCTTTCTGATTTTTCCCTTTTTTTCGGTCATACTCCTGACCGGATATTGTTATGGGCTTGACTTGAGCGGACTTCAGCCGCCTGCGCCTTATGGCGTCTTTTCAACGATGAGTGCGAATTCTCCTGAGAAGGGGAAGGCGGCAGTCGCTTTTTCTGTCGAAAGGGCTGGAGAGCCTGATTTCTCCAGATTTTCCACGCATCTTGCTTATGGCATTACGGATAATGTTGAATTAGGGATAAGTGTTCCTTATGTTGACAATTCCGAGACCGGGCTTGAGGACATAACCTTTGGCATAAAGCACAGGTTTTTTGACGAAGGCAGATATGGTCCGTCGATTGCGTATATTGTTACAGTTGCTCTTTCTTCAGGGACTGACGAACTCAGCACAGACGGCTCAATAGGGGCAGGCATTGCAGTAAGCAAGCGGGTGGGACCTGTCTATGGTCATGCCAATCTCTTTTACAGCATACCTGGTAATTCTTCGCTTGAAGACGAGGTGAGGTTTTCCGGAGGAATAGATTTCTCAGCCGCCCATGACTTCAGAATACTCGGCGAGGTTTATGGAGAGAAAAGTCACTTTTCAGACGACATAGACCAGCTTGAGGCGAGGTTAGGCTACAGGTTTCTTACAGGAGAAGGAGTGTTTACAACTATAGGAGTCGGGTTTGACATAGATGACGGGGCTCCGGAATACAGGCTTATGGTTTCGATAACATTGCACTTTCCTCGAGAAGAAAAACCCATCGAAAAAGTATATGAAGAGGACATGTAGTGTTCGACCTTGGCTTTCAGGAACTTATTGTTATATTCATAGTTGCCCTGCTTGTGTTCGGGCCCAAAAGACTGCCTGAGCTTGCAAGAACAATAGGAAAGGGTGTCGGCGAGCTGAAAAGAGCAATGCTGGACATAAAGTCTGAAGTCAACAAGGAAATTTATGATGTACATGAGCCCCTGACAGGACCGGAAAAGCCCGAAGACACCCAGGAAGACAAAAAACAGGAAAGCGAGGCGAAACAGTAAATGGCAGAAGAAAAAATGCCGTTTACAGAGCACCTCGCTGAATTGAGAAAAAGGATAGTAGTTTCCGTAATTGCGCTTCTTGTAGGCTTCCTGATTTGCTTTAATTTCTCTGAAAACATTTTCAAGCTTCTTACCCTTCCGATGCGTTCAGGTATTTCGTTCAAGCCGGCGTATCCGTTTATATCGCTTGTGCCGAGGGAGGGAGCTGTTACTTCCCTTGTCTTTCTTGCGCCTGCCGAGGCGTTCTGGGTGCATCTGAAGATTTCACTGATTACAGGGCTGATTCTGGCATTGCCTGTAATTTTTCATCAAGTCTGGAAGTTTATCTCACCGGGGCTTTTGCAAAGGGAGAAAAAATATGCAATACCGTTTATCATTATTGCTACAGGTCTGTTCTTCTTCGGCACGGTTTTCTGTTTTGTTATTGTGCTTCCGTTTGCAATGAAGTTCCTTCTGAGTTATAAGACAGCATCTTTAACCCCCATGATTTCCATTGAGAGATATATTGATTTCTGTCTTAAATTTATACTGGCATTCGGTGCGGTGTTTGAACTCCCGGTGATAATCGTGTTTCTTACGCGCACGGGGATTGTCTCATACCAGACACTTGCGAGGAACAGAAAGTATGCCGTACTGCTTGCATTCGTTACTGCTGCCATTCTCACGCCTACGCCTGATGCCTTTAACCAGACACTGATGGCTGTTCCGATAATATTTCTTTACGAGGGTGGTCTTCTTGTGTCAAAATTATTTGTAAAGAGGAAGTCAGAGGATGATAAGAGGCAAGAGCATTAAATCCGTTGCTTATGATATAGCCGAGGGTTATGTCACAGTCAACCCTATATTCCTCAAACCGCTTGATGCAGAGGCGCTGAAGGCACTGTATCAGGAGGTAGTGAAGGTGCAATCTGAGATAAGGGGCGAGAAATTCCCCTATTCCGATGTGCAGGCAATACGGATGAGAAATATGAGGCTTCAGAGACTGCATTCTGCAGCTATGATAATTAGGAACTTTGCGCGAGAAAGAAGAATCCTGATCTTTTGAGAAAGCGGATGCTCGCCGTAAATGTACTGCAGTCTTCATTTGACAACCTTTATGTCGGGTGTTATTTTAAAAAATGGTAGTTCTTGACGAGGTAAAGTTTGCAAAGGAAGTAATACAGGCATTTCTGAAAGCAAAGAAAAATCTCAGGTTGTATCCTTCCAGTAATCCCATATATATAAAAATAGTCGAAGATACGTATAAAAAGATAGAGGAGTTTTTTGAATTTCAGGATGAGCTCAAGCTCAGGATAACGAGAAACGAAATATTCCTCGGCAGTGATCCGGTGTTTCAGGGCGCAGGTAAGGATGAAAACCTTGCACTGTTTTTCTTCAAGGACGGTCTCAGGGAACTGACATTTAAAAGAGGGCTTACCGAAGAAGAGCTTCAGGAATTTCTCGAAATACTTGCATTTGATTTCGAGAAAGAAGATGTTGAGGATGATGTTGTTACTCTTCTCTGGGATAAAGATTTTCAGCATATCAAGTATAGGGCGGATGACACTGTTCTTATAGAGGACGAGGGATATGAAGAAGCTGCAGTAGAGCAGGTAAAGGAAAAATCTGCCTCTGAAGGCGACTTGGCAAAGGCTTACGAGGATGCATTGAAAGCAGAAGATGTAAAAGAAGTTAATCTGATGTCTCTTACTGACAGTGATTTGAAGGCTCTCCTTAAGGACATTGAAGCCGATTCAAGTGACAAGAGACAAAAGATGATAGATATACTTTTTGAGATGCTCAGGCGGGCTGAGTCTCTTGAAGAGTATGGAGATATTTCCCAGATTCTGCGCAATGCCATCGGCTACTATGTGAGACACGGGGAACTTGAAGGCGCAGTCGGTGTTTTAAAACGGACAAAAGAGTTCGTTGAGGCAGCCGCCTTGTCTGTTGAGCAGAAGCGGGAGTTGAACCGTATCTTTTCGTATGCAAGTTCCTCGGAGGTTTTGAAGGTTATGGGAGAGTTACTTGACTCAGAATTCGGAGTGAATGAGGCTGTATTCGACAAGTATATAAGTTTTGTAGACAAAAGCGCGATTCCACATCTTATTTCCTTGCTGGGCGATCTAAAGACTATCGGTGGGAGAAAGAATATCATCAATGCCCTTGCATTTCTTGGCAGCAAGGATTTGACTGCACTGGCAAAAGGGCTTAGGGATGAAAGGTGGTATGTTGTAAGAAATGTCATCTATGTGTTCAGAAAGATCGGGGACAGGCGTGCCATTGATTATTTGGTAAAGATGGCAAAGCACAGTGACATAAGGGTCAGGAAAGAGGTTTTAAGGGCCCTTGGGGAGTTTGGCGGAGATAGCTCTGCACAGATAATAAAGGATTACCTTGATGACCCTGAAAGGTCCGTCAGGACTGCTGCTGTAAGAGCACTCGGCAGTATCGGAACTCTTTATGCCAAGAGTGCAGTGCTCGGAAAAATATCAGACAGACAATTCCTGAGTGTAGAATTCAGCGAGAAGAAAGAATATTTTGAAGTGCTTTCTCGCTGGAAGGATACCGATGTTTTTGATTTTCTTATGAAGATACTGAAGAGCAAGTCTTTGTTCAGAAGAAGCAAACACAATGAACTTAAGGCGTGTGCTGCATATAGCCTTGGACTCATGGGCAGCAAGGATTCGTTGCCGGTACTGGAAAAATTAAAGGAGTCGAGTAATAAACTTCTCAGCGAGTATGCATCCTCGGCTATCAGGAGGATAGAACAACATGGTCAGTAACGAACAGCCTGAACTTTCAAAAGTTGCCAAGGATATAGTCAATCTGCTTGCAGCCATTGTCAGGACTTCCCAGATACATGACCCTTCAAATATTGCAGTTGTTAACTCAGTGGATAAGTTTGTCGCAATGATAAACCCGCTTATTGCACGGGAAGGTTCTATAACGCTCGAACTCGTAGGGGAGTATTTCTATATAAATGAGACACGAATAAAATTCTCAATGGAATACCTGCTGAGTTTCGACACCCTTATGAGGGAGTTCAAAAAGCACAAGCTTGGAAGCATTACCTTCAAAGGCGCAATAACCGCCGAGGACATGAGAATATTTTTAAAAGCGTTTATTGCGTCTTCTTTTTCAGACACTCCGTTTGAGACGCTCTCTGAAGGCATTGAAGATGTGGAAAGCCTGTCTGTCGGAGTGCTAAGAAAGATAAAAGATGAGGCCGGGGACCAGGATATCCGGAAGGTTGTCAGAAGGACTTATTTCAATGCTGTTTCTTTCACCAAGGGCGTGATGAGTAAGGTAAAGGCAGGTGAGAAGATTAACGTTAAGAGGGCGAAACGGGTTGTTGAGTCCATGGTTGACCTTATACTTGATCAGGAAGAGCTGCTGGTAGGCATGACAGCTATCAAGGACTATGACGAATATACATATCATCATTCTGTGAATGTCAGTGTTCTGGCGATTGCTCTTGGGCAGAGGCTTGGACTTCCCAAAAAGTCGCTTCTGGAACTCGGTCTTGTAGCACTTTTCCATGATATAGGAAAGACCGAGGTGCCGATTGATGTGTTGAATAAGCCAACGGCTTTTACAGATGAAGAATGGAGGATTATGAAGCAGCATCCGCTCTGGGGCGTCAGATCGATACTCAAAATGAAGGGATTCGATGTGGTTTCTGTAAGGGCTGCTATTGTTGCCTTTGAACATCATATTCGTCATGACCCCACAGGATATCCAAAAACGATGCAGTTGTCAGAACTTGACCTGTATTCAAGAATTGTAAGCATTGCAGACCAGTATGACAGCATGACCTCGGCAAGGGTGTATTCAAGGAATCCACTGCCGCCTGACAGGGCGTTAAGCATTATGATGGAAAGGGCAGGGGCACAGCTTGACCCCCTGCTTCTTAAGTTTTTCATAAACATGGTGGGAGTTTTCCCGGTTGGAACCCTGGTAATGCTTAATACAAAAGAACTCGGTCTTGTCTACAGCAGTAACGCCATGCTGCCGGACAGACCAAGAGTTATGGTGATTATGGACAGCGAGGGCAGAAGAGTGCCAGGCTATATCGTTGACCTTGCGGAAAAGAAAGATGGAAAGTACACAAGAACTATTATGAAGACGATGGACCCTAATAAATACAGAATAAACCTCGCAGAGTATATGCTTTAAGGGGTCATAGACCCTTTCCTCCCTCCAGGTATGGCTATTTGCCTTTCCACACCTCGATAGCTATCTCAGGACATACCTCTGCGCACATGGCACAGCCTGTGCATTCGTTCATGTGCACGGCTGCTGCAGGAAAGAAACCGTTTGTGTTGAGTTTTTCCTCTATAGTTATTACACCTTTCGGGCATGCCAGCACACAGTATTTGCATCCTTTACATGTCTGACTGTCTATAAGTATTTTGCCTTTCATACGCTCCTTGTGAGAATTTCCTGTGCGTGTTTCAGGGATGTCTCGGTTACTTTTCCGCTGAGCATTCTTGCTATTTCTTCCTGTCTGTCTTTCCCTTCAAGTTCTTTTACCATAACACAAACCCTGCCTTTTTTGTCTGCCTTCTCTATAAGAAAGTGCTTGTCTGCCAGAGACGCTATCTGCGGCAGATGCGTGATACACAAGACCTGACGGTTTTTGGATATCTCCTTCAGTTTTGCCGCCACGTTTTGTGCAGTCTTGCCTCCGATGCCTGCATCTACCTCGTCGAAGATGACGACAGGTATGTCATCTGCATCCCTTAGTGTGCTCTTGATAGCAAGCATAATTCTTGAGAGTTCTCCTCCGGATGCGACTTTTCCAAGCGGCTTGAGCGCTTCACCTGTGTTCGCTGAAAAAAGAAACTCTACAGTATCAATGCCAGTTGAAGATACAGGAGCAGGTCTTATGTCTATTTTAAATTCTGATTTCTCAAGCGCAAGCTTTCTCAGTGCAGCCTTTATTGATGATTCTATATTTTTTGACAGCTTTTTTCTTTTTTCTGAGAGTTCGGATGCTGATTTGTTAAGCTGTGCTTCCTTTTCCCTGAGTTCGTTTTCCAGTGTTTCGAGCGATTCATCCGACATTTCTATGGACTGCACTTCTTTTTCTGCATCCTCCCTGTATTTCAGTATGGCGCTTATCGTATCTCCGTATTTTCTCTTGAGGTTTTTTATAAGCTCAAGCCTGTCTTCGACCTGAGAGAGCCTTTCAGGGTCAATGTCATATTTATCCTTGTATCCCCTCAGAGACAGCGATGCGTCTTCAATAAGAGGCATGGCGGATTCAAGAAGCTCAAGGGGTTCGGAGACGCTTTTGTCTATAGAAGACATCTCTTTGAGGTTTGCCAGCACTGCAGAGAGCTTTTCAAGACAAGAGCCTTCTGAACTGTAAAGCAGTGCATAGGATGTCTCTATCAGTTCATTGAGGCGGTGCAGGTTAGAGAGTATTGCCCTTTCTTCTTCCAGTCTTGTATCTTCTCCTTCTGTAACTGATGCAGCGTCTATTTCGTTTATCTGGAATCTCAGCAGGTCAAGCCTTTGTGCCCTTTCTCTTACGCTGTGTTTCAGGTCTTCGATTTGCTTTTTAAGCGTCTGCACTTCATCAAACAGGGCTGAGACAGCTTCCCTGTCCTTTTCAAGCTTTCCGAAGTAGTCAAGCAGTCTCATCTGGTTTTCGGTTGAAAGCAGGCTCTGGTGTTCGTGCTGCCCGTGCACGTCAACAAGGGTCTTTCCGAGTTCTGAGAGACTTTGCACATTCACCATTGTGTCGTTTATATATGCCTTTGTCTTTCCTGCTAAAGAGATGTTTCGTCTTATGATAATGCCGTTTGATGAGTCTATTCCCATGTTTTCAAGGACTGGGTGATTGGGTATGTCGAAATACGCCTCGACAGAGGCTTCGGTGCTTCCAGTCTTTATCATCTCTGTGTATGCCCTCTGTCCAAGAGCGATTCCGAGTGCGCCGATGATTATTGATTTCCCTGCGCCTGTCTCTCCGGTGAGGACATTGAGTCCGGGTTCAAAGTTCACGGTAAGCTCATCGATTATTGCAAAATTCTTTATCCTCAGTTCTCTGAGCATCGGTAATTTTAGAAATTATCTGTCTCTGTTGAAAACAGGATATAGTTTGTCGTAAGTCTCGATGATGTGTTCTGGAATTACCCTTACATCATCGAGAATGGTCATGAAGCTTACATCGCCTGCCCATCTGGGCACTATATGAATATGCAGGTGTTCTTCTATGCCTGCACCTGCCACCTTTCCTATGTTTATCCCTATGTTAAACCCTTCGGGTCTGAATGCCTTTGTAAGACAGTCCACTGAGTATTTCGTAAGCGTCATCATCTCTTTAAGCACCTCATCGGAAAGCCCGTCGAATGTTGATGTATGGAAATAAGGCACTATCATGAGGTGTCCGTTATTGTAAGGATACCGGTTCATTATTACATATGTGTGTTCCCTGCGGTGAAGGATTAAGTTTTCCCTGTCTTTGTCCTCTTTTGGATATTTGCAGAAGATGCACTGCGGTTCTTTTTTCGAGAGAATATACTGTATTCTCCACGGTGCCCAGAGGGTTTTCATTTAGAACTCCTCCCTGAGTCTTGCAAGCACCTGTTGTGCGTCTGACCACACAAGCATCTTGTCTCTTGGATTCCTGAGCAAATATGCCGGATGAAACGTAGGCATAAGGGGAATACCCTCATAGTCATAGAATTTCCCTCTCAATCTGGTTATTGGTATCTTCACGCCGATGAGTGTCTGAGCAGATATCCTGCCCAATGACATTATAACCTTTGGAGAGATTATCATTATCTGTTTTTTAATAAATGGCATACAGGTGCTGATTTCATCATCCTGGGGGTCACGGTTCATAGGTGGACGGCACTTTATAATGTTGCCGATATAGACATCCTGTCTTTTAAACCCCATTTTTTCTATAAGCCTTGTAAGGAGTCTTCCTGCATCTCCAACGAATGGTCTTCCCTGTATGTCTTCTTCCCTGCCCGGTGCCTCGCCTATGAACATGAGGGATGCATCAGGGTTTCCTTCCCCGAACACAAGGTTTTTTCTGCCTTTGTAAAGTTTGCATCTTTTGCAGTCGCCGATTTCCTGCCTGAGCGCTTTCAGTGCCTTAGCCTTCTCCTCAGGCGTGGGATGTCCTGTCTCAGGGATGGACAGGGGAAGCCTGTCAATTCCCAGTGCCTTGTAAAACTCAAGAACTGTTTTTATTGCCTGCAGGTCTTGCAACTGTTATCTCTCTCCCCACTTCAGTTTCGTTCTCAGCACCTGAAAATGGTCTCTTTCGCATGGCATAAGCAGGATTGTCTTGTAAGGAGATTTCTTTATTTTAACCTTGTCGTTTTCTCTCAGGGAAAAGCCGACCTGCCCGTCCATCGTAAGAAATACGTCTGCGGTTTTCGACTTCAGTATGACTTCAATCTCCACGTCCTCAGGGAGCACTATCGGACGGTTGGTGAGTGTGTGAGGGCATATAGGCGTCAGCAGGATGCTGTTCAGTGTCGGATAAAGTATCGGTCCGCCTGCTGAAAGAGAATATGCCGTAGAGCCTGTGGGAGTCGAGACTATCAGCCCGTCAGACTTGAATTCTGTCACATATAAGTTATTTATATATGTCTCAAGGTCTATAATCCTTCCTGATGCCCCCCTGTTTATAACCACATCGTTTAAAGCCGTATATTCTGCGATTTTTTCTCCGTGCCTGTAGATATGGGCTATGAGCATCATTCTTTCTTCAGAAGGGCACTGTCCCTTGAGTATCTTATCCATAGCCTCATAGAGTTCTTCTTTATAGACTTCTGTTATGAAGCCAAGCCCGCCGAGATTTACACCTAATATGGGGATGCCTTTTTCAGATACAAGCCTTGCTACACTGAGCATGGTGCCGTCGCCTCCAAGCACTACGACCATCTCGGCAAGGGAAGGAATCTCAGGGCGGGGGTAGCCATGAGAGCCGATTGCCTCTGCTGTCTCAGCGTCAAGAAACACCTCTATGCCCTTGTCCTTAAGCCACGGCAGAAAATCCTTGAGTATCTCAGGTGGCTCAGGACGACCGGCTTTACATATTATTCCAATCTTTTTCATTTATGCCTTCTATTATAATCTCTCTTTTGTCCTTGGAGACAAGATTAATATTTACTTTTATAGAGTCTTCGATATCTATCTTTTCCGCCCATTCTATGACTGCAATGCCGTTGCCTCCGATATAATCATATATGCCGATTGTATCCATGTCTGCGCCTTTCTCAATCCTGTAGAGGTCTATATGGTATAGAGGAATCTCAGCCTCGTGCTCTGATATTATGGTAAAGCTTGCACTCATTATATCTCTTTCTTTAATACCTAATGCCTTTGCAATGCCTTTTACGAACGTGGTTTTTCCTGCACCGAGGTCTCCGTAAAGGCAGACGGTCTGTCCTGGCTTAAGGAGTTTTCCGAATTTAAAACCTATTTTCTTTGTTTCATCAGGACTGTTGGTGATGACCCTCACCTGCAATCCCCTTTATAACCTCATGTTTTCCGACGATGCCCACTATCTTGCCTGCCTTGATAACAGGCAACAGATGGACTTTTTTCTCAGACATTATGGTGGCGATTTCCTCAAGTGATGTGTCTTCGTTTATTGTTATCACTTCTTTTGTGCATATCTCGGACACCACGGTTGCGGACATCCTCTTGATTTCTTTTTCAACCATGTCAGCACCCTCAATCGGAATGAATGCATCAAACAGTCTGAGCACAGTAGGGATGTGGAGTCTTTTGTTCCGTTCTATCAAGTCGTTTTCCGTTACTATGCCCAAGAGCTTTCCCTCTGAGTCCACGACAGGCGCTCCGCTTATGTCCTTCTCGATAAACAGCCTCCCGAGTTCTTCCACTGTCATGTCAGGCGGAACTGTTATTACATCCTTTTTCATTATCTCGATAGCCTTCAGCATATAAAACCTCCCTTAAGGCATTCCGATAAAGCCGCCCTGCCTTCCGGTAGTGCCTTTGGAATATCTATAAGAATGGAATTTTTCAGGATAACAATATGTGCACTCTTCGAATATCCATATATTTTTCTCTGATATGCCGGTGGACAGTGCCTGATATTTATTGGCAGAGGGCAGGTCAAGACAGTATTTGCCGTCTCTGACCGTGTGGTATTCACCGCTTCCGGTTTCCTTTTTAACGGCTTCAAGCACGTCATCACCTACGTGGTAGCAGCACCATCTTATGGCAGGACCCATTGCGATTATTATGTCTTCAGGTTTAGAGTTGTATCTTATTGTCATCTCTTTTATGGTGTTTTTGAGTATTCCTTTGGCAGTGCCTCTCCAGCCGGCATGCACTGTGCCGATGACATTTCTTTTTCTGTCATAAAGGAGTATGGGCACGCAGTCTGCAACCTGAACGCCTATTAAGATGTCTTTTCTTTTGGTTATCACGGCATCTGCTATTTTCGGAGTCATGTCAGAATCCAGGGTTATTACTTTGCCTGTGTGTTTCTGAACCGGAAAATAAATATGTTTTTTCCCGGAGAGTTTTTTTAATGTTTCAGTGTCCACTCCCGGGGCTTTGCCTGTAAAGAACGCTTTTATGTTGAATATCTCAGGATATATTATGTATTGCAAGGTGTCCTCAGGTGTTGAAAAGCTTCATGCAAGGTGTTGATGATATCTGATGCTATAAGTGAGTGCTGTCCTTGTTTTGTCGATGCGATATCACCTGCAAGTCCGTGTGTGTAAACACTCAAGAGGGATGCCTCAAGCGGACTTAACCCCTGTGCCAGTAATGAGGCAGTCATTCCTGTAAGCACGTCGCCAACCCCTGCCTTTGCCATGCCGGGATTGCCAGTAGGGTTGATGTAAACGTTTCCCTCAGGCTCTGCAATTACTGTCGGCACTCCTTTAAGAATGAGATAAACACCTGTGTTTTTTGAAAACGCCATTGCTGCGTCAATTCTGTTTTTTTCTATCTCATTAATAGTCTTTCCTGTAAGGCGTGCGAATTCTCCGGGATGAGGGGTAAGCACCACAGGCGCTCTGGTTTTCTTGAGTAAGCTGGTTTTGCCTTTTAAGGCGTTGATGCCATCGGCGTCTATGACCATGGGTGCTGTGCATCTCTGGAGCAGTTCATGGACAAGTTTCTGAGTCTCTTCATTAGTGCCGATGCCAGGACCTATGGCGAGTATGTCAGCCTTTTCATAAAGAAAACCGAGCACTGTATCGAGAGCTTTTAATGAAAGTGTGCCGTCTCCCCGGTCAGGAAGCGGCAGTGTCATTTCCTCTGTAACTTTTGACTGAAGCACATCTAAAAGTGAGTCAGGCACGCCGATGGTGACGAGTCCTGCACCTGTTCTAAGGCATGCCTTTGCCGCCATCCATGCTGCACCTGTCTTGCCTTTTGAGCCAGAAACAAGCAATACATGCCCGTAGGAGCCTTTATGGGAATACCTTGGTCTTTCAGGCAGCAGCAAAGCCATGTCGTCTTTTTCAAGGAGTTCGCATTTGATGTTTTTGAAAAGTTTTGGTGGAAAGCCTATGTCTTCGACAAAGAGCTTTCCTGTATATTCAGCACCAGGATAAAGGAGATGTCCTCTTTTTGGAAGGCCGAAAGTCACTGTAATGGATGCCCTGACAGCAGTGCCCAAGACCTGCCCTGTATCTGAGGATATCCCGGATGGTATATCCACTGCAACCACAGGAACGCCTGAGTCATTCAGGAATGAGATTGTCTCTGCGATTTTGCCTGTTACTTCCTTGCTTAATCCGGTGCCGAAGATGGCATCAACCACCAGAGCGCCGTGAAGGTCTATTTCTTTCAGTTTTACCCTGAACTCCACAGGTACACCCAGCTTTTTGGCGATTTTATATTGTGTCATGCAATCAGGACTCAGGCGGTCTTTTTTACCGACCATCAGCACCTTTACCTTATAGCCTGCATTATGGAGGTTTCTTGCGACAACAAGACCGTCACCACCATTGTTGCCACTGCCGCAAAGAACAAGGATTTTGTGCGCTGAAAGTTCTTTTGTCCTCTGGGTTACTGCAAGACCAGCCCTTTCCATAAGGACGAGTCCGGAAATCCCGTAACCCTCAATGGTCTTTTTATCAATAGCCTGCATTTCTTTGGAGGTGACAACTTTCATAATGACGCCTCTGTTGTTTTTATTAATAAGTTAAAGAAATTATACCATAGAGTGCTCACAACCCCCTTTTTCTGTCAGTTCCGGCAGGTTGCGGGTGCAAAACGGTAATAATCCGTCGCCTAAAACGCCGTCTTATTTTTTATCATTATGAAATGCAAAAGGGTTGCCGTATAATGTTAGCAACAGCCGGTTAAAGAGAGCCAGAAGGGCTGAAAGGCGGGTGGATGAGTAAAGAATGGGTCGAGGTTTTTGTCACTTACGATGCCATGGAGGCGGAAATAATAAAAGACATACTGGAAAGCGGAGACATATCAGTGGTTTTAAGGTCGGCGAAGATAAGTCCTTATCCTGTAAATATCGGGAAATTTGGTGAGATTAAGATTTTGGTCAGGAAGCAGGATAAAGAGAGGGCAGAAGAGGTCATAAAGGCTTTTCAGTGAGTTCACCCGGTAAGAATAAAGGGGAAATTGTCCATATTCAAAAACAACGGTTCTTGTTTTATGGTAACATTTGCTAAGATGCCTGAGTTAAGACTCAACCTCCTTACAAGGGAGTGGGTGATTATACAGACCGAGAGGGCGAAAAAGCCTGAAGAGTTTCGCCAGCGAAGAGAAAAGAGATACGTTCCGGAAGTTGTTGAGTCGTGTCCTTTCTGTCCTGGCAACGAGAACAAGACCCCACCTGAAATAATGAGACTGCCTGCCGACGGAAAATGGAGGGTAAGAGTAACGCCTAATAAGTTCGCTGCCCTTTTGGCAGAAGGCGAAAGAGTAAGGATTAATGAGGGGCTTAAACATCTTGTCTCAGGCATAGGAAAGCATGAGGTAATAATAGAGTCTGCAAAGCACAATGTGGGCTTGGCTCAGCTTGGGGTTGAAGAAATCATGGATGTTTTAAACGTATATAAACTTCGTTTTACAGAGGTCTTTAAAGACCCGAGGGTCGAGCATGCCATTATCTTTAAGAATCACGGTCTGGCTTCCGGGACTACGATTCAGCATCCGCATTCACAGCTTATAGGCACGCCTGTAACGCCTCTTCAGGTCAGAAACAGGATGGACGAGGCAATGAGGTATTTCGACAACACAGGTGACTGCCTCGTGTGCGCAATACTCAGAGACGAGATCAAGGACGGAAAACGGATAATCCTTGATACAAAACACTTTGTTACATTCATTCCATATGCAGCCCTGTCTGCATTTCATACATGGATATTCCCAAAGAGGCATGCGGCATCGTTTGCCTTTATTACCGATGAGGAGATAGAAGACCTTGCATATAATCTCAAGATGACGCTTTCAAAACTTTATTTCGGGCTCGACGACCCTGACTTCAACTACGTGGTGCGCTCAAACGGACCTTTCCGCTTCCGCTCGGAATACCTCCACTGGTATATAAGCATTGTGCCCCGTCTTATACAGACGGCAGGGTTTGAACTCGGCTCAGGCATGTATATGAACGCATCCATTCCAGAAGAGGTGGCTGCCTTTATGCGGGGAGTTAAGGTATCCTGAGAGAGTCAAGGATACTGAACACAGACATAAGGGCAGTGGAGTCATCCGGCAGTTCTATTATGGGTTTTCCCTTGAGGTCGTAGTCAAAGATAAGGCTGTCCTGTGGTATGAGACCTGCCACCTGAAGCCCCAGATTTCCAGCATATTCTTTAAGCTCGTCTCCTTCTGAGCCGGAAATCCTGTTTATGATGACTGCCCTTTCCTTAACATCAAGGGAGAGTTCATCAACAAGGTTGTTAATCCTTTTGGCTGTCTGCAGTCCTCTGATAGTGGGGTCACTTATGATTAAAAGTAAATCAACATTATGTGTAGTCCTTCTTGAAAGGTGTTCCATTCCGGCTTCGTTGTCTATTACGACATACGGATAGGTCTCCGAGAGTTTGTCAGTGTATTTTCTGATGATATTGTTTGCGGCGCAGTAGCATCCCGGACCTTCAGGTCTTCCCATGACAATGAGGTCAAAGCCTTTTGCTTCGATAATAGACTGCTGCACCTGGTAGTCAAATAGCTGTTCCATGCTCATGCCTCCGGGTCTTTCTGTGCCGGCTCTCACCACTGCAAGGGATTCCTCTCTGAGGTTTCCTATTGTTGCATGCACCTCTACTCCAAGTGCCTCGTTAAAGCATGCATTGCTGTCTGCATCAACGGCAAGCACAGGACCTTTTCTTTTTTCGATTAGATATCTCACAGTCAGTGCTGCAATGCTTGTCTTTCCTGTGCCGCCTTTTCCTGAAAGTGCGATTACGAATGACATCAGTATATCCTCATTTAGTTGTTCTCAGAGTTCTCAGTCTCGCAAGCTCTTCCTGATACCCGTAGATGTGTGCACCTGCGCTGTATGCATACATAGAGCCGTTTTTAAGACCGGTCTCACCTGCTATGTATTGTTTTAAAAGTTCTATTCCTCCAAGATTCGTAGGAAACCCTGCCCACAAATCCCATGACCTGAAATAGGCACTTACGGTTAATATAAGTTTGTCCTCTGCTGGTATGACCTTGAAGTCCAGGAGTCTCAGGCATGGGGGGTCGAGCTTTCCGTCATTGCCGTAACATATATCAAGGTCTTCAGGGGTTGCTATCTCGATAACAGCCTGATTGGTAAGCGGGCTTTCCTTCAGTATATCTATGACGCGTTCAAGCTGGGTTCCGCCTTTGGGCATCTTGTTATGGATTCTGCTTGCGTATTTGTATGTCTCGTTCTCGCTGAGTTCAGGGTTCATGAGGTAGTTTGCAAAGTAGTCTTCGATATACTCCATTGTAGTAGGCGCTGGTATGCCTAAAGCCGGAGGCATCGTCGGCACCATATCGTAATAAGGGTGTTCGATATATACTGCAATGCCTGGATACTGAAGCCTGTACTGTTCGTTTTCGAAGGAGCCTTTCTGGATTTTTTGCATATAGGCATTGTCGAACAGATTGTAAATAAGTTGAAACCAGGCATCAGATATGGTCTTTGCATTTACAAAAAACGGCATCATCTTTATTTAAAGCTCTCTTTATCGGATGGAAAAATACCTTTTTCCACCTCTTCTTTATATATTTTTATTGCATGAAGTGCTTGTTCTTTCAGGTTTGTGTATCGCTTGACGAATTTCGGTATAAATCTTTCAAACAGTCCGAGCACGTCATGGATTACAAGAACCTGTCCGTCGCAATAAGGGCCTGCTCCGATACCTATGGTTGGAATTGAAAGCTCTTCTGTAATTTTCTTTGCGAGTTCCATTGGTATTGCCTCAAGTATGAGTGCGAAGGCTCCTGCATCCTCTACGGTGTGTGCCTCTTCGATGAGTTTTTTCTGTGCGTCTTCGGTTTTCCCCTGCACTTTATATCCGCCCATTCTGTGTATTGCCTGAGGCGTAAGCCCGATGTGCGCCATGACAGGGATTTCAGAGCGTGTCATTGCCCTTATGTGTTCTGCGACTTCGCTTCCGCCTTCCATCTTTACTGCTGCTGCCCCTGCCTCTTTAAGAAACCGTCCTGCGTTTCTTACGGCTTCCTCTACACTTACCTGATACGACATAAAGGGCATATCGCCTATAACCATTGCGTTTTTCACTGCCCTTGAGACCATCTTCGTATGGTAGAGCATTTCGTCCATCGTAACCGGAAGCGTGTTTTCAAGCCCCTGAACCACCATTGCAAGGGAGTCACCGACGAGTATGGCGTCAATGCCTGCCTCATCGACTATCTGCGCAAATGGATAATCATAAGCCGTAAGCATTGTGATTTTACTGCCTTCGGCTTTTTTCTTTAAGAGATCGTTAATGGTAATCTTGGGCATGATTGTTAATTTTACCATAAAAGGAGTCTGAGACTCCTCTCATGGTAAAATTTTCTGCTGGCACTGGGTTATCTCCAGCCTCCTCTGCCTTTGCCCATTTTGCCAGACCGAATACGGTTGCCAATACCTTGGTCTTTAACATTTGATACCTCCTTGAAAGCTTAAATTTATTATTAATAGATAACCTTATAATTGTGAATTAAATATGGAAGGGGTGCTGCCGTTGCCTTTTGCACGACATGTATGTTACTTTTGGAACGATATTTAAAGTTTAATCCATATTTCGAGGAGGTCGAATGGCACACATAGGAATGGATTTAAACCGGTTTATTCTTGAGGAGGAGAGGAAGCATCCAAATGCTACTGGCTCTTTGTCATTGGCTCTGACTGCTGTTGAGACAGCTACCAAGATTATAGCCTCGCATGTCGGAAAGGCTGGTCTTGCGAATGTTCTCGGCAGGGCAGGCGGTGTTAATGTTCAGGGCGAGGAGGTTCAGAAGCTCGATGTCCTGTCCAATGAAATCATGATACAGCATCTTTCTGACAGCGGGCAGTTCTATGCCCTTGCCTCAGAGGAGCTTGAAGAGCCTATCTTCCCTGAAAACGGAAAGGACGGCAGATATGTAATAGCCTTTGACCCTCTTGACGGCTCGTCAAACATAGACGTAAATGTCAGCATCGGAACTATTTTTTCTATTCATAAAAAGATTACCGGAACAGTTGAGGATTTTCTTCAGGAAGGCTACAAGCAAGTAGCCGCAGGCTATGTTCTTTACGGCTCTTCCACGATGCTCGTTTATTCCACAGGCAACGGGGTAAACGGTTTTACGCTTGACCCTTCGGTGGGTCTTTTCCTGCTTTCTCATCCGGATATAAAAATCCCTGAAAGAGGGAAAATATACTCCTTGAACGAGGGGAAT
The DNA here is from genome assembly GCA_002011815.1 of Nitrospirae bacterium JdFR-86. Classification (GTDB taxonomy): domain Bacteria; phylum Nitrospirota; class Thermodesulfovibrionia; order Thermodesulfovibrionales; family JdFR-86; genus JdFR-86. The sequence goes on along the minus strand of MTOV01000002.1, from coordinate 201,276 downwards.
TATCTAAAGTGGGATGAGAAACTCAAACAGTATATAAACGCACTTAAAGAAAAGGGCAGTTCTTCAAGATACATAGGCTCTATGGTGGCTGATGTCCACAGGACTTTGATAAAAGGCGGGTTCTTTGCCTATCCTGCTGATGAAAAGAACAAAAACGGCAAGCTAAGGCTTCTTTATGAAGTGGCTCCGATGTCGTTTCTTGTAGAGCATGCCGATGGAAAGGCAACCACAGGAAAAGAAGACACGCTGAAGATAAAGCCTGAATCACTGCACCAGCGGGTGCCTATTTTCCTCGGAAGCAAAGCCAATATCGAAGAAATACTGTCGTCTTTAAATTAATCCTCACAGTGCCTCTCAGGGGAGCTTTCAGATGTCCCTTGAGGGGCACAAATCATAAAGCACGCATTCTTTGTGCCTGGGGTTTCTGGCAAGACAGGTGTTCCTTCCATGCAGAATCAGAAGGTGCGAGAGGTTTGACCATTCTTTTTTAGGTGTTATTTTCATTAAGTCCTGCTCGATTTTTACAGGGTCTTCGTTTTTTGTAAGTCCGAGCCTCTGTGCAAGGCGTTTTACATGCGTGTCCACTGCGATGCCTTCGATTATGCCGTATGCATTTGAGAGTATGATATTTGCTGTTTTTCTTGCCACGCCGGGAAGTGTGAGGAGCTCGTCCATGGTCTTTGGAACTTCGGAATTGTATTTCTCGATTATCATCTTTGCAGCGTTCTGAATGTTTTTTGCCTTGGTCTTGTAGAAATTCACCGATGAGACGTCCTTCTGGAGGGCTTCAAGTGATGCAGAGGCATAATCTTTTATTGATTTGTATTTTTTAAACAGGGTTTCGGTGAGTTTGTTGACCTGTGCGTCAGTGCTTTGTGCAGAGAGTATAGTTGCCACGAGAAGTTCAAACGGGGTTCTGAAACGGAGAGCGGTTTTCGGCTCAGAGTATTGTTTTTTTAAGAGTCTGATGATTTCTGCTACCTGTTTTTCCTTTTTCATGTGAGCAGGAACTCAAGCAGGGCTTTTTGTGCATGTAGTCTGTTTTCAGCCTGGTCGAATACAACGCTGTGCGGTCCGTCGATTATCTCGTCTGTAATCTCCTCACCTCTGTGTGCAGGCAGGCAGTGCATGACTATTGTGTCTTTCTTTGCGCAGGCGAGCAGGGCGGAATTTATCTGGTAGTTTTTGAATTTCTTTTTTCTGTCATCGGCTTCTTTTTCCCTGCCCATGCTTACCCATACGTCGGTGTAGATAACATCTGCCATTCCGGCTGCCTCTCTCGGCTCTCTGAGGATGATGATTTCGCTTTTTGCATTCTCTCTTGCTTTTTCGAGCACGTCAGCGTTCGGCTCGTAGCCTTCAGGGCAGGCTATCGCAAGGTTGATTTCCATTCTTGATGCCGCTTCTATAAGGGAGTTGGCGACGTTGTTTCCATCGCCTATGTATGCAAGCCGGATTCCCTTTAGTTTTCCTTTTTTCTCAAGTATGGTCATGAGGTCTGCAAGCGCCTGACACGGATGATGCAAATCAGTCAGAGCATTGATAACCGGCACTGTTGCATTCGATGCAAACTCCTCAATCCTTGTGTGCTCGTATGTTCTTATTGCAATTGCACTGAGGTATCGTGACAGGGTTTTTGCAGTGTCTGCTATGGTTTCCCCTCTTCCGAGCTGTATTTCCTTTGAGTTCATGTAAACCGGTTGTCCGCCAAGCTGATAGATGCCTGTTTCAAATGACACCCGTGTTCTTGTTGATGCCTTCTCGAATATAAGCCCTATGCTTCTGCCTATAAGCGGACATTTGCTTGCGTCTTTTCCTGCCTTTAACTCAAGAGCCCTTTTCAGGAGGGAATCTATCTCTTCTTTTGATAAGTCCCACAGAGTTAAAAAATCCCTTTTCACAGCGTCCTCCCAATTAGCAAGACTAAAGTTATGACAGTCTTTCAAATACCTCTTGAAGTATTTCTGTCATTCGGTCTATGTCGTCTTCCTCGACTATTAGTGGCGGCATAAACCTGAGGACAGTCCCTGCTGTGCAGTTAATCAGAAGTCCTCTGTCCATGCATGCCTTTACCACAGGTGCACAGTCTCTTGTGATTTCCATGCCTATGAGAAGTCCCATTCCTCTTACGTCAAGGATAATACTTGAGAACTCTTTTTTAAGCGAGTTGAGCTTATCCATAAGGTATGCACCCATTCTCCGGCACTGGTCGAGTATGAGTCCGTCGTCAAGGATTGTCTCGATGGTTGCTAATGCTGCAGCGCATACGAGGGGGTTGCCTCCGAATGTTGTGCCGTGGTCTGCGGGTTTAAACGCCTCGGAGACCTTTTCAGTAGCAAGCATTGCTCCTATTGGTGCGCCGCCACCCATGGCCTTTGCCAGGGTCATGATATCAGGGGTGATTCCAAAATGCTCGTAGGCAAACAGTTTTCCTGTGCGTCCTATTCCTGTCTGAACCTCATCGAGGATAAGCAGTATGCCGTGTGCGTCGCAAATCTCCCGCACTTTTTTCAGGTAATCCGGAGCAGGCACTTTTACTCCTGCTTCTCCCTGCACTGGCTCGAGCATCACTGCACATGTCTTTTTTGTAATGGCTTTTTCCAGAGCAGTCACATCGTCAAACGGCACGTGTTTAAACCCCGGCAAGAGAGGCTCAAAACCCTTCTGGAATTTTTCCTGACCTGTGGCTGAAAGTGCACCAAGCGTTCTTCCGTGAAAAGAATTATGAGTTGTTATTATCTCGAATCTTTCTGGTCCAATATGTTCTTTTGCGTATTTTCTTGCCAGCTTTATTGCTGCCTCGTTAGCTTCAGCACCTGAGTTGCAGAAGAACACCTTGTCTGCAAAGGAATGCTCTACAAGAAGTTTTCCAAGTTTAATCTGAGGCTCTATGTGGTAGAAGTTGGATACGTGAATCAGCCGCTGTGCCTGCTTTTGCAGTGCAATTACAACCTTTGGGTAGCAGTGCCCCAGTGCGTTTACTGCAATACCGCCTACAAAGTCGAGGTATTCCTTGCCGTCAGCACCCCAGACCTTTATCCCCCGTCCCTTCCTGAGGACGATGGGAAACCTCTTGTATGTATTCATGAGATAGGTATTGGAATTCTCTATTGACTTCTTGACATCCATACGCAGATGATAACCCGAAAAGTGCAGTAAAATCAAACAGACTTATGGGTTTGTCCTTTCAGGAATGCTCCTTTTGCCAACAGAGGTTACCAAAAATTTTGTAATACCGCTCAAGGGCATTTTCCGGTATCAGTCTTTATACAGACTGGCTGGCACGGAGAGGTTAAGGCTTTGGTTTTCTGTTATACTGGTTCATCGCCTTATTTATGCCATTTGTGAGGATACTCTCTACTGCATTGGATGCGGTTTTTATGGCCTCTTTGATGACCGGCAGTTCATCCTTTCTGAATTTGCTTAATACATAGTCTTCCGGCGGGATTTCAGGGTCTCTGCCTATGCCGATTTTCACTCTGATGAAGTCTTTTGTCCCGATGCTTTCGATGATGGATTCAACGCCTCTGTGTCCGCCTGATGAGCCGCCTGTTTTTATCTTAACTCTTCCTGTTTCCATATCAATGTCGTCGTGTATTACGATTAGTTTTTCATGGGTGAATTTAAATCTTCTGAGGGCTTCTTTGACAGCGATACCGCTTTTGTTCATAAATGTTAAAGGCTCTATCAGGACAACCTCGGTGTTGTTGATAGAGCCTTTTGCAGCCCTGTAATGAAGTTTTTCTTCTAGCTGTATTCCGTGTTTTTGTGTTATTTCACTAATGACCAGAAAACCAATATTGTGTCTGGTTCTTGAGTATTTTCTGCCGGGATTTCCGAGTCCGACAATCCCCCACAACTAACTCTTCTCCTCTTCTTTTTTCTCCTCTTCTGCTTCTTCCTCTTTCTTTCCTTTCTTGACTACTTCCGGAGCTTCTGCTGCTTCCTCCTCTTCAGCCGCCGGCACTGCTACCTCTTCAACTACAGGTGCTGTGACAGTTGCAACAAGTTCAGCCGGGTCAGTAAGAACCTTTATGCCTTCAGGAAGAGAAAGGTCGCTTACATGGATAGAGTCTCCGGTTTCAAGTCCGGAAACATCCACTTCTATATGTCCGGGTATTTTGTCAGGCAGGCATTCGATTTCTATCTCTCTCAGACCGTGCTGGAGTATGCCTCCGTCTCTTTTAACACCTATCGGTTCTCCGACAGTGACGACATGGACGGTTACCCTTACTTCCTCCGTGAGTGAGACCTCGAAGAAGTCAGCGTGCAGGAGCTCTCCTTTTATAGGGTCTACCTGATACTCCTTAAGCAGGGCAAGCCTGTCAGAGTCTGCAAACTTCAGGTTGACGATAACCTGTTCTCCTGCGGTCGTTTTTATAAAGTGTACGAGCTCTTTGCGTTGCAGTTTCATAGGGTAGGACTTGCCTGCCCTGTAAAGAACTGCAGGAATGACGTCGGCTCTTCTTAAGGCTCTTGCCGCCCCTTTACCGACTGTATCTCTCATTTCAGCATTAAGTGTTATTCTTTGCATACTGCCTCCTCTATACAAAAAGCGAACTTATAGAGGTTTCTTCATGAATCCTCTTTATGGCTTCAGCAAGAAGCGGTGCAATGCTAAGGACAGTGAGTTTTTTGCATCTGTTCTTTTTGTTGTCAAGCGGTATTGTGTTAGTGACTATGAGTTCTTCTATAACCGAGTCGTTTATTCTGTCGATAGCAGGACCTGAGAGCACGGCATGCGTGCAGGCTGCAAATACCCTTCGTGCTTTTTTTTCCTTGAGTGCAGCAGCAGCCTGAACGATTGTGCCGGCTGTATCTATCATGTCATCCAGTATAAGTGCATCCTTGCCTTTGACGTCTCCAATGACGTTCATTACCTGTGAGACATTTGCCTTTTCGCGCCTCTTGTCAATAATAGCAAGCGATGCACGGAGTCTTTTGGCGAATGCTCTTGCTCTTTCGACACCGCCTGCATCAGGCGAAACCACGACAAGGTCTTTGAATTCACATCTTCCCATGTAGTCCAGAAGCACAGGTGATGCATAGAGATGGTCCACAGGGATATTAAAGAATCCCTGTATCTGTCCGGCATGCAGGTCGACTGTAAGAATTCTGTTAGCTCCTGCAGCAGTAATGATATCTGCAACGAGTTTTGACGATATGGGGACACGAGGCTGAGCCTTCCTGTCCTGACGTCCATAACCGTAATATGGGATTACTGCTGTAATCCTTCTTGCAGATGCTCTTTTCAGGGCATCTATAATCAGAAGAAGCTCCATTATATTGTGGTTTACCGGTGTGCATGTAGGCTGTATGACAAATACGTCAGAGCCTCTTACGTTTTCGTTTATCTGCACCGAGATTTCTCCATCGCTGAATGTAGTAATCGTGGCATCGCACACATGGATGTTCATGTGTCTGGCAACCTCTTCTGAGAGTGCTGTGTGCGCATTACCCGACAGCAGGGTTATACCGTCTGGCATTTACATATACCTCCGATTGGCTGGGGCGGGAGGATTCGAACCTCCACATGGGAGATCCAAAGTCTCCTGACTTGCCAATTTGTCGACGCCCCAAACCTAATAATTTCCGTAAGTTAGGAGATTTTCCACTATACCATAGACCGTCAAAATCCGTCAAATTTGACCGATTTTGCAACCAAAATGCAGCCGGAATCTGAAGCTGAAATATCCCTCTCATTTTTATTTTATCATAATAAGGTCTCAACGATTTTTGCCCACTGAGGAGATACGGCATCTACTGCCTTTTCCGCCTCTGTTCGGTTTTCAAAGACTCCGAAGACCGTTGGTCCACTTCCGCTCATCGCAGCCAGTAATGCACCGCAGTCAAGCAGTTTGCCCTTGAGTTCGTTTACCACCGGATATCTTCTGAGCACAGGATTTTCAAGGTCGTTTTTTGCCATTGACTTAATGGATGGGAAATCTCCTGCCTCGAGAGCCTGAATAAAGAGTTCGATATTATTGGCTTTCTTTGTCAGTTCCTTTATGCCTGAATACGCCCATTTTGCGGACACACCCACCGGGGGTTTTACAAGCACCATGATAAATGAGCGTTTAAGACTTACAGGTGTGACTTTTTCCCCTCTGCCTTCCACAAGGGCAGAATGCCCTTTCAGGAAGAAAGGCACATCAGAGCCGATTGTGCCTGCTATCTCTAAAAGTTTTGCCTCAGGGATGTTCAGCTTCCACAGGGTAGTCAGTCCTTTGAGGGTGCATGCCGCATCTGAGCTTCCGCCGCCAAGACCTGCTGCAAGCGGGATATGTTTTTTTAATGTTATCCTTGCGCCTTTTTCTACACCTGACTGTTCTTTGAGCCTGACTGCTGTCTTGTAAATGAGATTTTCCTCCAGTGGAATATCAGCATCGGTTATTATCTCGATAGTGTCTGAGTCTTCAAAGGTGAGATAATCATAGAGACTTACACACTGCATCAGGCTCTGGATATCGTGGTAGCCGTCAGGTCTTCTGCCGAGGACAAGAAGAAACCAGTTAATCTTTGCAGGAGCTTTAAGCGTGAGCATTGTCTGTCAGGGGGTGTCTTTACTGAGATTTTTTATTTTTTCTTCTACTCTTTCTTTCAGCCCTTTTTCTTTTTCATGAAACTGGAGTGCTTTTTGCCATGCTTCAAGTGCTTTTGATTTCATTCCTATTGCAAGGTATGCATCGCCTAAATGTTCGTAAATAACAGGGTCATCGTCAACCATATCAATTGCCTTTTTAAGTGTATCAATTGCCTCCTTATAGCGTCCCATCTTAAAGTAGACCCAGCCAAGACTGTCAACGATGTAGCCGCTGTCAGGTTTAAGCTGAAGCGCCCTTTCTATCAGCGACAGTGCTTCTTCCAGATTCGTGCCTTTTTCCGCATAGCTGTAACCGAGATAGTTTAGTGCTTCTGCGTGTTCTGGATTAAGCTCTATGGTGCGCTTGAGATTCTCTATCATCTCATCGAACCTGCCAAGTTTTTCATATAAAACAGAGAGGCTGAAGTGAAGTTCATCGTGTGTGTCAAACAGAGAAATTCCTTCTTTAAGGACTTTCTCTGCCTTTTCATACTCTTCCATGTGCAGATACACGGTTCCGAGATAGACGAAGATTTCAGGCTTTCCTTTTTCAAAACTCAGTATCTCTTCATAAACTCTGGCTGCATCCTCATCGCGTCCGAGGTTTGAGTATATATAGCCGAGTAATACAAAGGCGTTTATGTTTTTGGGATCAAGAGAAGTAATCTTTTTCAGTTCTTCTATAGCCTCTTCGTTTCTTCCCAGTTCTTCAAGAGCGAGTGCCAGATAGTATCTAATGTAGATGTCTTCGGGTTTTGCCTCAAGCACGATTCTGAATTCTTTTACAGCCTCGGCATATTGTTTGTCCTTCATGTAAAGTGAGGCAAGCCTTCGATGAATATCTATATTCGACGGGTCGAAGAGATTCATTTCTTTTAGCTGTTCGATCGCCTTGTCAACAGTCTCCTGTTTTATATATATCTGCATGAGTTTTTCTCTTGCGAGTGTGTTATGAGGGTTTAGTTCTGTTGCCTTCTTGTAGTATTTTTCCGCGTCTGAGATATTGTTTTTAAGCTCGCTTATAAGACCGAGGTAAAGGTATGGGGCATCGAAATTCGGTCTCAGGTCTAAGACTTCTTTAAATCGTTCTTCAGCGGCGTCATAGTTGTTTAATTCCATTTCGATGTAACCGATGTAATAGACGGCCATGACGTTTTCCGGGTCTCTGTCGAGCAAGGTTTTTAGTATTTTTTTGGCTTTGTTGTATTTCTTTTCGGAGATATAAAGGGCTCCGAGATGAAGATATGCGTTTTTATTGTCAGGGGCGATTTTGATGATTCTTTTATAGGTTTTAATGGCTTTTTCTGTATTGTTCTGGCTGTTGTAGAGTTGTCCGAGGTGCATCAATGCCGGAACATAATCAGGTGCTTGTTTTACTGTTTCTTCGGCAATAATGAGGGCTTCTTTGATTTTTCCCATCTTCAGGAGAATGGAGCTGATTTGGATGCTTATAAACGGGGATTTTGGATCGAAGCTGTGAGCCTTCCTGTAATGGGCGAGTGCTTCTTCCCATTTGCCGGAAAGCTCGGCTTCATACCCGAGGATATAGTAGTAATATGCATCTTTTAACCCCGGGTCGTAATTTTGAACCTTTGTATGCTTTAGGGTGCAGGAGAGGGAAAATACGACTGCCAAAAATATCACGAAGAAGCTTTTTTTCATAGGTAATTATGGCATTAAAGCGGCATGCGGGTCAAACCTGCTGAGGGCAGCCGGTAGTCCTGAAGCATGGGCTATCGGCTGCTGCGGAAAGACAATTCAGCAGGAACCCTTGCATTTGCAAGTAATTGAGATTTTTCTGGAGAATTTTTTGATGGTCATGAGTCCACCCCCCTTTGCTTCTCATATCTTGATTTTATCATAGAGGACACACTTGTAAAGGTCTTTCCCGAGCAGGTGTTCTGCCCTGTATCTGCAGCCTCCTCTGCATATATCCAGTTCATCGCAATCGCAGTCGAGTTCTTCAAGTCTGATGTGTCTGATTCTCTGCCAGCATTGAGCCAGTCCTTCGCTGATGTGTCCAACTGGCTCTTCAGAATAAAATGTGCATTTGGCACAGTTTCCTTCAGCGGTTACAGACATCAGATGAAGTCCGCAGGCAAAGCCTTCCCCACCGCCGTGAAGTCCAGCGCCAAAGCCATATCTCAGATACTTGCCGGCTTTCTCAGGAGACAGATGAAACGACGTGTTTTCCTTTAGATTTCCTTCAAGGCAGGGGATATCTACTGTCCAGCCCTTTATCCCCATGATCTTAAACATCTCTTTCATTTCATCGAAATCATCAAGGTTTTCCGAGTGCACCATTGTGGACACGGAGACATCAAATCCTTTGTCAAGGGCGAGTTTTATACATCTTATGGCTTTTTTGAAACTGTCCTTTCCTCTTAAGGCATCATGCGAGTCCCCGATGCCGTCCACACTGACCTGTATCTCGTCCACATTGAGTTCTTCAAGAAGTCTTTCTGTGATAAGTGTGCCGTTTGTAAACAGGATTTTCCGCATGGCGTAGTCGGGAAGAAGGGCGTTTATCTCATTGAACTGTGTGTGCATTACAGGTTCTCCGCCTGTGATAAGGAGTCTTAATCCCTGTATTTCTTGAAATTCATCAAGTGTGCGTTTTATGTCTTGAAGTGACAGCTCTGTGTCAGCCGGCGGACCTATATAGCAGTGTTTACACCTAAGATTACACTTCTTGGTGATCTGAAGTTCAAGATACCTTAAAGAAGGCTCAGGTGATTTGCTGACCGGAAGTCTCTTTATATCAGGCTTTTCGGTTTGGAGTATGCCTTCGCTGAGGCAATAGTTTAGAAATTCGTTGTCCTCTGTATCGCATCCGTTCTCACCGGCGCATTCTGTCAGAAATTCGAATGCCTCGTTATCAAGTTCAAAGAGTTCGTCTGTATTCATCTGGTATACGCAGGGTGTTTCAAGCCACTTGAGAACGCAGTCTTCTGAAAGATAATACCTCATAGGTTAATTATATCGCTGTAAGGGCTGAAGGTTAAGCTGTTCTTTACAATTAATTTTTTTATATAATTTAATAATTATGAGAATATGGACGACGCGGGAGTTGAGCGAGCTGCTTTTGGAGGAAGGACTGCCTGTAAAGCTTCTTTCTGAAGATGAGCTTAAAAATGCATTTCTTAACAACGCCCTTGCAGGGGATATTGCGCTTGTGCCTTTTGATGAAAACCATTTTGATTTTGTGGCTGATGCAAAGGCAAGGGGTATTCAGGGCCCTATAATATTTATCTCTCCTGAGCCGACAATAGAGCGTGAAAGTCTTTATTTATACAATGCAATAATCCTCGATTTAAAAAAGACAGGAGTCGAGGAGGTCAGAAAAATTGTTAATTTCGTCATCAAGGTTGCACAGAACCATATCACTGAAGGATTTAAATCCATGCCTCCTGACATTGAAAATGAAGAGGCACCGGAAGAAAGGCATGTGGATGAGTCCCTAAATGTAAAAGATGCATTAGATTACTGCTTAAGGGAGGGCATTCCTGTTGTTGTTACGTTCCGGATGGTAAAAGACGAGGAGTCTTTTACCGTAAGAGGCATATGCAATATTGAAACGATGGAGGGCAACACTCTGGTATTGCACCAGTTCAAACCACCGGAACTCATCAGGGGGGTGAAGAAAGGGCTGCAGATTGGTGCGGTCATCTCGTATAAGAGTAGAACCTATGAGATGGTGTTAAACACCCAGAGGGTGGAAGCCGATAAGGTGTACACGTCCATACCTGAAAAAATGGCTTTGGAGAGAAGGAAGCATGTTCGTGTCGAACCAAGCCGTGAAATGCCGGTTAGTCTTTTTATGCTTATGGAGAATGAGCCTACGGTTCTTTTGAAGGTAACAAATATCAGCCAGCAGGGGATTGGCTTTTTAAGCAACAGAAACTTGCAGGTGGGTGATGTATATGGCTTTACTATTGTTTTGCCGGAGGCGGTTGTGCTCAGTTATGGCATTATAAAGTTCAAAAAACAACAGGGCAGCGCCTTCCGCTATGGGGTGAAGCTTATGGTTCATCCGTGGGATGAAGAGAAAATCGTGCGATATATAATGAAAAGGGAACTGGAGATTAGGGAATGGCTCAAGGAGTAAACCTAAAGCCTTCTTCTGAAGAGTGAAAAGAACTTTTCTTTTATCTTTTCGCTTATGGGTCTTTTCAGCCAGTCTTCTTCTTTTATTTTTATTGAGTGTTTGAGGTCTTCGTTGAACATTTCTTTCATCTGTTTTGCAAAGCCTTCATCGAGTATTCCGACATTGCCTTCGTCGTTCCATCTAAGGGACTGGAAATCGAGATTTGCCGAACCTACGATACTCCATGAACAATCGAATATGTAGGTTTTTGCATGGAGCACCTGGCCTATATAGTTGTATATCTCGACACCTGCTTTAAGGAGTCTTGTAAAGAATGCTCTTCCGGCATAGTAGGCTGCCGGCACATCGCTTTCACCGGGCACAAGAAGCTTTACACTTACACCTCTTTTTACAGCTGCTTCGAGGGTCTCGATCATTCTTTTGCTTGGTGTGAAATAGGCTGTAGTAAGGCATATATCCTTTTTTGCATGGTTTATGCTGTAGTAGAGGAGTCTTCTCATCCTTCGTCTTCCTTTGCCTGAGTGGGCAAAGATAGGGATGACCGGAAGGGTTCCTTCGGTTTTGGGTTTTGGAGTGTAATTTATAGGCTTACCGCCCCATTTTGTCCATGCCTTTTTAAAGGTGTCAAAAAGTGCTACAGAGGCAGGACCTCTGATCATAATGCCGGTGTCCCTCCATGCTTCTTTTCTTCTCAGGTGGATTCCGCGGTATTCATCGGCTATATTAAGCCCGCCTGTAAACGCTAGATTGCCGTCTACTATTATTAGTTTTTTGTGGTCTCTGTGCATGTAGCTTCTTGGCGAAGACCACTTGAACGGATGGGACGCCCTTACCTGTATGCCTGCGCTTCTCAGGTCTTTCCAGAATCTTCTTGGTGTGCCGAAAGAGCCGAGATGGTCATAGAGCAGGTATACGCTGACTCCTTCAGAGGCTTTCTGTTTCAGGAGTTCTCCGAGTTCAGTGCCGGTTTCATCGTTACGGTAGATGTAAAACTCAAGGCAGATGAACTGTCTGGCGGCTTTTATGGAGTCGAATATGCTTTTGAAGGCTTCCTTGCCTTTCCACAGAAGTTCTACGCGGTTGCCGTCGCTGAACGGGCTGCCGTATATCCTTTCTATGTCTGCCCTTGTAAACGTTGTATTTTCTCCGGTGTGATGTATTCTGAAGCTACCTTGAAGATATGATAGCACAGGTTAATCTTTGACAATATCTTTCAGAATTTTAATTTTGGATTGACATTTAGGCGGGTTTTCTATTAAAAAATACTGTCTCATAAAAGCGGATAAAATTTTCTTTAAGGAGGGAGGCTATGAAGCTGGGGATTCTGGTCACGACGAACAAGCATCTTGAGGATGTGATAGGCTTGACAAAGGCTGCCGTTTCAAAAGGGCATGAGGTGATTATATTCAACATGGATGAAGGTACAAAACTGCTTGAAAATGACTCTTTCAAAGAACTCTGTAAGACAAAAGGCGTTAGCATGAGTTTTTGTGACCACAGTGCACAGAAGCTGGCAGTCTCCAAAGAGGGCATTCCTGAGGAGATAGTCTGCGGCAGTCAGTTCAACAACGCCACCATGATGCATGATGCTGACAGGGTCATAAACTTATAATCAATAAGGAGGAATAAAAATGAAGATTCTCCATATACTGGTTAATGGACCGACAGAACTGTCAAACAAGATTATAGAGGCGCAGTCCAAGGACAATGAGGTTAAGGTTATTGACCTTTCGAAGAAAGAGGCCTCGTATGAAACTATAGTAGATGAGATATTCTCTCACGACAAGGTCATCTCCTGGTAGGGGAAAAGCACACTATTTTTCAGAAGCAATTATTTAGCATATAGGGGGTGTCGAAGACCCCTTGAGTGTCGATGCCCCCTGAATGAAAAGTATCTTGCCTGCATTTAAAAAGTCAGATTATATCCTGACAACCCTGATTCTTGCGCTTCTGATATTCGTTGTCCTTTTTGTTTTCCGGTCTCTGGATGACAACAGACTTACAAGCTGGCAATGGGTGTTTGAATGGGTTGATGCGTCAAAAATATTTTTAATCCTTCTGGCGGGCGCTGTTTTAGCCTATGTGTTTTCAAGGTTTTCCCTGCCCGAAGCCAAGATGCTTTTTGTATTGTCGTTTGCTCTGGCGGCCTTTTTCTGGCGTGAGCCAGAGGTTATTGTTGATGCGTCAAGATACTTCACGCAGGCTAAGCACCTTGAGCTATATGGTATCGGATATTTTTTCAAGGAATGGGGCAGGCAGATAGAGGTGTGGACAGACCTGCCGGCTATCCCTTTCTTTTACGGGCTGATATTTAAATTCATAGGGGAATCAAGGCTTTATATACAGATTTTTACAACCATACTGTTCTCCCTGACTGTTGTGCTTACCTGCCTTATAGGCAGAGACCTTTGGAACGACAGGATTGGCTTATCCGGGGGACTATTGCTTCTGGGCATACCGTATCTCTTTACACAAGTGCCTCTGATGCTCGTTGATGTGCCTTCGATGTTTTTTCTCACCCTTTCGGTGTTTATGTTCAACAGNGNANTGACCCGTGGTGGAGTGCTGATGGCAGTGCTTTCAGCAACAGCGATATTTTTGAGCCTGTTTTCCAAGTATTCCTTGTGGNTGATGCTTTCTGTGCTTGTGGTGTTGTTTTTAATCCGTTTAAGGGAGTCTCCGGGTGTAACCCTTCGCAGGGGTGTTTTGGTTATCCTGCTTACAGGGATTTTCTCAGGAATTGTCCTGTTATATAAATATGATGTTATTTCCGAGCAGATAAGGCTTCTTGTGAGTTACCAGAAGCCTGGGCTCAGGCGCTGGACAGAAAGTTTTACCTCGACTTTTCTGTTTCAGGTTCATCCGTTTATTACTCTGGGAGCGCTGTATTCCATATATGCAGCAGTGAAAAAGAGAGATTTAAGATATGCAGTTGTAGTCTGGCTTGTGGTTCTTGTGGTATTTATGCAGATAAAGAGAATAAGGTATATTGTGCCTGTGTTTCCGATGTTTGCGCTGATGGCTGCGTATGGGTTTGGTGAGATTAGAACCGGAAGGCTTAGAAAACTTGTTGTATTGTGTGCTGTCTTTTCTTCGCTTGTGATAGCAATTTTTGCCTATCTGCCGTTTCTGGAGAGAATCAGCCTTACGAATCTGAGGGAAGCTGGCAGGTTTCTGGACTCGCTTGATGGAAGGGATGTTGAGGTGTTTACTCTGCCGCAGAAGAGCACTGTCAATCCTGCGGTTTCTGTCCCACTTCTTGATTTGTTTACCGACAAGAGAATCCTGTTTGATTATGAGCTCTGTGCGTCGTCTCCGCCGGCAGATGTAGAGCGGTTGCCACTGAGATTTACATGGCACTACAGGAATCCGGATTATTACAGGGTTTCTGACAGAGATTCGGACACTGAGCTGGCAGTAGTGATTTCAGGCATGCCGGATGACCCCCTGCCGGCACACATTGAGAAAAAAATAAAAGATTTTCATCTGCTTAAGATATTCGGGACTCCTAAAAGGATGTTCCGTTTCAGAACTGTAGTAAGGGTGTATGGGAGGGCATTGTGATATATTTGCAGATGCTTGAAACTTAACTGTTTACCCTTGACTTTTTGAAAAATATTTGCTTATAGTAAACGCAATTTAGCGCGAGTTTAACCTGTGAAAGGTTAAGGTTTTATTACAGAAGAGGGGGGGGTGAGAAGGCATTTTCCATTCAATAAAAAAACCGGGCAGGTTGTTTTAAGGGTTAGGACTGTTAAGAGAAAAATTCGAGAGGAGGGAGTTTATCTGTGGACATTGAAAAGAGAAATAAAGTCTGGGCATTTGTCATTACTGGTATACTCATCCTGATCAGTCTCTTGTACTACAAATCAAATCCCTACTACATGTATCTTGTGACCTACATCTGGTTCGGCGTTGCTTATGGAATGATGCTTCAGTATGGCCGGTTCTGTTTTGCTTCAGCGTCGAGGGACTTGTTTGCTGCTGGAGTTCCGAGGATGGCTGTAGGGATTCTGATAGCACTGGTGTTTTTCAGTCTGATTCAGGCTGGTTTGGCTGCAACGAACATGAGCACATTTCACCCCGCTCCTTTTGGTATCCAAACGTTGATTTCAGGAGTGATTTTCGGTGTTGGAATGGTTCTTGCGGGTGGTTGTGCATCTGGTTCTCTGTATAAGATTGGTGAAGGCAATGGCACCTCGATACTCTCGATTCTGGGAATTTCTTTCGGTCAAGCGGTATTTGTGGATTTAGGAGGTGTGTTCAACAAGTTGCTGCCGCAGTCATGGGTGGACTCAGCGCTTTCAAAGAGGATTCCTCACGAAAAGCTAACTTCATGGTTTGACTACTATCTGGTTGGCTATGTCTGGAACAAGCCTACGGTGTTGCTTTCGAAGACGAAGTTTATAGCCAGCAATTTTGAGGGCGCTTCAAAATACTTTGTAGGCAATGCGCTGCTGAATGCTATTATTCCGGCAGTTCTGGTGATGATAATAATCTACGTTGTCTATATCAGGAAAGGTTTTCTGAAGAAGCGTGAGAGAGAGGGAGGAAGCAGAGGTTTAGGTGCAGATCTTTCTGGCATCTGGTCGATGATAACCGCTTCAAAGAGAACGAGTCTGATGGGTGTTCTTATCGGAATTACAGCGGGAATTCACATTTATGCAATGAAGGGGATGCAGCTCAGGTTCGGCGTCAGGAATTTTGGACAGCTCCTTACAAGGATGGGACACACAGAGGATGTAAGTATCTGGGGCACGGTGTTTGATCCAGGCTACTGGTATATTACGAGTCAGGAGGCTCAGTTTGGTGCTTGGGTGCTCGAGAAGTTCGGTTGGAATATGCGCGACAATGTCTTCTTTGGAGTCAATAACGGTCTGCCTGAGCCTTGGCGTAACCCCGCGCTGTGGATGTCGGTAGGCATTATCTTTGGCGCGATGATAATGGCTCTTTTGAACAGGGAATTCAAGTTCAAGATGCCTAAGGGTGAGCTTATAGTATGGGGTCTTTTAGGCGGAACACTTATGGGCTTGGGCTCAAGGCCTGCACTTGGCTGCAACATCGGAGCCTTCTTTATAAGGGTTGCAGGCGGAGACCCAGGTGGATGGCTGTTCGGTGCTGGTATGGTGACAGGAGCATTCGTAGGCGTTAAGTTCTTCAACTGGTGGACTGAACGAAAAATGGCTAAAGAAATGGAAGATTTTGATATAGAATTATAACTAAGCAAATAAAAAACTTTTAGAAGGAGGAAAATTGTTATGGCTGTAAAATTCGAAAAGAAAGGTGAAGGATCGTATATGCTTGATGTGTGCGGATATGTCTGCCCACATCCTCAGATTTACACGAAGAAGTCGCTGGAGAAAATCAGTTCGGGTGATATTCTTGAGGTGGTTTTTGACAATCCGTCTTCAGGTGAGACCATCGTGCAGATGTGCGAGTCAGCAGGGCATGAGGTTATGGAAAAGAAGCAGGAAGGCAGCAAGCTAATCTATGTCATCAAAAAGGGATAATTTACCCTTTCTGATACTTTAGGAGGCTACTGGTATGAAAACACCGATGGTGGTTATAATTGCCATTGTTCTTGTTATGCTTGGGATTGTAGTTTTTTATAGTCAGCAGGGGCATCCTCCGAAGCATGCGGTGAGAGGTTATGGAGCTGCAGGTGGCTATGGTGAAGCAGGCGGTTATGGTGAGGCAGGTGGCTATGGTGAAATGGGCGGCTACGGTGAAATGGGTGGCTACGGTGAAATGGGCGGCTACGGTGAAATGGGCGGCTATGGGATGCCTGAAGCAGGTGGCTATGGGATGCCTGAAGCAGGCGGCTATGGCATGCCTGAAGGAGGCGGCTATGGTATGCCTGAAATGGGCGGCTATGGGATGCCTGAGACAGGCGGTTATGGCATGCCTGAAATGGGCGGTTATGGTTACGGGCAATAAGCCCGCATTGACCCCTTAAGGAAAGGTGAGGCAATGAAGAAAATATTAATAGCTGTGGACGATACAAAAGGTTCTAAGGCGGCAGTTGCTACGTGCACCAAAACCTGCCAGTGTATAAGACCTGAAACCGTTATACTTCTTTATGTGGAGAAGTTTGAGGGCAGGTCGTTGATAGACGAGATGCTCGGCGATGCAGAGTTATCAACGCTGAAGGAAGTGCTTGAGGGCACAGAGTATAAAGAGAAACTTGACGCAAAGGCAAAGGCGATTCTGGAGTACTACAAGAAGGCTATGGAAGAGGAAGGTGTTACTGGTATAAAGACTGTTGTTAAGATGGGTCACCCTGCTGAAGAGATATTAAAGACTGCAAAGGAAGAAGAGGTTGATATGATAATTATCGGTTCCAGAGGCAAGAGGGTGAGCAATCTCTTTATGGGAAGTGTCAGCAGGGAAGTCGCCAATAATGCAGAGGTTCCTGTGCTCATAGTCAAGTAGTTGTACAGCCTGAGTGCTCTGTATAGAAGTAAAGTTTTTCGGGGTCTGCAGAAGGATATTATCTCCTTGAGCGACCCCGAAAATTTTTTTATAATATTAAGTGAACTCTTTCCTGGAAAAGCCGCAGCGTCTTTCAATGTCTCAATCAGGTGACAAAGGGGGCACTACAGTCATATTAGGCGGTGGGCTTGCCGGTCTTTCCGCAGGGTACGTTTTAACAAAAGCAGGCAGAAAGACTGTAATATTCGAGGCAGACTCTACAGTCGGAGGACTCTCCAAGACTATTGTAGCAGGTGAATTCCGTTTTGACCTCGGCGGTCACAGGTTCTTCACAAAAGACAAGCGGATTGAGAACTTTGTAAAAGAGCTGATGGGCGAAGAGCTGATTTCAGTATCCAGAAAAAGCAAGATTTATCTCAAAAACAAGTATTTTGACTATCCCCTCAGACCGCTGAATGCCATTTCCGGCATGGGCATATTGACTACTCTTAGGATAATCTCGGATTACGGTAAAGAGAGACTGAAAAATGTAATAGGCAATGGTCGCTGTGTGTCTCTTGAAGACTGGGTGGTGAGGAACTTTGGACGCACGATGTTCGATATCTATTTCAAGCAGTATAGCGAGAAGGTCTGGGGGCTGGACTGCAGCCGGATAAGCCAGAAGTGGGTAGCACAGCGCATACAAGGACTTTCTCTGGGCAGGGCAATCAAAAATGCTTTTTTCAGGCTCAGTGGAGAAAAGGTTCCTTCTCTTGTGGACAAATTTCTATATCCCCAGTTAGGTATTGGTCGAATTTCCGACAGGCTTAAGGAAGAGATTGTAAAGGTCAACAGGCTCTTTACGAGCGCAAGCGTTGTGCAGTTAAACCATAAGGATTTTAAGATACAGAATGCAGTGGTAAGTGTAAACGGTAACTCTCATGTTATTGAAGGCGAGGATTTTGTCTCTACCATTCCTATTAACGCACTGGTCAGGATGCTTCAACCAGAGGCGCCTCCAGAAGTATTAGATGCAGCTTCACGACTTGGTTATAGAGACCTTTTAATCGTTGCAGTTATGATTAACCGCGAACGCGTTACTGACCAGACATGGATATACATACCTGAGCAGAAAATCCCCTTTGGCAGGATTCACGAACCTAAAAACTGGAGTGAAAAGATGGCACCGGTGGAAAAAACCCTTATTGTAACCGAGTATTTCTGCTTTAAAGGTGACGACATATGGAGGGCTTCTGATAAAGAACTCTCTGAGATTACGGTTAGCAATCTTGAGAATCTCGGTTTTATCAGGAATGATGAGGTTATCGGAACTATCGTAATCAGGGTGCCCAAGGCTTATCCGCTGTTTGAAGTAGGATACGAAGAATACTGCAATAAGGTGTGGGAGTATCTTGATAAGTTTGAAAACCTTTACATAGCAGGCAGGACAGGGATGTTCAAATACCATAATATGGACCATGCAATAGAGACAGGGATAGAAGTTGCAGAAAGCATAATGAAAAAGAGACGTGTTGTATGAAGTGCGCACTGATTATACCTTCTTGGGTGCCGGAAGAGATATTCCCCTCAAAGACTGCCGGCTCTCAGATTAATTACTGGCAACCGATTGGAACCCTTTATGTAGCCGCAAGCCTGCTCAAGGCAGGTCATGAGGTGAAATTCCTAAACGGCGCTTTTATGAGCCATGATAAAGTCCTGAATGAGATAAGGGCTTACAGACCTGAGTTCGTAGGGCTTTATTCGACTACATTCGGTTGGGCTAAGGCAAAGAAGACCGCAGAGGACATAAAGAGGATTGACAGCCGGATATTCATTGCAGTTGGAGGTCCTTTCCCCATTGCTGCAAAAGAACAGTGCCTTACAGACGATGCCCTGAGCATAGATGCAGTTGTCACAGGTGAGGGCGAACTCACAGTGGTTGAGATGCTTGAGCGTCTTCAGGCAGGTAAGGGGCTTGAAGGCGTGGAAGGAGTGGTCTACCGGGAGAACGGAAAAGTAATATGCAACAAGCCAAGACCGCTTATAACAGACCTTGACTCCTTACCGTTTCCTGCCAGAGAGCTTCTGGGAGATGCCGACCGTTATGTCCCTCCACCTGCCACATACAGGCGAAGACCTGTCGCTGTTATGATTACATCAAGGGGGTGTAACAGGCGGTGCATCTTCTGCTTTCAGATAGACAAGCAGAGAAAAAGCGGAATACGTTATCGCAGTGTGGAAAACGTTATTGCCGAGATTGAGCACTGTCTCAAGCAGGGCTACAGGGAGATAAAATTCCTTGATGACACTCTTGCAGCAGACTATGACAGGGCTATGGCACTTGCCGAGGAGATTAAGCGAAGGAAGCTCGATTTCACATGGTTTGCTTCTGCATGTGTGAATCAGGTGGATAAGCCTCTTTTAAAGGCATTTAAGGATGCAGGCTGTTGGGCTGTGCTCTTTGGTGCTGAAAGCGGAGTGCAGAAGAATCTGAATGCCATAAGAAAAGGAATCACCCTTGAACAGATTAAAAAGGCTGTAAAAGCTGCAAAGGATGTTGGCCTTAAGGTCAGCACTCCTTTTTTATTTGGCATTCCGGGTGAGACGTTTGAAGAAGGACTCAAGACAATTGAGTTTGCCATAGAGCTTGACCCTGATATGGCTAATTTCCATTCCATTACGCCTTTCCCTGGAACAGAACTGTATGACAATATCGAAAAATACGGTACTATGTCAGAAGACCTTACGGATTTTACATATCAGGGGGCAGCATTTGTTCCTTATACTATGACAAGAGAGGAGATTCTGAAACTCCGTCAGATAGCCTTCAAAAGGTTTTATTCCAGACCTTCATTCATACTCAGGAAGCTCTTTGAGCTAAGGACAATGAATGATTTAAAGGTGGCTTTAAAGAGTGTAAAGAGTCTTTTCTGGCTCTGGGCAAAGCCTGATATATTCAGGCGTGAGCAGGTTTGATTCCGCCCCAAGCCCCTGCTAATTTTTGCTCGGTGGCACAGTCACTTTTAAAAGCACTTCAAGCGTATATTAAAAAGGGTCTGTGACCCCCCTCCGGCAGACCTCGTAAGCCTGAAATTTTTCAATGGGGCTCTGCCCCAAACTCCTTGCTGCTTTACCCTTTGCACTTTTTTGCTTGCCCAAAAAAGTGCCAAAAAAGGGCACCTTGGAAAGTTTCCAGGCGTTCCGCTCGGTCGGCATCCGCTGAATTAATTCAAACTCGGCTCCGCCTCAGACACGAATTAATTCTTAACGCTCCTGCCTCCCTCGCTGCACTGAAACTTTCCAATGGGTTTTTTAATATGCCTCCTTCATGAACCTGAAATTTTCAAAGGGTGTTAAAGGGTTAGGATTTAATCTTTCGTGTCTCTTTAAGCAGTGCTGGATACATTTTCGGATTGAAGAGGATATTCGTCATCATATAACACTCATGGGAGCAGAAGCATCCGTTCTTAATCGAGGTGATGATGTTTTTTGCCCGGTCTTCTTTAAGGAGTTTTTTTATGTCGTAGTCATAGTCTCTTATATTTCCGAACCTGTGATTTGGGTTAAAGGATTCACATGGGAAGACGTCACCTGTCTCGGTCAGGACAAGGTTCAGCCTGCCTGCATAGCACGGGATTAACTGCCGGTTCTCAGCTATTGTCCGGTATATAAGGCGTCGCTGGAGAATGTCCTGCGCTGCTTTTATCCTTGCACCTCTGAATCTGTATGTCTTCATGTTTTCTTCGAGTTTTTTAACTGCATTGAGATATTTTTCAAGGTCTATGTCTTTATAAGCAGGGTCTTTGATTTCTCCTCTTATCATGGAGATTGTGTGGGTCTTTATCATATCGAGTCCCTTCACGAAGTCTATTATCTCGTCCATGTCATCCTGATTGGCAGAGCAAAAGACCGTGTTTATGCCGAGTTCGAAGTTCGGGTATTCGCTGAGAAGTTTGCCGAGCATCTCGTATGTTTTCATTACTTTTTTGAAACTGCCGGGGATGCCTCTGAGTGAGTCGTGTTTTTCTTCGAGCCCGTCGAGGGAAAGCTTTACTACGACAACGCTATCAGTGCAGTGCTTAAGAATTTCCACTGTCCTGTCTCTGATGAGTTCAGGCGTAAGTCCGTTGGTGGGGAAAAGCATGATTGAAGGTTTGTTGTTTTCATAAAAGACTCTGCTTATGTCCACAAGGTCTTCTCTTAGATAGATTTCTCCTCCTGAAAAAGCAAGCCAGAGCAGGTTTCCGAGTGACGGGGAAAGCAATTTGATTTCTCTCAGTGACATTTCATCCCTGCCGGGTTCTTTTTCTTTTGAGTAAAAGCAGAAGGGGCATTTAGCATTACACCGCTTTGTTATAAAGAAAGTAAAGTGAACGGGTTTGTCCTTCCTAAAGATGCTTGGTATGAATCTCAGTGGAGAATATGTCATTTTCTGATTGCCTTTAGTATACCGAGAGTGCCCCCTGTGCCTACTGCCAAGGGGTAGAGTGTCGTGTAATAAAGCAGTGCTTTTATGGTGAAACTAACTCCTGCTGCATTCAGTATCGCTTTAATGAAATGTCTGTTTACAAAAAGATTAAATGCGAATACCACTAAAGCAGTCAGCATAAAGCCAGTATTGTCTGTAGTGATAAAAAGCACCAGAAGCACTACCAGTAAAAAGCACGAAAAGGTATTCACTTTTAGTTCTATCGAAGCCGTGCCTGAATCCCTGAGCAGGTCTTTATTTTTTATTGAATAGACAGTCCAGTACATTGACTTTCTTATTGCGTTTTTCAATGACCTGAGGAGTGAGAAATTAAATATATGTTCAACGACCAGTTCAGGCTCCATGACAAGCCTGATTCCTTTCTTTTTCAGTCTATGGCTGAATTCCACGTCTTCGAGTATGGGCAGGAAGTCTTCTCTGAAGCCACCGCTTTCTTTAAATAGTTTTGCGCTTATGAGCATGGCGTGTGTGGCTATGTAGTCAGGTTCTTTGTTTTTTGTCTCTGAGTAGTTTATGAATATGGACTGAAAGATGCTGAAGAAATTTCTGTCGTGCGGCAGGGGGGTGTATGTGCCTCCGATTAAGGCATTGCTGTGTTTTTTGAATGTTCTGGCTGCAATGCTTAGAGTGTCTTTTTTCAAAAGGCAGTCTGAGTCTATAAAGAAGAGTATTTCACCTTTGCTGTTTTCAGCGCCTGTATTACGGGCTTTTGATGCACCTGAGTGCTCTGGAAGCTGTATTAATTTACAGGGGAATCTTTTTATTATTTCTACGGAGTTGTCTTTTGAGCAGTCGTCAACGACTATCACCTCGAAATTTTCGTAATGCGAGGCAGTTGCCGCCTCAAGGCACTTTCCGATGGTTTTGCCTCCGTTGTAATTCGGAATGATTACGGATATAAACGGAGTCGCGGACTCTTTTTCATTCAGACTTGTTTCCGTATTCATAATGCAAGGTAACACATTTTTAAAACAGCGGTCAAACAGAGGGCATCCCTTAAAAATGTGGGGATTTACCCCGAACCCCCAGGGAGTGATTTTTCGCAAAGCCGGCACGTCCCGGCAGCAAAAAAATTCTTGATACATGTCTAATTAGTGCTATGCTTTTTATAAGGAGAAAATTATGAGGATTTTACTTGCCACAGACGGTTCGGAGTGTTCAGAAAGGGCGGCTAAGTTCTTAACGCGTTTTAATTTCTCGTCAGAGGATGAGATTATTGTCTTGCATGTTATAAGCAGGGTTTCTTTTAAAGACGACAGGGAATCCTATTATGCTGCTGTCAGGCAAATAAAGCAGGAGATAGCGCCAAGGATTCTTGATGCGACCGTGAATGTCTTGAGCCCTGTTAGTGCGAAAATCAGCACAGCAATAGTGGATGGTTATGCTGATAAATCTATTATTGATGTTGCAGTGGATGCTGATGTGGATTTAATTGTTATGGGAGCGCGCGGGTTGAAAAGCATTAAGTCATTCTTCCTTGGAAGTGAGACAAGGTCAGTGGCTATTAACTCGCCGAAGTCTACCCTTGTAGTGAAATCCCCCCGCCTTGAGGCATCAGGTGGGATGAAGATTCTTTTTGCTACAGACGGCTCTGATTGTGCTGATGCAGCTGGAAGGCTTCTGGCTTCGATGCCGTTTCCTGATGATACAGAAATAACAATCCTGAATGTAGCATGGTCGGCTCTTGCGGATATCCCTGAGAGGTTTGCCATGGAGGTGGATAGTCGAATTAAGGATATTGTAGCAAAGGCAAGGACATCCGAGTTTATAGAGTCAGAAAAGCTCATTGAGAAAGCCCAGAAGTTTTTAAGTGGAAGATTTACGAAGATCAATGGGATGACTAAGGTCGGAAATGTGTCAGAAGAGATACTGAGTGTAGCAGAGAAATTAAACCCGGATATAATTGCAGTTGGAAGCAGAGGTTTGAGGGGAATTAAAGGAATGCTGGGCAGTGTATCAAGGAACATCCTTGGTCATAGCAAGTGCCCTGTTTTAATCGGAAAGAAAGGCTGAGACACACCTAAAAGTCCCTTCAGTTTCGCTGATTGAAAGCCCTGCCTTGGATGAATATAATCCCTTATCCCTACTTGTATAAGGAAATGGCTTGTGATAATATAAAAATTTGCAGTATCTAAGTAACGAAGACGAATTCAGAGGTGTGTGTGTTTAAAGGGACGACGATATTGTGCGTAAGGCGTGGCGGAAAGGTTGCGATAGGCGGTGACGGTCAGGTAACAATGGGAAATACTGTCTTAAAGCATAACGCCAGAAAGGTAAGGAAGATGTATGAAGACAAAATCCTGGCCGGGTTTTCAGGTGCAACCGCCGATGCTTTTACTCTGTTTGAGAAATTCGAAGGAAAGATTCAGTCATACAGGGGCAATATTACAAGGGCAGCTGTAGAGCTTGCCAAGGACTGGAGAACAGACAAGATTCTCAGGAGGCTTGAAGCATTGTTGATTGTTGCAGATATGGAGCACACGTTCATAATATCAGGCACAGGAGATGTTATAGAGCCTGAGGACGGCATTGCTGCTATTGGCTCAGGTGGAGCTTATGCACAAGCAGCAGCACGTGCGTTGTGTGAGAACACATCTTTAGATGCAAAGACTATAGTTGAAAAGGCAATGAAAATAGCATCTGACATCTGTGTCTATACTAACGAAAAAATTCTGGTAGAGGAACTAAATGGATGACCTTACTCCAAGAAAAATAGTAGAAGAGCTTGACCGCTATATAATCGGACAGCATAAGGCGAAGAAAGCTGTTGCCATAGCACTCAGGAACAGGTGGAGGCGGCAGAGGCTTTCCCCTGACCTCAGGGATGAAGTGCTCCCAAAGAACATCATAATGATAGGACCTACTGGTGTTGGAAAGACCGAGATTGCAAGAAGGCTTGCAAGGCTTGCAAATGCACCGTTTGTCAAGGTGGAGGCATCGAAATTCACAGAGGTCGGATATGTCGGAAGAGACGTAGAGTCAATGATTAGAGACCTCACGGAGATTTCTCTTAATATGGTCAGGGCAGAGCACATAGAAAAGGTGCAGAAGAAAGCAGAAGTGCTTGCAGAAGAAAGGCTTCTTGACCTTCTTGTGCCCCAGCCACGCGGTATGAGAGGTATGCCTGTTTCAGAGGAAGAGAGAACCGGTTATAGAGAAACAAGGGAAAAGCTCAGGGCACAGCTCAGGGAGGGCAAACTCGACAACCGGTATGTTGACATAGAAGTCAAAGAAAAGGTCATGCCTTTTGGCGTGATTTCCAATGTAGGGCTTGAGGAAATCGAGATAAACATCAAGGAGATGCTCGGCAGTTTTCTGCCTGAAAGACCCAAGAGGCGGAAGGTCAAGGTGCCTGAGGCTCTGGCGATTCTCACACAGGAAGAGGCGAACAAGCTTATAGATATGGACAGGGTAAAGAAAGAGGCGCTTGAAAGGGTTGAGCAGCTCGGCATCGTGTTCATTGACGAAATAGACAAGATAGCAAGCAAGGGTGGCGGTTACGGCCCTGATGTCTCAAGAGAGGGTGTGCAGAGAGACCTCCTTCCTGTAGTGGAAGGCTCGACTGTTACGACAAAGCACGGTCCGGTGAAAACAGAACATATACTTTTCATAGCAGCCGGTGCTTTTCACACGGCAAAACCTTCTGACCTCATACCCGAGCTTCAGGGACGGTTTCCTATAAGGGTTGAGCTTGACCCTCTGGGAAAAGATGAGTTCGTAAGGATACTTACTGAGCCGTATAATGCCCTTATAAAGCAGTATGTAGCACTTCTTTCCACTGAGGATGTGGATATTGAGTTCACCCGCGATGCTATTGATGAGATTGCCACTATAGCAGCCACAGTCAATGAAAAAGCGGAAAACATCGGGGCAAGAAGGCTTCACACAGTTCTTGAGAAACTGCTTGAAGATATATCCTTCGAGGCGCCTGAAAGAAAAAACGGCAAGCTTGTGATAGACCGTGAGTATGTGAAAGAGAAGCTGAGCGATATAGTCAAGGATGAAGACCTCAGCAGGTATATACTTTAACCGCAGTGTGGCATTCCGTTACTTACTGTTTGTCCTGACACTTTTATTAATCAGTGCCTGTGCTACAACCGGATATGACGGGTCTAGAAGAAAAGGTTATGCGATTGCCTCATGGTATGGTCCGGGTTTTCATGGAAAGCTGACTGCATCCGGCGAGCGGTATAATATGTATGCATTGACGTGCGCCCATAAAAGCCTTCCTTTTGGCACCAAGCTGAAGGTGACAAATGTGGTTAATGGCAAGTCTACAGTTGTGGTGGTTAACGACAGGGGTCCTTTTGTAAGGGGAAGAGACCTTGACCTTTCTTATGCTGCAGCAAAGAAGATCGGGCTGATAGGTCCGGGCACAGCAAAGGTTAAGGTCGAGTATCTTGGACGCATCGACCGTTACAGGAAGTATGTCAAACGGGCAAGTTATAATCCAGCAAAGAAAGGTCCTTTTACCATACAGGTGGGCTCTTTTAAAGAGTTGTCAAACGCTTCTCACCTTAAGATGGGGCTTGAGCTTGAACGCCACAAGGTATATATACTCAAGACGTGGATAAACGGAGAGCTTTATTACCGTGTAAGAGTCGGAAAATTCAAGACAGAAAGAGCAGCCTACCGCTATGCTGAAAAACTTGCGGATGAAGGCTACAGTGTTTTTATAACCAGATACGAGGAGCGGATATAAACCCTCTTAGAATGCTTAAAAAAATCAGGGAGAAAATACTAAAAGGCAAAAGGCTTACAAGAAGCGATGCCCTTAAACTCTTCGAGACAGACGACATCTTTGCACTTGGAGAGCTTGCCTCTTATGTTGCAAAAAACAAAAACGGCAACAAAGCGTATTTTGTAAGAAACCTTCATGTAAACCCCACTAATATATGCGTGAACCGGTGTGGTTTTTGCGCCTTTAGCCGCTCCAAAGGTGAAAACGGTGCTTTTGAACTGACGATAAAAGACATTCTCAGGAGGATACGCAAGGCTCAGCCTATCAGTGAAGTGCATATAGTAGGAGGGCTGCATCCTGAATGGCAGTTTGAGTATTATCTTGAGATGCTTTCAAGCATAAAAAAATCTTTTCCTGAACTTCACATAAAGGCGTTCACTGCGACAGAGGTTGACTACATGCACAGGATAAGCGGTTTAAGCCTTAAGGATGTTTTAAAAGCATTGAAGAGTCAGGGTCTTGATTCCATGCCCGGCGGAGGGGCAGAGATATTCCATAGTTCTGTAAGAAACAGGCTATGTCCTGAGAAGCTTTCAGGCGAAAGATGGCTTGAGGTCATGGAAGCCGCACACAGCGTGGGAATTAAGACAAACGCCACGATGCTTTACGGGCATATAGAGAATTACGAACACAGGGTTGACCACCTTATGAGGCTGAGGGAGCTTCAGGACAGAACAGGTGGTTTTCAGGCGTTTATTCCACTGTCGTATCATCCGAAAAACACGGAGATCGGCGGGCGCAACTCATCAGGGATTGACGACCTGAAGACTATAGCCGTAAGCAGGCTTGTCCTTGATAATTTCCCTCACATAAAGGCATACTGGGTGATGCTCGGTGAGAAGGTCTCACAGCTTGCGCTTCTTTTCGGTGCTGATGACCTTGACGGAACAGTTATAGATGAAAAGATAACTTATTCAGCAGGCGGAAAAAGAACAGGCATAACTGAAAACGAACTTGTGCATCTGATAAAAAAGGCAGGGAAAAAACCAGTAGAAAGGGATTCGTTCTACAGAAGTATAAGAAGATGCAAAACCGCATAACCAAAAAAGAAGCATTAAAGCTTTTTAAGGGTGCAGAGCTTTTGGAACTCGGTCAGATGGCTGATGAGGTAAGAGGGCGTCTTCACCCTGAAGGCATTGTCACGTTCATCGTGGACAGAAACATAAACTACACGAATATCTGTATAAACCAGTGTAAGTTCTGCGCCTTCTGGCGGGATGAGTCAAAAGGGTATGTTATCAGCAGGAGAGAGCTTTATAAAAAAATAGAGGAGACCCTTGAACTCGGCGGCACTCANATACTCATACAGGGAGGGCTTAATCCCAGGCTCGGCATAGAGTATTATATAGACCTTNTGAAGGCGATAAAAAANAGATTTAAGATAAACGTGCACGGGTTTTCA
Source organism: Nitrospirae bacterium JdFR-86 (assembly GCA_002011815.1). Lineage (GTDB taxonomy): Bacteria > Nitrospirota > Thermodesulfovibrionia > Thermodesulfovibrionales > JdFR-86 > JdFR-86. Next base: position 173,542 of record MTOV01000002.1, on the reverse strand, counting down.
CCACCTGAGATATGCTATATAGCTGATAAATCCCATCTGACGATAAGGGAGACGCTTCAGGTCTTAAGGGATGCAGGACTTGACTCCATACCCGGCGGTGGGGCGGAGATACTTTCAGACGGTGTAAGAAGGGTTTTAAGCCCCAAGAAGATAAGGACTTCCTTATGGCTTAAGGTGATGAAAGAAGCGCACAGGCTCGGCATGCGAACCACAGCAACAATGATGTTCGGAAGCATTGAAAGGCCTGAGGACATAATAGAGCATCTTGAAGCGGTAAGAAGTCTTCAGGACAGAACCGGCGGCTTTACGGCTTTTATCCCGTGGTCATTCCAGCCGGGTAATACAGCTTATGCAGAAAAGATACATCCTGCCACTGCTGTTGAATACCTGAAGGTGCTTGCCATTTCAAGGCTTTATCTTGACAATATTGCAAACATACAAGCCTCGTGGGTTACACAGGGGATAAAGCTTGCACAGGTCTCTTTGAGATTCGGGGCAAATGACCTGGGCTCGACAATGATTGAGGAAAACGTTGTCTCGGCAACAGGCGTAAGCCACAGGGTTTCAAAAGAGGACATGATTGAAGCCATAAAAAGCGCAGGCTTCAAACCCGCGCAGAGGGATACGTATTATAATGTGATAAAAGTATATTAAGTAGAGGAAAGGAGTAGCCGTGTCTGAAGAATTATACGATGTTGTAATAATCGGCGGTGGACCTGCCGGCTTGAGTGCCGCACAGTATGCGGCAAGGGCAAAACTTAAGACCGTTGTGCTTGACAAGTCCTCAACTGCCGGTGCTCTGGCTTTTACAAGTATGATTGAGAACTATCCCGGCCTGATAGAGCCGATTTCAGGCAAAGAGCTTCTGGATATATTCCGCAGGCAGGCAATCAACTTTGGTGCAGAATATGTGGAAGATGCGCAGGTCGTGGGTGTAAAGCTGGATGGTGAAATCAAGGAAGTCTATACAATGAACAAGACATACAAAGGGAAGGCTGTAATCATAGCTACCGGTGCAATGGGCAGAAAGCCTTCCATAAAAGGAGAATCAGAATTCCTCGGAAGAGGTGTAAGTTACTGTGCAATATGCGATGCAGCTTTCTTTAAAGGCAAGACGGTATGCGTTCTCGGTGACTCTGAAGAAGCAGTGAAAGAGGCAGGAGTGCTTACAAGGTTTGCAGAGACTGTTTATCTCGTAGCCCCGGGGAAGAAGCTCAAAGTGCCTGACGACTATCCTGTGCTCAGTGCTCCGAACCTTAAAGTGCTTCTTGGTCAGTCAGTAAAAGCCATAGAAGGCTCGGATGTAGTCGAAAGAATAAGGATGGTGGATTCCGAAGGCAAAGAGAGCGTTCTTGAGCTTTCAGGAGTTTTTGTTTATCTTCATGGAAACAGACCTGTAGTGGATTTCCTCGGCGGTATGGTTGAGACAAGTGAAGACGAATGCGTGATTACCAACCGTCTTATGGAGACGTCAATACCCGGAGTGTTCGCTGCTGGTGATGTCACGTGCACAGAGGTAAGACAGGTTGTAATCGCAGCTGCCAACGGCTGTGTCGCAGCGCTTTCCGCTGAAAAATACATCTTCCACAGAAAGAGAAGAAGATACGACTGGGCAAAGAGTCGCTGACCCATTCTCTACACAAAATTGTGTTTCACATAACAAATTCTTAAGAATGGGTCTATGACCCCCCATTGTTTATTTTGTGTGCGAGGCATCCTGCGCCAAAGCCGTTGTCTATGTTCATCACTGCAATGCCGGGCACGCATGAGTTAAGCATTGCAAACAGTGCGGTGAGTCCTCCAAGGCTTGTGCCGTAGCCTACAGAAGTTGGCACTGCAACAATAGGTTTGTCTGTAAGTCCTCCGACCACAGAAGGAAGTGCTCCTTCCATGCCTGCAACCACTACTATGACCTTTGCAGCATCAATGGCTTGTTTTTCATCCATGAGCCTGTGAATTCCGGCAACGCCAACGTCGTATATTGTTTTCACCTTGCTGCCAAGAAACGAAGCCGTAAGTGCTGCCTCTTCGGCAACAGGAATGTCTGATGTGCCTGCTGATATTACGACGACATTGCCTGTTTTGGTCTTTCTTCCGCCTGCTGAGATAAGCCCTGATGCAGGATGGAATTCAGCTTCTTTAATCTTCAGGTTTTTGTATATTGTCTCTGATGCCTTGGTGATTAAAAGCCGTTTGTTTTTTCTGTATATTGCTCTGGCAATGGCGATTACTTCTTTCGGTTTTTTGCCTTCAGCGAAGATGACCTCTGGGATTCCCTGTCTTAAGCTGCGGTGATGGTCTATGCGTGCAAAGCCCATATTTTCGTATGGAAGATGACTCAGTTTTTTCAGTGTTTCTTCAATGCTTAGTTTTCCGGACTTTAGGGCTTGCAGAATGGATTTCAGCTGTTTTCTATCCATAGAATTCGGCTTTTAGGGTGCGGCTCATAAGGTCGTGGACTGCCGCCTTGGGGTCTTTGTCTTCGTGGAGCACCTTATAGACTTCTGTTATTATGGGCATGTCTACATCCTGTCTTTTGGACAGTTCATAGGCGGATTTGGCGGTTTCTACGCCTTCTGCAACGCTTTTTGTGCTTGAGATAATGTCTTTGAGTTTTGCACCCTGTCCGAGTTTATAGCCTACGGTGTAGTTTCTTGAAAGCGGTGCTGTGCATGTAAGCACAAGGTCTCCGAGTCCGCTCAGACCTGAGAATGTATGCTCTTTTGCACCCATTTTTACACCGAGTCTTGTTATCTCAGAGAGCCCTCTTGTTATCAGAGCTGCGCGTGCGTTATTGCCGAGTCCGAGCCCGTCGGATATGCCTGCTGCTATTGCAATGACGTTTTTCAGTGCGCCTCCGAGTTCAACGCCAAGTATGTCATGATGCGTATAAACCCTGAAATAACTGGTCGTAAAGATTTCCTGAAGAAGCAGGCACACACTGTAGTCTTCTGAGGCAAGTGTTACAGCAGTCGGAAGTTTCCTTATCACTTCGCTTGCAAAGCTCGGTCCTGAAAGCACGGCAACTGTGCACTCTGTGAGTTCCCTGATGATGGAAGAAACCGTAAGATACGTGTCTTTCTCTATCCCCTTTGATACGCTTACTATAACGGCTTCTTTTTGAATATAGGGCAGTGCACCTTGCAGAATAGTGCGGCTGTATTGCGTTGGAACCGCATTTACTATATAACGGCTTTTCTTTACAACTTCCTCTATGTCGGATGAGACCCTGATGGTGTCAGGCAAGGAAATGTCCGGAAGGTATACGCTGTTGATTCTCGTGTTTTTAATCTCTTCTGCAAGGTCTTTTTCGAACACCCAGAGAGAGGTGTCGTAGCCTTTTTCAGCCAGAAGTATCGAGAGGGTAGTCCCCCAGCTTCCTGCGCCTATGACTGCAATATAGCTCATATCAACTCCAGTGCCCTGTTCAGGCGTTTCAGGGCCTTTTCTTTTCCAACTATTTCAAGCACATCGAATATGCCGGGACTTACTGTAGTTCCGGTCATTGCCACTCTTACAGGCTGTGCAAGGGCGCCAAGCTTTATATTGTGCTTTTCGATGATTGACATAAAGACTTTCTCAAGCGCCCCTGCGCTGAAATCATCGATTGTCATAAGGGCGTCTCTTAATTCTATGAGATACGGCTTGCTTTTTTCATTAAGGAATTTTTCTTTTGCCTTGGGCTCTATCTCAACGTATTCAGAGATGTAGTATCTGAGGGCATTTGAGAGTTCTTCCAATGTCCTGCACCGTTCGACAAGTGTTTTTATCGCCTTTTTAAGCCATTCTTTGTCCAATTCTTCGTCTTCTTTGATTATGCCTTTCTGGATAAGGAACGGTCTTACGAGGTCGCAGAGTTTTTCAGGCGGAGTGCTTTTCATGTATTCGCTGTTAAGCCAGAGGAGTTTTTCAGGGTTAAAGACTGCTGCGGATTTTCCGATGTTTTCAAGTGAGAAGTATTTTATGAGTTCTTCTCTTGAAAAGACCTCCTGGTCGCCGTATGACCAGCCTAATCTTACAAGGTAGTTGACAAGGGCATCGGAAAGATAGCCGGCGTCCCTGTATGCTATGACCGAGGTGGCTCCGTGTCTTTTTGAAAGCCTTGTCTTGTCAGAGCCGAGTATCATGGGTAGATGTGCGAATCTGGGAGGGGTGTATCCAAGTGCATTGTATATATGAATCTGCTTGGGTGTGTTGTTCAGATGGTCATCGCCTCTTATCACGTGTGTGATGTTCATGTCCACGTCATCCACGACAACGACGAAGTTATATGTCGGAGTGCCGTCTGAACGCATGATTATCAGGTCATCAAGCTGGCTGTTTTCAAAGGTAATTTTCCCTCTTATAAGGTCGTCCACTATGGTCTGTCCTGTTTCAGGCATCTTGAATCTTACAGAGGGTGTTCTGCCTGGTATCGGCTCTTTAAGTTTCCTGCATCTTCTGTCGTATCTTGGAGGAAGCCCTTTGGCCTGGGCTTCTTTCCTTCTTTCTTCGAGTTCTTCAGGTGAGCAGTAACAGTAATAAGCTTTGCCTTCTGCAAGGAGTTTGTCTATATAGCTGCGGTAGATGTCGAACCTGTCGGTCTGTCTGAACGGACCTTCGTCCCAGTCAAGCCCGAGCCAGCGGAGTCCTTCGAGAATTGACTCTATGTAGTCTTCTGTAGAGCGGCTTCTGTCCGTGTCCTCGATGCGGAGGACGAATGTCCCGTTGTTATGTCTTGCAAAGAGCCAGTTAAACAAAGCGGTTCTTGCCCCGCCTATATGCAGGTGTCCTGTCGGAGACGGTGCGAACCTTACCCTTACTTTATCTTTATCTGACAACGTAGACCCCTTTGAAGTTTTGGTCTAAAAATATAACAGATTTTTATCAATTATGCCAAAAGAGCTGTATTCCCTTCGGAGGGCTGCCAGCCCCGCAGTGTAAGGCTCATTCCGGTTTCCGCTATAACGGTAAAAAACTATCTCAGAAAGCTTCTGCCCCGATTGAATTCTTTTATTTCAAATATCTCAGCCACTGTGGCTCCGATGTCCCAGAAGCCTTCTCTCATGCCCAGGTTTTTTGATGGGAGTTTTTTGTTGTAAAAGAGTATGGGCACGTATTCCCTTGAGTGGTCTGTGCTTGGTGTGGTTGGGTCGTTGCCGTGGTCTGCGGTGACGAACAGATAGTCTTCGTCTTTGAGTTCAGGCAGGAAAGACGATAGCCATGCATCGAATTCTTTTAATGCCTGTGCAAACCCCTGAGGGTTGTTCCTGTGCCCGTAGAGTGTATCGAAGTCCACGAGGTTAGAGAACAAAAGCCCTGTCTCCAGTGACGGAAGGGTCTCACTGATTTTCTGCATTATATCGGTGTTATTTGTAGCCTTTATGTTTTCCGTGAATCCTTTCCCTGCGAACATGTCTGCTACCTTTCCGACTGACACGACTTTTATGCCTTTTCTTTTGAGGAAGTCCAGAAGGGTGTCTTCAGGCGGACTGAGGGGAAAGTCTTTTCTCCTGTAAGTTCTCTGAAACGGAGGACCGATGAAAGGTCTTGCTATTACCCTGCATATGTTGTGCGGAGGTGTGAGAATCTCACGGGCGATTTTACACATCCTGTAAAGTTCATCCACGCTTATTATGTCTTCGTGTGCAGCTATCTGGAACACGCTGTCTGCTGAGGTATAGACTATGGGATAGCCTGTCCTCATGTGTTCCGAGCCGAGCTTTTTTATTATCTCAGTGCCTGATGCAGGCTTGTTATAGAGGACTTTTCTTTTGATTCTTTTTTCAAACTCGGTGATTATCTCTTCTGGGAATCCGTGCGGGTAGGTGGGGAAGGGCTTTTCATTAACGATGCCCATCATCTCCCAGTGTCCTGTTATTGTGTCTTTGCCTTTTGAAAGTTCGGACATGATGCCGTATGATGCAAGAGGGGTGGAGGTCTTTTTTATTCCTTCAAAGTCCCTGATGTTGCCGAGTCCGAGGGTTTCGAGGCAGGGCAGGTTGAGTCCACCGACGGCTTTGCAGAGGTTTGCAAGGGTGTTACTGCCCTCGTCATTGTATTCTGAGGCATCAGGCATCTCGCCAATGCCCAGACCATCCAGCACAATGATAATTGCTTTAGGCATAAGTTGAGGTTATTGTAGCATTTTTTAATGTCGAATCTGCTTTCGGTTTGTGCTTTCTTTTTTAGACATTTGCCGATTGAATCCTTTATAATCAATTATGCACACTGAAAAGATACTTGTATTAGATTTCGGCTCTCAATACACCCAGCTTATTGCAAGGCGTATAAGGGAAAATAACGTATATTCCGAGATACTGCCCTTCAACGCCTCTTTGGAGAGGATAAAGAATTTTGCTCCAAAGGGGATTGTGCTTTCCGGTGGACCATCGAGTGTTTACGATGAAGGAGCGCCTTTGCCTGATGCTGGAATATTCGAGCTTGGCGTTCCGATACTCGGTATATGCTATGGCATGCAGCTTATGGCTCACATGCTTGGCGGCAAGGTTGCAGGCGCTTTAAAGAGAGAGTACGGAAGGGCAGAGCTTTTTGTTGATGATGATTCAGACCTTCTTGCGGGTGTGACGAAAAAGACATATGTCTGGATGAGCCACGGCGACAGAATCGAGGAACTGCCTCCCGGTTTTAAAGTCATTGCCCACACTGCAAACGCCCCTCTTGCTGCTATGTCAAGCAAAGACAGGCGTTTGTATGCCCTTCAGTTCCATCCAGAGGTCGTGCACACAGAAGAAGGCACGAGAATCCTCAAGAACTTTGTCTTTGGTATATGCGGATGCAAGCCTGAGTGGAAGATGACTTCGTTTATCGAATGGACTGTATCTGATATAAAGGAAAAGGTAGGAGACAAAAAAGTTATATGTGCCTTAAGCGGAGGGGTGGACTCTGCGGTTGCTGCTTTGCTTGTCCACAGGGCAATAGGTGACAACCTCACCTGCATCTTCGTTGACAACGGTCTTTTAAGGAAAGGCGAGGCAGAAAAGGTCGTTGATACCTTTGACAGGCATTTCCGCATGAGGCTTGTGCATGTTGATGCGAAAAAGAGGTTCCTTGACAAGCTCAGGGGTGTGACCGAGCCTGAGCAGAAAAGAAGAATCATAGGCAACGAATTCATAGCGGTATTCGAGGAGGAAGCCAGAAAGATAGATGATGTGGACTTTCTCGCGCAGGGCACTCTTTATCCTGATGTAATAGAGAGCGTGTCGTTTAAAGGACCTTCTGCGGTCATAAAGACGCATCACAATGTAGGCGGACTGCCTGATGTCATGAAGCTCAAGCTTATCGAACCCCTTAGGGAGCTTTTTAAAGACGAGGTAAGGGCAGTAGGAGAGGAATTAGGTCTTCCTGAGGAGATATGCTGGAGGCATCCTTTCCCTGGTCCTGGTCTTGCCATAAGGTGTCTTGGAGAGATTACTGAAGAAAGACTGAATATCCTGCGGGAGGCGGACTCCATAGTGCTTGAGGAGATAAAGAAGGCTGGACTTTACAGGAAACTCTGGCAGTCTTTTGCCGTGCTTTTGCCTGTAAGAAGCGTTGGCGTGATGGGTGACGAAAGGACGTATGAAAACGTAGTAGCCCTGAGGGCTGTAACCAGTCTGGATGCAATGACTGCTGACTGGGCTCGAATTCCATACGATACTCTGGGCATTATCTCCAACCGTATAATAAACGAGGTAAAAGGGGTAAACAGGGTAGTGTATGATATAAGCTCGAAACCGCCGAGCACCATTGAATGGGAATAATAGAGGCAGGTCTTGATGGATATAAAGTCATACCTTAAGGAAAGAGGTGGACTTGTAAATTCCTTTCTCAGTTCTTATTTCGACAAGCCTTTTCTGCCTGCTGTTCTAAGGGAGTCCATGCGTTATTCCCTTCTTGCAGGTGGCAAGAGACTAAGACCGATACTTGCCATGGCTTCTTACGAGGCATGCGGAAAGAATCCTGCGGATATCATACAGTATGCATCTGCACTTGAACTGATACACACGTATTCTCTCATCCATGACGACCTGCCTGCTATGGACAATGACGATATGCGGCGCGGGAAACCTACGAATCATAAGGTTTATGGCGAAGCCATTGCAATACTTGCAGGTGACGGACTTTTAACAGAGGCGTTTTTCATGCTCCTTGATACAAGCGGCTCTGTAAGCAAAGAGTCTCTTATAGAGGCAGCAAGAGAGGTTGCACTGGCGGCAGGTGTGCATGGAATGGTCGGAGGTCAGGCGCAGGACATTATCTCTGAAAACTCCGAGCCTGAGGCTCAGGCTCTTCAGTTCATACACAAGCACAAAACAGGCGCTTTGATAACCGCTTCCGTAAAGCTCGGCGGCATACTGGCAGAGGCAGACAAAAATACGCTGGATGCCCTCACCAGCTACGGCGAAAACCTCGGTGTTGCGTTTCAGATTGTTGATGATATACTTGACGTCAGTGGAGATGCTTCTGTTTTGGGAAAACCTACCGGCTCTGATGAAAAAAAGAAAAAGATGACTTATCCTTCTTTATACGGTATTGATTTATCCATGAAGAAAGCAGAGGAACTTATAACCAATGCAATAGATGCACTTGATATATTTTCTGAGAATGCAGAACCTTTAAGGGAGATTGCAAAGTATATTTTAAAGAGAAGGCACTAATGTTGCTTGAAGACATAAAATCTCCAGCTGACCTTAAAGAACTTTCTTATAAAGAGCTTGATGAGCTTGCTGGTGAACTGCGGGAGACGATAATAAAGGGTGTCTCCGCAGGCGGCGGGCATCTGGCGTCAAATCTTGGAGTGGTAGAGCTTTCCATAGCACTGCACTATGTCTTTGATACGCCGAAGGACAAGATAATCTGGGATGTCGGGCATCAGTGCTACACGCATAAGCTTCTTACTGGAAGATATGAAAAATTCTCTACCCTCAGGCGGTATAAAGGCATAAGCGGATTCCCCAAGAGAAGCGAGAGTCCTTATGATGCCTTTGGCACAGGTCACAGTTCCACGTCTATTTCTGCTGCAACCGGCATAATCGAGGCAAGGGACAAAAAAGGCGAGACGTATAAAGTTATAGCTGTTATAGGCGACGGTGCAATGACTGCTGGACTGGCATTCGAAGGGCTTAACCACGCAGGACAGCTTAAGAAAGACCTTATAGTGGTGTTGAACGACAACGAGATGTCCATATCACGCAACGTAGGTGCGCTTTCGTCATACCTTAACAGGATACTCACAGGTGAGATGTTCCAGAGGTTTAAGAAGGACACCAAGAACCTTATCGAGAGCATTCCCAAGCTCGGAGTCCCTGTAGCCCGTTTTGCCCAGAAGTTAGAAGAGAGCCTGAAAGGGCTTTTCCTGCCGGGAATACTCTTTGAAGAACTGGGATTTAATTACATCGGTCCGATAGACGGGCATAATATCGAACTTTTAATAGAGACGTTTAAGAAGATTAAGCATCTTGAGCATCCGACGCTGATACATGTAATAACGAAGAAGGGCAAGGGTTATGAGTTTTCCGAGAAAGACCCGTGCGTGTTTCACGGCATAGGTCCGTTTGAGCCGGAGACAGGCTCTCCGCTTTCAAGCAGTGTTACATACAGCGATGTATTCGGCAGGGCGCTTACGAGGCTTGCAGAAGATAACCCTAAGGTAATCGCCATATCAGCGGCTATGAAAGAAGGCACAGGACTGACCTCTTTTGCAGAGAAATATCCTGACAGGTTTTATGATGTCGGGATTGCAGAGCCCCATGCCGTGACCTTTGCAGCAGGACTTGCAATAGAGGGCATGCGTCCTGTAGTTGCGATATATTCCACGTTCCTCCAGAGGGCTTATGACGAGATAGTCCATGATGTATGTCTTCAGAACCTTCCTGTGGTCTTTGCCATAGACAGGGCAGGCATCGTTGGAGAAGACGGTCCCACGCACCAGGGTGCTTTTGATATCTCATATCTCAGGCATATCCCGAATATAGTGGTCATGGCGCCAAAAGATGCATCTGAATTGGAGGCAATGCTTTCTCTTGCCCTTAAACATAACGGTCCGGTGGCTATAAGGTATCCGAGGGGAAAAGCCAGTGAGCCTTCTGTAGTGAGCACTAATTCTTTTGGTATCGGAGAAAGCGAGGTGCTTAAAGAAGGCGATGATATTGCGCTTCTGGCAATAGGCAATACTGTTCAGTCTGTCCTTTCTGCTTCCGAAAGGCTTGAAAAAGACGGCATAAGCACAATGGTAGTGAATATGCGGTTTGTTAAACCGCTTGATAAAGAGCTTATCCGCAGTGTGGCATTAAAGCTAAAAAAGATAATAACCATAGAGGAGAATACCATTCAGGGCGGTTTTGGCAGTGCAGTGCTTGAATGCATCAATAAGATGGGCATCCATGACGCAGAAGTCAAAATGCTCGGTATTCCTGATGAGTTTGTCGAACAGGGGACACAGGCGGAGCTTAGAAAGAAATACGGTATAGATGAAGAAGGGATATACAGCACTGCAGTGTCTTTCATAAAGGAAGGCGTTAAAGCAAAACTGTGAAAACAAGGTTGGATAAGCTTTTGCTTGAGCGCGGGCTTGCAAAGAGCCGTGAGAGGGCAAAGGCGTTGATAATGGAAGGAAAAGTCCTCGTTGACAACAAGCCGCTTACAAAAGCAGGCGTTATGATAGAGGACACGTCCACCATAACCCTTCGGGAGATGGATATCCCTTATGTAAGCAGGGGCGGGCTTAAGCTTGAGGCAGCAGTCGAACATTTCGGGATTGTTCTTAAGGATAAGATTGTTATGGATGTCGGCGCTTCAACAGGCGGGTTTACTGACTTTATGCTCCAGAGAGGGGCTAAAAAAGTCTATAGCATTGATGTCGGCTACGGTCAGTTCGACTGGAAGCTGAGAAACGACCCGCGGGTTGTCCTTCTTGAAAGAACGAACATAAGGTATCTTGAAAGACAAAAGATTCCTGATGAGATAGACCTTGCCGCTATAGATGTGTCTTTTATATCACTGAAGAAAGTAATACCAAAGGTTACAGAGTTTTTAAAGCCCAACGGCGAGATAATTGCGCTTGTAAAACCGCAGTTTGAGGTCGGAAAAACAGAAGTAGGCAAAGGCGGCATTGTAAGGGAAGAGGAAAAAAGGCTTAAAGCTGTGGATTCGGTGAGTGAAGCATTAAAGGCATACGGGCTTAATACCATAGGGGTGATGCAGTCTCCTGTTAAAGGGCAAAAGGGAAACATAGAGTATTTTATTTATTTAAGGCGGTGATTATGGAAGACACCAAACTTATTGCATTAGACCTTTCCAGCACTTCTTTAGAGGCAATAGAGCTTTTTATTGAGGGGACTGAAGACCATGCCATATTTGAAGAGATACTGAACTCAAACCTTTCGAGGCTTGAGGTTATAAAACTTCTCTACGAGCATCCCAATACTCCTGACGACATAAGGGTAAGGGCAGCGCAGGCTCTTAGTCTTCCTGTGCCGACTCACAATGAAATAGAGAAGATTAAGAAGCGGAATGTAGAACTGAAGGCAAAGCAGCCTCCGACTGTGCGGACAGAGCGTCTTCTGCAGAGGGTGCAAAGACTCAGTGTGTCGGAGAAAATAAGGCTTGCCCAGAGAGGCAACGCTGAGGTAAGAGGCATTCTTCTTAAAGATTCCAATAAACAGGTAGTGCTCACTGTCCTTGCAAATCCAAGGATTACGGAGTCTGAAGTGGAGGCAGTAGCCCGCAACCGCTCCATTGTCGAAGATGCATTAAGAGAGATTGCCAAAAACAGGGAATGGACGAAGAACTACAATATACGGCTTGCGCTTGTTAACAATCCTAAAACCCCGCCAGGTGTGGCAATGAATTTTGTCGGCAGCCTCAGAAAAAAAGACCTGCAAATGCTTGAGAAAAACAAGAATGTCTCAGAAGTCGTAAGAGCCACGGCAAAGAAATTCCTGCGTATGAGACAAAAACAGTAAGTTAGTCGTTATATCCTTTGTTTAATGATTCGACAGCCGGAGCTTGTGTCTTCTCTGTAGTGCTTTTCCATGCCACAATCACTATGCCTGCTGAAAGTGCGATAAGGGCAGCTGCCAGGCAGATGAGAAGGATGTTTCCCTGGGGCAGGTATTTTGTTTTCAGCAGATATATCAGGGATGCAATCGTTGTTACTATCATGAAAGTTGCCGGCAGAAGTGTAAACACGGCATTCTTGCCTCTTTTTAAAAGCCATGCTGACACTGTAATTAAAGCCAGTGCTGCCAGAAGCTGGTTTGCAGAGCCGAAGACAGGCCAGATCGAAAGGAATGCCTGCTTGTAAGCGAACAAGAACATAAGCACTACGGAGAGACCGGCATTGAAGATGTATGAGCGGATTACCTGTGGCGGGTTCTTAAAGAGTATCCGCCAGAGTTCCTCAAAAAGATATCTGTTCAGTCTGACTGCAGTGTCCAGGGTCGTGACCAAAAACCCCTCGACCAGCAATATCCCGAATATGGTTCCAACGTAAGCAGGCAGGGTGACGGCTTTGTGCAGTATCTGTCCCATTCCCAGTGAGAATGCAAGTATCGGGTTTGATCTTCCTGCCTCTGGAAACACTATGTTCAGGTAGTCGGAGAAGTTAAGCACAGAGCCTATGGTTACGAGCACGACCACTGCAAATAGACCTTCAAGCAGCATTGCACCAAAGCCTATTCTTCTTGCATGCGACTCTTTGGATACCTGTTTGGATGTTGTGCCGCTTGCAACAAGGCTGTGAAAGCCTGAGATAGCACCACAGGCAACGGTGATGAACAGCATGGGCCATATAAGTCCGATTTTCTGACTGCCCTGAATTACGTTGAAGGAAGGGAAGCTTATGGACATTCCGGAAATGCCTCCGGCAAATATTCCTATTGTAAGGGCAGCTATTCCACCATAGAGTATGAATGAATTTATAAAGTCTCTTGGTTGCAGGATTATCCATATGGGAAGCCCTGCGGCAATGAGCACATAGATGGATATGATAATCATCCATGTTTCAGGGTTAATGCTGATTGGATATTTAAGCCCTATGGCTATGGAAAGGACTGCCACTGTAATGGCTATTACGGCTGCCACAGAAACCCTTATTCTTTTTTTATAAAGCAGATAACCGAGCACCGGAGCGAATGCCGTTATAATAACCACTGATGTGGATGCAACACCTCCGATTTTTGCTTTAAGCTCGCCTGTTTTGGGGTCAGGAACGGTTTTTAGTATTCCGGAGCCTTCTTCAAGTCCAAGGGTTTTAAGTGGTGCAAGGGATGTAAGAGCTGTGGATGTAAGCCCTAGGAATGCGGCTGTAACAACGATGACCATAAAGAGTATGAAGACGATGAAAAGCACATAGCCTGCCTTTCCGAGTGTGTTATGTGCGATTTCTGCTATGCTCCTGCCTTTTTCTCTCATGCTGACGAACAGGGTTGTGAAGTCATGCACTGCACCTATAAATATAGCCCCTAGCAGAAGCCACAGCCATGAAGGATAGAATCCGTATATGATAGCGATAGCAGGTCCGACTATTGGACCACCGCCTGCTATTGATGAAAAATGGTGAGAAAATACCACAGGCCATTTGCCGGGTACATAATCTCTTGCGTCAGAGATGGCGTGTGCAGGTGTCGGTTTCCTGTCGTCTTTTTCAAAGACTTTGTCGATGTAACCGCCGTAGACTTTATAGGCGAGCTGAAAAACTATGATTGTGACTGCAAGCACTAGCAGGATATTCATAGGCGTTTTTATTATACAAAATTTTGGCACTTGCTTTTGAAACATGGGATTCTTTAAAATTCTGTGTGTCTTGCCCTGTAAAAGAAAGGGTATTTAAAGGCGATTAATCTGTTATGTCTTCAGGCAGGGAAACCGAGTTCCTGAATGCTGCAGTTGAAGCTGCAAGACGTTCTCAAGAGGTTATTCTTGACAACCTCGGCAGACTTTCAAAAGGCGATGTCAGTCTTAAGCAGGCATCGGATTTTGTTACACGCGTTGACAAAGAATCAGAACATGTAATCATACAGACAATAAAAGAAAGATTTCCTCAGCATTTTTTTCTCTCTGAAGAGTCTTTAAAAGACACCGAAAACACATACCGCTGGATAATAGACCCGCTTGACGGCACTACGAATTACATACATGGGTTTCCGATGTTTGCCGTCTCGATTGCGCTTGAGCACAAAGGTGAAATAATCCTCGGTGTTGTGCTTGACCCTTTGAGGGATGAGCTTTTCACTGCAGAGAAAGGATGTGGTGCATATCTTAACGGTAGCCCCATAAGAGTATCAACGGCCTCTGTGCTGAGTGAGTGTTTGCTTGCAACAGGGTTTCCATTCAGGAAAAAGGACATGATAGACTTGTATCTTCAGGCGTTTAGAAATATCTTTCTCAGGGTAAGCGGTATAAGAAGAGCCGGCTCTGCTGCGTTAGACCTTGCATATCTTGCAGCCGGGCGTTGTGATGGATTCTTTGAGCTGGGATTAAGCCCGTGGGATATAGCAGCAGGCAGCATTCTGATAAAAGAGGCAGGCGGAATAGTCACTGATTTCGGCGGNGGAAATGATTATTTATCAACTGGTAATATCGTTGCAGGAACACAATATGTGCACGGTGAAGTGTTGAAAGAAATAAAAAATGTCTTTGGCGGTATTATAGATAAATGAGAATGCACGCACAGGGCTTTTAAATATACCTGTGCGGGCGGAAGGGAGTCAGTGTGAAAATCTGTGCAATGTGTAAAAGAGAAGTTGTGGTAGATAAATATTTTTCAAGGAAGTCAACCTGTCCTTCCTGCGGAGCAGACCTTCATATATGCCTTAACTGCCGTTTTTACTCTGAAACAAGCCATAACAAATGTCTTGAGCCAAAGGCTGATTTCCAGAGGACGAGAGACAAAGCAAATTTCTGTGATTATTTCGTCTTCGGAGAAGCGTCGGCTTCGGTTCAGACAGGGGGTGCCGACCCTAAGGAAGAGGCAAAGAGAAGGTTCGAGGAATTATTCAGGAAATAAAAATATAGCTTATGCCTGCAAACCTGCCGCCTGAGTATTTTGAGGCTGAAAAGAGATTTAAAGAGGCGTCAAGCCCTGCAGAGAAAATCTCTGCACTGGAGGCGCTTATTGCCACTGTGCCCAAGCACAAGGGCACTGACAAGCTAAGGGCTGATTTAAGGAGAAGGCTTTCGAAACTCAGGGAAGAGGCAGTTAAAAAGAAAAAAGGGGGCAGAGGAAACCTTTATACCGTTCCTAAAGAGGGAGCTGCCCAGATTGTCCTTGTGGGGTTTGCCAATGCAGGCAAGTCTTCCCTGCTGGCGTCTTTGACTAATGCCAAACCTGTAATTGCAGATTATCCTGTTTCAACTGTTATGCCTTTGTCAGGCATGATGCCGTTTGAAGACATCAAGTTTCAGCTTGTGGATTTACCACCGATAGGAAACGAGTCAACAGACGGCTGGGTATCAGGAATTATCAGAATTGCCGATGTGCTTTTGCTCGTCATAGACCTTTCAGAAGACCCGGATGTGCAGGCAGAACTCCTTATAGAGCAGCTTTCGCAATGGAATATTCAGACCGCTGGCGATGACAAAAGCGGTGTATCGAAAAAGACCGTAGTCGCTGCAAACAAAAAAGACATGTCTGGAGCAGAGGAAGGGCTTGAGAAGCTGAGACAGAGATATCAGGATACATATCAAATAGTTGGCGTGTCAGCAGTAACAAAGGAGGGGCTTGAAGAGCTCAAGTCGGTCTTGTTTGAAGTGTCAGGCATAGTGAGGGTTTATACGAAAGAACCGGGCAAAGAACCTGACCTTGATGCGCCGTTTACCCTGCCTGTAGGCTCCACTGTCCTTGACCTTGCAGCTGCTGTGCATAAGGATTTTGCAAAAGGTCTGAAATACGCCTGCATATGGGGCTCTGCCAAATTTCCCGGACAAAGGGTTCAAAAACACTATGTGCTGAAAGACCGTGATATAGTCGAACTGCATGTCTGATATATTTGCCCCCTGAGGTTTTGTGCCAAAACGAACATAGCCTTGTCCAAAAAAGGTTATCCATGTCTTCATTGAATCAGCCTGCCTGTAATGGATTCCGGCTTATCCTGCTTGACTATCCTTTTAAGCTAGGCTATACCAGGGTATGGTGGAGTATTTCGCAGGTCTTAATCCTGTTTTACAGACGTTGATTGCGACCAGTTTTACATGGGGTATGACCGCACTTGGTGCAGCTATTGTATTTCTGGGCAAGAACATGAGCAGACAGGTGCTTGACGGAATGCTCGGTTTTGCCGCCGGAGTAATGATTGCAGCCAGTTACTGGTCGCTTCTTGCACCGGCTATTGCGATGTCTCATGGCAAGGATATCCCTATGTGGCTTCCTGCTGTTGTGGGATTTATGTCCGGAGGTATTTTCCTCCGTGTTATTGACAGAATACTTCCGCATCTTCATCTTGGCTTGCCTTTGGAAAAAGCCGAGGGAGTCAGGACCTCGTGGCAGAGGACTACACTGCTTGTTCTTGCCATAACGCTTCATAATATCCCTGAGGGGCTTGCAGTAGGTGTGGCTTTTGGTGCTGTTTCAGCTGGTTTCCATTCTGCTACCTTGGCAGGTGCTATTGTATTGGCAGTAGGCATCGGTATTCAGAACCTTCCTGAAGGCACTGCTGTCTCCATGCCGTTGAGGCGGGAGGGATTATCCCAATTTAAGAGCTTCTGGTATGGACAGTTTTCAGGAATGGTAGAGCCTTTTGCCGGAGTGCTCGGTGCTGTGTTTGTTCTCACCTTCAAACCGCTTCTGCCTTATGCTTTGAGTTTCGCTGCAGGAGCTATGATATTCGTAGTCGTGGAAGATGTCGTTCCTGAGTCCCAAAGAAACGGCAATACGGATTTCGCCACTATGGGTACAATGCTTGGTTTCGCCGTGATGATGTTTCTTGATGTGGCGCTGGGTTAGTCAAGGATGATGTCTTTTACCATATCGCGTTTGTCAGGATTAAACGGCTTGTCAGTATAACACAGTAAATAAACCGTTTCGTTTCCGATATTCTTTACAGCATGAGTGACAAACGGCGGGACAGTGATAAGAGGACATTTGTTGCCGTCAAGAACAAGTTCTGTTTTCTCTTTGTTTTTGTTGTCCACTGCAAGAAATTTGCTTTGTCCTCCTAAAACGCAGATATATTCGGTTTGATGCCTGTGATAATGATTGCCTCTTACATGTCCCGGCTTAAGGCTTACGATATGAAAGTTATAAATGGATTTTACCTGTTCATCGGTAATAGGCAGTGAGAGGAAACCTCGTTCATCCGAGTCCGAGACTGTTTCAATTATCCGGATTTTCATTTCCATGAATTGTAACAAACCGCTTTGAGTTTGTTAAGAGGTTTGCTGTTGCAGGTTAAGTTTTATTCCAAAATAAGTTAAGATAACAGACCGAAGATTTAGACAATGGAGGACGTTGTTTTATGTGGCATTCAAAAGACGTAGATACTGTTTTAAAAGAGCTTGGTACTGGTTTTCAGGGACTGAGTGAGGAAGAGGCGAAAGCCCGCCTTGAAAAATACGGTTATAACGAGCTTCAAAAACAGGAGCGGATGTCTCCTTATAAATTGTTTATAAATCAGTTCAAGAACATCCTCATAATAATTCTTCTGATAGCTACCGCTCTTTCGCTTGTCATAGGAGAGACCGTGGATGCTGTGATAATCGGTGTGATAGTAATCTTTTCTGCGGTTTTGGGTTTTGTGCAGGAGTATCGTGCAGAGCGGGCACTTGAAGCCTTAAAAAGGATGCTTCAGGAAACTATAACTGTTTTAAGGGAAGGCAGAGAGCGGGAGGTGGACTCAAAGGAGATTGTGCCCGGAGACGTGATTCTTCTTGAGGCAGGCGACAGAGTGCCGGCTGATGCCAGACTGATAGATGTCGCCTCTCTTAGATGCGATGAGGCTGCGCTTACAGGCGAGTCCCTGCCAGTGGGAAAAGATATACAACCCCTTCAGGAGGATACCGCTGTCGCAGACAGAAACAATATGGTTTACACAGGAAGTGTTGTCACTTACGGCAGGGCAAAAGCAGTTGTCACAGAGACCGGCATGAATACAGAGTTCGGAANAATCGCCAAGGAAGTGACTGCTATCGAAGCAGAAAAGACACCGCTTGAAAGAAGGACCGGGGAAATCGGTAAATGGCTNGGCATAACAGCTCTTGTTATATGTTTTCTGGTGATAGGTATAAGCATCCTNAGGGAGATAGCCGATGGAAGTTTCAGACTTGAAGCCGGCATAANTATGCTTATGTTTGGCGTAGCGCTGGCTGTAGCTGCAGTGCCTGAGGCACTTACTGCTATTGTTACAGGNGCACTTGCCATCGGCATGCATGAGATGGCGAAAAGGAACGCACTTGTAAGAAANATGCCTGCTGTGGAGACCCTCGGATGCACAACGGTTATATGCACTGACAAGACAGGCACTCTGACAAAAGGAGAGATGACTGTAAGAAAAATATTCCTTAACGGCAAATATATAGATGTAACAGGTGCAGGATATGAGCCTGAAGGAAAGATTTTAAATGACAAGGCAGATGCACCACTGCTTGATATGCTCCTTAAGTGCGGAGTCCTCTGCAATGATGCTGACCTTGAGAAAGACAATGACAGATGGACTATTAAAGGAGACCCGACAGAGGCTGCCCTTCTTGTGGCTGCAGCCAAGGCAGGACTTGACCACCGTGAGACCCGACAGAGGCATCCACGGCTTTCTGAAGTGCCTTTCAGTTCCGAGAGAAAACGCATGAGCACAATACACTCAATGCCCGAGGGCAAGATTGCATTTGTTAAAGGAGCAGTAGAGGTCATTCTTGAAAGATGTTCTCAGATTATGAAGGATGGCGGGCTTAAGTCTCTGGATGACAACGACAGGGCAGATATCATGAAGGCGAATGAGCAGCTGGCGTCTGATGCCCTGAGGGTGCTTGCACTGGCGTATAAAAAACTCGACAGGGATGATACTGATGAAGACTACATAGAGAAAGACCTTGTCTTTATCGGTCTTGTTGGAATGATGGACCCGCCAAGACCTGAGGCTGTAGAGGCGGTCAAAGTCTGTAAAAACGTGCATATGAGGCCTGTGATGATTACCGGCGACCATAAGCTCACAGCCTTTGCAGTGGCGAAGGAGATGGGGATATATTCCGAAGGAGACATGGTGCTTACAGGAGAGGAGCTTCAGAAGCTGTCTGACGAGGAATTCGAGGCCTTGGTGCACAAGGTGAGTGTTTATGCAAGGGTTTCTCCAAGTGACAAACTCAGGATAGTCACTGCGTGGAAGAAAAGAGGCGAGGTTGTGGCAATGACCGGAGATGGAGTAAATGATGCACCTGCACTTAAACACGCAGACATAGGCATAGCCATGGGCATTACAGGAACGGATGTGGCAAAAGAGGCAGCGGATATGGTCTTAAGCGACGACAATTTCGCCACTATAGTAAAGGCTATAGAACTGGGCAGATGGATTTACGATAATATTAAGAAATATCTGACATATCTTCTCAGGTGCAACATTACAGAGGTATTGGTCATTGGAGGAGTGGTGCTTGTAATGGGTCCTGAGTTTTTGCCACTTCTGCCGGCAGCCATACTTTATGTGAATTTAGCCACTGACGGGCTTCCAGCCCTTGCCCTCGGAGTCTCACCGCCTGACCCGGATATCATGCAGAGACCTCCGAGAGACCCGAAAGAAAGCGTGTTTTCATGGGATGTAAGAATGTTTATCGTTATGGCGGTGGCTATAGAAGTTCCTCTGTTCCTGTGGGTTTTCTTCGGCAGTCAGCCTGACATGGAACTTGCAAGGACAAGGATGTTTTTTATGTTTATACTTGTAGAGCTTGCAATTGCACTGAGTTTTCGCTCTATGCGTTATAGCATTTTTAAGTCGCCGCCTCACAAGTGGCTTGTTGTTGCTCTCCTCTGGGAGCTGGTGCTGATTGCCGTACTGGTGCAGGTTCCTGCTGTGCGCGGTGCCTTTGGAATCGTTATGCCTGCAGCAGAGGATATAACCCTGATAGCGGGGTTTGGTATGCTGGTGCTTATTGCCATGGAGCTGTTGAAGGCTGTTCTGCGCAGAAGGGTCTTACAGAAGCCACCAGCCGAAAGGATGGCTTGACAGACGGTTTTTCCTACGCTTTCGAGGACTGGAAAAGAAAATAAAGTCTCTGTTACAATTATAGCCACTTTTTGCATGGGAGGAGCGATTATGGAATTGAGCGGGCAGGTTGCTGTAATTACAGGCAGTGCAAGGGGAATAGGCAGAGCCATCGCTGAGAAGCTTGCAGGTAAAGGCGTTAATATTGTCGTTGCCGATATAATGTCTGAAGAGGCAGAAGAGACCGCCCGTAAGATACAGGAACTCGGTGTAAAAACCATGGCTGCCAGACTGGATGTCTCCAGTGCGGACAGCGTTGCCCGTGTCTTCGAAGATGCAGTGAAAGAGTTCGGAAAAGTTGATATACTCGTCAATAACGCCGGTATAACAAGAGACGGACTTCTTCTGAGGATGAAAGAAGAGGATTGGGATTCTGTAATAGACATTAATCTTAAGGGAGTGTTTTTGTGCTCAAAGGAAGCAGTTAAGATTATGGCAAAGCAGAGATACGGCAGGATTGTTAATATTGCATCTGTAGTCGCTTTTATAGGCAATCCCGGACAGGTAAACTACAGTGCCTCGAAGGCAGGCATTGTGGGGTTGACCAAAACGATAGCAAAGGAGTATGCCAGCAGGGGTATAACCGTTAATGCAGTGGCACCGGGGTTCATAACCACAGCGATGACCGATGCCCTGCCTGAGAACGTGAAAGAAGAGATGAAAAAGGCGATACCACTTGGAAAATTCGGCACACCTGAGGATGTAGCTCAGGCTGTTCTTTTCCTTGCTTCGCCAGAGGCAGGCTATATAACAGGTCAGGTCTTGCATGTCAATGGCGGAATGTATATGTGAATAAAAATAGAAACCCGATAAGAATTGCAGAGAAAACAACTGGAGGTGCTTTGAGATGGAAGAAAAGGTAAAAGAGATTATAGCTAAGCAGCTTGGAGTCAATATTTCAGAGGTTACGCCAGAGGCTTCATTTGTTGAAGACCTTGGTGCAGACTCGCTTGACACTGTAGAGTTGGTTATGGCTTTTGAAGAAGCATTTAAGATTGAGATACCTGACGAGGATGCAGAAAAGATAACGAAAGTTCAAGATGCAATAGATTATATAAAAAGCAAGCAGGGATGATAGATAAACGCAGAGTTGTTGTTACAGGACTTGGACTGATAACCCCTCTTGGCATTGGAACCGACAAGAGCTGGAACGCACTCATAGAGGGCAAATCAGGTATAGGAAAGATAACGCAGTTTGATGCCTCTGCTTTTCCCACGCAGATAGCCGGCGAGGTAGACGGCTTCAACCCTGAGGACTTCATCGAGCCAAAGGAAATCAAAAAAATGGACAGGTTCATCCAGTTTGCCATTGCTGCAGCGCAAATGGCAGTGGATGACTCTGGTATTAAGATAACCGAAGCCAATGCCGACAGAGTGGGTGTGATAGTCGGCGCCGGTATGGGCGGACTTCGCAGTATAGAGCAGTATCACAAGGTGCTCCTTGAGAGGGGACCAAGGCGAATAACACCGTTTTTCATTCCCATGTTGATTATCAATTTGGCATCAGGTCATATATCCATAAAGTTTGGTGCCAAAGGACCTAACTCTGCGGCTGTCACTGCTTGTGCTACAGGCACTCACTCGATAGGAGACGCCTTCCGGCTGATACAAAGGGGGTATGCAGATGTCATGATAGCCGGAGGCACAGAGGCGGTTATAACCCCGCTTGGCATCGGCGGGTTTAATGCAATGAAGGCGTTGTCCACACGTAACGATGAGCCTGAGAAGGCTTCAAGACCTTTTGACCGTGACAGGGACGGCTTTGTGATGGGCGAGGGAGCAGGCGTCATTATTCTTGAGTCGCTGGATAGTGCCCTTCAAAGAGGTGCAAGGATTTATGCCGAAATCATAGGTTATGGAATGACTGCAGATGCATATCACATAACATCTCCGTCTCCTGACGGCGAAGGGGCTGCAAAATGTATGGCAGCTACCTTAAAGGATGCCGGTGTTTCTCCTGAAGTCGTTGACTATATCAATGCCCACGGCACATCTACCAAGCAGGGAGACGAGCTGGAGACTGCGGCTATAAAAGCCGTGTTTGGTGAGCACGCATATAAGCTCTGCGTAAGCTCCACGAAGTCCATGACCGGACATCTCCTCGGTGCAGCAGGTGGTGTGGAGGCTATAGTTTCAATCTTAAGCATATACAAGGGTGTTGTGCCTCCTACTATAAACCTCGATAACCCTGACCCTGAGTGCGACCTTGATTATGTTCCCCATAAGTCAAGACAGATGACTGTGAATTATGCCATCTCGAATTCGTTCGGTTTCGGTGGAACAAATGCCTGCCTGCTTTTTAAACGTTTTGAGAACTAAGCAGTCTGTATGCCTGAGCATGATATTTCTGAATTAGAAAAAAACATCGGTTACGAATTCAAGGATAAAACTCTTCTGCTTGAGGCTCTTACGCATAAGTCCTTTCAGCATGAAAACCCCAGGTCAGCTCCACATCATAATGAAAGACTTGAGTTCCTGGGAGACTCAGTTCTTGGTATGGTAGTCGTGGACTATCTTT
The DNA here is from genome assembly GCA_002011815.1 of Nitrospirae bacterium JdFR-86. GTDB lineage: Bacteria > Nitrospirota > Thermodesulfovibrionia > Thermodesulfovibrionales > JdFR-86 > JdFR-86. The sequence goes on along the minus strand of MTOV01000002.1, from coordinate 150,856 downwards.
TTAATTCCAGGGACAGATATACAGAGTCCATGATGTCGAAGATAAAGTCCTATATTGTAAAAAGCAAGGTTCTTTCTGAGATAGCAAAAGGTATATCTCTTGGGAACTATTTAAGGCTGGGTAAAGGCGAAGAAGAGACGGGTGGAAGGAATAAGGTATCGATTCTGTCTGATGCAATGGAAGCACTTGTAGGAGCGGTTTACATTGACGGTGGCTATGAGAAATCCAAGAGCCTGGTACTCAGACTTTTTAAGGAAAAGATTGATGCCGCGATTAAATCCAGAGATTTTCACGATTACAAGAGTGAGCTTCAGGAGGAAAGCCAGATGAGATTCGGCGTTCTGCCGGAGTATCGGCTTGTGAAAGAAGAAGGACAGGAGCATAAAAAAGTCTTCACCGTAGAAGTCTTCATTGCCGGGGAGCGCTACGGTCAGGGCAGGGGCAGGAGTAAGAAAGAGGCTCAAACCCTTGCCGCAAAAGAAGCACTGAAAAATCTTTCCGTTTAATTCCAAAGCCTTTCCACAGAGATGAAAAATCCCCTTGCACTCCTGATTGTTTTTTGATAGATAGAGGGTAGCTAGTATGATTTATGTCATAGAATGCTCCTTCAGAGTGGTATAGCTTTTAATCAGAAGGGGTGTAAGCGAAAGAAAGGGGGTAATCATATGGGATACTCGCAGGTTGCATTGGGAGAGAAAATACATGAGATGTATCCTGAGATAAGGCAGCATGGTATATCTTTGAGCCTTGACTTCAGCGAAGAAAAAAACGCCTGGCTGGTTAAGTTGAAGAAGGACAGCCATGAGCTTATAACACATCTTGGGAAGAAAGATGCTGATGAGTGCATGGACGGCATAAAGTGTGTTTATCTGGGGGTTCAGATAGGAGAGTTTATTAGAAATTTTGAAAGAGGTTAATCCCCTTAACTCAAAGGAGGTCTGTTATGCTAAAGCCTGTTATTGACTACGATGCATGTGAGGGCTGTGGTTCATGTGCTGAGGTCTGCCCGGAGGTGTTCGAACTCAGGGACGACGGCAAGGCGTATGTCATAGAGCCTGACAAATGCGATACCTGCGATTGTCAGGAGGCTATGGATATATGTCCGGTAGAGGCTATAAATCTAATTGAAGAGTAGAACTCACGGACTTTCCCGAATATATGGCTGTGGAAAGGGGCTATGCCCCTTTCCAATATGGGCTTGAAAGGTCTTCAAATGCAGAGATGGCTGCTATAGTCCCCTGTCCTACGGCAACGGCTATCTGTTTTTCACCACCTGTGACATCACCTGCTGCATAGACAAAAGGCATGGATGTCCGCTGTTTCCTGTCTACCTTTATGTAGCCTTTGTCGTCTATGTCAAGACCGAGCTTTCTGGCGATTTCGTTGTTCGGCTCATAGCCTATGGAGATGAAGACAGCATCGGTTTCGATGGTTTGAGTCTTGCCTGTTTTTAGGTCTTTTATCTTTACCTTTTCTACGGTTTTGTCCCCAATTATTTCTACTACCTGGCTGTTCCAGTATACCTGGATGTTTCTCCGGGACAGGGTTTCCTGAAGCCGTGCTTCGGCTCTGAATGAGTCTCTCCGGTGCACTAAACTGACATGAGCACCGATGCCGTCAAGATAGAGCGCATCTGTCAGTGCTGTGTTTCCGCCGCCTACGACCATGACGTTTTTTCCGTCTTTAAACAAATATCCGTCGCAGGTGGCACAGTAGCTGACGCCTCTGCCTGAAAGCTCTTTCTCTCCTGGGACGTCGAGTTTTCTATGCGTTGCGCCTGTGGCTATGATTATCGCTCTGGCTTTATATACTCCTCTTGCCGTGATTATCTCAAACCCCTTGTCTTTCTTTTTTATGTCATCCACTCCTATGCCTTGAAGAATCGGTGCATATTGCATTGCCTGCTGTGCCATCATCTCCACGAGGGTTTTGCCTGCTATTCTTTGAAATCCCGGGTAGTTTTCGACGACAGGGGTTATAGCCACCTGCCCGCCTATATTTGCTTTTTCAAATACAATGCTTCCGAGACCACTTCTTTCTGCGTATATTGCGGCTGTAAGACCGGCAGGCCCGCCGCCGAGTATTACAATGTCGTAATCCTTTAGCTCTTCTCTTTCTGCAGGTGTGACATACTCAACAGGCCTTCCTTCTATAAGGGACTCCATAAAGCGTTCTTCCGGCTCAAGTCCTGAGGCAGTCAGTGTTTCATTGATAAATGTTTTCGGCACGGACATGGCTGAATACTGTGCGGCAAGGTCTCTGTTTTCGTATATCTCGATAACCTCTGCTGATACAAGGTCGTTTCTTTCTATTGCAGCTGATACGGCATAAAGCACTTCCTGAGGACAATAAGGACAGGTAGGGCTTACGAACACCTTTACATGTCTTTTTTCTTTAAGCCTCCTGAGTCTTTTTCTTGAGTCCTCTGAGATGATGGTCTTGCCTGTTGATGCCATTATTATCGTCATTACGAGCGAGCGCCCTTCCTCGCCAAGCGGTGCTCCTGTGTATCTTATGCTGTATCTGTCAGGTGCTATGAGAAGGGTGGGAGACCTCGTTATATTATATTCTTTCGAGACCGCATCCCCTATTTCATGAAATTCAGGCTTGATTCTCTGGTCGATTCTGGAAAGCTCTTTTACAAGTCCTGTGACAGTGTTGTTGAACTGGTCGTTTGTCCCCTTCTGGGTGAATACGAAAATCGCAACATCGTCTTTAAGAACTTTGAAGCTGTCTTTCAGGGATTTCTTCATCTCAGGTGTGAGTATTTCTGCCATGTCAGTTTAGATTATAGCGGAAAAGGTCTCGGCATCAAAATTTTTTAACCCTTCGGCTTCGCTCCTTCGCCTGAGATTTTCCTATGGGGTTAATTAAGAGAGAGTGGATACCAGATGCTTGGAAAAGACTTTTTCATGGGGCATGAATTATGGTAAGATGAGAAACTAAACAAAGTGGAGGTTTGTATTATGCTTTCTGACAGGGCAAAAAGAATTAAACCATCCCCAACTCTTCAGATGGATGCAAAGGCAAAGGCAATGAAGGCTGAAGGTATTGACGTTATCAACTTCGGCGTTGGAGAACCTGATTTCGACACACCTGAAAACATAAAAGAGGCGGCAATAAAGGCGATAAAAGACGGGTTTACGAAATACACCCCTGTAGGCGGCATACTCCCCCTGAAGGATGCGATTATAGAAAAGTTCAAAAAGGACAACAATCTCGATTACACAAGGGATGAGATAATCGTCTCCTGCGGGGCAAAACACAGCTTATATAACATTGCACAGGCTCTTTTCAGTGCAGGAGACGAGGTGATAATCCCGTCCCCTTACTGGGTTTCTTATCCTGAACAGGTGCTCTTAAATGATGCAACCCCTGTATTTGTAAAGACGTATGAAAAAGATTCATTCATGTTAAAGGCGGATGCCCTTGAGTCCCATATCACGCCGAAGACAAAGGCTTTAATCCTGAATTCGCCTTCAAACCCCACAGGACTTGCATACGACAAAAAGACACTTGAAGAGATAGCAGAAGTCGTTCTCAAACACAACCTGTATGTAATTTCAGATGAAATATACGAAAAACTGGTCTATGACGGTGTTGAGCATATAAGCATTGCGTCTTTGAGCAAAGAGATGAAGGAGAAAACCATAGTTGTAAACGGGCTTTCAAAGTCCCATGCAATGACAGGCTGGAGGATAGGCTTTGCAGCAGGTCCGAAGGAGATAATCAAAGCCATGACGAGCATACAGAGTCAGTCCACATCCAATCCCACATCTATAGCACAGAAGGCAGCCGTCGAGGCGCTGACAGGACCGCAGGACTTTATCGGCAAGATGAGGGAAGAGTTTGACAAAAGGAGAAAATTCCTTGTCAGCGAGCTTAATTCCATACCTTCGATAAGCTGTCTTGTGCCCACAGGTGCATTTTACGCATTCCCGAATACATCTGCTCTTTATGGAAAATCCGAAAAGATATCCTCTTCTTCTGATCTTGCTCTGTATCTTCTTGAGGAGGCTAAGGTTGCGCTTGTCCCGGGAAGTGCATTCGGAGACGACGACTATATAAGAATCTCGTATGCCACCTCTATGGAAGATATAAAGAAGGCAATAGAGAGGATAAAAGAAGCACTGCAAAAGCTGTAAGTATAAATGACTGCAAACTCTGATAAAGGAGGGGGCAGTGTCCCTGGAAAGAGGGACCGTGTCCCCTTTCGTTCCGGTTATGCCTCGATAACAGGCAGGCCGAATGTCGGGAAATCAACCTTTCTTAATGCTGTTCTCGGACAGAAGGTCGCTATAGTTACATCCAGACCTCAGACCACAAGAAACAGGATTATCGGGATAAAGACACTGAAAGACGCTCAGGTTATATTTGTAGATACTCCTGGCATACACATGCCGAAACATAAACTCGGTGCTTTTATGGTAAAGGAGGCGAAACAGGCAGTAAAGGATGTGGACATCGTGCTTTACATGGTTGAACCCCGTTTGCCGTCTGATGCAGACAGAGAGGTAATAAAGCTGTTTGAACATCTGAACAAACCTGTTTTCCTTTTGATTAACAAGACGGATACGGTAAAAAAAACAGCGATTCTTCCTCTGATAGATGAATACAGTAAGCTTTACCCGTTCGATGAAATAATCCCAATTTCCGCCCTTAAGGCGGACGGTCTGGATATAGTTCTTGAGAAGGTTGTTGAGCGTTTGCCTGAGGGTCCTAAGTATTATCCCGATGACCTTGTGACCGACAAACTTGAGAGGTTCATGGTTGCTGAGATAATAAGGGAGAAGGTCATGGAGGCTACAGTTGAGGAAGTGCCTCATTCAGTAGCAGTGGAGGTTGCAGAGTGGTCTGAAAAGAAAGGCAAGGGTGTTTTAATCAGCGCTAATATTTTTGTTGAAAAAGAAGGACAAAAAGGTATTATAATAGGTAGAAAAGGGGAAAGGCTTAAGAAGATAGGGATATCCGCAAGAAAGGACATAGAAACCCTGCTCGGAACAAAGATATTTCTTGAGTTGTGGGTGAAAGTGAAGAAACATTGGCGGATGAAGGATGCAGTTTTAACCGAACTGGGATTTAGGTAACATGCTTGTAAGAATGAAGGTTGAGGGGTTATTGTTTGACCCCCGAAGCAACATGTATATCCTGCTTCTGCAGGAGATGGAAGGAACAGATACCCTGCCGATATGGATAGGCAAGCCTGAAGCAGACTCCATAGCCCTTGCACTCGGTAAAGTTGCCACTCCAAGACCCCTTACGCACGATTTGATTAGAAACCTGCTTGATTCCCTCAGGGTGAAGGTAACCCGGATAGTAGTCACGCAGATAATGGACAATACTTACTATGCCCTGATATACATCACAGACGGCAAGAGGGAAGTGCCTGTGGACTCAAGACCAAGCGATGCCATCGCCGTAGCATTAAGGACAAATGCTCCTATATTCGTGGAAGACGATGTCCTTGAAAGAAAGAACACTGACGAGCTTGAGGAGTGGCTTAAAAACCTGAAGCCTGAAGACTTCGGAAACATCATGTAGCATGCTTCATAGGACTGAAGGGATTGTCCTTAAAAATACACCCTACGGAGAGGCAGACCTTCTGGTTACGTTCCTTACAAAAGATTTCGGACTCATAAATACATTTGCGAAGAGTCCGCGTAAGGTTAAAAGCAGGTTCGGGAGCAGTCTTGAACCTCTTACTTATTCAAGGATTTCTTTCTGGGCAAAAGAGCATACATCTCTGCCACGTCTTACGCAGTCGGATATAATAAAACCCTTTCAGGAACTGAGGGAAAACTTCAGTTGTTTTCTAAGACTTTCTGAGATAGCTGAGCTTACGTGTAATTTTCTTCCTGAGGGCGAGGCAAACATCGGGGTGTTTTTTCTCTTGAAGAAGATAATGGAGATGATGCAGAGCAGTTGCAGTGCATTGAACGCTCTGGTTTATAAAATAAAATTCCTTGAGCTGACAGGTTACGCTCCAAGACTTAAAGGCTGTGCAAGATGCGGCAGAAGCGGACAGGGATTTTATGTCTCGCAGGGTTCTGTTATATGCGGTGCATGTCTGGATAAGCTGGATGAGGTCTCAGATAAAAAAGGAGTTGTAACTCTCTCAGCCGGCAGCATAAGGCTTTATGAGACATTGAAGGCATGGGATGTTTCCAAGACGGCAAGAATAAAGGTGTCGGAGAATATGTTTTCTGAGCTTTCAGGAATGCTCGATGCACACATAGAGTGCACGCTTTCAAGACCCATCAGGACAAAGACGTTCAGAAAAGAGACTGTACCTTTTCCCTGTTCAAGAGTTTAGCCTGTGGTCTTTATGTGTTGATGATTTTCATCTCAAGAACGAGAAATCTTTTTGTGCCTTCTGAATGTCTGAATCTTTCATCCGCCCTGTAGCCGGCGAGCCATATAATGTCATCTCCTGATGTTACGATAGGCACTATGTCCCGCTCGTCTCTGGGGACTTTCTCGTCAACGAAAAAGTCCTGAAGTTTTTTCCTTTTGCCGAAGCCGAACGGGTAGAAGAAATCTCCGGGTTTTCTCGCCCTTATCGTAAGGGGAAATGTTATCTTGTCTGCATCAAAGACGGCTTTTGTTTTTCCATCGCACTCGCAGGGTTTTTCCTTTAGGAAAGCCTTAATCATTATTCCGGCTTCTTTGATTATTGCTTCTCCTTCCGGCTCCAAGGTATATGTATTGAGTTTTGCCGGTGGCTCTGAAGTGAGCAGGAGCGTGGAGTATTTCTTTATCACCCGTATCCCTTTGGGCAGGTAGAGTCTGTCACCGGGTTTGCCTGTTGTGATTAGTTTAATGATGTCCTCGATATTTATGAAGCTTATCCCCCTTAGTCCTTTTGTTTCGTCTATGGCTCTTCTGAGGACTCTCCTTAAGATGACTTTCTCCATTACTTCAAGGGGTGTGAGGAATAGTTCTATGGTATTTTCAGTCTTTCTGGATATAAGTTTCATCATGGCTTTTGTTACGGCTATCTCGAAGTATCTTTCCTCTTCCCTGAATATCTCCAGTGTGTTTGAAAGGGTTTCCATCAGGCTTGGATTCAATTCTTTCAAAAGCGGTATGACAGAGAATCTAAGTTTGTTTCTCAGGTATTCCTGTTTAAGATTGGATGAATCTATAATGAAGTCAATCCCCTCTTGATCAAGAAATGCCTCGATGTCTTTTCTTTCGGTCTCTATCAATGGCCGGATGATTTTTCCTCTTACAGGCGGGATTGCTAAAAGCCCTCTTAAGCCTGAGCCCCGGAGAATGCGCATGAGAAAGGTTTCCACCTGGTCATCGAGGTTGTGTCCGAGTGCAATCGCATTGGCTTTTATCTCAAGTGCTGTGGCGTTTAACATCTCGTATCTCAGCTGTCTTGCGGCTTCCTGCTTGTTCATGTTGTATGCTTCAGCGTAGGATTTTACATCTACGGATTTTGTCCTGAAGGGTATATCCATACGCTGGCAGAGGTCTTTGCAGAATTCTATTTCTTTTGGTGTTTCTTCGGGTCTTAGTCCATGGTCTATATAAAGGGCGTGCAGTTTAAGAGCCATGTTGAGTTTCTTAAGGACTGTAAGAAGGCATACCGAGTCAGGACCTCCTGAGAGTCCGACGAGGACTGTCTCGCCTCCGTAGAGCATAGAATATTTTTTGATTGTTTTAGCTACTTTCTGGACAAGGTTCATTAGACAGTTCTGACTGTGACGCCTTTTGAGGCAAGGTATTCTTTTGCCTCTTTTATGGAGTATTCCCTGTAATGGAAGATAGAGGCTGCAAGCACTGCATCTGCTTTTCCGAGTGTCAGACCTTCATACAGGTGCTCAAGAGTCCCTGCTCCGCCTGAGGCAATAACAGGGATGGAGACGGTTTCTGCTATGGTTCTTGTCAGCTCTATATCGTATCCGTCTTTTGTCCCGTCCCTGTCCATGCTTGTAAGGAGGATCTCACCTGCTCCGAGCTCTTCCATGTATTTTGCCCATTTTATCGCATCGAGTCCTCTTGGGCGTCTTCCGCCATGGGTGTAAACCTCCCATGATTCTTTGTCAGGGGGTGGAAGCAGGGGGGGCTCGGACTTATACCATTCCGGCGGACTGCCTGCTGCACCACGACACCTTTTTGCATCTATTGCGACCACAATGCACTGGCTTCCGAACCTTTCGGCAGCCTGCCTTATGAAATCCGGATTCCTTACGGCTGTCGTATTTATTGCTACTTTATCGCATCCTGCCTTAAGGAGTTCTCTTATATCCTCAAGGGTTCTGACACCTCCGCCTACTGTAAGAGGCATGAACACGTCGTCTGCTGTTCTTCTTACGACGTCAAGGATTATGTTTCTTTTTTCATGAGATGCGGTTATGTCCAGAAACACAAGCTCGTCCGCGCCCTGCTCGTCATAGAACTTTGCGTTTTCAACAGGGTCTCCTGCATCCCTGAGATTTACGAAATTTACACCCTTGACGACCCTGCCGTCTTTGACATCAAGGCAGGGGATTATCCTCTTTGCAAGCACTTAGCCTCCTGAAATCCTTATTGCCTCTTTCAGGTCTAAAGAACCTGAATAAATTGCCTTTCCTGTGATTGCTCCCCACAGGTTTTTAATCCCAAGGAGATTTTTAATGTCCTCTATGGATGATATCCCGCCTGAGGCAATAACCGGAATTTTTACTGCATTTACGATTTCCTTTGTAGCACTGATATTCGGACCGGTAAGCATTCCGTCTCTTGATATATCAGTGTAGATTATNCCTGCCACGCCATAAGACTCCATTCTGAGGGCAAGCTCCTTTGCTGTATGCGAGGTAGTCTCAGTCCATCCTTTCACTGCCACTTTTCCGTCTTTTGCGTCTATGCCGGCGAGCACCCTGCCAGGGTATTTTTTGCATGCTTCTTTTACGAGTTCAGGGTTTTCTATGGCTACAGTGCCTAAAATTACCCTGTTTATTCCCAGTGTGAGGAGTTGATCTATCTTTGCCAAGTCCCTTATGCCTCCGCCCACTTCAAGGTCAATTTTGACGGCTTTCCGGATGTTTTTTATGGCTTCCAGGTTTTTTTGCTCTCCTGTGAAAGCACCGTCAAGGTCAATTATGTGTATGAGCTTTGCGCCGGAAGACTCCCATTTAAGTGCAGTGGATACAGGGTCGTCTGAATACACTGTGACGTCTTCTTTTCTGCCCTGAAGGAGTCTTACGCACTTGCCTTCTTTCAGGTCTATTGCAGGGATTACGATCATAGATTAATATAACATATATGGTTTTTCTACAGGTTATATCCCCGTTAAGAAGGGGTTTTAGAAGTCTAGGTCTTGTCTTTTGTTTTCTGTTCCTTAGCAGTTCAGCTTTGGCATTCAGCATTCCGGAAAGGCTTGAATACGACCTCAGGTGGATGGGACTTAAGGCAGGCACTGCCTGCCTGGAGATAAAAAAAGAAGACGGTGACAGGGTGAGGATTGTTTCTACAGCAAAGTCTGCGGATTGGGTTTCGGTCTTTTATCCTGTTGAAGATCGTGTGGAAAGCCTGCTTGAGACCGGCTCGACTATGCTTGTATTGAACTATCATTTAAGGACAAGGGAAGGGAGACATAGGAAGGACAAAGAGGTTATATTCAGGACTGAGGCAGGAAAGGCTGAATACATAGACCATCTCAAAGATGAAAAGAAAGAGTTTGATATACCGGCAGAGATATATGATCCATTGTCGGCTTTTTACAGGGTAAGGACTATGGATTTGAAAGTAGGTGATTCTGTATATGTAACTGTTTTTGACAGCAAGAAGATCTGGAATGTTGAAGTTCCGGTGCTTAAAAAAGAGAGGATTAAGACCCCTGTCGGCACATTCGACACGATAGTCATAAAGCCGCTTATGAAGTCCGAAGGCATATTCTCAAAGCGCGGGGAGATTTATATCTGGCTTACTGATGATGAAAAGAGAGTGCCTGTAAAGCTCAAGACAAAGGTAGCGGTGGGCTCCATAAAGGCAGTGCTTGTCGGAGGCAAGTGGTGAGGGTAGATGTCCCAGATGTCTCTTTCATAATCGTTAATCGAAATACGAGAAGATTACTCATGGACTGTTTAAAGTCTATAAAAGATACAGTAAAAACTCTGTCTTTTGAGACATGGGTTGTGGACAACGGGAGTTCAGACGACAGTGTTGAGTTTGTAAAAAAGACATTTCCTGAAGTTAAACTTATAGAGAATGAAAGAAATCTTGGTTTTGCAAAAGCAAACAATCTGGCGTTAAGCAGGATGTCCGGCAGGTATGCTGTCTTACTGAATACAGATACTGTTCTTACTGAAAAAGCTGTTGAGACGATGGTTGAATTTATGGACAAGAATCCTGATGTTGGAATTTGTGGTGGACAGCTCCTGAATGAGGACAGCTCAAGGCAGAATTCGATTGCAAACATTCCTAACTTGCTTACTGAGCTTACCAATAAAAGTCTTTTGCGCCGGCTGTTTCCTAAAAAATATCCTGGTAAGGAGCATTACTATACTGAACCTATTGAAGTGGAATCGTTAGTCGGAGCATGTCTGATTGTAAGAGCAGAGGCTATTAAAGATGCAGGTTATCTGGATGAGGATTACTTTTTTTTCCTTGAAGAGACCGATTGGTGTCTTAAGTTTAAGCAAAAAGGCTGGAAAGTTTTTCATCATCCTGAAGCTAAAATTTTCCATTTGCAAGGACAGACCGCTAAAAAAGAATATGTAAGAGCTAGAATTGAGTACTGGAAATCACGATATCTTTTTTTCAAAAAGCATAGAGGAATAATGGCTCAACTTGTGCTTAGAGTAGGACTTTTGATAAGACTTTTGTTAGATTTCTCGTTGGTGGTTTTACATAATATAGCGACTTTTTTTACTGTAGAGAAACTAAGGAAGCGGCTTAAAGTGTATACTGCACTCATATTGTGGCATCTGCAAGGATGTCCTGACTCATGGGGCTTGAAATGAAATGTCAAGGTGTCTGAAGGTGGCATCCTGAAAACCCCAAAGAACATTTAAGCAGAGACGATGAGATGCTCGATGTAGCACTGGCAGAGATGGCTATTGGTACAAGGACGGATTGATTAAAGACCAGCCATAGTCTCCTGAACAAAAATATCATAATAATGGTATATTACATATTGCTATGTACGCGGAGGTATCCAGAGAACACACGACAATCATTGACCGTCTTTTGTTTTACGGCTTTTGCGGGCTGTTTTTTCTCATTCCGATTGCCACTTCACCTGCGGTAATTGCAGGGATTGCCATACTGGCCTTATGGATTTTATCCGGCAGGTTCATAAAAGACAGCCATGTATGGCTTAGACAGAAATGGACGTTGCCTGTAATTGCCATCGTGTTGCTGCCTTGGATAGGACTCTTATACACAGAGGACGTTTCAGCCGGACTGGATTTTGCAAAAAAGACCTATTACTGGTTTTTTGCATTTGCAGTTGCAGGTATGTCTTTATCCGCTTCCAGAGCGCATACATTTATTAAGGCATATATAGCAGGCGTTTCATTTACTTCTTTATTGTTTATCCTGCAGCTTCTGGATGTGGTCCCAATGAAACCACCTTACTCTGTCGGGTTGTTCAACCGCTGGGGACATATAACGTTTTCGCTTCTGCTTACTTTTGGTATTCTGCTCCTGTCTTTTTATTTCAAGAAGGCTGAACGAAAAAAGGATAAGGTGTTGTGCCTGTCTCTCATGCTGTTGCAGTTTTCAGCCCTTTTTGTGTTGCTGTCAGACAGCGGCCATCTCGCATTCATAGTGCTTAGCCCTCTTATAGCCTATAATCTGCTGAATCAGAAACATCTGTTAAAAATTGTTGCGTTAAGCAGTGTCATAGTGGGAGTCTTGTTTTTGTCTCCTGTGACACAGAGCCGTTTGTTCCAGGCGGTCAACGAGACCGAGGCCTATACAAAGGGCAGAGTGAATACGCCTGTTGGTTTTAGATATTACATGTGGACTGGTGCACTTAAGATTTATCTTGAGAACCCTGTTCTGGGAGTAGGCACCGGTGGGTACCAGTCGGCAATGAAAAAATACAGGACAGAGGAAAGGGTTCCTGAGCCTGTCCAGCCCCACAATACCTTTCTTTATATGGCTGTGAGTTATGGTATTCCGGGTATTGTCTGTATCGTCTGGCTTTTTGCGGTTTTATTAAAGAGCGGATGGCAGAATCGAGATTCTCTTTTGGGTTTTTCCATACTGTCTTTTATGCTTGTGTTGTTTATAGGAAGCTTGACTGACACGCAGATACTGTCGTTTCACACAGGAATGCTGTTTGCCCTTTTTACAGGCTTGCAGGTGTATTTAAATGAGAATGTATAGGGGAGGGGGTTGTGGGGTCAGGGCTGAAGACAGCACATAACACGCTGGTTGACAGGGTTTTATTCCGGAGTTTTCTTTGCGTGTTTTTCTTTGCACCTGTTGCCACATCTCCGCTTGTGGTGACAGGGATTCTGTCTTTAGTCATATGGGTGTTTTCAGGGAAATTTATAAAGGAAAGGCACAGATGGTTTGGACAGAAGTGGGCACTGCCGGTGCTTATCCTCCTGCTGCTTCCGTGGATAGGACTCCTCTGGAGCGAAGACCCTGCCGGAGGGCTGGATTTTGCAAAAAAGAGCTATTACTGGCTTTTCGCCTTTGCAATTGCAAGCATATATCTGTCTACCCACAGAGTGCACGCATTTATTAAGGCGTATATAGCCGGTGTCTCATTTACCTCCCTGCTTTTTGTTCTGCAGGTTACAGGGATAATTAATGCTCCCCATTCAATAGGGCTTATGAGTGACGTGTCTTATATAAGCCTGTCCTTACTTCTTGCTTTTTGCATCTTGATTTTATCTTTTTACTTTGGGAAGGTTGTAAATAAGAGGGATAAGATATTATGTCTTGCACTCATGCTTTTGAATTTTTCGTCTTTTATTATGCTTACGTCAGACAGCGGCCATCTGGCGTTTGTGATTCTCAGCCCGTTTATAGCATATAATCTTTTGAACAAGAAGCATTTGTTGAAGATACTTGTGGTGAGTGTTCTGATGGTGGGAGGGCTTTTCCTTTCGCCTGTGGCGCAGAATCGTCTATTGCAGGCAGTTAATGAGACCAAAGCTTATGCCGAAGGCAATGTAGTGACAGCTGTAGGTTTAAGGTATTACATGTGGAAAGGTGCATTAAAGGTTTATCTTGAAAACCCTCTTTTTGGGGCAGGCACAGGGGGATACGAAGCTGTAATGAAAAGATATAAAACTGATGAGAATATTCCCGACCTTGTGCAACCGCATAACAGTTTTCTGTATATAGCTGCAAATTATGGTATCGTGGGTATATTGGTTTTTCTCTGGCTTTTTACTATTGTATTGAAGAACAGCTGGCAAAAGCGAAATTCTTTACCTGGTTTTGCTGTTTTTATCTACACGGTTGTGCTTTTGATAGGAAGTCTGACCGAAAGTCAGATAATTATGCCGCACACAGGAATACTGTTTTCGCTTTTTGTCGGCCTTCAGGGTGCATTGAATGAAGAGTGCTGAGGCTGCACTTTCAGTCGCCATCATCACGAAGAACGAGGAGGCAAGACTTCCCGCATGTCTGGAAAGTGTCTCATTTGCAGATGACATAGTTGTTGTGGACTCGGGAAGCACTGACAGGACAGTAGAGATTGCAAAGGGATTCGGCTGCCGTGTGTATGTGGAGGAATGGAAAGGATACGGGCCTCAGAAGCAGAGTGCGGTCGACAAGTGTAAGCATGAATGGGTTCTTATAATTGATGCAGATGAGAGGATACCCCTTGAGACAAAAAGGGCCATAAAAGAGGTTTTAGCCAGTCCTCTGGCAGATGCCTATAGTTTTCCCCGGAGGAATTATCTGCATAGTCGGTGGATAAGGCATTCAGGCTGGTGGCCGGACAGGGTTGTAAGACTCGTGAGAAAAAACAAAGGGCGGTTTCACGGCCTGACTCACGAAAAGTGGGTCACCACCGGCAGAGTGAATGATACGCTTAACACCCCTATAGAGCATTTCAGTTTTTCCACCTATTCGCACATGCTCAGAACACTGGACAATTACTCCACTGCCATCTCAAGAGAACTTTTTGAAAAAGGCAAAAGAACAAATATGTTTGCACCCATCTATCACGGAATCGGTATGTTTTTAAAAGTTTACCTTCTGAAGCGTGGTTTCTTCGATGGGCTTGATGGCCTGGTGATAGCCCTTACCAGTGCTGGAGGGTCATTTTTCAAATATGCAAAGCTCCTTGAGCTACAACGTATGAAAAACAAAAAATAAAATTTTATGAAGTTGAGCGACAAGATTCTGTTCTGGGGTTTTCTTTGCGTGTTTTTCTTTGCGCCTGTTGCCACATCTCCGCTTGTGATAGCAGGGATTCTGTCTCTGTGTGTATGGGTGTTTTCAGGGAAATTTATAAAAGAAAGAGACAGATGGCTCAGGCAGGACTGGGCAAAGCCGGTGGCAGTGTTAATCCTGCTGCCCTGGATTGGACTTCTGTGGAGTGAGGACATGGAGACAGGACTCAGTTTCGCAAAGAAAAGTTACTACTGGCTTTATGCATTTGCAGTCGCATCTCTGACTCTACGGCATTCTGTAGAACCATTGCTCAAGGCATTTATTGCAGGGCTTTTTATAATCTCTGCTGTCTCAGTCATGCAGTTTGCAGGAGTAATCCCCCTGGGGGGAAAGCTCCCAACGGTTTTCAGCGGAAAGTCTATAACTGCTTCCTTATTGCTTGTCTTCGGGATGCTGATATTGTCATTTTATTTCACAAAGGCTGATGGGTTAAAACGCAAAGGGCTGATTGTTTTTCTTCTAATATTTTTCTTTCTGGCGCTGTCTGCAGGCAGTGGCCGGGCGGGATATCTTGCATTTGTGTTGTTGTCTCCTCTGATGGTGTATAACTTTCTGGGACAAAAGCATATCATAAAGGTTATTGTCTTTACAGGTCTGGCTGTAGGGATGCTGTTTCTGTCTCCTGTGGTTCAGAGCCGTGTTGCCGAAGTGGCAAAAGATATAAAGGCGTATCATGAGATGAACCCGAATACTTCAGTCGGACTGAGACTGCATATGTGGAGCGGCGCAATAAAAATATTTCTGGAAAACCCTGTTATCGGAACTGGCACTGGCGGATATCAGTCGGCTATGAGAAAATATAAAATTCCTCAGCTTGCACCTGAGTTTCAGGAGTTTACTCAACCGCATAACAGTTTTTTATATATGGCGGCTAACTTTGGCATTGTAGGTTTGATTACTCTTTTGTGGCTTTTTGCTGTTTTGCTGAGAAACGGCTGGCAGAATCGTAAAGATATTGCAGGATTTTCAATCCTGTCTTTTACACTCGTGGTTTTGATAGGAAGCCTTACAGACACTCAGATATTATCTGTGGCAACAGGTATATTGTTTGCCGCTTTTACAGGATTGCAGACAGTTCTTGTCAGGGAGCAGGGTAATGAAGGCTGACGACACACTGCACGCACTGAAAGAGGCAAAGCATATTCTTGTAATAAAGCTTCGCTATCTCGGCGACTCGATATGGATGTTGCCTTTTGTCGAGAACCTCAAGCGGAATCTTCCGCATGTCAGGGTTTCAGTGCTTGTAAACAAGGGGACAGAGGCGTTTTTTTATACCTGTCCTTCTGTGGACAACGTGATTCCTTTCCCCCGTCAGGAGATAAAGGGCAGCCCAGCAGGAATTATAAAGTTTCTGTCTTTTTTGCTGAGACTCAGAAGGCTCAGGCCTGATGTGGTTCTGGAACTGACGGATGCAGACCGCCCTGCAATAATAAGCTTTTTTTCAGGGGCAAAGGTGCGGGTAAGTTATAACAACGAGAACCGGTGGCGGAGACATCTTTACACGCATATCGTCAAATCAAAGATAAATGCAAAGCACATGGTTGAATATCATCTGGATGTTCTCAGGGAACTGGGCATGAAGATATATGATGATTCGATAAAAATCCATGTCAGTGATGAGGCTTTTCAGTCTTTGCGCAGGAAAATGCCGTCGGTTTTCGATGAGAGTGAAAAAAAGAAGGTCTTGATACATCCTGGTGCAAGGAATTCCCTGAGGCAGTGGGGGGCAGAGAAATTTGCATATCTGGCTGATACATTGTCTGATGTCTGCCGGATTTTCCTTGTTGCAGGTCCCGGGGAAGGAGCAATACTGGAGAAGATTTGTGGATATATGAAGACAGAGCCTGAAGTCTGCTCCAGAGAGCTTAATCTTTATGAATTTGCAGCACTGTGTGAGCTGTCTGATATGTTCATCGGCAACGACAGTGCCCCGATTCACATTGCCTCGGCAAAGACTTTTACAGTGGGGATTTATGGTCCGACCCTGCCTGAGATTATAAGCCCGTGGACAAAAAGGAAGCTGACGTTCTTCGATTCGACTCCGCTTCCGTGCAGGCCGTGCAGGCAGGAAGGATGCAGCAATGTGGAGTTCAAGGCCTGTATCGAAAGAATTAAGCCAGAGGAGGTCGTCAGCAGAGTAAGGGAGGTTTTAACAACCATTTAGTATAGTTTCTGGATGGCAGTCTGGTTTGTATTGATTCCCTACTTGACTTGTAAATGTGTTAGCAATTAAAATTCAGTCATCAAGGAGGGCGATTAGCTCAGTGGGAGAGCGCTGCCTTCACACGGCAGAGGTCGGTGGTTCGAAACCACCATCGCCTATATATTAATTAATGTTTTTATATTGAGTAGAAAAGGAGGTAGAAATGGCAGACGCAAAGAAAATCGCAGTGCTCGTCAGGGATAGGAAAGGCGAGGCATTGAGAATGGCTGTAGGCCTTACGCTTGCGGATGATGAGGTGAATGTCTTTGTTATGGATGATAAACTTGAGCCTGATGAGGAAATGGAACTTAATCTTGAGACCTTGAATGATATGGGTGCCAAAATATTTACTAATAATCCTGATAACCCTTATGAGCAGATGAGCACAGAAGAAATAGCAAAGGCACTTGTAGGTTATGATGTAGTCGTTCCTTACTGAATGTGCTTATTTGATGAAAAATGTGACGAAAAGCCCTCTATAAAAAATAAAAAATAGAGGGCTTTTTTGTTTTTTGTTATAAATATTAAATGTTCTAAACTCTAAATTTGAAGTTGAATATCTCGAATGTTTTGGATATACTTCTCTATCCACTCAATAGAGATTCTATAAACTAAAGGAGGTGATGAGAAGGAAGAATTTTTCTGTTTAGGGTAAAGGCATTTTTAGGTTTAGGGTAAAGGTAAAAAAAGCTCGATTGAAAAACACTCAACCGGGAGGAAAAAATGAGGAAAATTTTGATTGTAGGCGCTTGCATGTTACTCGTCTTTGCAGTCTATCTCTCGTATACCACGGTTGACACAAAAGCTCCTGTTGCTGTTGCCAAGGCAAAGACGTATTCGGGTACCATGTATGTTGCCGGCATGGGTGGCCACTTTGCCGTTGCCGAAGTGGAGATTGACCCTTCGGATACGGAGTCACCTATAAAAGTTAAAAGTCTGGACAGGATTGTGATCGGCAATAAGAGAACACATCCGACCCATGATGCAAGAATTGATGTAAACGACAGAACCAAGATGTACTGGTCCACGTACAAGATCGACAAGGAAATGGGTGGAAGGACGGTTCATGTCGGTCTGTCAGACCTCAAGACAGGTAACGTTATAAAGGACGTTGCACTTAAGCTCGACAAGAGGGCGAAGTGGACTGGTGCCATTTACTGCGGTTCAGGTCAGACAAAAAAATCTTTTATACCTGTGACGATGACAGGTGAATCCTACATCGACGTATTCGACAAGAAGACCCTTAAACTCAAAGAGCGTGTCTTCCTTGACAAGATAGGATACAAAGAAGGCACATACTGGTTCTTCCACGGAACGAACTCTCCTGATATGAAGACATTTGCAGTGGCTATAAACAAGACCAGAAGGTGGGCAAATCCAACGACTCCTGCCGCCCCTATCGGAAAGATCGATATGCTTCTGCTTGACCTGCCAGCACTTGAGAAAGGCAAAGTCAAGGTTATCGCCAAGAACACAATCACAGGACAGCCTGGCAAGACCCTTACCTTCAGGCAGTATTTCACCCCTGACGGTAAGTATCTCCTGCAGTCCGGTGCAGACAGGTTCTATCTGCTCGATGGCAAGACACTGAAGCTCATTGACGAGGAGCTCTTAACCGGCGGCGAAAACCATGACGCTATAGGCACACCGGACAGCAGATACGCTATCCTGACGTTAAGAACGCCTATTAAGAACAAGAACGGCAAGGGTATAAAGGACGGCACACTCCAGCTCTATGACATCAAGGCAAAGAAGGTTATCGGAAAACCTGTTTCGGTATGCTATGACTGTCACACGAAAATCGGTATCGAAGGAAGCGCTGTCCTTTGCGGCCTGGACGCCAACTGGAAATAATAGCTGCTGGGCTGCCAGTGTAAATATTGAAAAAAAACGGGTGTCCTTATTATAATAGGGACACCCGTTTTTGATTCTGATTTTTCGATTAATTTTTAATACGGAAGGGTAAATTTGAGTTTTAGTCTATTCAGTGTTGCCCTTAAAAACCTGAAAAGAAAATCTTTCAGAACAGGCATTCTCATTCTTTCTATAGGGCTTCTTGTTTCCATCCTTGTGTTTGGCTCGTCGTTTATACTCAGCGTTAATGTAAGCATCAAGAGGGCGTCTGAGCGGCTGGGGGCAGACCTTCTTGTGGTTCCCGTGGGTGCAGCGGATTTCGCAGAAGAGGTGCTCCTTGAAACCAAAGCAAAGACATTCTATATGGACAAAAGCATTATAGAAAGAGTGAAAAACATCGAAGGGATAGAAAAGGTTACATATCAGACATATCTGACTACTATTTTCGGTTTATGCTGCGATATACCTGCGGCAAAGGTTGTGGCATTCAATCAGGATACGGACTTTATAGTCAAGCCGTGGCTTAAAAAAGCCATCGGAAGAAAACTCAAAAAGAATGAAGCGATTGCAGGATATGAGGCGTATGAAAACTTTGACCTTCTTGATGTAGAAAGAAGCGTGCTCTTCAATATAGAGTTCGATATTGTGGGAGTGCTCGAAAAAACAGGCACAGGTCTGGACAATGCACTCCTTATAAGCGATGAGAACATGGATGAGATAATCTCCAGAAGCGGAGTAACCGTCAAACCGAATCAGATATCCCTTATATTTACAAAAGTAAAAGAAGGATATGACCCTTATGAAGTGGGCAGAAGGGTCGAAAACGAGATAATAGAAGTCGATGTTATTGCACGAAGTGATATGGGTAAAAATATAATTTCCACATTGAAAGACATAAACAATGTGTTCTTGATTACGATTATTCTTGCCTCACTGCTTTCGACTTTTCTGGCCTGGACTATATTTTCAGCTATCGTAAACGAACGGTTCAGGGAAGTAGGCATCATGAAAGCCATAGGTGCAAAGGGCTCTCATATAGTGACGATGTTCATAATTGAGGTTTTTGTCCTTGGGTTATTGGGCAGTCTTGTGGGGATAGTGCTCGGCACATATATGTCATTGACCCTTTCTAAAATATTTACGCTTCTAAGAGATGTGTCTGCGACATTGACCTTGTTGGAGCGGGTAGAAATAGGCTTGTTTGGTCTGTTGGTGGGCACAGGGATATGTGTTGTTGGTGCCCTTTCGTCCATAATCAGGATAAAGGGGCTGGAGCCTCTTACCGCTCTTAAGGAGGTATAGTTGTCCCAGATTGAGCTTTATAGTGTCAGCAAAATCTATACACTCGAAGACATCGAAATCAGGGCTGTCGAAGAGGTTTCTTTAAAGATTGAAAAAGGCGAATTTATCTCAATCGTCGGACATTCCGGTTCAGGAAAAACCACTTTGCTTTCAATAATCGGGGGGATTCTTCATCCTACTTCAGGGACAGTGCTCTTTGAGGGCACTGATATTTACAGTCTAAACGAAGATTCACTTTCTGAATACAGGGCAGAAAAAATAGGATATATCTTTCAGTTTGCAAGTCTTCTGCCTGTTCTTACTGCAAAGGAAAACCTTTTGCTTCCGACCATCTTTAGTAAAGACAAAAGAGCAAACTCAGAGAAAAAAGCCGAAGAGTATCTTGATATGGTGGGACTTAAGGAAAAGATAAACGCCTATCCTTCTCAGTTAAGCGGTGGACAACAAAGGCGTATCGCTATTGCAAGGGCATTGATGAATGACCCGGAGGTAATCCTTGCTGACGAGCCTACTGGTGACCTCGATGAGGAAACAGAGGCTGAGGTAATGGATTTTCTGAAACGGATAAACCGTGAAAGAGGCATAACTTTTATCCTCGTGACTCACAGCTCTGAACTGGCAAAGGATGCAACAAGAAGAATCCGGATGACCCAGGGAAAAATAATTGAGATGTAAGGAGTGAGTAACAGATGAAAAGCAGGATATTCGGCTCTGCTCTTCTTATATTTGGACTTTTGATTACATTGACTCCAAGATATATCCTTCCTGTATGTGAGTTTTACGGCAAGCCTAAGATGGCTTGCAGTTACATGGCAAGGGCAGAACTTTTTATGGGGCTGATTATCTTGTCTATAGCAATAGGAGCATTTCTGTCAAAGACACCTGATGCCCTTAGGTGGCTGATGTTTACTGCTTTGTTTGCAGGGGCGTCGGTAATCGTTATCCCTGAGGTGCTGGGTTACTGCCCGAGTCCGCAGATGCCATGTCATTACGGAACAGTGCCCTTGCTGAGACTGCTCGGAGGACTTACCGTTATTACGGCGGCTGTCGGGNTTGTCATCTCAAAACCTCGGAAATAAGTGTGGGTTAATTTGCGATTCTGCCGTCCGTCATCTTAAGGACTCTCTGGCATCGTCTTGAAAGAGATTCATTGTGAGTGACGAGTACAAAGGTTATGCCTTGTTGCTCATTCAGTCTGATGAGCAGGTTAAAGAGTTCTTCTCCTGTGGCTGTATCAAGGTTTCCTGTAGGTTCATCTGCCAGTACTACTTTGGGGTTTAGGATAAGTGCCCTTGCTACAGCTACCCGTTGTTGTTCTCCGCCTGAAAGCTCTCCAGGTCTGTGCTCTCTTCGCTGGTAGATACCGAGGTCGTCAAGAAGTTTTTCAGCCTTTTCTTTAACCTCGCTTCTTGGGAGCTCTCCATTTATCAGTGCCGGCATCATTACGTTTTCAAGCGCGGTGAATTCAGGCAGAAGGTGGTGAAACTGAAAGACGAATCCGATTGTCTTGTTTCTGAAGGCTGTCAGTTCTCTGTCGCTGAGGGAGAAGATATTTATTCCGTTATAAAATACACTGCCTTTTGTAGGTCTGTCGAGTGTGCCGAGTATGTGAAGCAAAGTGCTCTTGCCCACACCTGAAGCGCCGACTACTGCCACCATCTCGCCGTCTGATATGGAGATGTCGATCCCCTTCAGCACTTCAAGCTCTCCGGCGGGCGTGCTAAAGGACTTTCTTAAATCGTTTGTCTGAATCATTATTCTGATGTCAGGTTTTTTATTTTCTTGCTGGTCTTTTTAATTGTCTTTGCTGCCTCTTCTGCGGTGTCTTTCAGGTCTTCTGCAGTCTCTTTCAGGTCTTCTGCGGTCTCTTTTATCTTGTCTGCTGTATTACCAATTTCCTCGGTTTTTTCTTTTACGGTTTCGCCAAACCACCTGAATTTCTTGCCCCCGCTTTCCAGAGCAAGGACTATAAAGACTATCGCCAGTATTATGGTCAGACAGATAAGTCTTCTTAAGAGTTTAAACACAGACAGAACCTCCGTAATATGGTAGGATTTAGTTTAAAGCATCTTTAAGGAAATTTCTATAATTTGACAGCGTTATGGCTTTTGTGCTTTAATATCTTTGCCTTTAAGGGTAGCACTGAGAGGCTAAAAAGGCAAAGGAGACAGAGTGAAAATATTAAATAGTAAAACGACCTTCCTCTTGTTTTGCGGGGAAGGTTTTTTTATGCCGTATGTCCAAGAAACTCCTTGATAAACAAGAGATAGAGCGGGCGATTGTAAGGATAAGCCATGAGATAATCGAGAGAAACAAAGGTGTTGAAAACCTCTGTCTTGTGGGGATACAAAAAGGCGGAGTTTATCTTGCAATGAGGCTTGCGAAGAAAATCGGGGAAATAGAAAAGACAGAGATACCGGTAGGTTCTCTGGATATAACGTTTTACAGGGATGACCTTATGATAAGGAGACAGCCTGTTGTCAGCAAGACCGAAATACCCTGTGATGTAACCGGCAAAAAGGTAGTGCTTGTAGACGATGTGTTTTTCACAGGTCGTTCAATCAGGGCGGCAATGGATGCGATAATGGACATCGGCAGACCTGCGCTTATACAGCTTGCAGTCCTGATAGACAGGGGACACAGGGAACTGCCTATCAGGGCAGACTACGTTGGTAAGAATATTCCCACCTCGCTTGATGAAAGAGTGGAGGTTCTTCTTGAGGAGGACGGGCATGAGGACAGTGTTGTGCTCATGAGAAGGGAAGATGCCGGTGCTAAATAATAAAGACCTGCTCGGCATAAAAGAGCTGTCTGCCGATGAGATAAAGCACATACTCGATACAGCATCAGGGTTTAAAGATGTCCTTAAAAGAGACATAAAGAAAGTACCTACCCTCAGGGGAAGGACTGTAGTAAACCTCTTTTTTGAGCCTTCGACAAGGACAAGGACATCGTTTGAGCTTGCGGCAAAAAGGCTGAGCACAGACGTTATAAACTTTTCTGTTCCTACAAGCAGTGTTGTCAAAGGCGAGACACTTATTGATACAGCACTTACAGTGCAGGCTTTGGGTGCGGACTTTATGATAGTGAGGCATTCCTCTTCAGGTGTGCCTCATCTTCTTGCGAAAAACCTCAGGGCATCTGTGATAAACGCAGGAGACGGGACAAATGAACATCCCACACAAGCCCTGCTTGATGCATTCACCATGCGTGAGAAAAAAGGCAGGATTGAAGGGCTCGAAGTGGTCATCGTAGGAGATATCGCTCACAGCAGAGTTGCAAAATCAAACATATATTGTCTTACTAAATTAGGTGCAAAGGTCAGGCTTGTTGGTCCTCCTACGCTGATACCCGACGGAATAGCCAAGCTCGGTGTGGACGTTTATTACGACATGGATGAAGGCTTAAGAGGCGCTGATGTGGTGATGATGTTAAGGATTCAGATGGAGAGGCAGGGCAAGGGGTTTTTCCCATCAACTGAAGAGTATTTCGGCAGATGGGGGTTGACATCAGAAAGGTTTGCACTTGCAAAAAAAGATGCCATTGTGATGCATCCGGGTCCGATGAACAGAGGGATTGAGATTTCCTCTGATGTTGCAGACGGTGAAAGGTCGGTTATCCTTGAGCAGGTTACCAATGGTCTTGCAGTGCGAATGGCTGTGCTTTATCTTCTGGCAGGTGTGAAGGCATGAAGATACTTATTAAAAACGGACATGTCATAGACCCTTCTCAGGAACTCGATGGGATATACGAAATCCTGATAGAAGGGAAAAAAATTAAGGAGATTGCTCCCTCTTTAAAAAAAGGGAAAAGTGCTTCAGTCAAAGTCATAGATGCAAAAGGCATGTATGTCCTGCCCGGTCTTGTTGATATGCATACTCATTTGAGAGAGCCGGGGTTTGAACACAAAGAGACGATTAAGACCGGAACACATGCCGCAATAAAAGGAGGGTTTACTGCCGTATGCGCAATGCCCAACACAACACCTGTTAATGACAATGCAGGTATAACAGAATACATCTTCCAGAAGGCGCAGAAAGAGGGCATGTGCACTGTGTATCCTATCGGTGCGATTACAAAAGGGCAGAAGGGTGAGGAATTGTCGGAAATAGGCATGATGAAGGATGCTGGATGCGTTGCATTCTCTGATGACGGAAGACCAGTGGAGAACCCTCTGATAATGAGAAGGGCACTGGAGTATTCAAAGGCATTCGATGTGCCGATAATATCCCATTGCGAGGATTTAAGCCTTGCAGAAGGCGGGGTGATGAACGAAGGGCTTCTGTCGCAGACTATGGGTCTTAAAGGTATCCCGAAAGAAGCCGAAGAGATTATTGTATACAGGGATATTGCACTTGCGGGTCTGACAGGCGGGAGACTGCATATCGCACATATCTCTACAGAAGGCTCTGTAAATATAATCAGAGAGGCGAAAGCCAGAGGGATAAAAGTTACGGCAGAGACCTGCCCGCATTATTTCTCTTTGACCGAGGAGGCAATCAAAGACTATGACACTAACGCAAAGGTCAATCCGCCTTTAAGAACAGTCAAAGACATAGAAGCCATAAAAGAGGGCATTAAAGACGGCACTATAGATGTTATCGCAACAGACCATGCCCCTCACCACAAGAATGAGAAACTAAGAGAATTTGACCTTGCGCCTTCAGGTATCTCAGGGCTTGAGACAGCTCTGTCTTTGTCACTTAAGCTTGTAGAAGAAGGCGTTATCACACTCAGTGAGCTTGTCAAGAAGATGGCTTTGAATCCAGCAGGGATTCTTAAAATCAACAAGGGCACCTTAAAGCCCGGCTCAGATGCAGATATAGTGATAATAGACCTGGAGAAGAAGTTTAAGGTGAACTCGGATTTATTTATTTCTAAAGGAAAGAACACTCCTTTTGAGGGCTGGGAACTAAAGGGTATGCCTGTAATAACCATCTGTATGGGAAGGGTGCACGAATGGCAGTAAGAGCATTGCTTGTTCTTCAGGACGGGGTTGTTTTTGAAGGCAGGAGCTTCGGTTATGAAGGCGAGGCTGTGGGCGAGGTCGTCTTCAACACCTCGATGACAGGTTATCAGGAGATCCTCACAGACCCTTCTTACAGAGGGCAGATAGTCACGATGACTTACTCCCAGATAGGGAACTACGGCGTAAATGCCGAGGATATAGAGTCAGCAGGAGGTCCGAAGGTCGAGGGCTTTGTTGTCAGGGAATATCTTGATTTTCCGAGCAACTGGCGTTCAAAGGAAAGCCTTGCCGAGTATTTAAAAGAGCACCGCATAGTCGGCATAGAAGGCATAGACACAAGGGCACTTACAAGGCATCTCAGAAATCACGGCGCACAGATGGGCATTATATCCACTGAAGGTGACCCGCAGAGCCTTTTTGAAAAAATAAAAGGGCATCCGGGCATCGGCGGCATAGACCTTGTTAAAGATGTGACCTCCAGAGAGCCTTATACATGGAAGCAGGGCTTATGGGGGACACAGCCCCTTTCAAAGGAGTCTGCGACCTTTTTGAAGAAGGTTGTCGTGTATGATTTCGGGGTCAAATACAATATCTTAAGAAGCCTTGTAAATGCTGGTTTTGAAGTCACAGTAGTGCCTGCCACTACGCCTGCTGAGGAAGTCCTTGATATGAACCCTGACGGGATACTCTTAAGCAACGGTCCCGGAGACCCGGAGGCAGTTACTTATGCCATTGAGAATGCAAAAAAGCTCCTGGGAAAGAAGCCGATATTCGGGATATGTCTTGGTCATCAGATATTGGGGCTTGCAATGGGCGGGAGAACATACAAACTGAAGTTCGGGCATCACGGCGGAAACCACCCTGTAATGGACCTTGAGACCGAAAGGGTGGAGATAACCTCCCAGAACCACAATTATTGCGTGGATGTAAAGAGCCTCGGCGGACAGGTAAGACTTACGCACAGAAACCTCTATGACGGCACAGAGGAGGGAATGTGCCATGTCGAGTTTCCTGTGTTCTCTGTGCAGTATCATCCAGAGGCAGGACCCGGACCAAACGACGCCTCTTATCTGTTTAAGAGATTCAGAGAGATGCTAGAGTGAACAAAAACACTAAATCAAACACTTATCAAATAGATATAAAAAACAACATACTCATATTAAAAACTTACTCTTTTAAGGCTGAAAAAGGAAGTATGCTTCACAGTGGAATATATAACAGGGAGCTTACGTCAAGCCTTGCCTCAGGGGCTTTGACACTTTTGGTTTTTCTGGTAATGCTTTTCAGGGGAGTTGAGATAACAGCTCTTCATGCATTGCTTGCGGTTGCTCTGTTTGCGGTTTTTTTTGTCCTCTTCAGACTGTTCGTGTTCTATGAAGAATCCCTTGAAGCGGTTATTGATAAAGCCCAAGGTAAAATCAAGGTCTCGATAAAAAAATTCATCGGCAAAAAGAAGGAGTATCCTTTAGATGCCCTTAAAGATGTTAGACAGGAGCATATTGTTATAACTCCTGAGAACCCTGACGGCATCAGGGTGGTTGAAAAAATAGCACTGCAGCACGGCACTGTAATACCCGGATTCGGCGAAACAAAGGAATTCTATACAGTTGAGCTTGAATTTAAGACCGGCGAAAGCATGATGATTTTTTCATCGAGCGAGCCGTTTGAAGCCAAAGAAGTTTCGGAAAGACTAAGGAGTTTTATTAATGCCTAAAAGGACTGACATTAAAAAGATACTTCTGATAGGTTCAGGTCCTATTGTTATAGGACAGGCGTGCGAGTTTGATTACTCAGGCACGCAGGCATGCAAGGCGTTAAGGGAAGAGGGCTATAAGGTAGTGCTTGTAAACTCCAACCCTGCGACCATAATGACAGACCCTGAGATGGCGGATGCAACGTACATAGAGCCGCTTACACCTGACATACTCGAGATGATTATCGAAAAGGAAAGGCCTGATGCCCTGCTCCCTACGATGGGAGGGCAGACTGCACTTAACCTTGCAGTTGAGCTTTCTGAAAACGGAGTGCTTGAAAAATACGGTGTTGAGCTTATAGGTGCAAAACTCCATGCAATAAGAAAAGCAGAAGACAGAGAGCTGTTCAGGGAGGCGATGGCACGCATAGGGCTTGAAGTCCCGAAAAGCAGGGCAGTGAGCAGCGTAGAGGAGGGGCTTGAGGCAGTAGAGTATATCGGGTTTCCTGCGATATTCAGACCGGCTTATACCCTGGGTGGCACAGGCGGGGGAATTGCATACAATCTGGAGGAATACAAAGAGCTTCTTCAGACAGGTCTTAAGCTCAGCATGGTTCATCAGGTGCTTATCGAGGAGTCGGTTTTAGGATGGAAAGAATACGAGCTTGAGGTAATGCGGGACGGAAAAGACAATGTGGTCATCATATGCCCGATTGAAAACTTTGACCCTATGGGTGTTCATACAGGAGACTCGATAACTGTTGCACCTGCACAGACGCTTTCTGACAAGGAATATCAGAAGATGCGTGATGCAGCTATTGCGATTATAAGAGAGATAGGGGTTGACACCGGCGGAAGCAACATACAGTTTGCCCTGAACCCTGAAGACGGAAGAATGGTCGTTATCGAGATGAACCCAAGAGTCTCAAGAAGCTCTGCCCTTGCAAGTAAGGCAACAGGATTTCCGATAGCCAAGATCGCTGCCAAGCTTGCCGTGGGGCTTACACTCGATGAGATACCGAATGACATAACAAAAGAGACCCCTGCCTCGTTCGAGCCGGTCATAGACTATGTGGTTACAAAAGTGCCGAGGTTTACGTTTGAGAAATTCCCTGAGACAGAGCCGGTTCTTACAACACAGATGAAGTCCGTCGGTGAGGTAATGTCCATAGGACGGACATTCAAGGAGTCCCTTCAGAAGGCAATAAGAAGTCTTGAGATAGACAGCTACGGATTTGGAAATATCAGTGCAACAGCCGATGAAATAAAGGCAAAGCTAAAGACACCGAACCCTGAGCGCCTCTGGTATGTTGCACAGGCATTGAGAAACGGTATGTCCGTGAAGGAAATATACGAGCTTACATGGATAGACCCGTGGTTTTTGAACAACCTCGAGCAGATTATAGAGTTTGAAGAAAAGATAAAGAATTATTCCAGCAGTGGAAGCACGCTTCCCAAGGAAGTTCTTATTGAGGCGAAAGAATACGGGTTTTCCGACAGAAGGCTTGCAGAACTGCTTGGAGTAAACGAGGCGGACATAAGAAACCTCAGAAGACAATACGATATCCGTCCGGTTTACAAGATGGTTGACACCTGTGCCGCAGAGTTCGAAGCGTTCACACCTTATATGTATTCTGCATACGAAAGACCGTTCTACAAGTCAAACAAGCTGGAGACAGGATGTGAAGCCAGTCCTTCGGATAGGCAAAAAGTCGTAATCCTCGGCTCAGGTCCGAACAGGATAGGGCAGGGTATAGAGTTCGATTACTGCTGTGTGCATGCGGTCTTTGCACTGAAGGAGCTTGGCTACGAAACGATAATGGTCAACTGCAATCCTGAAACCGTAAGCACTGATTACGACACCGCAGACCGGCTTTATTTCGAGCCTCTTACAATAGAGGATGTCCTGAACATAATAGACATTGAAAAGCCTGAAGGTGTGATAGTGCAGTTTGGAGGGCAGACCCCTCTTAAGCTTGCCGTGCCTCTTGAGCGTGAAGGCGTGAAGATTTTAGGCACATCCCCTGATTCCATAGACAGGGCAGAGGACAGAAAACGGTTTAAAGAGCTTCTGCATAAACTGAATCTGAGACAGCCTGAAAGCGACACTGCAATGAGCGTAGATGAGGCAAAGGAGGCAGCAAAACGAATCGGCTATCCTGTTATGGTAAGACCCTCTTATGTGCTCGGCGGAAGAGCCATGGAAATAGTCTATGACGAGGACTCACTTGTCGATTACATGAGACGTGCAGTGATGGCATCCCCTGAGCATCCTGTGCTTATTGACAAGTATCTTGAGGATGCAGTGGAGGTTGATGTGGATGCAGTCTCAGACGGCACGGATGTCATAATCGGCGGGGTGATGCAGCATATAGAAGAGGCAGGGATACATTCAGGAGACTCTGCATGCTCCCTTCCGCCTTATTCTCTGGATGTCGAGATTGTCAATGAGATAAAAAGACAAACGTATGCCCTTGCTCAGGAGCTTCATGTAGTAGGGCTTATGAATGTGCAGTTTGCGGTAAAAGACAGTGATGTTTATATCCTGGAAGTAAATCCGAGGGCGTCAAGAACAGTGCCTTTTGTAAGCAAGGCAACAGGCGTGCCTCTTGCAAAAGTAGCAGCTAAAGTAATGATGGGCAAGACCCTGAAAGAACTCGGCCTTACATCTGAAAGAGAAATAGAACATATTGCTGTCAAAGAAGCGGTTTTCCCCTTTGACAGATTCCACGGCGTGGATACGATTTTAGGTCCTGAGATGAAGTCAACAGGCGAAGTAATGGGCATTGACAGCAATTTCGGACTTGCATATGCAAAGGCTCAGGCTTCGTGCAAGAACAGAATTCCCACATCAGGAAAGATGGTCTTCAGCCTCAAAGACGATGACAAGCCGGATTCAGTTGATATAGTGCGAAGACTTCTTGACCTTGGCTTTTCCATAGTCGCAACAAGAGGCACTGCGCAATACCTGAGAGAGCACGGTCTTCAGGTGGATGTCATAAACAAGGTCAAGGAAGGCAGGCCACATATCGTTGACCTTATAAAAAACAGGGAAGTGAATTTTGTGGTCAACACAGTAAGCGGGGCACAAGCTCAGAGAGACTCGTTCTCAATAAGGCAGAGCGCCCTTCAATACGGTGTGCCTTATACCACGACTATTGCAGGTGCAAAGGCTGTGGTTAATGCAGTCGAGATGCTCAAGGCAAAGAAACTGAGTATAAAGTCAATACAGGAATACCATAAGGACTACTAAAGAAGTCCAAGCTCCTTCAGATAGTTTTGAAAGAGCCGAAGTCCTTTTTTATGCTCATCGCTGTAATCGTATGATATCCCCTTCCAGTATGAGACAAGCCTGTCAGGCGGTATAACATTTTTAAGCGGGGAGACCTTTGCAATGTCCGGAAGTTTTTTCATCGCAGAATGCAGTGAATAATTCAGGTCTTTTTTAAATCTCTCAAAGAGTTCTTTTTTTTCTTCAGGAAGGTTTTTTCTGGCAATCCACAGGGCATAGACGAATGGAACATTTGTGTTTTTGTGCCAGAGATGACCAAGGTCGTATGTATAGAAACTCTGGTTGTTGATTTCAAGAATGCGGTAGTCTTTCTCAAAACTGGCTTCATGCGCTTTGTTCGCTGTGATTAAGGCTTCATCACCTATCGAAAGGTAGGCAGTGTAAGAGACTAAAGCTTTCTCAGCAGGCATAGTGCTTGTCCTGATGTCACAGTTGATGGAGTAGAATTTTTTAAGGATAATCTCAAGCAGGGCGATTGAAGTCTCGGACTGATGAGTAACGAATACCTCTTTGTTATCAAGCTCTTCCAATGGTGTTCTGCTGAAAAGCAGTATACTTTCCACAGAGCCTTTTGAACTTATCGAATGCCCTTGGATAAAAGTATAGGTGTTTTCATTCCTGAGATACTCGATAGAGGATGAAGGGCTTATGTCCACCTGGTTTTCCCTCAGCATCCTGTTCAGAGCAGAAGGGAAGCCCTCTATAAATTCATAGTCTTTGCAGTCGCATTCGTCCTCAAGGACATAAAATACCGGAAAGAGATTTGCATACGGAATTTTTCCTATCCTTAGTTTCTGTTTCATAGGAAGTTTGATTATAACTTATTTTATGGCTGCTTGTGAGAGGCGGTTGGGGTTTTATAGAGAAACATCGTAAAGTCGTAAGGTATGCGCTCGTGCCTTAAGGCCACGAATGGAGTAAGTTTTTCCATGACAAAGCTTAGTATTTCTTCAGGGGAAATATAATTAAGTTCTATGTCTTTTTCAGGCGTATAAGAGGAAAGCGCGGTAAAAGCCAGCCCTCTTGTTGTATGCTTGAACAAGCGTGAGATTACGTTTTTTAAAGTGTCTGTGACACCTTCCACCCTGTTGTTGAAGACACCGCAGAGAAAGATATAATCGAAGTCCTCTTCAAGCGGTTCTTCTTCTATATCAAATACCCTGAAGGTGCATTCAGGATATTTTTTCTTTGCAAGCTCAATAAGCCGTGGGTTTATGTCAAAGCCTGTATAGTTTATGCTGATGCCTTTTTCTCTCAGGAATCCGTAGAAGTCTCCTTTACCGCAACCGTAATCGAGTATCTTTGCGTTGTTTAAATCATCTGCTATCTCAAGCAGGAGGCTGTAGCGTATGCGCTGACCTTCGGGTGTCCATCTGAGTGCCTCCGGGCGGTCTCCGTGTATCATGAGGTTTTTGCTGTAAAAGGAGATTAAGTATTCCTTGGCAAGGCTGTCCATTTTATGCTTCGAAGATTATAGGCATAATCATAGGCCTTCTGCCTATGGTGTTTCTCAGGTGTTTTTTCAAGGTGGCTTTGAGTTTTGCCTGAAGAAGCGAGGAGTCCGATGTAATTTCCCTGTCCAGCTGCTTTATTGTCTCGGATACAAGCTCTCGTAAGTCGTTTATTACCTCCTGATATGCATCCTCAAGTATAAATCCTCTTGAGATGATGTCAGGCCCTGAGACTATTTTCCCGGTGAATTTCTCTATAGCTATGAGCACGAGCAGTATTCCGTCGTGTGCAAGCCTTAATCTGTCTCTTAAGACCAGTTCCTCGACGTCCCCGATGCCTTTTCCGTCTATAAAGACCCGTCCTGAATCCACTTTTCCCTTTTTCCTTGCCGTGCTGTCGGATATCTCAAGCACATCGCCGTTTTCGAGTATGAAGATGTTTTCTTTTGGTATGCCCTGCTTAAATGCCAGTTTTGAATGGTAGACAAGATGTCTGTATTCCCCGTGTATAGGCACGAAGTATTTAGGTCTTACGAGGTTAATCATGAGTTTGAGTTCTTCTTTTGATGCATGACCGGAGACATGAATCTCTGAGACCTTTTCGTATATGACGTTTGCACCCCGTCTGAAAAGATGGTTGATGATTCTTCCGATAGAGCGTTCATTCCCTGGTATCATCTTTGCGGAAAGTATCACTGTGTCGCCTTCTTTTATCTTTATGTGCTTGTGCTCGTCTGTTGCGATTCTTGACAGCACGCTCATCGGCTCGCCCTGACTTCCGGTGGTTATGATTACGACTTCATTGTCTTTGAGTTTTCCGAGGTCTTCGAGCCTGAGCCATGTCCGTGGAGGAATCTTCAGATATCCGAGGTTCAGTGCAATCTGGGCATTGGACACGATGCTTTTTCCGCAGAGTATGACCTTTCTTTGATGCATCACTGCAACATCTATAGCCTGCTGAATCCTGTGGATGTTAGAGGCAAAGGTGGAGATTATTATCCTTCCTGTTGCCGTGGAGAAGATATCCTCAAACGCCCTTCTTACTTCTTTTTCAGAGAAGGTGAATCCGCCTTTTTCTGCGTTTGTGCTGTCCGAAAGCATAAGCAGGGTGCCTTTTTCACCGTATTCCGAGAACTTGTGGAAGTCCATGAGTTCGCCGTCCACAGGCGTGGGGTCTATCTTGAAATCTCCGGTGTGGATGACCCTTCCAATGGGTGTTTGGATTCCGAGTGCGACTCCGTCAACAATGCTGTGGGTTACTCTTATGAATTCTACGTTGAAATTCCCGAGTTTGATAATATCTCTCGGTCTTACGGAGATGAGTTTTATGCGTTCGAGATGGTGTTCTTTCAGTTTTTCCTGCACGAGTCCGAGTGTAAGCGGAGTGCCGTATACAGGTGCGTTGATTTCTTTCAGCAGGAAGGGAAGGGCTCCGGTGTGGTCTTCATGTCCATGGGTAAGTATTATCCCTTTTATTTTGTCTCTGTTTTCTATTACATAGGAGAAATCAGGGATAACGAAGTCAACACCCAGCATGTCTTCCTCAGGGAACATCAGTCCTGCATCAATGATTATGATGTCCCCGGAGTATTGAAAGACCGTGGAGTTAAGACCTATCTCCTCAACCCCGCCAAGAGGAATTACAGAAAGTGTGTTGTCCATTTATAGCAAATATCTGTTAGTTAACTAGATTATAAACATTTTACCATATTTCCCGCCTGTTGCAAAAAAAGGCTTGAATCCTTTTTTTATGTTCGCGTCCTGGAGTGTTAATCATGGCTTTTGCTTTTAATTTCAAGTAGTTAGGGGCAGTTAGTCTTGTTCGCGTTGTTTGCGTCCTGCCCATTCTCTGCTACTTTTTGCTCGCCCAAAAAGTAGCGCAAAAAGGGCGCCCTGGAAAAATCTCCGGGCGGCTCATTCGGTCAGGCTTCGGTAAATTTTTGCAAACTCGACCCTCCGGGTCTCAGACACGCAAAAATTTTTAACCCTTCGCCCTCCCTCTTTCGCCTGAGATTTTTCCTATGGGAATTAAAGGTTTTGGATTTAAGATTTCAAAGAGCAAACTCACATCGTATTCAACTCATCACGCATTACGGTATCACCAATTTGCGGACATTGTCCACAGAAAAGATGTCTGTACTTCTACCCCTCTCTACGCCAAAAGATGGATATTCCCTATTCTTACATTTTTAAGTCCTTCTTCCTGTGCGGCTTTGAGGCATTTTTGGGCAAGGGTTTTTGATGTCAGCGGTGTATCTGTCATATAGAAGTATGGATAAAAAGCAAGCAGGCTGTAGGGGATGTCAGGGTTTATTGAGGCAATGAACTTTGCGATATTTCTTATTTCAATTTCATCTATGTAGCCGGGGACAATGAGGGTGCTTGCAATGAGCAGGGGAGGGGTTGGTCTTAGATTAATCTTTTCACCTGCACGTTTGAAATTCTCTAATGTTCTTTTGTTGGTGATGCCTGTCAGCGCTATGTGGAGGTTTTCGTCCCATGCCTTCAGGTCGAATTTTATACATCCTCCGGACTGAAGGGAGAGTTCTGCCATCTTATCAAGGAGTCCTTTGTGCATAGAGCCGTTTGTCTCCCAGCATATCCTGAGTATTCTCTGTTTATTTGCATCAATGGCAAGCCTCGAAGCCTTAAGGGCAAAGGGCAGTTGAGGAGTGGGGTCGCCTCCAAAGTAGCAGATGCAGGATGTCCTTTCGTCAACGTCTGAGACAAGGCTGTGGACAGAGGTTGTCTGGGGTTTCAGGGTCTCGTCTTTGAAGTGCCAGTTCTGGCAATAAAGGCAGTTAAAAGAGCAGGCTTGGAAAAACACTGCAAGGTTTTTGTATCCGATTTCAGGTCCCTCGGTGTATGCGTACTGCGGGTAGCCTGCACCTGTCCCTGCGGGGCACACCCAGTCTGCAACACAGTTTGTAGGAAGAGGGTCGTGATACCAGGAGAGTTTGCCTTCTTCGGATGACACACCGGTAAGTTTTCCATTTATATTTTTTCTTAATCCGCAGTATCCTGTTTCGCCTTCAGGTATCCTGCATTCGTTAACACAGATGTTGCATGGAATGCCTTTTGGGTCTTTGGGCGGCTTTTCAGGAAGTCCGAATGCGGCTCTGCTCTGTTTATGAGCCTCCATTGCAATAGACAGGGCTTCTTTTGGCCTCTGTCTTATGCATTCAAGGCATACCCCGATGGTTTTTGATATATACAGGGAGGAAGTATTACATAACTTACATTCAGTCATTGCCTTGGTCAAAACCTCCCAGGTATCAGAGTATTACACTGCTGACATCTGCCGTCTTTAATCGTATTTTTAATTATCTCAAAAACATCTCTTTCTATTAATAGCTCGCCGCAGTTATGGCAGTACGTGTTTTCCCACTTGTGACCCGGGACATTGCCGAGATAAACGTACCAGAGGCCTTCCTCTTTGCCTATTGACCAGGCATTTTCAAGGGTGGAGATTGGTGTTGGCGTGAGATGGCTCAGTTTCAGATACGGATAAAACCTCGTCACATGCCATGGGGTCTCCGGACCAAGGTTGTTTTTTATCCATGATGCAATCCCGCGGAGTTCTTCATCACTGTCGTTAAACCCTGGAGTGACATTCGTGACGACCTCCACGTGCATCCCGTATTTTTTTGCCCTTTCGGTTATCTCAAGGATTCCCCTGAAACCTTTTATATAGCCGACCCTGTGGTACGTTTCATCAGAGAACCCTTTTATATCGACCCTCCAGACATCAAGAAACGGTGACAGCATATCGAACGCCTCCACTGTAATGAACCCGTTGGTTACATAATTGGTGTAGAGACCCTGGGCTTTGGCAAGCTTTGCAGAATCAATCGTGTACTCAAGCCATATCGTCGGTTCATTGAATGTCCATGATATGCCAAAGCATCCGTGCTCAACGGCAAGATTTATCTCTTTCTCCGGGGAAATGTATTCTACTTCTTCTGTTCCTCCACCCTTCCAGTGGGCAATTTGCCAGTTCTGGCATCCCGGGCATCTGAAATTGCAGCCAAGGCTTCCAAGGGAAAGCCACCTGCTTCCGGGATAAAAATGGAATACCGGTTTTTTCTCTATAGGGTTTACAGAGATGGATGACACCTCGCCGTATATCAATGAATACAGCGTCCCTCCTTCATTCACCCTTGTCATGCACCAGCCGGTTTTACCCTCAGGGATTACGCACCTCCGCTGGCAGACATTGCACTTGACCTTTTTGTTTTTGAGTTTTTCGTATAGGATGGCTTCTTTTTTCATAGCCCGTCCTCTTCATCCCTGTAAGCCCTTTTTCTCCTCAGGACTCTTATA
Organism: Nitrospirae bacterium JdFR-86; assembly: GCA_002011815.1. Classification (GTDB taxonomy): domain Bacteria; phylum Nitrospirota; class Thermodesulfovibrionia; order Thermodesulfovibrionales; family JdFR-86; genus JdFR-86. The sequence continues at coordinate 115,411 of MTOV01000002.1, read as the reverse complement.
AAACCGGCTACTGTTATCAGGGCGGCGAATAAGAACAATATGGTGTGGATATTATTACTCAGGTAAGTAAGCCATGTGATTCTTCTTTTAAGATAGGTATGCCATTTCGCCTCAAGCTCATAGATAGAGATTGAAAGGCTTTTTCTAACTGCTTCATCAGGTGAGAGCCCTTCTCTTAGATAATCCAGTATGTCGAGGAGTTTTTGCCTGCCGAACTCATCCACGATGTATTCAATGAGGCTTTTGCTTTCTTCGTACGCCAGTAACATAGACTTTTCATCATGCGGGAACTTCTGCAGGCTGTTGATGCTGATCATCCTTTTGGAAAGATAGGCTTTTGTGAGGTTTTTTCTGTCTGTTATTATCTCTGCAATGCCTCCGCTTGTCCACTGGCATACTCCTTCATTAAGCCATCTCGGCAGATTTTCTTCCTTGATATAGTGATTGAGCAGGAGGTGGCACAGTTCGTGTTTCAGGGTAGTTTCAAGAGTGAATGGTTTTGTGTGCATTCTTGAGTTGTCTATTACTATAAGGTATTTTTGAGGCACGGCAAAGGCAACTGTAAGATTACTGCCGATGATTTTTCTGAAATCCTGCCGGTCTCTGATTAGATGTATTTCAGGGCGGAAGTTCAGTTTCCAGCCCAGTGTATTTTCCAGTTCTGTTTTAACAATTGGATAGATTTTCAGGACTGCGTTTGCAGTATTGTGCAAGGGTTCTTCAAACAGGACGATGACTTCATTGCTTTGGATTGCAGATATGTTTTCTGCATAAAGGGGCAGGGGCAGGAGCAAAGCGATAAGCAAAAGAGCTTTTCTTAACATTTCACTTTTATTATGTCAGTATTGACGGAAAATAAAAAGGGCGGCAAAGCCGCCCTTTTTGGATTTTAGTCGTTTATAGCTTAGAAAAGCCCTTTGACTTTTCCTGTCTCTGTATCAACATCCACGCGCCTGTATGCCGGGTCTGAGCTTGTGCCAGGCATGAGTTTGATGTCACCTGCCACTGGGACCACAAAGCCTGCGCCCTTGTAGGTGAGGATGTCTCTTACAAAGAGTTTCCAGCCTTTAGGCACTCCTTTGAGGTTCGGGTTGTCTGACAGGCTCAGGTGTGTCTTGACCATGCATGTGCCGAGTTTTGCCATTTCAGGGTCTTGCTCCATGCGTTTGACCTTTGCAAGTGCATCAGGCGAGTACTCCACTCCGTCTGCACCATAGACCTGCTCTGCAATCATCTCGATACGGGTTCTCAGCGGAGTGTCAAGCTCATAGAGGAACCTGAACTCATTGGGCTCGTTACATGCATCTACTACTGCGTCTGCAAGCTCGAGTGCGCCTTCTCCGCCATACTGCCAGTGTTTTGAGACTGCCACACGTGCACCGGCTGCCTCGGCAATCCTTCTTACTGCCTTTATCTCGTTTTCCGTGTCTGTGTAGAATGCGTTTATGCAGACGACAGGATTAATGCCTGCCTTCTTTACGGTGTTTATGTGATGGACGAGGTTTTCGCAGCCTTTTTCGACCCAGCCCACGTTTTCAGTCTTGTATTCCTCAGGCATTGGTCTTCCCGGAACTGGTATTGGCGCACCACCGTGGCATTTCAGCGCCCTTATAGTGGCTACGAGCACTGCTGCATGAGGCTTCAGGCCTGAGAACCTGCACTTGAGGTTCCAGAACTTTTCGAATCCGATGTCTGCGCCAAAGCCGGACTCTGTGATGTGGTAATCAGCGAGTTTTAAGCCGACTTTGTCTGCGATTATCGAGGACTGTCCGATTGCGATGTTTGCGAACGGTCCTGCGTGCACGAACACAGGCTGTCCTTCTATGGTCTGCATGAGGTTGGGGTTCAGTGCCTCAACCATCCATGCGGTCATTGCACCTGCTACTTCGAGGTCTTCGGTGGTGATGGGGTTTCCGCTCTTGTCGTATGCAACGACTATCCTGCCCATACGCTCGCGCATGTCCTTAAGGTCTGTGGCAACCGAAAGTATAGCCATGACCTCTGATGAGACGGCGATGGCAAAGCCTGAGTTCATCATAAAGCCGTCCATCTTTCCGCCGATACCGATGATTATGTTTCTCAGTGCCTGTGCGCAGAAGTCTATAATCCATTTCATCTCGACGTTTCTCGGGTCTATGTTGAGCCTCTTGAGGTTTCTCTTTGCCAGCTGTTCGTCGTTGTAGTTGAATTCGTGCTGCATGCGTGAGGTAAGCGCAACCATTGCAAGGTTATGTGCATTCATTATGGCGTTTATGTCACCTGTAAGTCCCAGGGAGAAGGGTGTAAGCGGAATGCACTGACTTAAGCCACCGCCTGCTGCCGAGCCCTTGATGTTCATTGTAGGACCGCCGGAAGGCTGTCTTATGGCAGCAACGACGTTTTTTCCTCTCTTGCCAAGTCCCTGTGTAAGACCCATTGTTGTAGTGGACTTGCCTTCGCCAAGCGGAGTCGGAGTGATTGCCGTTACGTCAATGTATTTGCCGTCGGGTCTGTCGGCAAGACGGCTCAGCACGCTCTTGAAGTCTACCTTTGCAACATAATGACCGTGGGGAAGCAGTTCGTGTTTTTCCAGGCCGAGTTCTTCCCCAAGCTGATACACGGTTTTCATGTTCTTTTCTGCTGCTTCTGCTATTTCCCAGTCTGCATGTTTAGTGGGATCCAGTGGCATAATAATCCTCCTTTAACTATAGTTTTTTTGCCCTGACATATTTTCATCTTCCTGAAAGCAGGTCAGGAAGATGAATTTATATCAATAGTTAATCAGCGCATTCAGGAACTTTTCGTTCATGCGCCTGAGATTCTTGCTCATGACTATTGCAATCTTTTTTATGATTCTCAGAGCCAGCAGTGCATTTTCTTTTTCCAGACGTTCGAAGTCCTCTTTGGATAAAAGAAACAGTTCTGTGTTTTCTATTGCTGCTGCATCTGCTTCATGACGGCGGTTTTCCATTATCGAGAGTTCTCCAAAGAAGTGTCCAGAGGATAGAACCGCAAGGGTCTGTTTCCATCCGTCAGGCGTGACTTTGGAGATTTCGATCTTTCCAGAGCGTATTAGATATATGCCTTTGGTCTCATCGTTCTCCTTAAAGAGGACGTCGCCTTTTTTCAAAGAGACTTGCTTTACAATCCCGGCAAGGTATTTAATGTCTTCTTTTCCGATGTCCTCAAATAAGGTCTGCCGTTTTAAATCGCTTGTGATAGTCATTATTCCCCCCTCTATTATTTCTGAATTTTAACTGCACACACTTTAAATTCCGGGGTCTTTGCATAAGGGTCAGAAGCATCATTGGTTATTACGTTTGCAGCAGCTTCTCTGTAATGCATGGGTATAAATACTGTGCCTTCCGAAACCCTCCTGCTTATCTTTGCCTTTATGCTGATTTCTCCACGTCGGGACGCCACTTTTATTATATCTCCATTTTTTATATTAAGTCTGAGGGCATCTTTTTCATTCATTTCCACATACGGGTCTCCTGCGTGTTTCTCTATAGGTGCTACTCTTCGGGTCATCGAACCCGTGTGGTACTGGAAGAGGTTTCTTCCGGTTGTGAGGACAAACGGATACTCTTTATTGGTCACTTCTGCAGGCGGTGTGTAATATGTAGGTGTAAACGATACCTTTCCGCGTGGGAACCCTGCTTTATAGAGATATTCTGTTCCTGGATGATCTTTTGTAGGACATGGCCACTGAATCCCCCTGTCTTGTATCCTTCCATAGGATATGCCGGACAGTGCAGGCCAGAGGCTTCCGAGTTCCTCAAAGACTTCCTCTGCAGAGATATATTTCATTGGATAGCCCATTCTGTTAGAGAGCTCTGATATTATCCACAGGTCTTCTTTTGCATCTCCCGGAGGCTCAACCGCCTTTCTGAGGAGCTGGACTTTTCTTTCCGTGTTTATGAATGTCCCGGTTTTTTCTGCAAAGCATGCAGCAGGCAGAACCACATCTGCCAGTTCTGCTGTTTCCGTCATGAAGATGTCCTGGACTACGAGGAATTCAAGGTTTTTCAGCGCCTTGACTGTATGTTCCATATATGGGTCTGACAGCACCGGGTTTTCACCCATTATATACATTGCTTTAATGACTCCGTCAGCGGCAAGCGGTATCATCTCTGTTGATTTCAAACCTAATTTATCCGACAGCGTTGTGCCCCATGCCTCCTCGAACTTCTTTTTTACCATGGGCATGTCAACTCTCTGGTAGCCGGGATAGACATTCGGCAGGCAGCCTGCATCGCATGCGCCCTGAACATTGTTCTGTCCCCTCAGAGGGTTTATGCCTGTGTATTCCCTTCCGATGTTCCCGGTAAGAAGGGCGAGGTTTGCGATTGCGTTTACATTGGCAGTTCCGTGTGTGTGCTGGGTTATGCCCATCGTGTAGAATATGCCGGCTTTTCTTGAGCCGCCGTAAATCAATGCGGTCTTTATTATGTCTTCTTTCGGAATGCCTGTGATTTTAGACGTATATTCAGGGGTGAATATTTTTATGGATTCTTTCCACTCCTCAAAGCCTTTGGTTCTTTCTTTTATAAACTCTTTGTCATGGAGTCCTTTTTTGAGTATTACATGGGCTATGCCGTTAAGAAGCGCAACGTCTGTGCCGTGCCTTAGTCTCAGGAATATGTCTGCAAATTTCGCAAGCGGAACTCTTCTCGGGTCAGCCACTATGAGCTTTGCTCCTTTTCTGACGGCTTTGAGCATCTTGTTGGCAATGACCGGATGAGTCTCCTTTGTATTAGAGCCTATTATGAAGATGACTTCCAGCCCTTCAATCTCCCTTATAGAATTGGTCATTGCCCCTGAGCCGAATATTGTAGCCAGACTGGCTACAGTTGGAGCGTGTCAAAGACGGGCACAATGGTCAACGTTGTTTGTTCCTATGACCGCCCTTATGAACTTCTGAAACAGATAGTTTTCCTCTGTAGTGCATCTTGCAGAGGACAGTCCGCCTATTGAGTCAGGCCCGTATTTCTTCTTTATGGCGTTAAGCTTTTTGGCAGTGTAATCAAGAGCCTCTTCCCATGAGACTTCTTTGAACTTGCCCCTCTTTTTGATTAGCGGGGTTTTGAGCCTGTCAGGGCTGTTGATGAACTTATAGCCGAACCTGCCTTTAACGCAAAGCCAGCCTTCGTTCCATGTGTTTTCCTTTGAAGTGACTCTTACTACCTCGTTTCTTCTGACATGAAGAGTGATATTACAGCCTGTTCCACAGTATGCGCATACGGTATCTACTTCTTTTATCTCTTTCTGTCTTCCTTTAAGCGCCCACATTTTTCCAGTGAGTGCACCTGTCGGGCATACTGCCACGCACTGACCGCAAAATTCGCAGTCAAGGTCGTGCTCATAAGGCGGGCATATCTTTGCATTGAACCCCCTGTAGGCGAAATCTATCGCACCAACGCCTTGAACCTCGCTGCAGACCTTTACGCATCTGCCGCAGAGAATGCATTTTTCCATGTCCCTTTCGATAAAGGGATTTCCGTCTCTTTTTTCGTATCTTCTTCTTTCGCCCTGAAAACGGTTTTCTTTTATTCCGTAGAAGTAGGCAAGCTCCTGCAGTGTGCAGTCACCGGCTCTTTCGCAGACCATGCAGTCGTTCGGGTGGTCTGAAAGTATGAGTTCGAGGATGGTCTTTCTTAAATCCTCAAGTCTGGGGCTTGAGGTTATGACCTCCATCCCCTCTGTTACAGGTGTAGTGCATGAGGTTACTGGTCTGGGTATGCCTTTTATCTCCACGATGCACATTCTGCAGCCGCCGAAAGGCGTAAGCTTTGGATGATGGCACAGTGTAGGTATCGGAATATCAAGCTTTCTTGCAGCATCCAGAACCGTTGTGCCTTTAGGCACTGTAATGGTTTTTCCGTCTATAGTCAGTTTTACCATGTCTTACTCCTTGCCTACTGCCTTGAATTTACAGACTTCAAAGCATGCCCCGCATTTTATGCAGATTTCAGGGTCTATCTTATGGGGTTTTTTCCTCTCGCCTGTTATTGCTCCTGCCGGACAGGCACGCATGCATGCACCGCACCCTTTGCAGAATTCCTCAAGGATATAATACGTAAGAAGGTCTTTGCAAACTCCGGCAGGGCATTTCCCCTTAAGATGGGCTTCGTATTCATGCCTGAAGTATTTTATAGTGCTAAGCACCGGGTTCGGTGCTGTCTGTCCAAGACCGCACAATGAGGCTGATTTTACATCATTGCCGAGTTTTTCAAGAAGCTCTATGTCTGTTTCTTTTCCATTGCCTTTTGTTATCCTGTCGAGTATTTCAAGGAGGCGCTTTGTGCCGATTCTGCACGGGACGCACTTGCCGCAGGATTCCGCCTGAGTAAACTGCAAGAAGTATTTTGCCACGTTTACCATGCAGTCGTCCTCGTCAAGCACTATCATACCGCCTGAACCGACGATAGAGCCGACCTGTGCGAGGGATTCATAATCTACTTTTATATCCACCATTCCGGCAGGAATGCATCCGCCTGACGGTCCGCCTGTCTGAACAGCCTTAAGAGCCTTGTCGTTTTCTATCCCTCCGCCTATGTCGTAGATTATTTCCTTAAGGGTAATCCCCATCGGCACTTCTATAAGCCCTGAGTTTTTAACCTTTCCTGTAAGCGCAAAGACCTTTGTGCCTTTGGATTTCTCTGTGCCGTAAGATGAGAACCACTTATCACCGTTTCTTATGATGTATGGCACATTGGCAAGGGTCTCCACGTTGTTTATGACTGTAGGTTTTCCCCACAGACCGCTGTGGACAGGGAAGGGCGGTTTTGCCCTTGGCATTCCTCTTTCGCCTTCTATTGAGGCTATGAGGGCAGTCTCTTCGCCGCAGACAAAGGCTCCTGCGCCGAGTTTTATCTTTATATCGAAGCTAAATTTTGTACCGAGGATGTTCTTGCCGAGGAGTTTTTTCTTTCTTGCCTGCTTGAGGGCAAGTTTGAGTCTTTCAACAGCAAGCGGATACTCTGCCCTGATATAGACGTATCCGATGTCAGCACCGATGGCGTATGCGCCTATTGTCATGCCTTCTATAACTGCATGTGGATTACCCTCTATGACAGACCTGTCCATGAATGCACCAGGGTCTCCCTCGTCTGCATTGCAGATGATGTATTTCTGCTCTGCCTCGACTCCCCTGCATATTTCCCATTTCGTGCCTGTCGGGAATCCTGCGCCTCCTCTGCCTCTTAAACCTGACTTCTTGATTATTTCTATTGTCTTTTCAGGAGTTAGTTTCTTAAGAACGGTTTTTAAAGCCTCATAGCCCTTGACCTTGATATATGCTTCTATGTCTTCAGGGTCTATGTTTCCGCAGTCAGAGAGCACGACCTTTACCTGCTTGTTGTGGAAGTTGTGATAGTCCTCTCCAACGAGCCATTCGCTTACAGGGTTGTTTTCAATAAGGTGCTGCTGGACAATCCTGGGCACCATATCCGCCTGTATGAACTGGTATGTGAATTTATTTCCGTCTTTGACGACATCCACGAGGACGTCCTTGGCGCAGAGTCCTCGGCAGCCGACCTTGTGCATGGTGCATCGTTTTCCCACAGAGGCTTTGATACCTGCTTTTCTCAGCTCTTTTTTGAACGCCTCCATTACCTGTGCGCCGCCGGCTGCGATTCCGCCGGTGCCCATACAGATGTTTATTCTGATGCCTTTGTCTTTCATTGTCCGGTCTTAAGTGATTTTATCTCTTTTATGATCTTGTCTGTTGTTGCCTTGCCATAGACTTTTTTATCTATGATGACAACAGGTGCAATACTGCATGCTCCCACGCAGTTGACTTTTTCGAATGTGAACTCCATGTCCTCTGTGGTGTCTTCCCCTTCTTCAAGGTTAAGCTCCCTTCTTATGCCGTTTATAAGCCTTTCTGAGCCTTTTACATGACATGCTGTGCCTGAGCATGCAGTGATAATTCTCTTGCCTCTTGGTTTAAGATGAAACTGTGCATAAAAGGTTGCAACTCCAAAGAAACGGCTTTCAGGTATCTCGAGCCTCTCGGCTATCCACCTTATAGCCTCTTCAGGTATGTAGCCGAATTCATTCTCAAACTCCTGAAGTATCGGGATTATACTGCCCTTTTCATGGCAGTATTTCCTGTAAATCTTCTCAAGGTATTCCTCTGCGTGTTCTAATACAAGTCCTGTGTGTTTCATTTTTCTAATTTCCTTATAATGGGATGAGAAGTCGTCTATTGTAACCGACACGATTTATTGTTTTCAATAATTAATGCTATAAAAGATTTTTATATCCCTTTTGTTGATGGCTCAAACTTGACATGAAACCGCTAAAACCTTATTCTTTTTCCATCNTGAAGAAGCCGTGGGCAGGAAGGTTTAGAGAAAAGACAGCAAAGNCNGTGGAGTTGTTCACAGAGTCCGTATCTTTTGACAAAAGNCTCTGGAGATACGACATAGAGGGCAGTATTGCGCATGCAAAGATGCTCGGAAAGCAGGGGATAATCGCTCAGGAGGAAGCAGAAAAGATTATAAAAGGGCTTACCGAGATAGCTGATGAGATAGAAAAAGGGAAATTCAAATTTAAGGTTGAACTTGAAGATATACACATGAACATCGAGGCTGCACTTATCCAGAAGATAGGTCCTCTTGGCGGCAAGCTCCATACGGCAAGAAGCAGGAATGACCAGATTGCCCTTGACATGAGGCTTTATCTCAGGGCAGAGGTAAAAGAGATAATATCCCTGATAACCAGATTTGAAAAAAAGATACTTGATGTAGCAAAGAGACACATCGAGTTTATAATGCCCGGTTATACCCACCTGCAAAGGGCGCAGCCTGTGCTGCTTTCGCATCATCTCATTGCCTATGTCGAGATGCTCGAAAGGGACAAGGAGAGGTTTCGGGATTTGCAAAAAAGGATTAATGTTCTTCCGCTTGGCTCATGTGCGCTTTCAGGCACGAGTCTGCCTATTAACAGAAAATATGTTGCAAGGCTGCTCGGTTTTAAGACCGTGGCAGGCAACAGCATTGATGCGGTCTCTGACAGAGACTTCCTCATTGAGTTTGTCTCTGCGGCAAGCATGCTCATGATGCACCTTTCAAGGCTTTCTGAAGAGCTTATATTGTGGTCTTCAGAGGAGTTTTCCTTTGTGGAGCTTCCTGATGCCTTTACCACAGGCTCAAGCATCATGCCTCAGAAAAAGAATCCTGATGTGCCTGAACTAATCAGGGGCAAGGCAGGAAGGGTTTACGGCAGTCTGTTTAATCTCCTCACGATAATGAAAGGGCTTCCGCTTTCTTACAACCGTGACCTTCAGGAAGACAAGCCTCCGGTGTTCGACACAGTGGATACAGTAAAGGCATGTCTTGGAATCCTTGTTGAGATGTTTCCGAAGATAAAATTCAAGAGAAGAAAGATGCTTGATGCCGCCTCAGGCGGATACTCCACAGCCACGGACATAGCCGAATATCTGGTAAGAGAGGGTATTCCTTTCAGAGACGCGCATGAGATTACAGGGAAGCTTGTGCGTTACTGCATAAATGAGGGTAAAAACCTTGAGGAACTTTCACTTAAGGAATTCAGGAAGTTTTCTCCTGCTTTTAAATCCGACATATATTCATATCTCAGTGTAGAGGACTCTGTAAAGGCAAAGACTTCTGAAGGCGGAACATCCACAAAGGAAGTTAAAAAACGGATTAAGCAATTAAAGGCATTAATAAAGTGATGCCTCTAATGAGGCAGTCTTAACAGAATTCGAAATTTTTAAACTCGACAGACATTTAAAAACATGGTTGTCAGCTTGTCGGTTTATCAATGTTTTAGAGAAACATATGTTTTCATTGCCAAAGATATGTGTTAGCGGTGTCTCGAATAGAAATTTCTCATCTGTCAAGACTGCCTTCAACATCAGGGCTGGTCAATTTCCGTTTTTGCTTTTTTCCGTATTGGCTTTGTTTTTTCTTTTGGTCTCCTGCGGGAAAAAAGAACCACCAAGACTGCCTGTATATGAAAAACCTCCTGCCCCTTCAAGTCTCAGTGCTGTTCACAGAGAGGCAGAAATAATCCTTAGCTGGCATTACCCTGAAGAAAGTATCAGTTCAATAGCAGGGTTTCTGGTTATGAAATCCACTGATGGAGATTTTGAAGACATTGCGTTTGTTAAAGAACAGAGCTATATAGATAAAGATTTTAAGACCGGTCTGAGCTATAAGTATAAAGTCATAGCAAAAAGCCTTAACGGGCTTATAAGCGGTGATTCAGACATCATCGAAGTCAGGCCTCTTGAAAGCCCGTCTCCACCTGAAAATGCCGGTTTTCAGATAATGACTGATTCAGTCAGGATTTTCTGGACGCATCCTGCAGAGGGTGTGCTCTTCAATGTCTACAAGACCGGTAAAAAAGGGAGTTATTCAATGAAGCCGGTTAACAGCAGTCCTCTTAAGGAGATGTTTTTTATTGACAAGCCTGATTTAAGAAAAGATGTTTATTACACAATCAGGGCGTTATGGGGCGGAACAGTGAGGGATGAAAGTTATCCTTCAGAGGAGATAAAAATAAGTCCTGATGATTTTGTCCCTTCTGAGCCTGCTGGTCTTGAGGCTGTGGTCACGGACTACGGCATAGTGCTTATGTGGGGTGAAAACCCTGAGGCATGGGTAAGAGGCTACAGGGTTTACAGGGCAGAGGAAGGCAAAGGTTTTAAACCTATCGGGATGTCGCAAACACCAGCGTTTACCGACAGGGAAAAATTGTCAGGAAAGAGAGCTTATAAGGTCAGTGCCGTGGGTCCTGTGAAGGAGGGGCTTCTTTCAGAGCCTTTGACAGTAACCCCTGAATAGCATTTGAATTTGTCAACAGTTTTTTATTTATAAATTTGCATCCAGTGATTGATTTCTTTATCCCACTTTTGGTAGTATTCTGGTGGGGGGAATGCAGCTAAAGGCTGCTGTGCTATATGGATAAATCTTTGCAGGAACTTATAAGGCTTGCCGCTGAAAGAGGAAGCAACTATATCAAGAGCAGCTTTTCAGCAGAGGAAGTTGCGGAACGGACGGCGGAGCTTGGGGTTTTTCTGCTTTCCAAGTCAGAGCGTCTGGGTGCTTCTTCAGGTGAAAAACTAAGAATGGAACTCAATGAGATTCAGAACAAAATAGACCATTTCCGCAGAATGCTCTACCATATAAAGGGCGAGACCTTTAAAGGTTGATACATCATTTCCGGCATTTTCTCTGTTTCCCTGATCTGTGATAAAATAATAGATGAAGGTTGTCTGCCAGAACAAGAAAGCGTATCACGATTATTTTATCGAGGAGACGTTTGAGGCAGGCATTGCTCTTTTAGGTACAGAGGTAAAGAGCCTGCGTGAGGGCAGGGCTAATCTGAAGGACAGTTATGTAATAGTGAAAGAAGGCGAGGCGTTTTTACTGAACTGTCACATAAGCCCTTACAGTCATGGCAATATTACGAATCACGAGCCCTTGAGGACAAGGAAGCTGCTTCTGCACAAAAATGAGATTAAGAGGCTGGCAGGCAAGGTTGCACAGAAGGGTTACAGCATTGTTCCACTTAAGATATATTTTAAAGATGCGTGGGCGAAGGTAGAGATAGCCCTTGTAAAAGGCAAGAAGCTCTTTGAAAAGAGGCAGGTAATTAAAGAAAAGGAAGCCAAGAAAGAGATAAGAAGAGCCTTAAAGGCCGCGAACCGTTAGGGGGCGACTGGTTTCGACGGGGGTTATGAGGCTCAGGCTGCATGCCGTGTCTCCACCAACACGTAAAAGGTGGAAAAAACACAAACGCCAACTCAGAACTGGCACTCGCTGCTTAATTAAATAGCAGCACGCTTCACCGTGATTGCCTGTGTTGCGGTGAAAGCGTCGGTTAGCAGGCTGGCTCTGCAGAGTTTCTTCCGGCTGTAGGGCGAGATTAAGGAAGATGGGATGGCAGAACGCCTGACTGCTGGCTGTCTGCTCTCCGAGATTCAATAAGCAGTCTAAGCATGTAGATGCCTGAGAGTAGTGCTTTCGGACGTGGGTTCGATTCCCACCGCCTCCACCAGAAAAGTCTTAAACAGGCTTTCTTGCCTTTATATAGGCTGAAAACACGGCTTTTTCTACTCCTTCGCCAAAATTCCAGTTCCTGATAATCTCTTCGCTGTTTTCTTTGTTGAAAATCTGAATGTCTGTGAAACCGGCGGTTTCAAGATAGCCTGTTAAGGTCTCCACGGAGACCGCTCCTGTTATTCAACCGCTGTATGCCTGAGGGTTGGNTTTTACAGCCTCCGGAAGCTCTTTGGCTTTAAGAATGTCTGATATGGCAAGTCTCCCGCNGGGCTTGAGCACACGGAATGCCTCGTTAAATACCGCCTGCTTGTCAACCGAGAGGTTTATCACGCAGTTTGAGATGATTACATCAACGGTGGAGTCTGCGACTGGCAGGTGTTCGATTTCTCCAAGTCTGAATTCAACGTTTTCCGCCTTGAGTTTTATGGCGTTGTGTCGTGCCTTGTTTACCATCTCTGGTGTCATATCCACACCGATTACCCTGCCTTCTGCTCCTACGCTCATGCCTGCAAGAAAGGCGTCAAAGCCAGCGCCGCTTCCAAGGTCAAGAACTACCTCTCCTTTTTTCAACTCGGCTATAGCCTGAGGGTTTCCACAGCCAAGACCAAGGTTTGCCTCTCCAAGTCCAATAGCCAGTTGCTCGTCGGTATAGCCCAGAAGTCTTCCCACCTCAAGCAGGCTAACCGTGCTTTCTGTAGGCTCACAGCACCGTGCTGGCACGCATCCCGGCTTGCCTTCTGCCACAGCCGCATAGTCTTTTCGGACAAGGTCTTTTAAAGTAAGTCTGGCTTTTCCCAGTTTGTCTTGCATCTCGTCTCCGAAAAACAGTGGTGTTTTAATCTTAATATTCCTGTTGGGCACTGTCAATGCAATGGTATATACAGTTGCAAAACCCCCTTTATATATGGAAAATGTATTCCATGAAAAAAATCTTGTTTTTTGTCGTCCTGTGCATCCTTCTGGAATCGCCTTTGTTTGCGCAGACAGAGGGGATTAATATCGTCGTTATTGACCCTGGACACGGTGGTTATGACTTCGGCATAAGGACTTCCAAGTTAAAAGAAAAGGATATAACCCTTTCTATTGCCAGACAAATGGAGAGCATCTTAAGGGGAGAGGGCAAAAAGGTTTTTGTTACAAGGAAATTCGACCAGTATCTTTCCATTGCCGAAAGGTTAAGCCGGGCCAATCGGAAATCCCCGGATGTGTTTTTAAGCCTGCACCTTTCTGACTCCGACGGTTTTGCTGTATATGTGACATGGTACGAGGAAACAGAGGCGGAGCTTACCCTTAAACAGTATTATTTCCTTTCGTCAAGACAGAGACGGTATCTTTACGAAAGCAGGGCACTTGCAACAATAATGGAAGACACTCTTAAAAGAGAATTCGGTGTTAATGTGGTTCACAGGGAAATGCCTCTTCCTATCTTGAACTCGATCGGAGCGCCTGCCCTGCTAATCGAGATGCCTTCAAAAGGTATAGAGTACGATGAGGCAATGAGATTCAGAATGGCATACGCTATAGTTATAGGGATACTGCTGTATGAACAACGGTGAAAAGCCCAAGACCTTGAAACATTTTGTAACGGCGGTCTTTTTTATCCTTCTTTTTGTTGCAGGGATAGTTGCAGGATACTTTTTCTTCACAAAGAACTTTTCTCCTTCACGGACTGAAAGCACAAAGACGGTTAACCGTGAAAAAGGAGACTTTACTTTTATCAGGCTTTATTATCCAACTGACGGACGGCTTCAGCTTTATGAAAGCAGGGTGCCGCGTAAGGATTCCAATTTGTCTATCGCAGAGGCAACCGTACAGGAGTATCTGAAAGGACCTTCGGGCGATGTAAGCTCATATGTGCCTTCTGACACAAGGCTTCTGGGCATTTATTTAGGAAGTGATGGTATACTCTATATCGACCTCTCTGATGAATTCAGAGGGAATTTTCAGGGCGATGCACTCGCAGAGTTTCTCCTGCTCAGGGGACTCTATGAAAGTCTTTTATCAAATGTTTATGGGATTGAAGGAGTTAAGATATTGATTGAGGGCAAAGAGGTTGAAAGCATCGGCGGGCATATATCTTTGTTGAGTCCGTTAGGGGAGGTCGTCTCTCAGACCATGGAGGAAAATGCAGAACAATAACGCCCCAATAGGGGTTTTTGATTCAGGCATAGGAGGACTTACAGTAGTAAGAGAAATACAGAGGGTGTTGCCTTTTGAAAGCATTGTTTATCTGGGTGACACTGCCCGTGTGCCTTATGGAATAAGGTCTCCCCAGACTGTTATAAGATACTCGCTTGAGTGCACAAGATTTTTGCTTTCAAAGAAGATAAAATTGCTTGTTGTAGCGTGTAACACTGCGGCTGCTGTCGGCATTGACAGGATAAGGGAAACGGTTTCAGTGCCTGTTATAGGGGTTATAGCCCCGGGGGCAAAAGCCGCTGCCATGAACACAAAGAACAAAAAAATAGGTATCATAGGCACAGAGGCGACTATAAAAAGCAGTTCGTATCTGAAGGCTATAAAAAGTTTCGATGAAAGTATTGAGGTTTTTTCCTGTCCTTGTCCTCTTTTCGTGCCTCTTGTTGAAGAAGGCTGGCTTGATGGAGACGTCCCGCGACTTACGGCTTCAAGATATCTTGGCCATGTTAAAGACATGGGTATAGATACACTTGTGCTTGGTTGCACGCATTATCCTTTATTGAAAAAGGTCATATCAGAGGTTATGGGTTCTGGTGTAACTTTGATAGATTCTGCAGTTGAGACTGCTAAAGAGGTAAAATATGAACTCCAGAGCAAAGGCATTGAGGGCATTGCAAGTGATGCCCCAGTAAGAGAATTCTACGTGACTGACAGCCCTGAAAGGTTTAAGAGTATCGGAGAGAGGTTTCTCGGGCAGAGGATAGAGAATATAAATAAGATAGAGCTGGGGGTATAGAATGAGGCTTGATGGCAGACAGTATAATGAGCTTCGTCCTGTTAAGATAACAAGGAACTATATAAGCGTTGCCGAGGGTTCAGTTCTCATAGAGATGGGCAATACAAGGGTTATATGCACGGCTTCCATAGAGGACAAGGTGCCGCAGTTTTTAAAAGACCAGGGCAGAGGCTGGATTACTGCTGAATACTCTATGCTTCCGAGGTCAACCACCACGCGCATGATACGTGAGTCAGTGCAGGGAAGGATTGGCGGGCGGACTCATGAGATTCAGAGACTGATAGGCAGGTCATTGCGTTCTGTAGTTGACCTTGAGGCTCTTGGCGAAAGAACGGTATGGCTGGACTGCGATGTCATACAGGCGGACGGCGGAACAAGAACCGCTGCCATTACTGGTGCATTCATAAGTCTTGCAGATGCCCTCAAGCATGCTGTTGATGTGGGTATGCTCGAAAAAATGCCTCTTAAGGATTACGTGGCTGCTGTAAGCGTCGGGGTTGTAAACGGCACGGCAATGCTTGACCTCTGCTATGAGGAGGATTCTCAGGCAGAAGTGGATATGAACATCGTTATGACAGGCAGTGGTAAATTTGTTGAAATTCAGGGCACTGCTGAAGGTCAGCCCTTTGGTTCTGATACACTTGATGAACTCCTGAAACTCGCTACAGAAGGTATTAATAAACTCATAGATATACAGAAGGCAGAAATAGAAGAAGGTATGCTAAAATGAAATAAGGGGATAAATCTTATGAATATGAAGAAGAATCCAGGAAATCTGAACATGTTCAGAAGCCTTTTTATCTGGCTTCTGATAGGTATGATGATGATACTCTTGTTCAACCTTCTTAGTGCGCCAAAGAAGATAGAGGAGGAGATTAAATTTTCTGAATTTCTGACGAGTCTCGATGCCGGCGAGGTCGAAGAAGTAGTCATACAGGAAAATCATATAGTCGGACGGCTTAGGGACGGTAAGAAATTCAAGACGTATGCAGCAGAGTATCCAGACCTCGTAAAGCACCTCAGGGAAAAAGGAGTGGAGATTACTGTAAGGCCTCCTGAGCAGAGTCCGTGGTATGTAAACTTTTTCTTCTCCTGGGGACCGATTATATTCCTTGCCCTCATATGGATATTCTTTATGAGGCAGATGCAGAGCGGGGGCAACAAGGCACTGTCTTTTGGCAAGGCGAAGGCACGGCTGATTTCAGAGAAACAGGTAAAAGTGACGTTTTCCGATGTTGCAGGTATAGAGGAGGCAAAAGAAGAAGTCCAGGAGATAATAGATTTTCTTAAAGACCCTCAGAAATTCTCCAAACTCGGCGGAAAGATACCAAAAGGCGTACTGCTTGTAGGTGCTCCCGGAACAGGTAAGACTCTTCTTGCCAGGGCTATTGCAGGTGAAGCAGGAGTGCCTTTCTTCAGCATCTCTGGTTCTGACTTCGTGGAGATGTTTGTAGGTGTAGGTGCGTCAAGGGTTAGAGACCTGTTCGACCAGGCAAAGAAGAACGCACCGTGCATAGTCTTCATAGACGAGATAGACGCCGTAGGTCGTCACAGAGGGGCAGGACTTGGCGGCGGACATGACGAACGAGAGCAGACCCTTAATCAGCTCCTCGTGGAGATGGACGGGTTTGAAGGCAAAGAAGGGGTTATAATCCTTGCAGCTACAAACAGGCCTGATGTGCTTGACCCTGCGCTTTTAAGACCTGGCAGGTTCGACAGACAGGTGGTCGTTCCAGTGCCTGACATAAAGGGCAGACACGAGATTCTTAAGGTGCACACCAAGAACGTGCCTCTCGCTGAGGACGTGAATCTTGAGATGATAGCAAGGGGAACACCAGGGTTTTCAGGTGCAGACCTTTCTAACCTTGTTAACGAGGCTGCATTGCTTGCTGCAAGAAAATCGAAATCAAAGGTTGATATGTCTGATTTCGAAGAGGCAAAGGATAAAGTGCTGATGGGCACAGCCAGAAAGAGCATGGTTATAAGTGAGGAAGAAAAGAGAAATACTGCTTACCATGAGGCTGGTCATGCCCTTGTTGCAAAGCTTACACCAGGCACAGACCCTATACACAAGGTGACTATTATTCCGAGGGGAAGGGCATTGGGTGTTACACAGCAGCTTCCCATGGACGACAGATACACTCTTTCTCAGGACTACCTGAACAAAACACTTTCTGTATTACTCGGCGGCAGGGCTGCTGAAGAAGTGGCTTTGAAGCACATGACTACAGGTGCAGGCAATGACCTTGAACGTGCAACCGAGATTGCGAGAAAAATGGTCACTGAATGGGGTATGAGTGAAAAGCTGGGTCCGCTTACCTTCGGCAAGAGAGACGAACAGATATTCCTCGGCAGGGAGATAGCCAAACATAAGGACTACAGTGAAAAGACTGCTGAGGATATAGATGAAGAAGTAAAACGGATAGTAACCGAGGCATATGCAAGGGCAAAGAAACTCCTTACTGAACATTACGATACACTTGTTGCGTTTGCGTCAGCCCTTCTTGAGAGAGAGACGATGGATGCCTCTGAGATAGATGAGTTTCTGCGCGAGCGCGGACTGACAGAGGTGCTCGCCACTTAGTAATGAAACTCAGCTGGAACGGCTATTCCTTCGATTTCTCCCGGAAGACCTACATAATGGGGATTCTCAATGTCACTCCTGATTCTTTTTCAGACGGCGGACTCTATTTTGACGAGGCTCATGCCATAAAGCGGGCGCATGAAATGGTTGAAGAAGGGGCTGATATCATTGATGTCGGTGGACAGTCAACAAGACCAGGCTCTGAACCTGTATCAGTTGAAGAAGAACTCAGACGCACAATTCCAGTTATAAAAGCCCTTTCAAAAGAAATAAAAGTCCCAATATCCATAGACACATACAGGGCGCAGGTCGCAAAAGAGGCACTTGATGCAGGTGCATCCATAGTAAATGACATAAGCGGCCTCAGGTTCGATGCGGAAATGCCTGCCGTAGTCTCAAAATACAATGTGCCTGTCATTATCATGCACATAAAGGGCACGCCACGGGATATGCAGATAAACCCTACGTATGAAGCCCTGATTCCTGAAATAATGGACTACCTGCGGGAGGGTATCAGATTGGCAGAAGACGCAGGAATAGACAAAATTATCATAGACCCTGGTATAGGCTTCGGAAAGACATTCGATCATAACCTTGAAATAATAAAGAATCTTCATGAATTTACTCTTCTGGGCAAACCTGTCCTTATCGGACCGTCAAGAAAGGCGTTTATAGGTAAAATACTCGGTGATGTTCCGCCCTCCGAGCGCCTTGAGGGCACAGCCGCAGTGATTGCTGTTTCTATACTAAACGGGGCAAATATAATAAGAGTCCACGATGTAAAAGAAATGGCAAAGGTTGCAAAAGTGGCTGATGCAATAAAGAGGGAAAAGGTCTTACCTGTTTAAAGCTTTTCTCAGCGAACCTTCTGCATCTTTAAGAAGTTTTTCGGCTTTTCTCTTTGATACTTCTTTTTCGAGCATCAGTACTGCTACTTTAGGATTCATACCTGAGAGTTTCAGATATTGTAAGGCTTTTCTCCTGTTGCATCCTGTTATCTTTGTTATAATGCCTGTGGCACGCTCTATTAGCTTTTTGTTGGATGGAACGACGTCTATCATGAGTCCGTCATAGACCCTGCCCAGTTTTGTCATTGTGGCAGTGGAGAACATATTGAGTGTGATTTTTGTGGCGGTTGCTGCCTTGAGTCTTGTGGAGCCTGCCACTATCTCAGCACCGGTTATGAGCTTTATCATGCCGTCGAGGAAGGGGTATTTATCGGTCTCATTGCATGTGATTAGCCAGCATTTAGCACCTTTTTGTTTTGCCGCTTTAAGGGCTGAAAGCACAAACGGTGTTTTTCCACTTGCCGATATTCCTACTGCCATGTCTTTCTTGGTTATCTTGAATGCAGCTTTTCTGCCTGCTTGTCTGTTGTCTTCGGCTCCTTCCACTGCCTTATACACTGCGGTTTTACCGCCTGCAATGATGGCTTTAAAAGAGTTGCATCCAAAGGTCGGTGGAATCTCTGCTGCGTCAAGCACTCCGAGTCTGCCGCTTGTGCCGGCACCAATATAAAAGACTTTTCCATTGTTCTTGATTACGTTTACGGCATCTTCTACGGCTTTTTCGATTTGCGGAAGCTGCTTTTTTACAACCTCTATGACTTTTGAGTCTTCACGGTGAATGAGTCTAAGAATCCTGCCGGTAGGCAAGGCGTCGATGCCTTTTGAAGCGGGATTTATTTTCTCTGTGTAAGACAAGCAGCCTTTCTCCGAAACAAAACCTTTTAATAATACCATGCAGGGCAGTTTTTTGCTATTATAGAATGTGCTGGTGCCGGAATTTTTCAGTATGTAAATTCTGGTAAGCCAAATGAGGTGATTTTATATGCAAGGGATGACATTAAAGCTCAACCGTTCTTTAAGAAACATTAACTGTTTTTTGAAGTTACTGCTTGTGGTGCTTGTGTTTGTTTCCTTTTCCTGTGTAAGCGCGGAGAGGAAAAAGGAAGCCCAGGCGCATTATAAGCTTGGGACGTCTTATCTCAGCGCTGATAAGATTCAGCTTGCATTCGTGGAGTTCCAGAAGTCCCTTGAGCTGAATCCCAGAAACGAAGAAGTCCACAACGCCCTTGGCGTTATTTATCTGAGGCTTCAGAATCTTCCAAAGGCAAAAGAGTCTTTTAAGAAGGCAGTGAAGATAAAGCCGTCTTATTCAGAGGCGTATAATAATCTCTGCTATGTTTATTACAAGCTCAAGCAGTGGGATACGGCGATTGACAACTGTAAGAAAGCCCTTGACAATCCACTTTACCGGACACCGGAGAAGGCGTTTTACAATCTTGGCCGCTCCTATTACAGAGCCGGCAATTATGATGAAGCCATTGCTGCATTCAAGAATGCCATTAGAAGATTTCCCCGGTTTTATCCTGCATATTATGCCCTTGCGCTGGCATACAATGCAAAAGGCAGTTATGGTAAGGCTGCTACTGCAATTGCAAAGGCAATTGAGCTTGACCCTCGTTTCAAAAGTGACAGGGAAAAGGCTGAGGAGGAATTCAGAAGACAGATTGCAGAGGCAGAGACAGAGGAGCAGAAAGACCTGAGAGACTACATCGAGATACTTAAATACTGATAATGACCTCTGAAGACATCGAAGCATTAATATCTCTTGCGGAAGATGCCATGAAAAGGGCGATTGCGCCTTATTCAGGTTTCAAGGTTGGTGCAGCGCTTTTGTGTGCAGACGGCAAAACTTATACAGGCTGCAATATAGAAAACCCTTCGCTTATGCTGACCGCATGTGCTGAACGTGTGGCTTTGCAGAGTGCTTTATCAGACGGCTACACGTCCTTTAGTGCAATGGCTATAGTCTCGAACGATGAAAGATATTGTTTCCCCTGCGGCTCCTGCAGGCAGATGCTTATGGAATTTGCTCCTGACATACAGCTTTATCTTCGGTCAAAGACCGGGATTAAAAAATTCACAATAGCCGAGCTTCTGCCTTATCCCTTCAGTAAGTAATGTTTCGACAAACCTGCCTGAATAGCGTAAAATAGTCGTATGATTAACAAAGAATCCATCCTTTCATTTTTCAGAGAAAAGACACACAAGCCTCTTCGTTTTAAGGAAATCGTCTCTTTGATGGGATTAAGCCGTTCTGAGGCAAGGGCTTTAAAACGGGTTTTAAGAGGGATGTTAAGAAGCGGCGAACTCATTCGTACCAGAAAAGGACTTTACGGACTTGCCGAGAATATGGAGCTTATTACTGGTTACTTTGAAGCGCACAAGGAAGGATACGGTTTTGTAGTGTCTGAAAAACCCGGACAAAGAGACCTGTTTATACCTTCAAGGGCGACGCTTGCCGCTATGGACGGCGACAGGGTTGTCGTAAGGGTCGAAAACTGGCAAAAACGCCAGGGAAGAATAATAAGAATACTTGAAAGAGTGCACACAAGAGTCGCAGGAAGATTTGATGCAACAAGAGATGGCTGTTACGTGAAACCAAAGAATAAGTCTATTCCGTTTGATATTTATATTTCACCTAAGCACAGGGGCGGGGCAAAGAACAACGACACGGTCGTCGCTGAGATTATCAACTATCCTTCGGACAAAAGGCCTCCTTCAGGGCGTGTGGTAAAGGTCATCAGGAAGCCGGATGAACCGAAGGCAGAGGTCGAGGCTATAATCGAGGAATTCAGTTTGCCAAAGAGATTCCCTGTAATTGTCCGTGATGAGGCGAAGTTACTGCGAAGTAAACAATGTCGCGACAGACGGAAAGACCTTACGCACCTGCCTACGGTTACCATAGACGGCGAAAGGGCAAAGGACTTTGATGATGCCGTCTCAATACAGCTTGCTGAGCACGGCTACACACTCTGGGTTCACATAGCTGATGTGGGATTTTATGTCAACTGGGATACCCCCATAGACCTTGAAGCAAGAAAAAGAGGAACAAGCGTGTATTTCCCTGACAGGGTAATCCCCATGCTTCCAAAAGAGCTGTCCGAAGACCTGTGCAGTCTTAGACCCAGGGTCGAAAGACCTGCTTTCACTATTGAAATGCATTTTGACAGACAGGGCAATAGAGTAAATACAAAGTTTTACCCCAGCGTGATAAAGAGCGATGAGAGAATGACATATACATCGGTCAGGAAGATTCTCGTAGACCAGGACAGACACGAAAGGCAGAGATACGACTATCTCCTTCAGGACTTTGAACTGATGGGCGAACTCTGCAGTATTCTCAGGGAAAAGAGGCGTAAGAGGGGAAGTCTTGATTTTGACCTTCCTGAACCAGAGGTGCTTCTTGATATGCAGGGCAGACCTGAAGCCATTGCCAGGGCAGAGAGAAACTTTGCCCATATGATAATAGAGGAGTTCATGATAGCAGCAAACGAGGCTGTGGCAGAATATCTTTTTAATCTGGGCGTGCCTGCACTTTACAGAATACATGAAGAGCCAGACCCGGCAAAGATTGAAAACGTGATGAAGCTCGTAAAGCCGGTCCTGAAAGGAAGAAACAAGCCCGAGCCGAAAAAGCTTCATAAACTGCTTGAGGCAGTCAAGGGAACGGATGAGGAAGAAATAATAACCTACCTTGTTTTAAGAAGCATGAAGCAGGCGAGATATTCGCCGGTGAATGTCGGGCATTTCGGACTCGCCTCAGAATGTTATACGCATTTTACATCTCCTATAAGGCGTTACCCTGACCTCGTCGTGCACAGAGTACTGAAAGAGGTGCTGACCAAGAGACGGTTTTCTGACAAGCGGATTAAAGAACTCGAAGAACTTCTGCCGGATATCGCATTTAATTCATCACGGAGAGAGAGGGTTGCTGATGAAGCAGAATCAGAGATAATAAATGCAATGAGAATGTGGTTCATGAAAGATAAGGTCGGTGATGAGTTTGAAGGGAAAATTGTGGGCGTTACGCCTTATGGGCTCAGGGTGAGATTGAATGACTTTTATGTAGAAGGGTTTCTTCATGTCTCATATATAACGGATGACTTTTATAAATACGATGACCGCACTTTAACACTTAGAGGTAAAAGCACGGGCAAAGCGTTCAAAATAGGACAAAGCTTGAAAGTGAGGGTAGACAGAGTCGATATGGATGAAAGAGAAATAATCTTTGGAATCTAATTATTCAGAAGTTATTGTCTATTGTGATAATGGGTTCGTCCTGTTCTTCGAGGATATCCTTGGTGAGGAGTTCTATTATATGGTTCCTGAGTGTTGTTGACTCTTCAGCAGTCATGTCTTTGAATTCTATTGCCATGCCAGGCGGAATCCTGAATATATCTCCGAAAAGACCCTTTTGATAGATTACCGTGCCGTTCAGAGAAAGTTCTTTATCCTTTAGGGGCAGGATGACCTCTACTTCTGATCCAACAGGCAAGGGGTCTTTTTTCCTGATGAATATTCCCCCTTCAGAAAGAGTTACGGCAAAGAACTCCTTTAATATGCCGTTGTAATTCAGCACTACTTTCCTGTTGAATGAGGTTCTCAGAAATTTCCGTTTTTTGCCTCCAGTAAATGTGATGCAGTTTTGGAGAGTTTTATGTAATTCGGTTATATTTACAGGTTTGGTCAGATAGCCGGAGCATCCAAGTCTTTCGCACTCTTCCCTTGATTCCTTGTCGTGTTTGGTTGAAATCAGAATTACAGGTATACCTGAAGTCTGCTCGTCGGCTTTAATGTATTTCAGGGCTGTTATACCATCCATTAGAGGCATGAGTATATCGAGCATCACAACGTCCGGTGTTAGTATCTTCAGAAGTTTTAGTGCTTCTACTCCGCTTTCAGCAGGGATGATTTTATCAATGCCCATTCTCTGAAGAACAATGGAGATATACATGATGAAGGCTGTACTGCCGTCCGCAATAAGGACTTTTATCAGCTTATCTCCCATGGTTCAGGATATAACTCTGGGTTGCAAATGTCAAGAAAGGCGGCTGGTGTCTTTCTATACTGACAGTTCTTTTATTGTAGCCTCAAGCAGTGAGGTGATTATAGATGGGTCAAAGTTGTCGTCGAGATGTGGCAGGATGTTGGGTTCAGGCAGTTCGCCTTTTATCTCTTTTTCGAGCACCCTGCAGAAGGCGCCCATTATTTTCGGGTCGAACTGTGTACCAAGGCAGTTTCTCAACTCTTCGATTGCTGATTTGAGGTCTAACTTGCTTCTGTAAGGTCTGTCAGTGGTCATGGCGTCAAAGGCGTCAGCAAGGGTCAGAATCTTTGCGCCATCGCTGAGTTCTTCGCCTTTCAGTGCATCAGGGTATCCACTGCCGTCGGGTCTTTCATGGTGATGCCTTACTATGGTCACGACATCCTTCCATGGAAACTTAATCTTGGAGATTATGTTGTATGAGAGGCTTGGATGTCTTTTTATTTCCATAATCTCCTCTTTGGTAAGAGGACTCTTTTTGTTTAAAAGTTCGTCACGCAGTATTATCTTTCCGACGTCGTGCAGGAGTCCTGCGATATATATGCCCTCGATGTCAGATTCATCCCATCCGAGTTCTCTTGCTATTGCAACTACGTATTTTGCCACCCTGTATGAATGGTTCTTTGTGTAAACGTCTTTTGCATCGATAGCAGCAGCAAAAGCCTGGATTGTATCATGGTATATGAGACGCATTTCCTGATAGAGTTTCTGGTTTTCTTCAAGTTGTGCGGAGAGATCCATAAAAAGGGTGTGGTTGTGAAGGGTTATGGCTATCTGGTTGGCTATTACCTTCAGGAGCTCGAAATCCTCAGTGCTGTAAGGCTCGGCTGTGAATTTACTGCTCAGGGCAAGGGCGCCTATGAGCTCATCTCTTGTCCAAAGAGGCACGAATATCTCTACACCGGCATGAGACAGCTGGCTCAGCAATAAGTCGGAAGCCACAGGGTTGCCGTCTTCTGCAAGGCGATATGCCTCATTCTTTTTCATTGACTCTATATGCGCCAGATCAATTGTAAGTCTTGAAGGAAACGCGCTGTCAAAGCCTTTCATCACTATAGGGACTATCTCCTTTTTGTCTTTTTCATAAGAAAATATCGCTCCTTTGACAGCAAGGAATGTCCCCATTATCACATAAAGCACAGAGCGTATCTTTTCATTGAAGTTCTTTTTGGATGTGACTTCCTGGCCAAGGTCTGCCAGTGCAGATATGTTGTAAAGAATTCTTTTAAGTTCCAGACTCATTCTTTTACCGCCACCCTGAAGTGTTTTAGTGCTTCGTCTTCGTTTCTGAAGACGAGGGCATACTTTGTAATGCCCAGCATTTCAAAAATTTCCTCATGCATTTTATTCAAGCTTGTAAAGCACAGTATGCCATTATGCTTTTTGAGTTTTTCGATAATACTCAGCAGTATGGAGATGCCTATGCTGTTGATGAACTTTGTTTTGCTGAAGTCGAGCACAATCTTTTTTATTCCTTTTCCGATGCAGGCATTGCATTCTTTTTCAAGACTTTCTCCCACGAGGTTGTTTAAATAGCCCTGAGGATAAATCACAGCGACATCCTCAAGGGACTTTGAAACTACCATGAAACTTTTCAATTTATCACCTCGGATTTAATGTTTTTTATAAGCACCACTCTTGTCCTGTCTCCTATTGTTTCGACCTTTACATCGTCCATGACTTCACGCATGAGTTTTAGTCCCCAACCTCTTTTGTGCTCGGAATGAAGTTTTTCCTCTATTGTTGGCTCTTTTACAGTGTCAGGGTCGAACCGTTTGCCTGGAGTTTCTATGGCAATCTCGATTCTTTCGGGGTTTACAGTGAATTTAAGAAGAACCTTTTTGTCGTAGCTTCCACTGTGTTCCATGGCATTGATGCAAGCCTCTATAATCGCCAGCTGAAGCTGGGTTATCACGAGTGGTTTCAGACTTATGTTTTTTCCAATCTGTTCGATTGCTTTTGCTGCAACGAGTTCTGCATCTGCTGTCATTGGGATGGTCATTTCAAAGCATGAGGTTGCATTATTCTGGAGCTGATATCTTGACTCTATCAGTTTTCTTATTTTTTCCGGATCTCTTTCTTCCACCTCTCGCAGATAGAGATTTCTTATAAAGTCCTGCAGGATGTTGTCTCTTACGGGTCGGATGCTTCCTGTAGTCTGTATTATTCCTGATATTTGCAGGGCATCCAGCACGGACTTCAGTGAAGGCACAGGTATGCCTAAAGCCTTTGAGAGTATTTCGAGATTGCGTACTTCGCAGTGTGATTCGATTGAGTGCATGAGGAGTTCGATGGCGATTCTGCGCTGTTGCAGGTCTGTTAGAAACCCTCTGAATATTGATGACCAGTAAAATGCAGTTTCTCCATCAGAGACCTCGTAACTGTAGCATTCCCAGAGGTCTTTCAGAGAGGCTTCCTTACGTTGCATTTTCCACAGGGCCTTTGCCATATTCTTAATGTAGAGGGGGTTGCCACCGAGAAATTTCATAAATTCCCTGCATTCATCACGGACTGTTATTCCAAATGCAGCACATAAAGACCTGAACATGGAGAAAGCAGCGTCCTCAGGCATTGCCCTGAGTATCATTCTTTCGGCTTTTCCTCTGAACGAGTCGTCAGTGAAAATCATTTCAAGAGCGCCTTCCGGAGAGCCGGTCAATATGTGCGGAGAAGTGGTTGACGTCATGGAGCGTTCAAAAAGGCTTATGAGTCCGGGAACGTCTCCTGGATGTGTCTCATATAGTTGTGTAGCAAGATGAAAATCATCAAGCATGACAAGCACCGGATTTCCGCTTTTGCCTGCAACAGCCGCAGGAATCGAAATCGCACCAAGCAGCTGTTCGTGAAGATCACCGTCTTTTATATGCTCCTGAAAGTCTTCGATAAGTTCTATCATCCATGTGAGTTTAAGTGTGGAGAACAATGGAATCAGTTTTGTCAGGGGGATGCTCATGTTGTCTATAATCGAAGGGTCTTTCTTTAAAAATGCAAGGTATTGTCTGACAAACCGTGTGAAGTAATCTTTTGCAAAATAAGCGACTTTAAGGGTTGCTCTTTGAAAGGAATAGTAGAATGGTATGACGTTCTTTCCTTGCCAGAAGAGGCTGCGGTATAGTTGCTTTAGGAGTTCTGTTTTGCCGATGCCTCTTGTTCCTTCGAGGAGTACGTTATTTACGATGGCGCTGTCTTTTACGTCAATCAGGCGTTTTAGATAACTGAGCTCTGCGTCTCTGTTTACGAAGTTCTGCTCAGGAATGGATTTAAAAGGCATTACGAAAAACCCCACTGCTATATCTCTAAAATATGAGACGGGTTATTATAACAAAACCTGTTTCTTTTTAGGTAGAAAATTAAATCAGGTAAAATTTTCTCATATGGCCAATGCGTAGTCAACGATTTCATAAAAAAGGGTTACGGGTTTGCCGTAACCCTTGATTTTTCTGGGGGGCCGTCGGGGATTCGAACCCCGGACCCGCTGATTAAGAGTCAGCTGCTCTACCAGCTGAGCTAACGGCCCGTATATCCCGTGCAAGTATAACGCGCCTGAGAGGATTCGAACCTCCGACCCTCGGCTCCGGAGGCCGATGCTCTAGTCCGCTGAGCTACAGGCGCATATCTCTACTTCCACCCCTTGTTCTTGGGGTGGGTGATGGGACTCGAACCCACAACACCTGGAGCCACAGTCCAGTGCTCTAACCATTGAGCTACACCCACCGTCAGCTAAGGACTGTGTCCTTAACCCCTACTATTATAACTTAAAACTTTTTAAAGGTCTTAAATTGTTTGGCGCGCCAGAGAGGATTCGAACCCCTGACCCGCTGCTTAGAAGGCAGCTGCTCTATCCAACTGAGCTACTGGCGCATCAGTTTCCTTGGTCGGGGCGAGAGGATTTGAACCTCCGACCCCCTGCTCCCAAGGCAGGTGCGCTAACCGGGCTGCGCTACGCCCCGAATCTTTAGATTACTAAATTATTTTTACCCAAGTCAATGCTACATTGCAATCAGGAAATATCCAAAAGTCAGTTATATCTTCCCAGGCTGAAAGCGAAAGGTCATTTTTTCAGCCTCTGTTTTTAAGCCTGGAAATTCAACGCCACGGTGCAATCGTTTGAATTTTTTATAGTGTATATTTTATCCTGAATATTATGGATTTGCTATCAATACTGAAAAATTTTAAACAGAGAAGAATTCTCGTTATAGGGGATTTGATACTTGACCGCTATATATGGGGAAAGGTTAGCCGGATATCTCCTGAGGCACCTGTCCCTGTCGTCGAGGTGATGGACGATACGTTTGTGCTCGGTGGTGCTGCAAATGTCGCTAATAATATTGTCTCACTCGGCGGGCAGGTAACGGTTTCAGGCATCGTGGGTAGAGACAGAGCCGCAGAGATGTTGGAAAAACTCTTTGGAGAAAAAGGAATTGAATTCTTTGCAATTGAGGACAAAAGACCTACAACTATAAAAACAAGGGTTATTGCCCATAGCCAGCAGGTTGTAAGATTCGACAGAGAGGATAAAGAAAAACTGAGTGGAAGGGCGCTGAAGAGTCTTCTCACCTATATAGAGGAGGCGGTTCCGGAACACGATGTCATTGTAGTTTCTGACTACAAGAAAGGTGTTGTCTCAGCCCATGTCATGAAGGCAGTACTTAAAGCCTCACGCGGCAGAAAATTCGTTGTTGTTGACCCGAAGATAGGGCATTTCCACCTCTACAAAGGTGTTTCCATGATAACACCTAATCTTATGGAGGCAGCACACGGTGCAGGTGTTGAGATAACAGACGAAAAAACACTCGTAAAAGCAGGCACTAAACTGCTTAAAAAACTCGGCTGTGAAGCAGTGCTCCTGACAAGAGGAGAGCAGGGAATGAGTCTTTTCCAGAAAACCGGTGTTATTCATATACCGACTTTTGCAAGAAAGGTTTATGATGTCACAGGTGCAGGTGATACGGTCATTGCAACATTTGCACTGGCGTATGCCTCAGGCGCTACACTGGAAGAGTCTGCAATTCTGGCTAACTATGCAGCAGGTATAGTGGTCGGTGAGGTCGGCACTGCGGTTACAACGCAGGCAAAGCTAAAACAGGCTTTAAAAAATTCAAAAAAGATTGGATAGACAACCGTTTAATTATCATCATGGCAAAGGCAATAGCGCTTCTGTCCGGCGGTCTGGACAGCACACTGGCAATTCTTCTTCTAAGAAAGCAGGGAATAGATGTCACGGCTGTAACGTTCCTTACTCATTTCGGCTGTGACATAAGCGATTCTTCGTCCTGTTCAAAGGATGTATCAGATACTGCTGTTAAGTTCGGTTTTGAGGTAAAGCTCTGCCATCTTGCGGACAAGTTCATATCTATAGTCAAGAATCCGAAATATGGTCACGGCAAGAATATGAACCCGTGCATAGACTGCAGGATACTGATGCTGAAAGAGGCAAAAGAACTTATGCAGATGACAGGAGCTGACTTTATAGCCACAGGAGAAGTGCTCGGACAGAGACCAATGAGCCAGAGAAGAGAGACATTCCCGCTCATAGACAGAGAGGCTGGTCTGGAAGGTTATGTGCTCAGACCACTAAGTGCAAAGTTGCTTAAGCCCACAATACCGGAAATCAAAGGTATTGTAAAAAGAGAGGAATTATGCGGTTTCAGTGGCAGGTCCAGAAAGCCACAGATGGCTCTTGCAAAGAAATTCGGACTTACTGATTATCCTTCACCTGCAGGCGGCTGCCTGCTGACAGACCCTATCTATTCATATAAACTAAAAGAACTGCTCATGCATAACCCTGACCCTTCAATAAAAGACCTTAATCTCCTTAGGGTCGGAAGACATTTCAGACTGCCAGGCGGGCATAAAGCAGTGGTCGGAAGAAACAGGGAAGAGAACATGAGTATCGAGGCTCTTGCAGAAAAAGGAGATTATCTTATGAAAGTGGAAGGCGTCGGCAGCCCTCTTACACTCATAAGCAAGGATGCCACAGAAGAAGACCTCCTCTCTGCTGCCTCCCTATGTGCAAGATACTCTGATGCAAAACATCTGCCTGAGGTAAAAGTAACAGTTTATGCAGAGGGCAAACAGTTCACTTTGAATGTAAAGCCTGCAGATGACTCTATGCTCGAGTCCCTGAGAATACAGAGAAAAGATTAAAATTCGATAATCTCAGCTTCCATATTTTCCGTATTAAGAAATGCAAGGGTGGTTTTTCCTTTGTGTAGTCTGGCGGCTTTTCCCGGGTTGATGACAAGGGTGTCTTTAACCTTTCTTATATCAGGTGTATGGGTGTGCCCGTATATTACAAGGTCAAAGTGCCCACTGTCGGCAAGAGCATTGACCATATCCGGTTCATGCACCACTACGGCTTTCTTTCCGTTTACTGTAACAGTGTGAGGCTGTATATAGATGTTTCCTTTGGATTTTTGTTTCAGGAGGAGTCTGTCACCGTCGTTGTTTCCGAAGATGCCGATAAACTGGGAATTTAAATCCCCGAGTATCTCAAAAGTAAAAGGCGAGACCAAATCCCCTGCATGTATTACATGAGAGACCCCTTTGGAATTAAAAATATCCACTACTTTCTTTATCTGGAACATGTCATCATGCGTATCTGAGATAATGCCTATTATCATTATTACCCCCGTAGTATTGGTTAATGCAGTAAATTATATTCTTTTTTAAGAGGCAGGTTCAAGGATTAAGAGGGCGGTTGATTCAAGGTTGACATGGTCTTCAAAAAGCAGTATAAATGACTCAGGAAGGGGGGAAGACAAGGAGGGAGTATGGCAACATATATTGTGCTCAGCACTCTTACGGATGAAGGGAGGAAGACCATAAAGCAGAATCCTGAGAGGATTCTGCAGGTAAACAAGGAGCTTGAGCAGATGGGTGTGAAGGTCAAGCAGCAGTTTGCGGTGCTCGGACCTTATGATTTTGTCAATATAGTTGAGGCACCGGATAATGAAACAATGATGCGTATGTCAGTTGAACTGGGCTCAAGGGGCTCTGTTCATCTGCTTACCCTTACTGCAATGCCTGTGGAGGAGTTTATAAAGAAACTGAAATGAGACATCTCCCCCTTCCTGAAAAAAAGTTCAAAAGCCGGAAAGCAGAAGAAATAAGACTCAAAGCACTTTACAGAAGCATTGCCCTCAGAGGAGATACTAAATTGTCCTGCACTGCCCTTAAAGACCTGATAGGTCCGGATTGCGCATATCATCTGTATAAGAATATTGTAAAACAGAAAAGTTAGAATTTCGTGTCTTCCAAGCCTGCCCTGCAAATTTAAGTATGTGTTGACATTGCGGCATCAAGTACTGCTTAATATAGGAAAAAAATTTGAGGGAGGTAGGATGGGGCGTATAGAACCGGACGTTGTTCTTGATACAAGCGGGCTGAACTGTCCTTTACCTATAATCAGAATCAAGAGGGCAATGGACACCATGAAACGGGGACAAATACTGGAAGTTATCTCAACAGACCCAGGCACAGTAGCGGACGTCCCGGCTTTCCTGAACAGACTCGGACACGAGCTTCTGGGAACCACTCAGAAAGAAAAATCCTTTTATTTTTATATAAAGAAAAAATAAAAAAGCTCTTCTTTTCTTGAGCCTGTTACACCCAATCCGTGTAAAAAATAAGATTGACTATCCCCCCTCCTTTAGGATACCCTTATTTTTAGAACAACTACACATTGTTTTGCTGAACACTAAAGTAAAGGGATGATGTTGCAGGTGTAATGCAGTCATGAATGTGAGATCCATTGGGACGAAGGTTTTCTTCGTTGTTCTTTTCATGTTTTTTGTCCTTGCTGGGTTTCTCTATCTGACATTTGATTTTACTCAGGGCATGAGATATGAAGCAAGAAGGATTAATCTTGCCGGCTCGGAGAGGATGAGGGCATTCGAGATATCATTCCATTTAAACACTCTTATCGAAGACAGGAAGTCTCCAGAAGAAATTAATCAGGTTATCACAAATTACGAGGAAATTCTTTATGCCCTAAGAGACGGTTCTTCTAAATGGGGTCTTCCGCCGTATAAACCAAAAATCGGGTACATGGAGGGCAGAGACACCCTTGACAGTCTCATATTCAGATGGCGCACGGAGATAAGACCGTATCTTGACAAGGCATTAGAGGCGTTCAGCCGTGGGGACAAGATACAGGCCTTATCATATATAAGCAGATATAACCTTGTTGTTCAGGATTATGTTAACGGAGTGGACAAGTTCGTTGCCATTCTTGAGAGAAGCGCTGAGGAGAGAGTTAGAAGACACTGGCTGGAAATTCTTGCATTTTTTGGCGGTGCATTTGTTTTTTCTATTTTGGGTTTCATCTACATCAGGCACACGATAGTAACGCCTATCATAACATTGTCAAAAGTCACGAAAGAGTTGGGCAAGGGAGATTTCAGCGTCCGCGTAAAGGAGCAGGGAAAGGATGAAATTGGAGTGCTTGCCTCGTCTTTTAACAAAATGGCTGATGCTATCGAGACAGAAGTTAGAAATCTAAAGGCAATAGATGAACTTGCAGCGAAGATAGGCTCACGCCTCGTTATAAAGGAGCTTTTGGAGGAGGCGGTGCATTCGGCGAGAAAGCTTATCGGCTCGGACTACGCTGCTATCGGGATACTGGGGAAAAACGGAGAATGTAAATACTTTATTCCGTCGG
This sequence comes from Nitrospirae bacterium JdFR-86, assembly GCA_002011815.1. Lineage (GTDB taxonomy): Bacteria > Nitrospirota > Thermodesulfovibrionia > Thermodesulfovibrionales > JdFR-86 > JdFR-86. The sequence goes on along the minus strand of MTOV01000002.1, from coordinate 83,321 downwards.
GTATTGGGCCTGAAGAGTCCGAGACCTTGAAACAGAATATCGGCCTGCCCAAGGGCAAAGGACTTCTCGGATATCTCATGAGGGAAGGCAAGGTCCTGAGAGTCAATGACATACGGCAGCATCCCCAGTTTGCCGGGTTCCCCAAGGGCCATCCTGAGATGAGGACATTCTTAGGAGTCCCTATCATATACGGTGATAAAGTTATAGGCAGGCTTTACTTTGGCAGCAAGGAAAAGACCTTCTCAGAGAAAGATGAAAATATTGCTACAAGATTTGCCGTACACATAGCCATAGCAGTGGAGAATGCAAGGCTTTATGAAGAGCAAAGGAGGCATGTCGAGGAGCTTTTTGTCCTCAACAAGATAACCTCTGCCATGGCGCACTCTCTTTCCGTGGAGGAGACATCCAATCGTGCTCTTGACGCAATACTTGACCTTGAGCCTTTAAGCCTTGAAAAAAAAGCGGCATTGTTCTTAGCCGATGAAAGTACGCGTACCCTTAAACTCATTGCGTCAAAAGGCTTCGATGAGGAATTCAAAGCACTTGAAGCCACCGTGCCTTTTGGCGAGTGTCTCTGCGGAGTAGCGGCTGAAACAGGCGAGCCTGTTTTTTCGGAGAACTGTTTTACTGATCCACGTCACAATAGAGGATACGAGGGGATGACTGCGCACGGACATATCAATCTTCCTCTTAAGTCAAAAGGCAGGTTGCTTGGCGTTCTTGCGCTTTATCTGCCGGTAGATGCTAAGCTTACGCCTGAAGACGCAAAACTCTATATGTCCATAGCAGATATCATTGCTGTCTCACTTTTAGGTGCCATTGGCCGTGAAGAAATCGAGTATCTTGCATCGTTCCCTGAGAAAAATCCTCATCCCGTAGTGGAGTGCGATAAAGACTGCAATATCGTCTATTTCAACCCAGCAGTCAAAAGGCTTATGAAAGAATTGAAACTGGAGGCGACAGACTTTTTGCCACCTGACCTGCATGAGGTAAGGAGGATTTTAGTGTCAGGGGAAAAGGATTATATATATGCTGAAGTGAGCATTGGGGATACCGTTTTTGGCGAATACATTCATCTTATACCTGAAAAAGAGTCATTGAGAGTCTACGCTTATGACATCACCGAGCGTAGAAAAATGGAGCGACAGCTCAGGGAGTATGCAGAGACGCTTGAAGAAAAAGTCAAGCAGAGGACTAACGAGCTTCAGGTGGCGTGGCTTCAGGCAGAGGCCGCTTCAAGGGCAAAATCAGAGTTTCTTGCCAATATGTCCCATGAACTCAGAACCCCGCTTAACTCTATCATCGGGTTTTCACAGCTCATGGCTGAAGGAATGGCAGGTCCAATGACCGACGAACAGAAAGAATACCTTGGCGATATTATTGACAGTAGTAAGCATCTGCTTTCGCTGATAAATGACATACTTGACCTGTCAAAAATAGAGGCAGGCAGGATGGAACTTGAACTTAGTGAGTTTAATCTCATGGAGATGTTTGAGGAGAGCCTGTCAATGTTCAGGGAGAAGGCCATTAAGCATAGCATAAAGGTTCATCTTGATGTGGAAAAAGAAGTGGGAAACGTTGTTGCGGATGAAAGAAAGATAAAGCAGGTGGTGTTTAACCTTCTCAGCAATGCTTTGAAGTTCACGCCGGATGGTGGCAGTGTTGGGATAAAAGCCCGTCGGACAGATGAGGGGGTAGAGATAACCGTATGGGACACCGGTATAGGCATCACAAAAGAGGACCAGAAAAAACTCTTTCAGCCTTTTGAACAACTTGGAACCGCACTTACGAAAAAGTATGAAGGCACAGGACTTGGTCTTCACCTTTCAAAGAGATTTATTGAGCTTCACGGTGGAAGAATATGGGTTGAAAGCGAGGCAGGAAAGGGCAGTAAGTTTACTTTTACGATACCATTGAAGGGAAAACAATGAAGGTGCTCGTTGTTGAAGACAATGAAAAAAACCTGAAACTTTTCAGGAATATTCTTAAGGCGAACGGTTATGAGCCAATAGAGGCAAAAAACGGTGAAGAAGCTGTAAAGGCTGCAAAGGCAGAACTGCCGGCTCTCATCCTTATGGATGTGCAACTGCCTGTGCTGGACGGAATAACAGCAATGAGGTCTATTAAGTCAGACCCTGCTACAAAGGACATACCGATCATAGCACTTACTGCTTATGCAATGCAGGGGGATAAAGAAAGGCTCTTAGAAGAAGGGTTTGACAATTATATATCAAAACCCATAGACCTGAAGGAATTCCTGAGGGTCGTTAAAGAGATGTCTGGAGTTAAATGACAGAGAAAAAGGTTGCCAAAGTTCTTATAGTCGATGACGAGCCTAAGAATCTCAAGCTTTTGGGGACAATACTTGGAAAATACGGCTATCACTACGAGACTGCTGTCAACGGGGTTGAGGCTATAGAGAAGGTAAAGAGCTACGAACCCGACCTCGTGTTTCTTGACATTATGATGCCTGAGATGGACGGCTTTGAGGCGTGCAGAAGACTTAAAGAGGATGCCTCTACACAGCATATTCCTATTGTAATGGTCACGGCGCTTGCAGACAGGGACTCAAGAATCAAAGGTCTTAAAACCGGTGCAGACGATTTTCTTACAAAGCCCATAGACAGCACGGAGTTGATGGTAAGGGCAAAAAATCTACTAAGGGTTAAGGAGTTTGAGGACTTTCTCAAGCATCACAACGAGCTTCTGGAAGAGGAGGTTGCAAAGAGGACAGCCCAGCTCAAGATTGCGCTGCAGAAGTTAAAGGCGTCCCAGAAGCGGCTTAAAGAAGGCTACGTGGATACAGTCCACAGGCTTACGATGGTTGCAGAATACAAGGACGAGGACACTGTAGCGCATATTCGCCGGGTAGGGCATTACTGTCGTCTTATGGCAAAGCACGTTGGCATGTCCGATGAAGAGCAGGAGACCATATTCTATGCAAGCCCAATGCACGACATAGGTAAGGTAAGCATCCCTTCGGACATACTCCTGAAACCCGGAAAACTCACACCTGAGGAATTTGCCCTTATGAAGACCCACACAACAATAGGTGCGAGAATACTGCACGGTTCGGTCTCAAAATACCTGCAGATGGCTGAAACCATAGCCCTTACACATCATGAAAGATGGGACGGAACAGGTTATCCAAAGGGACTGAAAGGTGCAGAGATTCCTCTGGTTGGCAGGCTCATGAACCTTGTTGACCAGTATGACTCCTTAAGAAGCAAAAGACCCTACAAGCCGGCTTTTGACCACCAGAAAACATTTAAAATAATAACAGAGGGCGACGGGAGAACCCTGCCTGAGCACTTTGACCCTGAAGTCCTCCGAATATTCAAGGACGTACACACTGAATTCGAAAAAATCTACGAACTGCACAGAGATTAATCCTGCGTTTTCAGTTGGTTTTGACACCTGAGGAGACCTTATGATACCATATGACGTTCTGTAAGTGCTTGATTTTTTGAGAAAACCTTTATTGCCGGAGTGGCGGAATTGGTAGACGCAAGGGACTTAAAATCCCTCGGGGCTTTGCTCCGTGCCGGTTCAAATCCGGCCTCCGGCACCATATTGAATTTTCTATTGATTTGCTTTAATAACATTTGTATACTACAACGTGCTCGTGTTAATACCCTAACCGGTGTAGGAGGAATTATATGAATCCGACATTACAGTTTCCACAGTTGGGGCCGGTCATGCCTGAAATTGTAATGGCATGTGCTGCTTTAATCATATTACTGCTTGATCTTGTCATGAAAAGAAAAGAAACAGTAGCGTTTTTAAGCATTGTTGCAACCGCAATAGTCACCTATATTATGTTTGACGCTTCAGGTGTGACTTTCGGAGGTATGTTCGTATCCGACGGCTACAGTATGTTCTTTAAATTCATATTCCTCCTGAGTCTTATACTGTCTATTCTCATATCTGTAAAGTATATAAAAGTTGAGAGGGTGAATTTCGGAGAGTATTACAGTCTCATGCTTTTTGCAACGCTTGGCATGATGATTATGGCATCTGCCGGAGACCTTATTGTCCTTTATCTCGGACTTGAGCTGATGGCACTATCCACATATGTGCTTGCAGGATTTATAAGGTATGACAAGAAATCCAATGAAGCGGCGCTCAAGTATTTTCTGCTTGGTGCATTTGCCTCTGCGATGCTTCTTTTCGGCATATCCTTAACTTATGGTCTTACCGGAACAACTAATATAAAGGCAGTGGCGGACTATATTGCAAAGAACGGTCTTAGTGCAAATCCTGCCCTTATGTTTTCAGTGATACTGTTTACTGTGGCTTTTGGCTTTAAGATTGCGGCCGCGCCATTTCATATGTGGGCACCTGATGTCTATGAAGGCGCACCTACATCTGTAACAGCTTTCATGTCTGTCGGACCAAAGGCAGCAGGATTTGCAGCCATAGGCAGAGTGTTTTTAATTGCCTTTGCCTTGCTTAAGGTTGACTGGGTTCAGATTCTTATACCTATTGCAGTCATAACAATGGCTACAGGCAATATCCTTGCAATATCCCAGACAAATATCAAGAGAATGCTTGCATACTCATCTATTGCCCATGCAGGATATGCACTTTTGGGCATAATTGCAGGTAATTCCGAAGGGCTGGCAAGCACAATGAATTATCTCCTTATATATGCATTCATGAATATCGGTGCATTTGCCGTGGTTATACTCCTCAGAAGTGAAGGGTTCAAAGGCGACAATATTTCTGACTATGAAGGGCTTTCAAAAACCCATCCTCTGTCTGCTGCACTTATGCTCGTCTTTATGTTCTCTCTTACGGGGATTCCGCCTACAGCAGGTTTTATGGGAAAATTCTACCTGTTCCTGGCAGCTGTAAATGCAGGTTATACCTGGCTTGTCGTTGTTGCAGTCATCTTCAGTGCGATATCAGCTTACTTCTATCTTAGAATAGTCATGTATATGTATATGAAAGAGCCTGCGACTGAGGTGAAACTGGCGACTTCTCCGGGCATAAACCTTGCCCTTACACTTACTGTAGTAGCGGTGCTTGTTATAGGAGTGCTCCCAGGAAAGATTATAGACCTTGCAAAAGTAGCTATATCAGGATTCTGGGCATAAGAAACTTTATCTTTTTATTCAAAAAGACCTGCAAGCAGGTCTGTCTTTTCTTCTATATGCCTTGCGATGTCTTCTTGTTCTGCCTTTAGTCTGTGAAGTTCGTCTGCAATATTAAACAGCGTAAGGATTAATGCCTTAACAGGCGTAATATTAGGGTATTTACTGCAAACTTCTTTTATTCTTTCATCTATATACCGGGCAAGGCTCTGAATGTGTTCTTCAGGTGCCTCGCCCTTTATAGTGTATTTCTGTCCTAATATGTAAACTTCAGTGCTTGGCATGTTACTTAATTTCTATGGTTTCAAGTTCGTTGAGCAGGTCTTCTATCTGTTCTCTTATTACTGTTTTTTCCGATGTAAGTCTTCGTATTTCTTCGTCTTTTTCATTCAGGGCCCTTTCGAGTTCTCTGACTCTTTCTTCAAGCGCTGCTTTTTCCTCTTTCAGTGCTTTTACTTTTCCTACCGCATCTGCAATTTTTTTGTCAAGGTCTCTTAGTCTTTCCAACGATGTAACCTCCTTCTGTTTAGATGTCAATGTTTTTTCTGAAGATATATCGTCAAACAGTGTTCCGCTCATCTCTATTAAAATTAGAATACCACAGGTTATGCCTTAAAAACTACAGTATGTGAAACCCTTCTGAAGCCTGAGTATATCGGGTTTTCCGGTATTGAAAATACGTGGTTACAATGCGCTTGATGTATTTTCTTGTCTCTTTAAATGGTATATCCTCGATGAATTCATCGAAGGCATCGTAGTTGCCGTTTTTAAGCCATTTTTTCACCCTGTGTTCCCCTGCATTGTAAGCTGCAAGGGCAACAGGAACAGAGCCGAATTTTTTTATAAGGCCGTTCAGGTAGTGTGTTCCGAGCTTAACGTTGGTTTCGATGTCGAATATATCATTTATGTCGAGTTTAAGACTGCGGGCAGTGCGTCTGGCTGTCTGTGGCATAAGCTGCATAAGCCCGATTGCACCGGCAGGGGAGTGTGCCTCAGGGTCAAACCGGCTTTCTTCTCTCATAACCGCCAGAAGCAAAAACGGGTCAATATCATGCTCTGCTGATACCTTTTTTATCGTGTTCCAGTAGGCAAGGGGATAGAGTATTTCGTCAGGCTGTATCTCATAGGGAAGTCTTGTAGTAAGAAGTATTGCCTTTCTGTATTGACCTATCTCTTTCAGACGGAGCGCAATGTTCAAAAGTTTATTATATTGTGTGGTCTTTTCTGCCTGATACATCAGTTCAGTGACGGCTTCATCCTTCAGTCCTGCCTCTATGAGTGTATCTGCCCTTTCCATCGGTTGCCGGTTTAGAGGTGTGTCTTTTTGCCTGGTGCTGACCAGAGTTTTATCAGTTTTTATCCGTGCAAGGACGCCGTAAAAATCATCTGTTATCAGGCTTTTGTATATATGTGATGCGTCCTTGTTTATCTTTTCAGTGGCTTTTGCCTTCCAGTAAAGATATTTGCTTGACTTGTAAGTGTTGTAAAGCTCTGTAAAAATCTCAAGGGCTTTCTTATACTTTTTTTTACTGATGTAGTATGTCCATCCTGTTCTCCAGAGTGCTTCCTCAGCCATTGAAGGATATTTTGTTTTGACTTCTGACAATAACTTCAGTGCCTCATTGGTATTTTCGTTTCTTCGTTTGTCGTCAGCGTAGGCAATCAGGAGTTCTGCTGCTTTGATGTCTTTGTCCGAAATCAGTCTGTTGAGGGTTTCATTAAATGCGGTCTCTTCTCCGGCTCTGAAGAAGGCTCTTGCAGCCTCGTAAAGGTTGTTTATCTGTATGTATATCTTTGCAGCTTCATTGTACCGTTTCTGTCTGAAGAGCGAGAGGGCAAGTTTTTCCAGGATGTCTTTTTTAAGCGTGCCGTCATCGCTTGCAAGTGCGGTTCTGAGGCAGGATTCCGCTTCTTTATATTTTACATTTGCAATGAGGTTTGATGCCCTTTTAAGAAGGTCTTCTGCCAAGATGTCAGACGGCTTAAGCTCTTTGTATGCTTCCTCGGAAAGCAAATCTGCATTAGCATAGAGCTCTTTGAAGATGGATTTTGCCTTATCAGGGTCTGTTTTTTTCAGCATATAGGCGAACAGGAATTTCATTTCCGAATCCGAGGGAAAATCTTTTACGTATGAGTGAAGCAGTTGCAGTGTTTTGTCCTCGTCATTGGACATCAGACTGTTTAAAATCTCAATGCTTTTTGCATCGCCTTTAACCGGCGAGTCAGGGTATCTTTTGAGCAATGTCTGAATGGTTTTGATAGATTCCGCAGTGTTGCCCATTATGAGGTGTGCCTTTGATATGTAAAGCAGGATGTAGTCGCCTATGGCTGGCAGTTCTTCGTATGCAATGGTCAAGTTCTCGACGGCTTCTTTATAGTTTCCTTCTTCAAAGAAGGTTATGCCGTTTTTGAAGTATGTTTTCCCGTCAGGCTTTTCAGCGTACGCTGAAAAAGGGAATAACAAAAGCGCGACAAACAAAAGATACTTCAGTATGCTTATTGCCATTAAAAATATCATAACCAAAAGATTACAGTGATGGCAATGACAGATGCAGTTACATGAATTTACCGGTAGAACTTTTGTCAGGGCTGGCGGTGTTGGTCTTCACTCATTCTCGAAAAGCATCATGTTCAGAAATCTCCTGTTACTTTTTTGCTTGCCCAAAAAAGTAACCAAAAAAGGGCACCCAAGGAAAATCTCCAGGCGTTCCGCTCAGTCTGCCTCCGCTGAATTAATTCAAACTCGGTCGAAACGACCTCAAACACGAATTAATTCTTAACGCTTCGGCTCGAAGCGAGTCTTCGCGCAGAGTCGCTTCGACATCCTTTGCTTCACTGAGATTTTCCAATGGGGTTTAAAGGTTTCAATACTGCCAGCCCTTTCAGTCTCTATCTTTAAGTCTGAGGTTGGATATTGTTGTGCGGTTGGTGTGTGGAGGCGGCGACCGGATTTGAACCGGTGAATCGAGGTTTTGCAGACCTCTCCCTTAGCCACTTGGGTACGCCGCCGCTTATATGGAGCGGGTGGCGGGATTCGAACCCGTGACCCCAACCTTGGCAAGGTTGTGCTCTACCAGCTGAGCTACACCCGCACTTATCATCACAAATGCACGATTTATATTAACTATCGGCGGACTGATAAGTTATAATAAATACTAAAAAAAATGGTAAGTTTTGTCAATATGGCGTTTCCGGATATAACAGAGTTTAAGGCACTTTCATCCAAGGGTAATCTCATCCCTGTTTATAAAGAAATCCTTGCAGATATCGAAACACCAGTGTCTGCTTTCCTTAAGCTTGAAGAAAGCCCGTCTTTTTTGCTCGAAAGCGTGGTAGGCGGGGAAAAGTGGGCAAGGTATTCGTTCCTTGGAATAAGACCCTCAAAGATAATAAAAGGCTGGGGCAGAAAAATAGAGGTAACTGACGGTGGAGGCACTTCATCTTTTGAGGTTGATGACCCGATTGAACTGTTAAGAGAAATAATGGCTGGCTACAGTGCGGTGGAGGTTGAAGGTCTTCCAAGGTTTTCAGGAGGGCTTGTTGGCTATCTCGGCTACGACATGATAAGGTTTATCGAAGACCTGCCTGACAAAGGGGCGCAGGGATTGGATATGCCGGATATGTTTCTCATGCTCACGGATGCGATGCTCATATTCGACAACCTCAGGCAGAAGATAAAGGTTGTGTGCAATGTGCATCTGGACGGCATAGACCCTGAAGAAGCGTATAAAGATGCAACAAGAAAAATAGACGACATAATCGAAAGGCTCAAGGCTCCTGTAAAAGTTCAGGGGAAGAGACATGGGGAAACAGACCCTGAAGAGTTTATCTCCTCCTTTGGCTCACGAGAGGCTTTTGAAGAGGCAGTCTTGAAGGCAAAGGAGTATGTCAGGGCAGGTGACGTGGTTCAGGTGGTGCTTTCACAAAGGTTTGAAAGACATTCCACTCTAGAGCCGTTTAGCATTTACAGGGCACTCAGGGTTATAAATCCTTCGCCTTATATGTATTACCTTGACACCGGCGATGCAAAACTCGTAGGCTCATCCCCTGAGATACTCGTAAGGCTTGAGGGTAAAAAGATTACGCTCAGACCCATAGCAGGCACACGAAAAAGAGGCGATACCGAAGAAGAAGACTTAAGGCTTGAAGAAGAGCTTAAAAACGACCCGAAAGAAGTAGCAGAACACATAATGCTTGTTGACCTCGGAAGAAACGACGTGGGGAGGGTTGCAAAAACAGGCTCGGTTAAAGTTACAGAACTCATGACTATCGAAAGATACAGTCATGTTATGCACATAGTGTCTAATGTTCACGGAGAGTTAAAAGATGGGCTTGATTCTTTCGACGTCCTGAGGGCGTGTTTTCCAGCAGGCACGGTAACAGGTGCTCCCAAGGTAAGGGCAATGGAGATTATAGAGGAGCTTGAGCCGGTAAAACGCGGTCCTTATGCAGGAGCAGTCGGGTATTTCAGTTATTCAGGAAATATGGATACGTGTATTACAATAAGAACGCTTATAATAAAGGACGGCAGAGTGTATGTTCAGGCAGGAGCAGGTATTGTGGCTGACTCCCGTCCTGACAGAGAATATATGGAGACCGTAAACAAGGCGATGGGTATGATGAAAGCCCTGGACATGGCGGAGGACTTTACATAAAAATGCTTTTGATGATAGACAACTACGATTCTTTCACTTACAACCTTGTCCAGTATTTCGGGGAACTGGGTGAAGACATAGAGGTATTCAGGAACGACAAGATAACCATACCTGAAATCGAAGCCCTCAAGCCTGAAAGGATAGTAATATCCCCGGGTCCGTGCACACCGAATGAGGCAGGCATATCCATTGATGTAATAAGGCACTTTAAAGGCAAGATTCCGATTCTGGGCGTGTGTCTTGGGCATCAGTCAATAGGTGCGGCATTCGGCGGCGAGATTGTAAGGGCACCAAGACTCATGCACGGAAAGACATCCATTATTTATCATGACGGAAAGACGATATTCAAGGATATTCCAAATCCGTTTGAGGCGACAAGATACCATTCACTTATAATCAAGAGAGAGAGTCTTCCTGATTCCCTTGTAGTGACAGCATGGACAGAGGAAGGAGAAATAATGGGTGTGCGTCACAAAGAGTATATTATTGAAGGTGTCCAGTTTCATCCGGAATCGATTCTTACAAGAGTTGGTAAAGACCTTTTAAGGAATTTTTTAAATCTTGGGAGGTAGCAGTGATAAGAGAGGCAATTGGCATACTTGTAGACGGCATAGACCTTTCTGAGTCAGAAATGGCAGATTGCATGACAGAAATAATGGAAGGCAAGGCGACTGACGCACAAATAGGTGCGTTTCTTACAGCTCTCAGGATTAAAGGTGAGACTGTTTCTGAGATAACAGGTGCGGCAAAGGTTATGAGACAGAAGGCGACTACTATTGATTCGCCTGACGGCACACTTGACACCTGCGGCACAGGCGGGGATATGGCAGGAACGTTCAATATATCCACGACCACTGCTCTGGTTGTGTCTGCATGTGGTGTGCCTGTTGCAAAACATGGAAACCGTTCTGTATCAAGCCAGTCAGGAAGCGCTGATGTGCTTGAAGCCCTCGGCGTTAAGATAGACCTCCCGCCTGAAAAGGTCGAGAAGTGTCTTTTTGAGACAGGTTTCGGTTTTCTGTTCGCCCCGCTTTTTCACCCTGCAATGAAATACGCCATAGGTCCAAGAAGAGAAATGGGAATAAGAACGATTTTCAATATCCTCGGTCCTATAACCAATCCTGCAGGTGCAAAAAGACAGATACTCGGAGTCTTTGCAAGCAAACTTACAGAGACCCTGTGTATGGTGCTTGGAAATCTTGGTGCAGAGGATGCAATGGTCGTGCACGGCGAGGACGGGCTTGATGAGATAACAGTTACCAATGGGACAAAGGTTTCAAGACTTGTAAACGGAAAGGTGGAAAACTCCATTATATCCCCTGAAGACTTTGACATCAAAAGAGCGGATATCAAGGATATCGAAGGTGCGGACAAAGACACAAACGCAAAGATTACAATATCTGTTTTAAGCGGCGAAAAAGGAGCGAAAAGAGACATAGTGCTTATGAATTCAGCAGCAGCACTTGTCGTTGCAGGCAAAACCGATGATTTAAAAACCGCAGCCTCAATGGCAGCAGAGGCTTTGGATTCAGGCAAAGCGCTGAAAAAACTCGAGGAAGTAAAAGAGTTTACTAATAAGATTTAAACCTCTTTCCTGTTTGCTGGATTTTCGTCTGCTGGACTGCGTAATCCTTTGATTTACCTTGCCGTTGGAAGGTCTTTTAGTGCAAAATATTAGTTAACTTTGAAAAGAGGTAATTTGTGTCAATAAAGGTAGGCGTTATAGGTGTAGGATATCTGGGCAGACATCACGCAAGGGTGTATTCAGAGCTTGAAGATGTCGAGCTTGTGGCTGTAGTGGACACTGATATAGAAAAAGCAAAGGAGATTGCCGGTAAATACGGCTCAAGGACATATTCCGACTACAGGCAGGTTCTCAGTGATGTTCAGGCATTGAGTATTGTAACGCCTACAAAATCCCACTACAGCATAGCAATGGACTGCCTGAATGCAGGGTGTGACGTGCTCATAGAAAAACCCATGACCGAAACAGTAGCCGAGGCTGACGCCCTTATAAACGAGGCTGAAAAAAAAGGGGCTGTGTTGCAGGTAGGTCATCTCGAAAGGTATAACCCTGCGGTTATTGCCGCATCGAAGCTGGTGGATAAGCCTGAATTTCTTGAAGCCGAAAGGATTTCTCCTTTCATCGAACGGGCTGCAAATATTGATGTTACCCTTGACCTGATGATACACGACATAGATATAGTGACGAGCTTTCTTGATGGCTCAAACATTAAAAACATAAAAGCAGTCGGAGCAAAAGTTCTTACTGAAAAGGTGGATGTTGCCAAGGCATGGCTTGAGTTCGAAAACGGAGTGACAGCTCTTGTTACTGCAAACCGTTTGTCAGGAGAAAAACAAAGAGTGCTCAGGATATTCCAGAAGGATTCTTATATAGTGATTGATTATCAGAATAAGAACGTAAAAAGATATTTTAAGACTTCTGACGGCATAGCCTCGGAATCCGTGCCGGTTGAAGACAAAGAGCCGCTTAAAGAAGAGCTTGCTGATTTCATTAACTGTGTGAAGAACAGACAGAGACCCAAGGTCTCAGGCATTGAGGGGAGGAACGCATTAAAAGTAGTGATGGATATAACAGAAATGATTGGGAGTATGAATAAATGATACCTATGATTAACCTTAAAAAACAGTTTGAAGGCATAAGGGATGAAGTCCTTAAATCCCTGACTGAAGTACTCGAAAGCACACAATACATACTTGGTCCGAAGGTAAAGGAATTCGAGAGGAAGATTTCAGAGTATCACGGCGTAAGCGAAGCAGTGGGTGTTGCCTCAGGAACGGATGCCCTTCATCTTTCCCTTACGGCTCTGGGCATAGGGAGCGGAGATGAAGTTATAACAACTCCTTTTACCTTTTTTGCAACAGTTGAGGCGATTCTTTATACAGGTGCCAGACCGGTGTTTGTGGATATAGAGCCTGATACATTTAATATCGCTGCTGACAAAATAGAGGAAAAGATTACAAACAAAACAAAGGCAATACTTCCTGTGCACATGTTCGGGCATCCTGCTGACATGGAAAAGATTATGGATGTTGCAAAAAGGCATAACCTGAAAGTAGTGGAAGACTGTGCACAGGCATTTGGAGCATCTGTAAACGGCAAAAAAGTCGGAAGCTTTGGCGATACAGGATGCTTCAGTTTTTATCCGAGCAAAAACCTCGGTGCATGCGGTGACGGAGGCATGATAGTCCTGAATGACAGAGACCTTGCCGGCACACTGAGAGGGCTGAGGAATCACGGCTCAAAAGGAGCATATGTGCATGAACGCATTGGCTTTAACAGCAGGCTTGACGAGCTTCAGGCTGCAATACTGCTTGTAAAACTCAAGGTGGTTGACAAATACAACAGCATGCGGAGGGAAAAGGCAGAGCTTTATAATAGATTGCTTGCAGAAAGGGTGGTCTGTCCGAAGCAGAAAGACGGGTTTTATCATGTGTATCATCAATACACAATCAGGAGTCCGAAAAGGGATGAGATACAGAGGAAACTAAAGGAGGCGGGAATAGCCTCAACAGTGTATTATCCCCTTCCACTTCATCTTCAGTCACCGCTGAGTTTTGCCGGTTATAAAAAAGGAGATTTTCCTGCTGCTGAAAAAGCCGCAGAAGAGGTTTTGTCGCTTCCGATCTGTCCTGAGCTGGAAAATTCAGCTATAGAACGTATAGCAGAGATTATAGCCAGTGTCTAAAACAGTAATGATAGTTACAGGCGAGAGTTCAGGGGAACTCTACGGTGCACTCCTTGCTTCAGCAATAAAGAGATTCTGGCCTGATATGAGGGTTTTCGGTGTGGGCGGTGAGAGGATGAAGCAGGCAGGTGTTGAGGTCTTTGCAGGCATTGCCGGTGCGTTCGGACTTGCAGAGGCAGTCGCATCTTATAAGACAGTCAGGGAGACGTTTAAAAAAACCGCAGAGATGCTCAAGACATTATCCCCTGATGTGGTTGTGCTCATAGACTACCCTGACTTTAATTTCAGGATTGCAAGACTGGCAAAAACATACAGCATACGTGTCCTTTATTATGTGAGTCCTCAGGTGTGGGCATGGCGCAAAGGAAGGATAAAGACCATAGCCGAGATAGCCGACAGAATCGCCGTAATCCTGCCTTTTGAAGAAGCACTCTATAAAGATGCAGGCATACCCTGTGAGTTCGTAGGGCATCCTATACTCGATGAGATAAACTCCATTCCAGAAGAAAAGGAGGCAGTAAAGAAGACACTCGGTCTTGACTCTGCCAGACCAGTGCTTGCACTTCTCCCTGGAAGCCGCAGCAGCGAGCTTAAAAGGCTTTTACCTGTAATGTTGGATGTGGTAAAAAAGTTTAAAAAAGAATTCCCTGATTACGAGATTTTTATGCCGCTTGCTCCGAATATAGATGTAAGTAGATACACGGCATATATTGATAAACTAAGGGAAGAAGGTGTAAAGGTGGAGAAGGAAAACGCAGTGCTTGTCCTTTCTGTTTCAGATGCAGCGGTCATTGCCTCTGGAACTGCGACTCTTCAGGCAGCATTCCTTCAGACGCCGATGGTCGTTATATATAAAGTCTTTCCTCTGACATATTTTATCGGCAGGCTTATACTGAATGTAAAATATATAACCCTTGTGAATTTGCTTCTTGACAGGGCTGTAGTGCCTGAGCTTATTCAGGGCAGGGCAAACCCTGATACAGTTATGAATGAACTGCGGCGGCTGCTTTCTGATGGAAGCTACAGGGAACAGATGCTGAATGGTCTAAGGGCTGTAAAAGAGCTTTTTGCAGGCAAGACCCCTTCTGTGCGTGTGGCTCAGATGGTGGGTGAGATGGCAGGGCTTAAGGTATGAAAAGAATATTCGAGCTTGTAATGCCCCACTGGAGGCGGATTGTGCTTGCCGGGCTTTGCAGCCTTGTCGTCTCTGCACTGAACGGCTCGTTCGCATGGATTGTAAAACCAGTAGTTGACAATATTTTTGTTCAGGGGCAGAAAACCTATCTCGTTATTATCTCTCTGGCTGTATTTGCGGCTTTCTTCTTAAGAGGCGTGTTCGAATACCTGCAAAATTATCTCATGAAATCTGTCGGAGCAAAGATAGTAAGGGATTTGAGAAACCAGCTTTACAATCACATGGTTTATCTGCCTATGAGCTATTACGGAAGCGATTCAACAGGGGCAATGCTTTCAAGAGTGATGAACGACACTTACCTGCTGCAGGAGCTTCTGGCATACAGGGTTAAAGACCTCTTTGTAGGCACAGGCACTATAATCTTCCTTACCGGCATTGCTTTTTACAGAAGATGGGACCTTACACTTATTGCCCTGACAGTCCTGCCTGTTGCCTTTTACGCAGTTGGAAAGCTTGGCAAGAGACTGAGGAGAGTCTCTGAGAGGGCACAGAAGAAGATAGCAGCAATGACAGAGGCCATTTCAGAAGGACTTTCAGGGATAAAGGTAATCAAGTCGTTTTCCATGGAAGAGAAGGAGACAGAGAAGTTCCGTGACAAAAATCAGGACTATTACAGGGAGTATATGAGGGGCACGAGGATAATGGAAGCGACCACCCTTATCATGGAATTCGTGGCAGGCGTAGGNGTTGCATTCATAATCTTTTATGGAGGAAGTCTTGTAGTGAACAAGGTAATCACTGCAGGTGATTTCTTCTCGTTTCTGGCGGCAATTCTGCTTATATATACTCCTGCCAAGAGGCTTGCTCAGGTGAACAATGGTTTTCAGCAGGCAAAAGCCTTTATAGGCAGGGTGGATGAGATACTTGCAAAAGGGAAAGAGGCAGACGGGCATATAGAGCTTAAGGAGATAAAGAACGATATAGTGTTCGACAATGTGTCTTTTAAATACGCAGGCAGGGATGAGGATGCACTTGAGGATATTAATATAAGGATTAAGAAAGGCGAGGTGATAGCACTTGTCGGCAGAAGCGGCTCAGGCAAGACAACGTTCGTTGACCTTATTGCAAGGTTTTATTCTCCCACATCAGGCACAATCCTTATTGACGGCACGGATATAAACACTCTGACGCTCAGGTCTTTAAGGGCGCAGATAGGCATAGTCAGTCAGGACGTCATACTGTTTAACGACACAGTAAAAGCCAATATCGCATACGGAAAGCCTGATGCCACGGATGAAGAGATAATAAACGCTGCAAAGGCAGCCTATGCGCATGAGTTTATAACTGCTTTGCCTCAGGGCTATGACACCCCGATAGGCGAAGCCGGTGTGATGCTTTCAGGCGGACAAAGACAGCGGCTTTCAATCGCAAGGGCTATACTCAAGAAACCCTCGATACTTATACTGGATGAGGCTACCTCTTCGCTTGATACACAGTCCGAACTCATGGTGCAGAAAGCCCTTGATGAGCTTATAGCAGGGACACAGCCTGCCTCTGGCAACTCTGCCAGCCAGCCTACAATATTTGTTATCGCCCACAGGCTATCCACCATAAAGAAGGCTGACCGCATAATAGTGCTTGATAAAGGAAGGATTGTAGAAGTCGGAAGCCATGATGAGCTTCTGGCTGCAAACGGGATTTATAAAAAGCTCTACAGCCTCCAGTTCGATTTAAATCCAGCTGACGAGGGGTCTCGTTCCGGTAAAGATGCGTCTGCTTTATAGTCTGATATACCTTATAGTTCAGGTCTTTTTGTTCCCTTTTGAATACTACAAAAGACCGAAAGACATAAGAAAAAGATGGCTGCGTGAAAAACTGGGCGCAGTGCCAGACGTGTCTGTAATCAGGGAGGGTGGGTCTGTGACCCTGGAGAAAGGGTCTGTGACTCTGGAGGATGGGTCTGTGACTCTGTGGGTTCATGCGGTCTCTGTGGGAGAAGCTATAGCTGCCTCATCCTTTATTAAAGCGCTTAAAGAAAGACACCCCAGCCTGAAGATAATAGTCTCTACTGTAACGGATACAGGGCAGAAAGTCGCACGTGAACGCCTCTCAGGACTGGCAGATGTAATATATGTGCCTTTTGATATGGGTTTTATCATCAAAAGGGCAATAAACAGGTTAAAGCCTTCACTTTTTGTCACTGTTGAGACTGAGATGTGGCCCAATACATTCAGAACCCTCAAAGCCAACGGAATACCTGTAGTCGTCCTTAACGGACGAATCTCAGACAACTCCTTTGAAGGCTATAAGAAGATAAAGTTCTTCATGAAAAAAGTTATACAGGACGTTGACATGTTCTGCATGCAGGACGACATCTATGCCCGACGGATAATAGAGCTTGGAGCGAAGGAAGAAAATGTAATAATTACAGGGAGTTTTAAGTTCGATATTAAACTATCACTTGAAAAACCAGCATGGGCTGAAAACCTGACTCCTCCGGTGATTGTAGCTGGAAGCACGCATAAAGGTGAAGAGGAGTTAATGGTCTCTGTATTTGTTAAGCTCAGGGAGGATTTCAAGGATTTGAATTTAATCATAGCTCCAAGGCATCCTGAGAGATTTGATGAGGTTGAAAGCCTTCTAAAGGCAAGGGGAGTTCTGTATGTCAGAAGAAGCAGGATTTCGGGTTCTGTTTCAGGCATGGTTGTTTTACTTGACACTATTGGTGAGCTTTCATCTGTGTACGGGATATCTGATGTAGCTGTAGTCGGAGGCAGTTTTATAGAGCATGGCGGTCATAATCCGCTTGAGCCTGCATACTGGGGCAAGCCGGTGGTGTGTGGACCTCACATGGAAAACTTTCCCTTTGTGGAAGAGTTCTACAGTGCCGGTGCCGCACTAAGGGCTGACAATTCAAACCTTTACGATGTCTTAAAAGAACTGTTGTCATCTCCTGAAAAAAGGCAGTCAATTGGAAAAAGAGCCGAGGAGCTTTTGAAAAAGAACAGCGGGGCTGTGGACAGGGCAGTCAGGGTTGTGGAGAAATACCTTGGGGCTGTTTGAATTCTTATATTATTTGGGCTACAGGGTTAAAAGCGCGTATGACCTCAGAAGGCAGAGGAGGCTGCCTGCAAGGGTCATAAGCATAGGCAATATAACTGTCGGTGGCACTGGCAAAACGCCTGCAACAGTGGCGGTAGTGAAGGAAGCACTCAGAAGGGGATTCAGACCTGCTGTCCTTACCAGAGGCTACAAAGGCAGGGTTAAAGGACCTTGTGTTATAGACAAATCCATGAGTGAAAAAGACGCAGGCGATGAACCTCTCCTGATGGCTGAAAAACTAAAAGGTGTTCCTGTTATAAAAGGCGCTGACAGGTATGAAGCCGGCATGTATGCCCTTAAAGAAGGAGTTTTAAGCCGTGAAGGAGGGGCTGTGCCCCTTTTTGTTCTTGATGACGGGTTTCAGCACAGGCGGCTTTTCAGGGATAAGGATATTCTTCTTATTAACGCTCAAGACCCGTTCGGAAACAGAAAACTCCTGCCGATGGGACCATTAAGAGAGCCTCTTAAAGAGATAAAAAGGGCTGACATAATCGTTATAACAAAGAGCATGAATACGGATTGTCAGGAACTAATAGATGAGATAAGAAGATATAATCCTCAAGCTCCTGTTTTTAAAGCCGGTCATAGTCTTTCTTATGTTATGACTTCCTCTGCAGGTCAACTGCCGGTTGAATGGCTTTCAGGCAAGAGTGTATACGGGTTTTGCGGAATTGCAGAGCCTGAGTCTTTCAGAGCCTTGCTTGAGGCGTCAGGTGCTATTGTCAAGGGATTCAGTGCATACAGAGACCATTACAGATATAAAGAAAGCGACATCAGGCGCATAGGGTCTGCCGCTTTGAAGAGTAATGCTGACTGGATAATCACCACGGAAAAAGATATAATGAGACTCAGGGTTTTTAACACCCCGGCTAATCTTATTTCACTTGGTATTGAGTTTTCGGTGGATGAAGGGTTTTATGACGAGGTGTTTAATTTTGGTGAAGCCGAAGGATAGGTATTGGAGGTTTTTATGCTCTGGTATTTGAATGTCAAAAGCAGGCAGAGGACTGAATTCATTGATATTACAGACAGGATTAATGATATTCTCAAAGAGGCGCGGGTTGAAAGCGGGGTATGTTATATATATGTGCCTCATACTACAGCAGGTGTTACGATAAACGAAGGGGCAGATCCTTCTGTACAGCGAGACATACAGTACATGCTGTCAAAGCTTATACCTTATGAGATGAATTATCATCATCGTGAAGGAAATTCAGATGCCCATATCAAATCCACTCTTGTCGGTGTCTCACAGTATGTTCCGGTGGACGAAGGCAGGCTTATTTTGGGCACATGGCAGGCTGTTTATTTCTGTGAGTTTGATGGTCCAAGGCACAGAAGAGTCGCCTTAAAATTTATAGGCAGTAAATAAGATGAAAAAATACGACGTAATCATTGTTGGCGCCGGACCTGCGGGCATATTCTCCTCCCTGGAGCTTATAAAGGGGGATAAGTCCCTCAAGATACTTATCATAGAAAAGGGCAAGGACCTTGACAAACGCTACTGTCCTATGAAGTTAAGGGACATCTCCTGCAATGCCTGTCGTGAGTGTGCTCTTTTAAGTGGCTGGGGCGGGGCAGGTGCATTCAGCGACGGAAAGCTCAACCTTTCGCCTGACATAGGCGGCTTCCTCCTGAGGTACATGGAAAGGGATAAGCTCGAATCACTGATAGATTATGTGGACAAGATATACATGAGATTCGGCGCACCCAAAAAGATTTACGGCGGAGACAGGGAGAAGATACAGGAGCTTGAAAGACTTGCCTCTAAAAATGACCTTATGTTCGTTCCCACGAGAATAAGACACATAGGCACGGACAGGTGCGGGAAAGTCCTGAAAAACATGAAGAAGCACCTGAACCATCATGTTTCAACAATATTTGATTCTGATGTTGAAAAGGTGATTGTAAAAAATAAAAAAGTCCAAGGGGTGCGGCTTAAGGACGGCACTGAGATTCAAGCAGAGTATGTGATACTGGCGCCAGGAAGGGAAGGGTCGAAGTGGCTTGAAGAGGAGACCAAAAGGCTTAAGCTTTCTGTGCTTAAAAACCCTGTGGATATAGGCGTCAGAGTGGAGGTCCCTGCCTCGGTATTTGAGCATCTCACCTCGGCAGCTTATGAGCCAAAGCTCCTTTTTTATTCAAAAAGCTTTGACGACAAGGTCAGAACGTTCTGCGTAAACCCTTACGGCGAGGTCGTCAAGGAGTATCTTAAGGGCATCTGGACTGTAAACGGTCACAGCTATGCAGGAAGAAAAACGAACAATACCAATTTTGCACTTCTTGTAAGCACTACGTTTACAGAGCCTTTCAATGAGCCTATCTCTTACGGCAGGTATATAGCAGGGCTTGCCAATTTCTTAGGCGGTGGCGTTATCGTGCAGAGGCTCGGCGACCTTCGTATGGGAAGACGCTCAACCCCTGAAAGACTCTCAAGAGGACTTGTAAGGCCTACTCTGAAGGACGCCACACCCGGGGACTTAAGCTTTGTAATCCCCTACAGATACATCTCAGATATTCTTGAGATGCTTGAGGCAATGGACAGAATCGCACCTGGTGTAAACTCAAGGCACACCCTGCTTTACGGTGTTGAGGTAAAGTTCTACTCCATGCAGCTTAAACTTACCGAAGCACTCGAGACAGAGGTAAAAAACCTTTTTGCAGTGGGTGACGGTGCTGGTGTAAGCAGGGGACTTGTTCAGGCATCGGTCTCAGGCATAGTTGCAGCAAGGGAAATACTGAAGCGGGCTAAAAAGTAACAGCATCGCTGCCTCTATGGATTAATTCTTAACGCTTCGCCTCGAAGCGAGTCTTCGCACAGAGTTGCTTCAACCTCCTGAAATTTCCAAAACCCTTTTGCTACTTTTTGCTCGGTGGCACAGCCACTTTTAAAGAGTGCTTCAAACGTATTGGTCGGTCTCCGTCCCAAACCCCTTGCTACTTTTTGCTCGCCCAAAAAGTAGCGCAAAAAGGGCGCCCCATGAAAATTTCCGGGCGGTTCATTCAGTCGGCCTCCGGTAAATTTTTGCAGAACTCGGTCGAGCCGACCTCAGACATGCAAAAATTTTTAACCCTCCGGTCTCCTTCATGAACCTGAAATTTTCAAAGGGGGTTTTAAATGGTCGAAATTATTTAAAGAAGAGCAGTTTTGCCAGTGTCATCTCAGGTGCGGTGCCGATGTTCAGCCTGTCAATCAGGTGCTGCACTGAGACATGCATGAAGCTCAAAAATGTGTTCGGATAGACACCTATCCAGAATATGAGTATGACCATTGGAAGAAGGGTTATTATCTCCCTCAGGTTGACATCGGAAAGTCCTTGGACTTTCGGGTTGACTTCCATAAAGAACACTCTCTGATAAAGCCAGAGCATATAAGCTGCGCCGATGATTATGCCTGTTGCCGCAAGCACACCTGCCCATTTCTTTGCTGCAAACCCGCCTAAGATTATAAGGAACTCACCGATAAACCCGTTCATTCCCGGAAGCCCTATTGAGGCAAGCGTAAATACCATAAAGAATGCAGCGTACACAGGAAGCACTGTGGCTACTCCTCCGTAGTCTGCAATCTCTCTTGAGTGGGTTCTGTCATAGATTATTCCCACTGAAAGGAACAACGCTCCTGTGACGATACCGTGGTTTATCATCTGTAGTATTCCGCCTTCAAGACCATTCACGTTCATTGCAAAGATGCCGAGCGTTACAAACCCCATGTGGCTTACTGAACTGTAGGCTATGAGCCTCTTCAAATCCGTTTGTGCAAGGCATACCACTGCACCGTAGATTATGGCTATTACCGAAAGGGTCATCATCACAGGGGTCATTGCCTTTGAGGCATCAGGGAAGAACGGAAGCGAAAACCTCAGAAAACCGTATGCACCCATCTTTATGAGAATGCCGGCAAGTATGACACTGCCTGCTGTCGGCGCCTCTGTGTGTGCGTCAGGAAGCCATGTATGAACAGGAAACATCGGGACTTTGACTGCAAAGGCTGCAAAGAACGCCCAGAAAAGCCACAGCTGCATAGAATAAGGATAATTCATTACTGAGAGCTTAAGGATATCAAACGTCTTTCCACCATAAAAATACAGCACTATTATTCCGACAAGCATGAGCACGCTTCCTACAAGCGTATAGAGGAAGAACTTTATCGCTGCGTATACTCTTCTGGGTCCTCCCCATACCCCTATGAGAATGAACATAGGAATGAGCATTGCCTCCCAGAAGATGTAAAACAGGAAGAAATCCAGGGCGCAGAAGACACCTATCATCGCGCCTTCTATAAGCAGAAGCGCAATGTAGAACTCCTTAAGCTTGGTCTTTATGGAATTCCATGATACAAGAACGCATGTGATAGTAATCAGCGTGGAAAGCAATACAAAAAGCACGCTTATACCGTCAACCCCAAGACTGTAATTTATGTTCCATGCAGGTATCCACTCGTGGTGTTCAACAAACTGCATTTTATGGGTTTTCTTATCGAAATTGGTAAACAAGGGGAGCGAAAGAATAAATGTCAGGATGCTGAAGAAAAGCGCACTCCATTTTATTAGAGATTCATTTGTCCGTTTTATTAGCAGCATTAGAATAGCGCCGATAATAGGCACAAAAATCACTGAGCTTAATATTGGATAACCTAATGTATTCATCTGTTCCATATCACTCCCGAATTAAGGTTTATAGTATAAGGAATATCATAATAATTAGAAGTCCCAGTGCCATTACTGCTGCATAATGGTGCGCAAACCCTGTTTGCACCCTTCTCAGTATCTCGCTGAACCCGCCAATTGCTCTTGGAACACCGTTGACTATGCCCTCTATAATCTTTCCGTCTGTTACCCCTACTATAACGCTTTGTGCAACCCAGAAAGTAGGTCTTACGATTATAAGATGATAAAGCTCATCCACGTAGTATTTATTCCAGAGCACCCTGTAGGCGGTTTTCATGCTTTCGCCGAGTTGCACTGGTATCTCTGGTCTCTTGATGTACATGAAGAATGCAGTGATTATTCCACCGACTGCAAACAGGATAGACAGAAGCATTACGAATATTTCTTCTCCGTGTGTCCCTTCGGCGTGGGGATGTCCGACCACAGGTGCAAGGAACGCACCGAATTTGTCAGAGTGCTCGATTCCGAGGAATTCTCCAATAAGCGGTGGTATGCCTACCCAGCCTGAGATGATTGCGCCTATTGCCAATATTGCAAGCGGCAGGGTCATTACTTTTGGTGATTCGTGCAGGTGATGTTCCTGCTCGTGTGTGCCGCGGAATTTTCCATGGAATGCAACGAACACTATCCTGAATGAATAGAACGCAGTAAGCAGTGCTGTCACCGCACCCAGGAACCAGACAATCTTGCCCAGCGGACCTGATGCATAAGCCTGCCAGAGGATTTCATCCTTACTGAAGAAGCCGGCAAATCCCGGAATTCCTGCAATGCTCAATGAGGCAAGCAGGAACGTCCAGTATGTCCACGGCATGTACTTTTTAAGACCGCCCATCTTCTGTATGTCAAGCTCTCCTGCCATAGCGTGCATCACACTACCGGCACCAAGGAACAGGAGGGCTTTGAAGAATGCATGCGTGTAAAGATGGAATATTCCTGCTGCATATGCACCCACGCCGCAGGCAAGGAACATGTATCCAAGCTGGCTGATAGTAGAGTAGGCTATTATCCGTTTTATATCGTTCTGCACAAGGGCAATCGTGGCTGCAAACAATGCAGTGACTGCACCGGTTACTGCAACAACGTTCATGGCTACATGTGAAAGATTGAAAATCGGATTGCATCTTGCGACCATGAACACACCTGCAGTAACCATGGTTGCAGCGTGTATCAACGCACTGACAGGTGTCGGACCTTCCATTGCATCAGGAAGCCATACATGAAGCGGAATCTGTGCTGATTTGCCCACTGCACCGCAGAAAAGCAGGAGTGCTATCAGCGT
The DNA here is from genome assembly GCA_002011815.1 of Nitrospirae bacterium JdFR-86. Classification (GTDB taxonomy): domain Bacteria; phylum Nitrospirota; class Thermodesulfovibrionia; order Thermodesulfovibrionales; family JdFR-86; genus JdFR-86. Next base: position 59,677 of record MTOV01000002.1, on the reverse strand, counting down.
TACAAGACTGATGTCATAGCCTAGGATATTGATGCTCTGTCCAACGATACCATTGACTGCATTAAAGACAGGCTCGTAATGGATAGTGCCGAACGTAAGGAATATCATTATTACGCCGAGTCCAAAACCGAAATCACCGAACCTGTTTACTATAAACGCCTTCTTGCCTGCATCAGATGCCGACTTCTTTTCATACCAGAAACCAATCAGGAAGTAGGAGCATAATCCCACGGCTTCCCAGCCGAAATAAAGCTGGAGGAAATTATTCGCCATTACGAGCATGAGCATCGAGAAGGTAAACAGACTCAGGTAAGAGAAGAACCTGTAGTAGCCTTTGTCACCGTGCATATACCCGACAGAGTAGATATGCACAAGGCTGCTCACTGTTGTGACAACTATCAGCATTACCGCAGTAAGCTGGTCTACAAGAAAGCCTACTGACACTATAAACCCGTCCGATATAATCCATGTATAAAGGTCTTCGTTGAAGACCTTGCCTCCTATGACATCAAACAGCGTGAAGACAGAGATAACCCATGAAGCCAAAACCGCAGGGACGGCAATCCAGTGCGCCTTGTCCTTGATTATGCGCTTTCCGAGCAGAATGTTAATTACAAATGCTGCAAGCGGTAAAAACGGTATTAACTGATAACTTTTCATAGCACCTATCCTTTCGTTTCTGCCATTTCGTCAACATGGGCAGTTGCCTTGTTCCGGAATAGGGCGATGATTATTGCAAGCCCTATGGCTGCCTCTGCCGCAGCCACTGTGATGACAAACAAGCTCAGTATCTGTCCTCTCATATCCTGAAGATAATGACTGAAAGAAACCAGACTTATGTTTACTGCATTTAGCATCAGCTCAATGGACATGAACATGATTATTATGTTTCTTCTTGTAAGAAACCCTAAAACCCCTATTGCAAAAACCGCAGTTGCAAGCCATATATACCACTGTAAAGGAACCATAAGCTCTCCTCAGGATTTAAGTCGTTTTTTAGCCAGTACGATTGCGCCTATAATTGCCACAAGCAGAACCAGAGAGGCTATCTCAAACGGAAACAGATACTCTGTGTAAAGCACCGTGCCGAGATTTGTGACATTGCTCTGTCCTGTAAGAACACTGCTGATTTCCCCTTTAGGTCCTGCCAAAAACGATCTCACTGAAATAAACATTAATATAAACAGCCCTACAGCAAATACCACACCCATGGGCCATTGATTGATATATCTTCGTATTAGTGTTTCTTCCTTGAGATTCAATAGGAGAACAACAAACAGGAAGAGCACGAGTATAGCACCAGCATAGACTATTACCTGTATGGCAGCAAGAAACTCGGCATCAAGAAACAGATAGAGAGCAGCAATGTGGAAGAACAGAATGAGCATGAAGAGCACGCTGTGCACCGGATTCCGTCTTGTTACAACAATCAGTGAAAATATGATTATCGCTGCCGCAAAGTAACCGAAGAATAATTCAGGTAACATCTCTATCCCCTTTTAAACACTGGCTGTCCGTCATATGCCTGAAAATCAGCACTGACCGGATGCCAGAATTTTTTAAAGTACTCTTCACCCCTGGGTCCTGCCATGTATTTATCCCAGTTTGAAAGCAGCCTTTCTTTATCCATATAAAGGGCATCTCTTGAGTAATCAGAGTATTCAAAGTGCTCGGTAAGCGCTATAGCGCCTACTGGACACGCTTCAACACAGAAGGCACAATATATACACCTCAGAACCTCAATCTCGTATCTTTCAGCGACTTTCTTGTTGTCAGGTCCCTCAGAGGTGTAGATGTATATGCACTGCGAAGGGCATATTGCCGCGCAAAGTCCGCAGGCGATGCATTTTTCCCTGCCTGTCTCAGGGTCACGGACGAATGCATGCATTCCCCTGAAGCCAGGCATTGCAGGCCTTTTCTCCTCTGGATACTGCCTTGTAACCGCATGTGTAAACATTGACTTCAGGGTCAGAGCCATTCCCTTGATTATCTCTGTAAAAAATACCGTCTTGATTATCTTTTTGACGTTCACTGCATGCACCTCACACCAGTATTTTTATAAGTCCTGTTATTGTTATGTTTAAAAGAGCAAGAGGTATTAAAACCTTCCAGCCAAGACCCATTAACTGGTCGTATCTGTATCTTGGAACAGTCGCCCTTACCCAGTAGTAGAGGAATATGAAGAAATACACCTTTATCAAAAGCCATGCAAACGGCACATAGGGTATCTCAAAAGGTCCGTTCCAGCCGCCTAAGAAGCATATTGATGCAAGACATGCCATTATTATCATTCCGATGTATTCTGCTGCATAGAACAGGGCGAACCTCATACCGCTGTATTCCACGAAATAACCGGCTACGAGCTCGCTTTCTGCCTCAGGCAGGTCGAACGGGGTTCTGTTTGTCTCTGCAAATGCGGCAACTATAAAGACGAAGAATCCAAGGAACTGCGGAAAGATAAATGCCTTAAGCGGATATGCCTCCTGCGCCTTTACTATATCCGTAAGGTTCATAGAGCCTGCCATTATCATAACGCCTACAAGACTTAACCCCATTGCAACTTCATAGCTTATCACCTGTGCGGATGACCTCAGTCCGCCGAGGAAAGAGTACTTCGAGTTCGATGCCCATCCTGACATCACAATACCGTATGCTCCAAGAGAAGACATCGCAAGTATGAACAAAATCCCAATATTCAGGTTTGCGACCACAAACCCTTCAAAAAACGGTATTACTGCAAGTGACGAAAGTGCTGCAAGCAGTGATATCACCGGGGCTACATAGAATATCGGCTTGTCTGCATTTGCCGGAATAATGTCTTCCTTGAAGAAGAGCTTTGTGAAGTCTGCTATCGGCTGAAGAAGTCCGTGAAATCCTACTCTCATAGGTCCGAGCCTTACCTGCATGTGCCCGATGACTTTCCTCTCAAAGTACGTTGCATATGCAACATGTGCCATTACGATTCCAACGACGACAGCAATCTTGATAAGGATAATCCCTATGTTCAACATAATATCTACTGCCCCGGGAGCAAATATAGTCTCAAAGAAACTCATACGCCACCTGCCTTTTGTATTGTAACTTCAGCACTTTCCAGAACAGGAGCCTTTGTTACAGGCTCTATCTTATACCCCAGAAGTTCCATAGCCCCTTTATCCCTGAAGTTGTTCGTAAGCAAAATCATTGATTCCAAAAGATTGCTGTCTATTTTTACAGGCAGTGCGATTTTGCCTTTGCTTGAAGACACTTCCACCATATCGCCGTCTTTTAGCGATAGCTTTTCTGCTGTCTTTGGACTGATTCTAACCACAGGCTCTGGATAAATGCTGTTTAGGGCATTGGAATGTCTGCTTAGTGTCCCTGAGTGGAACAAAGGCTTTTCTATTACCAGATAAAAAGGCTTGGCTTCAGGTGCAGACGGCTTTTTATAAAGCTCCTCGAGTTTTAAATCCTCGATTGATATATGCCTTAAAGGCTCGCCTTTGTATGGCCAGAGGTCAGTGCCCTGTTCTATGTCCTCGTATGAAAGACCTGAATAAAGCGGCGAGACCTTTGCAATCTCAGCCATGACGTCTTCTGCTGAGTTATAAGGCATTCTGAGCCCCATCTTCTTGCCGATTTCAGCGATTATCTTCCAGTCATCCATTCCCTGACCGTCTATCGCTTGTCTTAAGCGCTGGATTCTTCTTTCAAGATTTACGTAAGTGCCTTCTTTTTCCGCCCAGCTTGTTGCAGGCAGGACAACGTCTGCCATCTCTGCAGTCTCGGTCATGACAATGTCCTGAACCACGAGGAATTCGAGTTTGCCTAGTGCTTCCTTTACGAAACGGCTGTCAGGGAGATTGTAAGCCGGGTTTTCTCCCATTACATACATTGCCTTTATAGAGCCTGAGTGTGCCCCTTCGATGAATTCCATCAGTGTTAAGCCTTCGTTTGCAGGCACTGGAGCACCCCAGATGTCTTCGCACCTTTTTCTGGAACCTCCCATCGCAAGGGGTCTTTCTCCAGGAAGCATGTCCGGAATGCAACCCATGTCTATAAGACCCTGTTCATTGGGTCTTTCAGACATAAGATAAATCCTTGCATCCAGGACATACGCCAGTGCTCCCAGCAGCAGGAGATTGTTGCCGCCGTCAGGCTGGGTTACGATATCGCGACCGACAATTATGATTGCAGATGAGCTTTCAGCCAATGCGGTTACGGCTTGTGTCAGTTCGTCAATGCTTATGTTGCAGATGTTTTTAATCTCATCCGGAGAAGGCAAGTCAAATTTACTTATAGTGTCTTCGAGTTCTTTGTTTTCTCCGGAAAGGGTTTTGTTTTTAAGAACACCGGAAAGCAGTCCGGCAAGGACTGCTCCTTCGGTCTGCGGCATAGGCATAATCCCGGTGCTTCTGTGCCACTTAAGACCCGGTGTATAGCCTATGGTTATTACCTTTGTGCCTTTTCTGAATGCGCCTCTTACCTGAATGCCCAGGATAGGGTTGATTTGTGTCGGGTCTCCTCCGACCACGAGCACTGCGTCAGAGTGCACTATTCCTGAGATTAGGTTTGCAGTAACTCCTGGCCCCAGCATTCCCTCGAAGAATTTCTGAGCACCTACAAATCCCATCCGGGAGATAGAGTCAATGTTGTTGCTCTGGAGTCCGGCTCTCATCAGCTTCTGGAACAGGTAGTTGTCTTCGTTTGTGCATCTGCCTGAGGCAATACCGGCAATGGATTCACCGCCGTATCTTTCCATTATGTTTTTCAGTTTATGTGCAACAAGGCTTAGTGCTTCATCCCATGTGGCTGGCTTGAGACTGCCATCTTTCCTTACAAGAGGGGTAGTAAGCCTTTCGTTGCTTCTTACGTATTCGTATCCAAAGCGTCCTCTGCTGCAGAGAAGCCCTTTATTGACGCCAAGTCCTATCTTCGGCATCGTCCTCATTATTGAGCCTTCTCTGACCTGAACGAACATTGAACAGCCGACTCCACAATAGGAGCACACGGTCTTTACTTCATGCTCCATCTGCCACGGTCTGTATTTATACCTGTGAAGCCTTGACATTATGGCGCCCACAGGACATACAGTGAGGCAGTTTCCGCAGTATTCGCAGTTATACCTGCCTCCTGAGAACGGCTCTACGAACGATTTACTGCTTCTTCCTGTAACTGCAATAGCCAGGGCACCCTGAACCCCCTCACACATCCTTACGCATCTTGTGCACATTATGCACCTTTCCATGTTCCTTACGATTATGGGGTCGTCAAGGCTTTCAGGATGCTTTCTTTTGCCTTCCTCGAACCTGCCTGCCGTAGGACCATACTGCATTGTGTAGTCCTGCAGTTTGCATTCACCTGCCTTGTCGCAGACAGGACACTCAAGAGGATGATTTATCAGGAGAAATTCAAGAACTGCTTTTCTTGCCCGTGCTATCTCAGGAGACTCTGTTCTTATGACCATGCCTTCTGTTACAGTCAGTGTGCAGGCGGTCTGAAGCCTCGGCATCTTTTCAACTTCAACAAGGCACATCCTGCAACCGCCCCACTGCTCAAGCAGCGGATGATGGCAGAAATGCGGGATGTGTATCCCGTTCATCTTTGCCGCTTCAAGCACGGTAACCGGTTTTTCAAGTTTTATCTGTCTGCCGTTTATGGTTATAGTAATCATGCTGTCTTAGTCCCCTGAATACATCCTTTATTTGTAATATGTTCTTCGAATTCATTTCTGAAATGCTTTATGAAGTTCATCGTCACCACTGCTGCACCGTCGCCTAACGGGCAGAACGTCTTGCCTGCAATGTTTCCTGCGATGTCAAGCAGCAGGTCTATATCTCCGTCTTTACCCTGACCGTTTTCTATACGCTCAAGCACAGACCTCATCCAGCCGGTGCCTTCCCTGCACGGCGTACATTTACCGCATGATTCGTGCTCAAAGAATTTCATTGCCCTCCAGCATACTTTCACAAGGCATGTCGTTTCATCGAAGACTATAACTGCACCTGAACCAAGCATGCTTCCATGCTTTGGCATCGAGACAAAATCCATCGGACAGTCTATCTTATCCGCAGGTAGCACAGGTGTAGATATTCCACCTGGAATGACTGCCTTTAGATTCTTTCCGCCTTTTATGCCGCCTGCATGTGTGTAGATTATCTCCCTCAGGGTAGTGCCCATCGGAAGCTCGTAAACACCGGGTTTTTCCACATGCCCGCTGACTGAGTAGAGCTTGGGTCCAGGACAATCAGGACTTCCTATCTTTGAATAAGCCTCTGCTCCAATCTCAATGATGTATGGAATGTTGGAAAGCGTCTCTACATTGTTTACCACTGTGGGCATGGAGAATACTCCGACATTGACAGGGAAGGGCGGCTTAATCCTCGGCTGTCCACGCTTGCCTTCAAGGGACTCTATAAGTGCTGTCTCCTCTCCGCATATGTATGCCCCTGCTCCCTGATGAACAGAAAGGTGAAACCCTGTATCACTGCCAAGAACATTGTCCCCAAGATATCCTTTTTCATATGCCTGTTTGATGGCGTTTTCGAGAATCTCTCGTGCCTGCGGGTATTCGCCTCTTAAATAGATATAGCCGTATCGGGCCTGAAGCGCATGGGCTGATATAATCATCCCTTCTATTAGCAGGTGAGGGTTTTTCTCAAGTATGGGTCTGTCTTTAAATGTTCCGGGTTCGCCTTCGTCAGCGTTGCAGATTAGGTATTTCGGGAATTTCGGGTCTGCGGATGCGAACGTCCATTTCATTCCTGTGGGGAAGCCGGCACCGCCTCTGCCGCGAAGACCGGATTTCTTCACTTCTTCTATGATAGCCTTCGGCTCCATCGAAAGTGCCTTTTTCAGGCTCTGGTAGCCGCCGGCTTTTTCGTATTCTTCTATGTCAGCAGAATTTGCGTTTTCTATGTTTCTTAGTAAATATCTCTCCACTCTTATTTATACTTCTCCAGTATCTCTGTTATGTTATTGTCGTCTAAGTTACTATGAAAATCATTGTTTACAAGCATTGCAGGTGCTCTGTCGCATGCACCAATGCATTCCATGATTACAAGTGAAAACCTTCCGTCTTCAGTTGTGCCTCCGGGTTCAAGACCATATTTATTCTTCAGTAGTTCCAGAAGAGTTTCTGCACCAAATATCATGCACGAGACATTCGTGCAAAGCTGTATAAGATGCCTGCCCATAGGCTTATGTTTATACATTGCATAGAATGTGGATACTCCTCTTACAAGTGCTTTCGGCACGTTCAGCGTGGAAGAAACTTCCTCAATCGCCTCTGGCGAAAGCCATCCGAATTTTTCCTGCGCAATGTAAAGAGCAGGAAGAATTGCAGCCCTTGTAGTTGGATATTTTTCTTTTATCGTATCGAGTTCCTTCATCTGTCGCATTCTCCAAGAACAATGTCTATTGTGCCTATGTTTGCTATAACGTCTGCTACAAGAGAGCCCTCACAGAGCCTTGGCAACACAGATGCATGAACAAACGAAGGTGCCCTTAATCTCATCCTGTAGGGTTTTCCAGTGCCGTCGCTTACAAAGTAGAATCCCAGCTCTCCTTTCGGAACCTCCACTGCCGAGTATATTTCACCTTTAGGTGCTGTTAGTGGTCCCTTTGTTATCAGAACAAAATGATGTATCAGGGATTCCATATCCTTCATTACCCTGTCCTTTGGCGGCAGTGTGAATTTCGGAGCATCAGGCGCCATAATAGGACCCGGTGGCAGTTTCTCTATACACTGCTTTATGATGCTGTTTGACTGCCTGAGTTCGAGCATCCTGCAGCGATACCTGTCATATACATCGCCGTTTTTGCCTACCGGGACTTCAAACTCCACCTTGTCGTATGCGTCGTAAGGCTCAAATTTCCTTACATCGTAAGGTATTCCAGAGCCTCTGAGCATCGGACCTGTAAGTCCCCAGTTTATGGCTTCTTCTGCTGAGATTACCCCTATTCCCTTTGTTCTCTTTAACCATATGCGGTTCTGGTCTATAAGGGTTTCATATTCTTCTATCCTTTTTGGGAATTCCTCTGTGAATTTATAAAGGCTGTCAAGAAACTCCTGCGATACGTCGTTTCTTACTCCGCCGATTCTCGGATAGCTTACCGTGAGTCTTGCACCGCAGAGCATCTCGAAGAGGTCAAGGAGCCACTCTCTTTCCCTGAATGAATAAAGGAATACGGTCATTGCGCCGATGTCCAGTGCGTGTGTGGCTACCCATATTATGTGGCTGGATATTCTGGTCATCTCTGAGACTATTGTTCTTATGAATTTTGCTCTTTCCGGGGGCTCGATTCCGAACAGCCTTTCGACAGCCACTACATATCCGACATTGTTTGCCATCGAGGAGATGTAATCCAGTCTGTCCGAAAGGGGTAGGGCAGACAGATATGTTCTGTTTTCCGCCAGCTTTTCCACACCCCTGTGCAGATAGCCGACATAAGGGGTGCACTTGACAACAGTCTCGCCGTCGAGGTCTAAAACGAGCCTTAAGACTCCATGGGTCGCAGGATGCTGCGGACCCATGCTTACAGTGAGCTCTTTTGTCTTAAGCGGTGCAGCTTCGTCCCTTATTTGTTCCATTCAAACTCCTTGAGTCGTTCTGCTTTCTCCAGAACCTCTTTAAACCCTTCCCATTCCTTTTCCGGTGGAGGTCCTTTTACCGGATAGTCCTTTCTTAACGGATGACCTTCCCAGTCCTCCGGCATGAGTATCCTTCTAAGGTCAGGATGCCCCTTGAACACTATTCCAAACATGTCAAAGCATTCCCTCTCATGCCAGTTAGCTCCTATCCACACAGGCATTACACTGTGAATAGTGCAGTCGTTTTCAGGAACCTGTGCCTTCAGCCTGATCATATGCCTGTGCTTTATGGAATAAAGGTGATATACGACTTCAAACCTCGGCTCTTTCTTGCCAAGATAGTCTACACCGCAAAGGTCTCTCAGATAATCAAAGTCTAATTCTGGTTCATCGTACAGGTATCTTGCAATATCGAGTATTCTGTCTTTCTTTATGACAACAGATACCTGTCCCCTGAACTCATCTATCGAGATGACTTCTTCAGGGAACTTCTCTCTGAGTTTTTCTGCTATCTGAAGCGGCTCCACCGGAACTGCTCCTTCCTGATTTTATCCTGAAGTTTTAGTATTCCTTCCAGAAGTGCTTCAGGTCTTGGCGGACATCCTGGAATATAAATATCCACAGGTAGAAAACTGTCACAGCCCTGCACTGTGCTGTATGTATTGAATATTCCGCCTGAACAGGCGCAACTGCCCATGGATATTACATATCTCGGCTCTGGCATCTGGTCATATACGCGCCTTACAATGGGCGCCATCTTCTTCGTTACGGTGCCGGCGACTATCATGAAGTCCGCCTGCCTGGGCGAGCCCCTGAATATAACTCCAAACCTGTCAAGATCATAGTGTGACGAACCCGTCGTCATCATCTCTATAGCGCATCAAGCAAGACCGAATGTCATTGGCCAAAGCGAAGACAGTCTGCCCCAGTTGACTATCTTGTCTATCGTCGCTATGATTGTGCTTGCACCAGGGATTATCTTGAGTCCTTTTTCTACTTCAACAACACCAACTGTGTCTATGACCATCTGCCATCACCTCCTTCTAGTCCCATTTAAAGGCGTCTTTCCGCCATGCGTAAATATAGCCTGCAAACAGAATAACTATGAATATTATCATCTCTATAAAGGCGTAAAGCCCTATCTTTTCAAACACTACAGCCCACGGGTACAAAAACACCGCTTCAACATCGAATATGACAAAGAGCATTGCTATGATATAGAACTTTACGGAAAATCTGTATCTGGGTTCTCCGACAGGTGGGTTGCCTGATTCGTAAGGGGTGAGCTTCTCCGCATAAGGTCTCCGGGGTCTGAAGATAGAACCGACTATTAACGCCCCGAGACCGAACGCCCCGGCGATCAGCATAAAAATAAGTACAGGTAAATACTCTGATGGAATATATTCACCAGGCACGACGATGTAATATACTCATAAACGATAAAAGTGTCAACTAAAAAATAAAGGTATCATGAAAATTTTAATTTTAAGTTTTACAAACTTTTTGGTGCTAAAGTCAATAGTATTGTGAAAACAAAATAACAGCACTTAAATTTTTGTTGATATATCAAGATCTTATCCGCTTCGTATAATATGAATTGCGATGCGCCCTGAAAAGAAGAATAAAATTGTCCAGGAATGACTTGATGACATTTTCTGATTTTATCTGTTAAAATGAGTTGAAATCTAAGATGCTTGTTCTATAATCAATTGGTATATAGGACGGGGGGATGAAGTATATACTTATAGTTGAGGATTCCTCAACGACCAGAGCCATGATGAGGTCAATCTTGGAGGAGCTGGGTGAAATCGAGATTGTGGAAGCTTCTACAGGGTTTGAAGCGCTGAGACAACTTCCTGCCTATAAGTTTGACTTAATAATAACAGACATAAATATGCCTGATATAAATGGTTTGGAGCTTATAAATTTTGTAAAGAAAGACCCCCGCTACAGCCACATCCCCATGCTTATAGTCACTACTGAGAAAAGCGAAGAAGACAAGAAAAGGGGCATGACACTTGGCGCAGACGGATATATCACAAAACCTTTTCAACCAGAAGAGTTGCAAAAGACAATAAGCAGCCTGCTTAAGTTATGAAATCTTCCGAGAAAGAGTTTGTCGCAGAAGCCGAAGAAATCCTTGAAGAAGCTGGAAGCCTGCTGCTTGTAATCCAGGATACATATAAAGAAGGCGTAGACCCTGACTCTTTAAACGCACTCTTTCGTGCCATACACACCCTGAAAGGCACTGCAGGACTTTTCGGGCATCAGGGTATAACAGACCTCAGCCATGCAGTGGAGTCCCTTCTTGATGAAATCCGCCTCGGCAAAATTGCTGTCTCTGACGATGTCATAAGCTTTCTGTTTAAAAACATCGATTTGCTGAGATATCTCGTTGACGGTGTGAAAGAGAAAAGGCAGACAGATGTGTCAGGTTATCTGGCTGAAATACAGGCCTTTAGAGAGTCCATCAGCAAGGCAGGCGAAGCCCAAAGTCTTGAAGGAGTCATTGATGAGTCAATTTTAAAGGTTCTGTCAGAGTATGAAGAACACCGGCTGAAAACCAACCTGAAGGAAGGAAAAGGTATATATATTTTAAAAGCTGTTTTCCCTTTTACCGAATTCGATAAGATGCTTGAGGAGGTAAGGGGGAAGATAAAATCCATCGGCGAACTCCTTTCCACAATGCCTGTTTCTGAGGCACTGCCTGAAGATTCCATAGGCTTCAATCTGATGTTCGGCAGCTCTCACCCTCTAAAAGAGCTTGAAGAAACACTGAAGTTCGAGATTCATACACTCGTTGAGCCAAAATCTGCTGTTGAACCAAAGCCTGCTGTTGAGCCGAAACCTGCTGTTGAGCCAAAACCTGTCCCGGGCAAACCACCGGAAAGACCCCCTCAGCTGGCAGAGCCTTCCTTAAAGACAACGACTACAACAGTAAGGGTTGATATAGAAAAACTCGATAGAGTCCTTAGTACTATTGCCGAACTTACACTTGCAAGGGGTGCGGTTAAAAGAATCTGGACTGAGATGGCTGAGGCATACGGACATACCCCTCTTGTTATAGACATGTATAAGATAACTCAGACACTGCAAAGAAAACTTGCGGAACTTCAGGAACAGGTGCTTGAAATAAGAATGGTGCCCATCGGACAGATATTTGGAAGACTCGCACAGGTAATCAGAAGACATTCAAGGGATGTCGGCAAAAAGATTAATTTTGAAATGTTCGGAGAGGATACAGAGATAGACAAATATATTGCAGAAGAGGTGATAGACCCTCTTGTGCATATCGTGCGTAACGCCATAGACCACGGTATAGAGCCTGCCGAAGAAAGAAAAGCCAAGGGCAAGAAAGAGGAAGGAACAGTTACATTAAGGGCATCACAATGGGGTAACCATGTCGTTATAGAAGTAAAAGACGACGGTGGTGGAATAAATACCGAAAAGATAAGACAGAAGGCAGTGGAAAGAGGCATAATCAAGGCAGATGAGGAAGTGCACGATAAGGAACTTCTGGAGCTTATCTTTACACCGGGCTTCAGCACAAAGGATACCGTAAGTGAGGTTTCAGGAAGAGGTGTTGGACTGGATATAGTCAAAGATAGGCTTTCCGTCCTCGGGGGCTTTGTAGATATAGTAAGCGAGAAAGACATAGGCACTACTGTTACGCTTACTCTTCCGATAACGCTCGCTATAATAAAGGCACTTATGGTAAAAGCAGGTAAAGAGGTCTTTGCAGTGCCTTTGTCCTCCATATCAGAGATTCTGACCCTGCAGGAAGATGCAATGCAGACTATAGAAAACAGAATGGTTTATAACTTAAGAGGTGAGATGCTGCCTGTAACAAGCCTGAAAGATATATTTAAACTCACAGACAATGTTACAGGTAAGGCTTTTATAGTAGTAGTCGGCTTTGGTGAAAGAAGAATGGGACTTCTCGTTGATGACATCGTTGGTCAGCACGAAGTGGTTGTAAAATCCCTTGGGGATTATTTCAAGGGCATCAGGGACTTTGCAGGTGCAGCCGAGATAGGTAAACACGAAGTTACCCTTGTGCTTGATGTGGAATCCATTATAGAAGGAACATTGATGAGAAAAGGGTCAGTGCATGTATGAGGAGTTCTACGGATTAAAAACAAAACCTTTCAGTAAGACACCAGACCCGACCTTCCTTTATCTCAGCAGGGCTCACGAGGAAGCACTGGCAAGGCTCCAGTATGCAGTTGAGGAAAAAGAAATCGTAATGCTTACCGGAGACGTCGGCTGCGGAAAGACTACACTCACAAGAGCCCTCATGGATTCCCTTAACGAAAAATACAGAATAATACTTATACTTAATCCCAGATTGACTCCTGCACAGTTTCTCAGAGTGGTGGCAAAACGCTTTGAAATAGACATACAGCGGAACATCAAAGACAGCCTTCTTGATGCCATACACGAAAAGGTTTATGAAGACTACGAGGCCGGCATTACACCTGTCATAATCATAGACGAAGCACAGCTTATCCCCAGGAAAGAGACATTCGAGGAAATAAGGCTTCTTACGAATTTCCAGCTCGATGACACAAATCTCCTTAGCCTTATCCTTGTAGGGCAGACTGATCTGAGAAGAAGGATGGGCCATAAAGTCTACCAGCCGCTAAGGCAGAGAATAGGGCTTTTTTACCATATCGGAGCACTGTCTGAAGAAGAAATAAAAGGCTACATAGAGCACAGACTCTCGGTAGCCGGCAGACAGGACGCCCTTTTTACCGACGGTGCAATTAAATCCATTTACAGATATTCAGGCGGAGTGCCCAGAGTGATAAACAGTCTGGCTACAGCAGCCCTGCTTGAAGGGTTTGGAGAAGGACGAAAAATAATAGATGAATCCCTTGTGGATGCCGCTTCAAGAGAATTGTGCCTGCACGAATACAGACAGAATTGACTCCGGTAGTCCCAGTACACCATGCATTATTTGCCGAATAAACGGCGAAATAGGCCTTTCTTCTCTTCTGATGCCTGGGCAATTATTCGGTCTATGTTTCTGAGAAGTTTTAATATCTCATCCTGCTGCCTCTTTGATTCTTTAACCTCCTTTAGAAGTTCAGAGACAGTGGCTTTCATAGAGTCAGAGACTGATGCAAGATTCTCAAGCATCGCTTCCACTCTTGAGCTTTTTATGTCTTCTCTGATGTCTTTGAAGTCCAGTAAGATGTCAGAGACAGCACTGTGTACGTCATGAGAGATTTCTGTAAGATTATTGAGAAGCGTCTCTATTTTTTCGATGTCATAAGCGACTTCTTTTTCTAAGGCTTCTGGTTTTGGTTTTTCGGCTTCGGGTATTTCTTCCTCCAAGACCTCTTCAGTGATGGCTGCCTTTTCGAACTCTGTTATTTCTACACGTTCTTCTTTCAGTGGCTCCTCTACGGCTTCTGCTTTTTCTTCGACTGGAGGTATTGCTTCTTCCTCTTCAAGCAGCTCTTCTTTTTCCGGCACTGAGATTTTTATTACCTCTTCTTCTACCCCGGGTCTTTCGAGTATGTATTCTTCCTCAGGAGGCTTTTCTTCTTCCCTGAGGGGCACTATATCCACTCTGTGTTTTTTGGAGATGTGTTCGAGCATGAGTTTTGTTATCAACTGGAATGTCTCGTTTACGCCTTTGCCGTTTACTGCTTCTGCACATACGAACTGGTAGTAGCCGGTGTTTAGGTCACTGTTCAGTTCTTCCACAGAGAGTATGTTGCTCAGGTCTCTTTTATTGTATTGAAGGACGATGGGAATATCGTCAGGGTCTATGTTGTTTGCTATGAGGTTTTCTTTCATGTTCTGGAAGCTTTCTATGTTCTGCTCCCTCATTTCCCTTTGCGAGTCTGCAACAAATACCACTGCGTCAGCGCCTTTCAGTACGAGTTTTCTCGTTGCGTTATACCTTACCTGTCCGGGCACAGTATAGAGCTGAAACCTTATGGAGAAGTCTTTTATTTTTCCGATATCAATCGGCAGAAAGTCAAAGAATAGTGTTCTGTCTGCCTCTGTAGAGAGAGAAAGGAGTTTGCCTCTTCTTTCTGGATTCATGGTTGAATGGAGGTACTGGAGGTTTGTTGTTTTACCGCTCAGTCCTGGACCATAGTATACAACCTTCAGGGTTATTTCCTTGGTCGCGTAGTTGAAGAGAGCCATGTCAAATTATAGCATATACGCCGTTTCTGGTACGGTGTTTAACATTGTACATGGCTTCATCTGCAAGCCTGAGCAGTTCTTCCTTGGACTTTGCAGTTTCCGGGTAGGAGGCGACCCCCAAACTGGCGGTCATCCTGATATTGTATCCTTCCTTTTGAAGGAATAGATTCTGTTCGATGTTCTTTCTTATTCTTTCTGCAATCATTACGGCATTGTTTGGAGAGGTCTGAGGCAGCACGATAACGAATTCATCCCCGCCGTATCTGGCGACAATATCCACACTGCGCAGCTGATTTATCAGCAGATGTCCTACCTCAACCAGAGCCTTGCTGCCTACAAGGTGTCCGTAAGTGTCGTTTATCTCCTTGAAATAATCCAGGTCAAGGAATATCACTGACAGCGATGTATTGTAACGGTTGCACCTGAGTATCTCGGTTTCTATGGTTCTGTTGAGATATCTCGAATTAAACAGGTTCGTAAGGTCGTCTGTAATCACAAGTTCTTCCATTTTCTGATAAAGCATCAGCCATTCAATAGCCAGTGCCGCCTGGTCTACGAGCCTTGTCAGCAGTTTGAGGTCTTCTTCTGTAAAACTTTCGCCTGTTCTTTTATTTATTACCTCCAATACCCCGATAATCTTATCCTTGCTTATGATTGGCGCACACATGATGGATTTTGTATCGAAGTGTGCATACCTGTCTATTTTTTTGGAGAACCTTTTGTCCTTGGATACATCAGGAACAACAACAGGAATCCCTTCCTTTGCAACCCATCCTGCTATACCCTCGCCGGGCTTTAACTTGAGGTTCTTTACTTTCTTTTTTACTTTCCCCTCAGTCTTCTCAAATATAAGTTCTCCGGTGTTTTCATCCAAGATGAGTATTGACCATGCCTCTGCCTGCGTCATCGCCTTTACTCTTTTCATTACAGCAGCAAGTATCTCATTGATGTCCCGTGAAGAGGTAAGCATCTTGTTTATTTCTTCAAAGAACCCAATCTCTTTTTTCAGAAGACTAGTGGTCTTCTTTAGGTTTTCTTTTTCCTTGTATACCTGCATCTCTTTGAGGATGCGGGCAATGAAGCTAAGAAGTTCTCTCTTTGAAGGCTCGTGCAGAGGGTATGAAAATGGCTCTTTAAGCCAAGGGCTGAGCTTTGTTGAGGAAGTACTGGAGGATATGATGAGTTTTGGAATTCGCTTTGCCGCCTTTGTGAGTTCCTTCAGTGATTCCTTGTGGTCCTTGTCTATTACTATAAGGTTTGCATCGTTTAGTTTCTGTATTGCCTTTGGAGTTGATTCAAAACACTGAACTTTATATCCTTTTGAGGAAAGTGTGTCAGCATAACCTGTTACACGGCTGCCTATGAGAAATATGTTAGGCATTTACTCCACAGCATTTTTTGTATTTCTTGCCGCTTCCGCATGGGCATGGCTCATTCCTTCCGATTTTTTTACCTCTGGTGACTGGCTGTTGTACTTCGCCTCCTTCACCTCTATTGTAGCTGAGTTTCAGTCTTTTTGATGTCCTTTTTATTTCCTCCGGCTGTCTTACCTGAATCTTGAACAGTCTTGTGAGGGTCTCTGTGGCTATTCTGTCTGTCATGTCTGCAAATATGTCAAATGCTTCTTTTTTGTATTCTGTAAGCGGGTCTCTTTGTCCGTAACCTCTCAGCCCGATGCCCTCTTTGAGATGGTCCATTGCAAGGAGATGGTCTTTCCACTGCGAGTCAACCACCTGAAGCATTATTATCTTTTCGAGGTAGCGCATCATGTCGCTTCCGATTTCCTTCTCCTTTGCCTCATAAAACGCCTTTATCTCTGAAATGAGAAACTCTCTCAGGGGACCGGTATCTGTAGGCAGGGAATCCAGCGAGACAGAGAATATGCCGTATACAGCGTCTTTAAGTCCCTTTATGTTCCATTCTTCGCTGTGTTTTTCCTCAGGGCAGTATATATACAGGAGTTCGTCAACCGTGTCTTCAACCATTCCATAGATTCGTTCTTTCAGGTCTTTACCTTGCAGGATTTCACGTCTGAAGGCATAGATTTCCATTCTCTGTTTGTTCATCACGTCGTCGTATTCGAGGAGGTGTTTTCTTATATCGAAGTTATGTGCTTCAACACGTTTCTGGGCGTTTTCAACGGCTTTTGTAATCATTTTGTTTTCGATAGGCACGTCTTCTTCCATGCCGAGTTTGTTCATAAGACCGGCTATTCTGTCTGAGCCGAATATTCTCATCAGGTCGTCTTCCAGAGACAGATAGAATCTTGATGCACCAGGGTCTCCCTGTCTTCCGGAGCGGCCTCTGAGCTGGTTGTCTATTCTCCGGGATTCATGTCTTTCTGTGCCGATGATAAACAGTCCGCCGGCTTTTACAACCTTTTCCCTGTCTTTGGCACATATTTCTTTGGCTTTCTCAAGTGCCTGTTTTATTTCCTCTTCTGATGGGTTTTTCTTGTTTTTCAGGAATTCACGTGCAAGCCCCTCCGGGTTGCCGCCGAGCACGATGTCGGTGCCTCTTCCAGCCATATTGGTCGCTATGGTTACTGCGCCGCTTCTGCCTGCCTGTGCAATAATCTCAGCCTCTTTCTCATGATATTTTGCATTCAGCACAGAGTGCGGTATGCCTCTCTTTTTGAGCATCTGACTTAAGATTTCTGATTTCTCTATGGATATGGTGCCAACCAGTACAGGCTGACCTTTTTTATGAAGCTCCTCTATTTCTTTAATTAAGGCGTTGAACTTGCCTTTTTCCGTCTTATATATGACATCAGGAAGGTCTTTCCTTATCATCGGCATGTGAGTGGGAACGACTACTACATCAAGATTGTATATCTTTGCAAACTCCTCTGCCTCTGTGTCTGCAGTGCCTGTCATACCGGCAAGCTTTTTATACATCCTGAAGTAGTTCTGGAATGTTATGGTTGCAAGTGTCTGGTTTTCGCTTTCTATCTTTACGCCTTCTTTTGCCTCTATCGCCTGATGAAGCCCATCCGACCATCTTCTGCCAGGCATGAGTCTTCCTGTAAATTCATCTACTATAATGACCTCGCCGTCTTTTACAACATAGTCCACGTCCCTTTTGAAAAGATGATGAGCCCTTAGCGCCTGAAGCACATGATGCACAAGCTCTATGTTGTCAGGATCGTATAGATTGCCTGTCCCTAAAAGTTTTTCCACCTTTGTATTGCCTTCTTCGGTGAGCACGACTGTTTTGGTCTTTTCATCAACAGTGAAGTCAATGTCCTTTTTGAGTTTGGGCACAATGCGGTTTATCTTGTAGTATTTGTCTGTTGAGTCTTCCGAAGGTCCTGAGATTATAAGTGGAGTCCTTGCCTCGTCTATCAGTATGCTGTCTACTTCGTCAACTATTGCGTAATTGAGTTCCCGCTGCACATACTGGGAAATGTCATATTTCATGTTGTCTCTCAGGTAGTCGAATCCGAACTCATTGTTTGTGCCATAGGTGACGTCTGAAGCGTAGGCTTTTTGTCTCTGTTCATCACTTAAACCGTGCACAACAACACCGACACTAAGCCCCAGGAAGTTATAAATAGGACCCATCCAATGCGCATCTCTCTTTGCAAGATAATCGTTTACAGTAACTACATGAACGCCTTTGCCTTCAAGTGCATTGAGGTAAACAGGAAGGGTGGCGACCAGGGTCTTTCCTTCGCCGGTCTTCATCTCGGCAATCTTTCCTTCATGAAGCACGATTCCGCCCAGTATCTGGACGTCAAAGTGCCTCATTCCGAGAACCCTTTTTGCAACCTCTCTTACAACGGCAAATGCCTCGGGAAGGAGTTCATCGAGTGTTTCTCCTGCTTCAAGCCTTCTTTTGAACTCCTCGGTTTTGTCCCTCAGTGCGTTGTCAGAAAGACCTGCTACCTTAGACTCAAGTGAATTTATCTTCTCAACAACGGGCCAGAGTCTTTTTAGTTCCCTTTCATTTTTTGTCCCAAAGATTTTTCTTAAAAATACCTGAACCATATAATTTATAATAAATAACCTCTGCTATTATTTCAATGAGAGCGCGTATCTATAAGAGTGCTGTGTGCCTTGTGCGCCTTTATTCTGAACTGTCCGCAGAGTTGTGTTTTTGTCTGTTCAGAATCCTCAGGAACGCCTCTACTACTTGTGGGTCAAACTGAGTGCCGCTGTGTTTTTTCAGTTCGGATATGGCATATTCTCTGCCAGGGGATGGTCTGTATGGTCTGTCTGCTGTCATCGAGTCGAATGAGTCAGCCACATGAAGAATTCTTGCACTGAGTGGGATCTCTTCTCCTTTAAGCCCGTCAGGGTATCCTTTTCCGTCTATCCTTTCATGGTGATGCTTGATTATCGGCAGAATATCCTGAAGTTTCTTTATAGGCGTTAATATTTCCACGCCCTTGACAGGATGCTGTTTGACAAGTGCGGCTTCCTCCGGACTGAGTTTTTCAGGCTTGTCAAGTATTACATCGTATGTGCCTATCTTGCCTATGTCATGAAGAAGTGCTGCTGTTTTCAATGTTTCTATTTCTTTTTCTCTTAAGCCCATCTCTTTTGCGATTTCTGCAGCGTATCTTGCAACTCTTTCAGAATGACCTTTTGTCCAGTGGCTTTTGGCATCAATAGCGTTTGCAAAGGCAAGCACAAGGTCATTAAGCAGTCCCCTTAGCTCTTTTACAGACATATCAAGGTCTTTGAGCATGTTTAGGAAGGCGTTGCGGCTTTCTGTAAGTTTCCTTTCTTTTTCCTTCAGATCCGTGATGTCAACAAAAGAGTGTACAAAAGCCTTTATAGAGCCATTTTCATCAAAAAGAGGCGAGCAGTATACCCTTAAAAATTTTTTGAGTTCAGAGTCATAATATTCGAGTGTCTCTCCAGTAAGTGTTTCCATGGATTTAACCAGCGGGCAGTTGTTTATTGCCTTGTCCTGCTTGTGTATTACCTCATAACACTTTTTGGATACCAGCTCCTTGGTAGATATTCCTGTAAGCTTGGAAATATAGGCATTAGCTCTGATAATGCTGAAATCCTTGTCGATAAGCATGACGCCAATAGGCATGGAATCAATAATCATTTTCCACTCGGACAACACCTGTTCAAGCTTTTTTTCAGACTGAAGGGTTTTCTTAAGAAATATTGCTCTTTCGTTTACAAGATAACCCATAAGAGTAAAAATAAGAGGAATAAATAACATTAAAAGATGGAATATAATGTCAGTAGGCTTTGGGGACAGAAAATGGTTTATGACGTAAGAGCCATATTCTTTATACTCATAGATAATATAGGCTCCGAGCATGAGCCAGCCCAGAAGGGCAATGGAAGCCGCTAACCAAGATATGGTTTTAGGTCTTGTATCCCCCATTATTCTTTCAGCAGTTCTTCAATGCGTTCAAGAAGAGAATCGATATCAAGCGGTTTTTCCATTACACAGACGATGTCTTTTCTCAGGGTCTCGATCATTTTGCCTATAATCCTGTAGCCGGTAATCACAATTACACTTGTTTCCGGCTGGATTCTTTTGATTTCATTTAGAAGCCCTTTGCCGTCAAGTCCTGGCATCACGAGGTCTACAAGAACTACAGGGTGCCGATGTTTTTTGAACAATTCCATTCCTTCTATTCCGTTGGTGGCGAAGTCAACCATATAGCCTTTCTTTTCAAGTATATCTTTTAAGGATTCCCTGATTCCACGGTCGTCATCTACTAAAAGGATTTTTTTCATTATTTATCCCCCCTTTCTTTTTTAAGACCTCTTCGACAAGCCTTATTACATCGTCCATGTTAAATGGCTTGTACAGACATGTATAGGCAGTGCTTTTCAGCGCCTCCTCTATATGCCCTGTCATTTCCTTTCTGTATCCGGTTATCATTACCGCTACGACATTAGAGTTTACTTCCCGAATTCTCAGATATGTCTCAAGCCCGTTTATGGTGGGAAGTTTCAAGTCTATGAAGATAATGTTGTATTTTTTCTCTTCTGCCCTCTGGATGGCTTCCTCGCCGTCTTTGGCGGTATAGCAGAGGTGTCCTTTTCTCTCGAGCACGTCCTTGAATGTTCTGAGGGTGTTCGGGTCGTCGTCTACTACCATTACAAGCGCTCCTTTATCCGTGTTCTCTATGAGTTCCACTATCCGGTCAATGTCGAGCGGTTTATAAAGGACGCCGTATACTCCGCCTTTTAATGCATCTGCTATCAGGTCCTCGAGAAAATACGCTGTTATCATGACAACTACCGCCTCAGGGAGTATCTTCTTTATTTCCTTATAGCTTTGAACTCCGTTCATCACTGGCATTTTCATGTCCATGAATATCAAGTCATATGTATTGTTTTTGCATTTTTCCACTGCGTCTGCTCCGTTTACCGCTCCGTCCACCTGATAGCCGTATGCCTCGAGTATGTCAATTAACCCCTCGCGCATAGAGGCGTCATCATCTGCAATGAGTATTCTCATTTCTAAGCCTTCTTAAGCGGAAGCTTTACAGTGAAGGTTGAGCCCTTTCCTATCTCACTGCTGACTTCAATTGTCCCTCCATGTTTTTCCACGAACATCTTGCATATACTCAGCCCCAGACCAATGCCTTTTGTCTTTGTGGAAAACAAAGGTTCGAATATCTTGTTAAGGTTCTCTTTGGCGATTCCTGTGCCGTTGTCTTCAAATACGGCTTCTAAGGAGGCGTCCTTAGGATTTGCTCTGATGGTTATCGAAAGCATTCCTCCCTGCGGCATGGCGTCGAGGGCGTTTGATATCAAGTTGTTGAATACCCTAGTGAGTTGAGTCCTGTCGCCTTTTATGATTGGGGCAGAAGGGTCGAGATTAGTCTTGATTTCTATATTCTCTGCCACGGTAGCCTGTGCAATGCTTTCCTTTAATACGTTGTTGATGTCGATGTCTCCCATGACAGGTTCTCTTCCTCTTGCAAACTCAAGCATGTCGGTAATTATTTCATTTGACAACTTTACCTGTTCCTCTATCATGTCAAGGTGTTTTTTTACTTTTTCAGAAGGCTCCTTTAAAACCATTTTCAGGAAGTAAATGGAATTGTTTATGGCACCAATGGGATTTCTTAATTCATGTCCTACTGCCGATGAGAGTTTCCCGATGGCAGCGAGTCTTTCAGCGCGAATGCGTCCTTCCTGTGCTTCGCGCGCTAATTGTTCTGCCTGTTTGCGTTTGGTGATGTCCTGTATTGTGTTGATGAACTGAGTCTTTCCGGTTTTGGTCATCTGGGTTATAGAGCTCATCGCCCCCCAGAAGATACTGCCGTCTTTGCGCTTAAACTGCACCTCAAAGTCTCTGACTATGCCCTTTTCGATGAGTCCGATAAAACGCTCCCTGTCTTTCGGATTGTAATAACAGTCAGGAGCCCGTTGCGTTAAGAACTCTTCTTTCGTGTCATAGCCGAACATTTTAAGCATGGCAGGGTTTGCCTCGATGATTTCACCCTCGGGAGTGCTCACCACAATACCGATTGGAGCACTTTCCATTATGTTTCTGAGTTTTTTCTCCGACTCTTTAAGCTCCTTTGTCCTTTCCTCTATCATGTTTTCGAGATTCAAGGTGTAGTCTTTTATCTTCTGCTCCAGCTGCTTGCGTTCGGTAATGTCATCGATAGCAAGCAGTATCATGTCGGTGCCCTTTCCCTTCTGGCGGATGCGGCGGGCATTAAGCAGTAGTGTTTTGGTGCCGACGTTTGGGAGGTTATATGTGACCTCGAAATCATTGAAACTGGTATTTTGGGGAATGATGTCCTCGAGGAGTCTTCTGAGTTCTGGAATGTCCCACTGCCGGTTGCCGAGTTCGTAAATAAGCTTGTTTTCTGTCTCTTCCGGGGCAACCATAAAGGTTTCATAAAATGCACGATTTGCCGATACGACGCGAAAGTCCGCATTAAGAACAATAAGTGGTTCGTGTATGGTTTCAACGATGCTTTCGGCGTAAGCCAAAGCGGCTTTTAGGTCTGCTTCATTTTTTTTACGCATGGTTATGTCCCTTATGATGGCGACAGTCTGCGGTATTTGGTCTTCCTTGCCTTTGAGTGGATGCCATGTGATCTCGGTAAGTATTAAATTGCCTTTTCTGTCCTGATGCGTATGAACGGCTGTCATGGATTTTCCTGATTCAAAGACATCGTTAAGGTGGCAGCTGTATTCAGCGCCGCTGCACGGCTTATCCTTTCTATGGAAGACTTTGTAGCAATATTCGCCTATTACCTTGTTGCGGGTGGAGCCTGTCATATCAAGGAATGCCTTGTTGGCGTTTTTGATTCTATACTGTCGGTCAATGGTTATTATCCCGTCGGCGACGCTGTTGAAAAGCATTTCCATGTAATTTTTTGTCTCTCTGATTTCCGATGTCCGCTCTCTTATACTCTTGTAGAGCATGCCTATGACAAGACCTGCAATGCTGCCGAAAATCACAAAAAACACTGCCCATTGCCAGAACTCAGGCAGAAAGACTTTATAAACGCTCATATCAGTAGGCGACTGATACCTGTGCACAACATGAGAGACATACATTGTAAACGGCGAAAGTATGAGGTAACCGGTCAGCGCCCCTATCAGGCTGGCTGTAAACGGGATTTTAAATCTCACTGCTTTTCCTTTTTTAGATTTTCTAACTCTTCTCTGAGACGCTGTATCTCCTCTTTGAGCTCTATCATCTTCAGTTCTCTGTCCACTGCCATGTCATAGAATTCTTCAAGGTCTTTTATTTTTTTGTTCAGCTCTTCTTCAAGGGCAACCCTTTCAGTAACATCTGTAAACACTTCGATTGCAGATGTTATATTGCCCGCCATGTTCTTTAAGGGATATGAAATGATTTCCAAGTAAGTGGGTTTGTTCTCTTTGTCGAGATGTGTATGCACTACCCTGCGGCTGTAACCTGTCTCAAAGGCTGCTTTTACAGGGCATTCCTCGCCTGCCTCGTAGCACGGCTTTGACAGATGATGAGAAATTTCATAGCAATACCTGCCTACTATTTCACTGCAGCTCATCTTGACCTTAGTGCAGTAGCTTTTGTTTGCCCTGAGGATTTTGAAATCCCGGTCTACGACAACGACCCCTTCTCCCATTCCTTCAAGAACTGAGGTGAGAAAGGTATTTGTTTGCATAGCCTCCTGCAAAGTCTTCTCTTTTTTGATGTAAACCGCAAGACTGTTTGCAATTGTTTCCAGAAACCATACGACAAACGCTGGCACGTCTATTGTCTTTTTGTAACAGACACTGATAACCCCCAGAGCTTGATGGTTATCTACAATCATAGGCGCCCAAATGCCGCTTTTTACTCCGTCTTTTCTGATTGGTTCTGCTATCTTGAAACGGCTTTCCTTTGTAATGTCTGTGATTACAGCAGATTGTTTGTTTAGAAAAACAAATCCTTCGGGGGTTCCGGAGTTAATAGGTATTTTTATGTGGGTTCTGTTATTTTTGCGTCCGTAGTCCGCTTCGATTGTGAGGTTTTTTCCATCTTCTTCAGAAAGAAATATCGTTGCAAAATCTGACCTGTAGAATTCTTTAGTCTTCTGAACAGTGATATTCAGTGCATTCTTAAAAGCACCGTTTTTGAGGTAAGTCTGTGATAGGCTGTGAAGCAAAAGACAAGGGTCTTCTATTTTTAAAAGCTCTTTCTTTCTTAGTATCATTTTCCAGATGCCTCTGTTTCGAAGTGGCAACGTATTGTTAGGCCTCCTATATGAGAAGATATCACACCGATAGGGTGTGTCAAGCTTTTTCCAAACGAAAAAGTTAATAAACAACGGGAACTTATCATCTTGATTTTAGCTATATTAACAACAATCAGTCGATAATTTTTAAGAACGCCTCGACCACTTGAGGGTCAAACTGCCTGCCGCTGTGTTTTTTCAATTCGGATATGGCATATTCTCTGCCAGGGGATGGTCTGTATGGTCTGTCTGCTGTCATCGAGTCGAATGAGTCAGCCACATGGAGAATTCTCGCACTGAGTGGTATCTCTTCTCCTTTAAGCCCGTCAGGGTATCCCTTTCCGTCAAGCCTTTCATGGTGATGTCTGATTATGGGGATTACGTCTGCTAATTGTTTTATTCCCTGAAGAATCGCCGCACCCTGGTCAGGGTGCTTTTTTACGATTTCGAACTCTTCGGCTGTGAGTTTTTCGGGCTTATCCAGAAGGGAATCGTAAGTGCCTATTTTCCCGATGTCGTGCAGAAGTCCTGCGAGCTGAAGATTTTTTATTTCGTCTTCATCAAGCCCCATCTCTTTTGCAATCTGCTCTGCGTATGATGCCACCCTTTCGGAATGACCTCTTGTCCACGGACTCTTTGCATCCAAGGCATTAACAAGTGCCTTTATGAGTTTTATAAAAAGGTCTTCGAGTTCCGTGTATGACTCGTGTATGTCCTCAAGCATGTTGAGGAAGGCTTCCCTGGTTCTCTGGAGGGCGCGTTCCCGTTTTTTTAATTCTGTTATGTCCGTGAACGAATGGACGATGCCTATAATGCTGTTGTCTTCAATTATGGGGGATGTCATCATGAGCAGAACCCTCCCATTGGAGTCTTCATGGACTTCAGACCTTTCCGTATTTCCGGTTTTCAGCACTCTTACCGTAGGGCAGTTCTTTACCGGCTTGTCTTTCCCGTGAAGTAACTGGTAGCATTTCATGCCCCTGACATCACCGTTTTTTCCATAGAGACCGATGAACGCTCTGTTTGCCGTTACGATGTTGTATTCCGTATCTTGAACGAACACTGGATGGGGCAGGGCATCGAGAAGGGACTGCCAGCTGTTTATATGTTGACCGAGCATTCTGCAAGCAATCTCTTTATTCATTAGCAGTTGTCTTTGTAGCGGGAAAGTTCCGCTTTCAGTCGTCTTATCTCCTCCTTAAGTTCCTTCATCTTGAGTTCTCTGTCCACAGCCAGGTCGTAGAATCTTTCAAGGTCTTCAACTCTCTTATTAAGCTCATCCTCTATTTTTTTCCGCTCGGTGATATCCCTGACAACATGGATTAAGCCTACAAGTTCGTTATTGTTGTTAAAGCGTGGGATGGCTCTGATTTCAATAAACATATTCAAATGAGGCTCAAACATTTCAAAGGTGGTGGGCTTTCCTGTCTTGAGACACTGGCAGCTGGGGCAATTTTCAGGAGGGCAGTTTGTTCCGTGGTAATACTTATAGCACTTTGCTTTTTTGACTTCCAGAAAAGGCAGCCCGAGTATTTTTTCAGCGGCCTTGTTAGCGCGTATTATATTGAAGTCCTTGTCATGAATGGTGACCATGTCGGTGATAGTGTTGAATGTGTCTTCCCAGTCCTGCTTGGACCGAAGAAGAAGCTCTTCCATTTTCTTGCGCTCGGTGATGTCCAGCAAGGTCCCTATAATGGCTGGCTTGCCATTGTATGTTGTCCGGGAACCGTAAACCTCTACATGTATAACCTCTCCATCCTTTCTCACTCCCCTGAACTCGTAATGGATGGATTTGACCTTGCCTGATATCCGTTTTCTGAGATTTTTCTCGACAATCGGCCAGTCCTCGGGCAGAACTACATCCTTGGGACCTTTTTTGTCTATCAGTTCCTTTACTGTATAGCCGAATATTTCGGCTAACCTCGGATTAACATACTTGCACAACCCGTCCTGTATGAGATAAACACCGACCAGTGATTCCTCAGCCAGACTTTTGAATTTGTCTTCTGATTCTTTCAGTTCTTTTTCTGCCTGTTTGCGTTCGGTAATTTCGAGCTTAAGGCGCTTATTGGCAGTAGTTAGTTTTGCAGTGCGTTCCCTTACCATGTACTCAAGGTTGTCGCGGTGGGTTTTTAATTCTTCCTCTGCCCATTTTCGCTGGACGGCTACTGCATAAAGTGCAGCAAGGCGTTCTATCATTTCAAGGTCCCGTTCAGTGTAGTCACGCTCTGCGTTGGCTACTGCCACCTGTCCGACGAGCATTTCACCAATGAGTGCAGGGGCAGACAGAAATCGTTTGATTGGTATGTGCCCTTGCGGAATTCCTGATGACCGCGGGTCATCGGCTGGTGTGTTGGTCAGGAGAGGTTTGCGGTTTTCTAATACCCACCCCCACAAACCGGCGAACTTCTCAAACACTGTGCCTTTAGCTGTAACCTGACAGGTCTCCCAGATGTCTTTGGTAAGCGTGGGACAGATAAGATAACCTGTGTGCGGGTCAATATAGCCTACATAACCGAGCGTGCTGTCCGTAAGACTCTTGGCTTTCTCCTGCACTATGTATGAAAGGTCATCAATCGACATCGTTGAGATGAGTGCGCTGGACAGCTCGGCTATTGCCGAGTTGACTCTTAACTCCCGCGACAGCGCCTCCTCTGCCTTTTTGCGCTCGGTGATGTTTCTGGCTACATGGACGACCTGTATAATCTTTCCGTTTCCATCGTATATCGGCGATGTAGAGACCTCTACATATGTTTTTTCACCATTCTTGTCGTAATGTATATGCTCGGTTTTTGAGTGTTTGCCGGTCTTGAGGGTCTCAAGAAGGGGGCAGGTATTGTCCGGCGGTGTGCACGGTTCGGTCCGGTGGTGGGTTACTTCGTAACAGGTCTTCCCTATGACTTCCTCTTCTTTCAGCTTGAATTCTTTAAGAAAAACACTGTTGACTGCGGTTATTCTGAAATCACGAACATTAATGATGGAGATTGTGTCGTTTATACTGTCAAGAATGGTCTTAAAGAATTTATCTGTGAGCCCCGAGGACTTCTTCCTCCCCTTATATTCAGTTTTTGTTTTAACTTTGGTTTTCATGGAGTATTTCCCTCACTGTCCCTTCTATCTTAAAACATCTACAGAGTTTACATTCAAGATAGAAGAAACAGCTCCGAGAAATTGTTATTTTAGTAAAATAAATATAAATTAATATATTTATAAAAAATTAATATATTTATACCATTATCATCCAAAAATTGCAATGGCATTTGGAGCCAACATCTTCTTTAACCTGTTTCCGTTTTACATGTATCTGGACGAGTTCAAATCCCTTGAATTCCATAAACTCTATATGAGATAATTCTCTGCCGGTTGCCGGGTTTCATTGCAGTGGTCAGGACTGCCGGTAAAAAATAAATCTGGAGGCTAAATGAACAAGATTGATGAGCTGTGCATAAAAACCATAATGATGCTTTCTGCAGACGCAGTAGAGCGTGCTAAGTCAGGGCATCCAGGTATGCCGATGGGCGATGCAGCAATGGCTTATGTGCTCTGGACAAAATTCCTGAGACACAACCCAAAGAACCCTGCGTGGCAGAACCGGGACAGGTTTGTGCTGTCTGCAGGACACGGCTCAATGCTACTTTACAGCCTCTTGTACTTAACTGGTCATAATATCTCTTTAAATGACATTAAGAACTTTCGCCAGTGGGAAAGCAAGACGCCCGGGCATCCTGAATACTGCCTTAGTTGCGGCATAGAAACCACAACAGGTCCTTTGGGACAGGGCTTTGCTACAGGCGTTGGCATGGCTATGGCTGAAAGGTATCTTTCCAAGATGTTTAACAAGCCCGGCTTTCCAATCATTGACTACCATATTTACGGCATTGTAAGCGACGGAGACCTCATGGAGGGAATTTCCTCTGAGGCTGCTTCTCTTGCAGGTCACCTGAAACTCGGAAAGATTATTTATCTTTATTCGGATAATAAAATTACAATAGAAGGCTCTACAGACCTGGCGTTTACAGAAGACGTTCAAAAGAGATTTCAGGCATACGGCTGGCATACAGAACGGGTTGACGGCTACGACTTAAAAGGCATAGAAAAAGCCATCAGAAGGGCAAAGAACGAAAGACACAGACCTTCGCTCATTATAGCCAGAACCCATATTGGATACGGAAGCCCTCATAAACAGGACTCAGCCGCTGCCCACGGCGCACCGCTTGGAAAAGATGAAATAAGGCTCATAAAGCAGAGACTGGGTTTCCCGCAAAAGGAATTTTATGTCCCTAAAGAAGTCTTAACGCACATGAGAAAAGCCATACAAAAAGGTAAAGCCCTTGAAAAACAGTGGAAAGACCGGTTTAAGAAATACAGCAGGAGATATCCAGAGCTTGCACAAAAATGGAACGACCTTATAAGCGGAAAGCTTCCCGAAGGATGGGAAAAGAACCTTCCCAAATTTAAGCCTCAGGATGGTCCGGTGGCAACAAGAAGTGCATCAGGAAAGTTCTTAAACGCCGTTGCCGGTGCTATCCCTGAACTTGTCGGCGGCTCTGCAGACCTTGCTCCATCTAACAATACATACCTGAAAGGATACCCGGACTTCTCACCGGGAAGTGCTGGTAGAAACATCCATTTTGGAGTAAGAGAACATGCAATGGGGGCTATTCTCAATGGTATGGCACTCAGCAGGATGCTGATTCCTTACGGTGGAACATTCCTTGTGTTTTCTGATTATCTCTGTCCTGCCAAAAGACTTTCTGCTCTCATGAAGACTCATGTTATATATGTCTTTACGCATGACTCTATAGGAGTCGGCGAAGACGGACCTACGCACCAGCCAATAGAACAGCTTACTATCCAAAGGGCCGTGCCAAATTCTCTGGCTATCAGACCAGCGGATGCAAACGAGACCATAGAGGCATGGAAGGTGGCTCTTAAACATAAAGAAGGACCTGTGGCATTAATACTTTCAAGACAAAAACTGCCTGTTATAGACCGCACTGTTTATGCACCAGCAGAAAACCTGAAAAGAGGAGCCTATATTATTTCAGATTCAAAAGGAAAGCCGGATGTTATCCTGATATCCTCTGGCTCTGAGGTTCATCTGTGTCTTGAAGCAGCAGAGATTTTAAGAAAGAACAAAGTTAATGTAAGGGTCGTAAACATGGCAAGCTTTGAGCTTTTTGAAGCCCAGCCTAAAAAATACAAAGATGAGGTTCTTCCTCCTGATGTGAAAAACAGATTGGCTGTAGAGGCAGGGGCAACACTCGGCTGGTATAAGTACGTCGGGCTGGAAGGCTCTGTTATAGGCATAGACAGATTTGGCGCATCTGCACCTGGAAAAGTGGTCTTTGAAAAGCTCGGCTTTACTGTCCAGAATGTGGTAAAGCAGGCGAAAAAACTGCTTAAAAAACAGAAGTAGGCTGTATTTAGTGCTTCTAGTCTAATAGTTTAAACAGTGCGCCCCCGTCTGAAAGGGTTCTGAGCACAACGTCAGCACCTGTTTCCCTGAGGTGTTCTACAGCATAAGGACCTGTGGCAACAGCCACGGACAGTGCTCCATAGGGTTTTGCACAGTGGACATCTCGTGGCGTGTCGCCAATCACTATGCAACTGCTGTAATTGACAGTCTTACCGGTAATATTTTTGAATTTCTTGACTGCCAGAGGTAGGAGCTTTCTCCTGTCTTCGTTGTCGCTTCCGAATGCTCCAAAAGAAAAGTAGCGGTTTAGGTCAAAAGCGCCAAGCTTTATTCTTGCGCCTTCTTCAATATTGCCTGTCAATAGACCGAGGTGGCAATCAGGCCTTTCGCTGAGCCTGTCCAACACGTCTCTGACTCCGGGTTTCAGGTGCTTCCTGTCATTGTGCACTTCCACGCTGAGATGCCTCAGATAAGAGCTGGTGACCGCTGGTATTACCCCGTCATTTGCAGGTATTTGATACTTGTTGAGGGCTTCTTTGATTATCTCAATATCTGTTTTGCCAGCCATGGCGATTCCCTGGAAGGCGTGTCTTATGGAAAATAGCTCTTTAAAGGCAAGCTCCAGAGCCCTCGTCCCTGCCCCTCCTGAATCTATCAGCGTGCCGTCAATGTCAAAGAGAAATAATTTCATGGTGTTTAAAGATAATATCTATTGCCCATGTTAGTCAATGCAACTTTACATTTTTTGTCGTTTTGTGAGAAAATTAGTAGGTTTTTCCACGAAAAGTAGGTTTATGGATATAGCCAAAATAAGGAAAAAGCTAAAAGACGTTAAAGCACAGACCAAGATTAGGGAATCCTTGACAGACAAGGATAGAGAGTCACGTCAGTCAAAAGCTGATATTCTCCCCAGACACACAGAGCCGGAAACAAAGACCGAGAAACCTCCGGATAATCTGGATGCTAAAATAGAAGAGGCAGGAGAGATAATTGAGCTTCTGGCATTTAAATTGTCAAAGGAAGATTATGCATTCAGAGTCTCTGATGTCGAGGAAATACTCAGACTGCAGAGAATAACCAGAGTTCCCAAGACAGACCCATTTGTGCTCGGAATTACTTCTCTCAGGGGAAAGATAATCCCTGTAGTTGACCTCAAAAAAAGGCTTTTTATCAGCGACAGTAACGGGCAGGGTAAAAAAAAGATAGTGATACTTAAAGGACCGAAAGGGTCAATAGGTGTGCTGGTGGACAGAAGTATGAGTGTGATAAGGGTCCCTGCCAGTGACATACATGAACCGCCTGCTCATCTGACAGAAAAGGAGACAAAATTTATAGATGGAGTTGCAGTCCTGGGAGATAGGTTTATCTCTATCATTCATATAGAAGAGATATTAAAATTTGAGGCAACGATCAATGACTCGTAGAGTTAGGAGGGCTCCCTAATGAAGGAGAAACTTGAATTTAAGATTTTGGGCATAGGTATCGCCATACTCATAGTCGGAGTAGCGGTGACGAGCTTTCTTGTGCTTATGGTCGAAAGGGCTGATATTTACTCCCTTGCTGAGAGTAGACTGGAAGCCACTGCCAAGGTGATTACAAAAGGCATCGAGCGAACTATGCTCGAAGGTAAGGCAGAGGTGGCAAAGCCTTTAATAGAAGACCTTAAGTCAGTAAGCGGTTTTGAAGGAATAGAAGTTTACAACTGGGAAGGAAGAGAGGCGTTTAAGCCTGATGCCCCTCCAGTTGAAAAAGAGGCGTTGGAAACTATCGTATCAACAGGCACTCACATCACAGTTAAAAAAGGAAAAACCCTTATATTTTATCGCCCGCTTAAAAACTTGCCTTCATGTCAGGGATGCCACGCCCCTGAAAAATCAATAATAGGTGCTGTGAAGGTCTCTGTTTCACTGGAAAAAGAATACGAAAAAATAGCGAACTTTTTACTTATGGTTGCGGTGGGCAGTCTCATTGGTATAGGAGTCCTGGGCAGTATCTTCTGGTGGATAATAAGAAGGTTCGTTATAACCCCTCTGAAGACATTGGAGTATAGCGCTGCAAAAATGGCTGGAGGCGACCTTTCATTTCATACAGGGATAAAAACAAATGATGAAATTGGAAGGCTTGATAAATCAATAAAAGAATCACTTCAATCCATAAGCAGTATCCTTCAGAGGGTTAAGGAGGTGTCAAAGAGGATATCGAACACCTCTGACATGGTTGAAGACGAGTCACGAAAAGTTGTCGAGAGCACACAGCTTGAAGCCGAAGCAATAGCCGATATATCAAGCTCTATGGATCAGCTTAACGCAGCTATAACAGAAATAGCTGAAAGCACAGAAAGCCTTGCTGCATCAGTCGAAGAGACCGCCGCTTCAATGGAAGAGATGGCTACAAGTATCAGCTCTGTAACAAACCTTACGCATGAACTGTCCGGTGGAATCGAAGCTACTTCATCATCCATAGAAGAGCTGTCTGCCACTATAAAAGAAGTTGCACAAAACGCAGAAGAGCTTGCAAGGGTGTCTGATGAGACGCTCTCCTCTGTTGAAGAAATAATATCTTCCATAAAGGAAGTCGAAGTGAGTGCCAAAGAGTCAGCTAAACTTTCGAGCAAGGTTGCGGATGATGCATCAACGCTTGGTGTGACCTCTATGAACAAGACCATGGAGGGAATGCAAAAGATAAAGGTCTCTGTGGAAAAGACTGCAGGTGCTATACGGAAACTTGGAGGCAGGTCAGAAGAAATAGGCAAAATACTCAATGTGATAGACGAGATTACAGACCAAACAACCCTTCTTGCTCTTAATGCTGCAATTCTTGCTGCACAGGCAGGTGAACACGGCAAGGGCTTCTCTGTAGTTGCAGATGAAATAAAAGACCTTGCAGAAAGAACTGCTTTGTCCACGCAGGAGATATCGCAGCTTATACAGTCCGTCAGGCAGGAAGTAAAGGATGCGATAGAGGCAATGGAGGACGGACTGGTTTCCGTTAATGAGGGGATTGAGCTTACTAAAGAGTCATCGGATGCCCTGAAGAAGATACTTGACAGTTCCAAGTTGTCCTCTGAGATGGCTTATTCCATCGAGCGCTCTACGACAGAGCAGGCAAGGGCTGCAAGACACGTGTCAGAAGCCATAGAGCGTGTCAGAATCATGGTAGGACAGATTGCAAAGGCAACCTCAGAGCAGTCAAAAGGAGTAAGCCTTATCATAAAAGCTGCGGAAAGAATGAGAGATGCATCACATCAGGTAGATATATCTACAGAACAGCAGGCTGCAAGCAGCAGACAGATATCAAAGGCAGTAGAGATGATATCCGACAAGAGCCAGCAGATATCAAGGGCTATCTATGAGCAGAAAGTCGGTTCTAATCAGATATGGGCGTCTATAGAAAAGATAAAGAATATTCCGAGTGAGAACCGCGACCTTGCATTCAGAATAAATAAACTGTTGCGCGAACTGGTAAAAGACTCAGAACTCGTAAGCATGGAAATGGAAAAATTTAAGCTTTACGAAGATGGAATTACAGAGATTATAAGATTTGGTGTTGTGCCTCTGGAGTCTCCTGCAGACATGTATAAGAAATTCACTCCGCTTATAGATTATCTCAGCAGGGAACTCGGCAAGAAGTTCGAGCTTAAAGTAGCTCCGGATTATGAGACCGCAGTGCGGGAGCTGGGGCAGGGAATCACACAGCTATGCTATATGACCCCGCATACCTATATCGAGGCGCATAAAACATACGGAGCAAGACTCCTTGTAAAAGCACTCAGAGACGGTAAACCCTATCATCACTCAGTGATAATCACGCAGGAAGGCAGCAATATAAGGTCTGTGAAAGACATAAAGAACAGGTCATTCGCTTTTGGAGACGTCCATTCGACATCCAGCCACATCGTGCCCAGAGCAATGCTTCTTGAAGAGGGCATAGACCTTAAAGACCTTTCATACTATAACTACCTCGGTCACCATGATGATATCGTCAGGGCAGTGTTGAAAGGGGAGTTCGATGCAGGAGGCGTTAAGGAAAGCACTGCATTCAGGTTCAAAGACCAGGGCTTGAGGTTCATAAAGTTCTCCGATGAGATACCTGAATTCAATATCTGTGCTAGCAGTTCTTTTGATGCCGCAGCAGCAGAGGCCCTTAAGTCTGTTCTGAAAAAGCTCAATGACAAGGTTCCTGAAAGTGCAGCTATACTCAGCGCAATAGACAAGAGCTATACCGGATTTACTGATGCAAGAGACGAAGACTACGACGGTATAAGACAGATGATGTTAAAAATGGGCATGCTCTGACAAAACATGGAGTTTTAAAAACAAGAGATGATTGAAGAAATAGAAGAAAAGTTAAGTAACGAGGATGTTGAAATAAGACGGCAGGCAGTATTGATGCTTAAAAAGCATCTGGGGGCTGTCGAACCGATGAATGCCGTTAGACTCCTTCTTATGGCAATGCAGGATGCAAGCTGGAGGGTGCGGAAAACAGCAGTGGATATCCTGCTTGAAGAGTATCCTGTCGAGTCGTATATAAACGGACTTATCAAGCTCCTTTATCTTGAAGACAATGCAGGTGCAAGGAACTCGGCAATGGAAGCACTCACCAGATTAGGCAGAAAGATTACCGATTACCTGATAGAGGCTTTCGATACATCTAACAATGATGTAAGAA
The DNA here is from genome assembly GCA_002011815.1 of Nitrospirae bacterium JdFR-86. GTDB lineage: Bacteria > Nitrospirota > Thermodesulfovibrionia > Thermodesulfovibrionales > JdFR-86 > JdFR-86. The sequence goes on along the minus strand of MTOV01000002.1, from coordinate 25,201 downwards.
AGTTTATTATTGATATAATCGGCCACGTGCGTGACAAAAAAGCTGTTCCTCTTCTGATTGAAGCGCTCAAGGATGAGGATGAAAATGTGCGCGCATCTGCAGTTGAAAACCTCGGCAACATAAAAGAAGCTTTAGTTGTAGACGCCCTTATTGATATACTCGAAAGCGATGACCTTTGGACAGCATATCCGGCAGCAGAAGCACTCGGAAGAATAGGCGACAGACGGGCAGTGCCTGCCCTCTTGCGAGCACTTGATAAATCCACCCTGCGAGAACCCGCCCTTAGAGCACTGAGTGTGCTCGGAGATGGAGAATCCCTTGAACGTATAGTGCGCTTTATCACTGACAAATCAAAGGCAGTCCAGCAGGAAGCACTAAGAGCCATTGAGATGCTTTACCACAAGGGTGTTGAGGAAAATCTTATAACCGGCACACTTAGAAAGGTTTTCGGTGACAAAGTTATTGATATATTGCTTGCCCATGCAACAAGCAGCAGGGCTGAGGTAAGAGGCTCTGCAATACTCCTTCTCGGGCTACTGAAAGACGAAAAGGCACTTATCCCGTTGCTTGAGTTGTCCACAGACGAAGAGTTTGCAGAAGATGTCAAAAAAGCACTGCTGTTTATAGGAAAAGAAAAACCTGAATCACTTGTGCCGCTTTTTAAGTCCGAAGACCCCACACTCAAGCGTTTTATATGTGATGTTGCCGCTGACATTGCTTCGCCTGTTTATTACGATATTATGATAGAGCTCCTAAGGGATGAAGACGGTCATGTCAGGTCACTTGCGGCAAAGTGCCTCTCGAATATAGGGGACTACAGAGCGGTAAATGCCATAAAAGAGCTTCTCACAGACCCTTACATTGATGTCCAGGAGTCTGCAGTAGAGGCTCTAAGCATGCTCAAAGACGGGCTTGATATAGAAGAGATTATGAAAGGTCTTCATAGCGAAAATCCGGTGCTGAGGAAAAATACCGCTCTGCTTCTTGGTAGGCTTGCCCTGCCTGAAATGGTTCCTGCCCTCGGTTTTGCACTAAAAGATGATGATGTCTCGGTAAGACAGGCGGTTGTTAAAGCTCTGTCTTTGATAGATACAGAGGATTCGATGGAATATCTCATACAGGCGTTGACTGATGAAGTCCCTGAGATAAGAGTGTCTGCAGCTTTAAGTCTTGGTGCAAGAGGCAGGGAGGCATCGGTTGAACATCTCTGCCTTTTGCTCGAGGACTCTGATGATATGGTAAGGGTTGCAGCCTCAAAGGCGCTTGGTATGCTCGGCAGAAAAGAAGCAGTCCCGAATTTAGTAAAGCTTCTCTCGGATGAAAACGGCTTTGTTGTTACCTCTGCAATAGATGCTATCGGGAAGCTCGGAGGCGAAGAAGCAAGAGAAGCACTGATAAGAATGCTCTCCTCTGAAGACAAAGAAATCAGAAGAACAGCAATAAAAGCGCTTTCAGGTTTTCAAAACGTTGAATACAACATCTTGCCTTTCATTAAGGATGAGGACTGGGCAACACGGGTGGCTGCAGTGGAGGTGCTCGGTGGAAGTTCCCAAAGCGATGTAAGAAAGGAAATAGAAAAAATGTTTGACGAAGAAGAAGACCCTGTGGTCAGAAAGGTGATAGAAAATTATATAAATGGTTAGCAGAGACGAGTTCATACCGTTACCTGAAGACGTATTCAGACTGCTGAGGGATTTAATTTCAGATTACTGCGGTATATACTTTGATGACGATTCGAAATATCTCATCCAGAGAAGACTCAGCAGAAGACTTAAAATTCTCCAGCTTGAAAACTTCAGGGACTATTACAGATTCCTCCTTTACGACAAAAAGAAGGAGGAAGAGTTCTCCGCTATAATAGATGTTCTTACTGTAAATGAGACCTACTTTTTCAGAGAGCAGAACCAGCTGAATGCATTCATCGATGAGATATGCGAAGAACTCAAGAACCTGAAGAAAGATTCAAGAATAATAAGGATATGGTCAGCAGGCTGTTCTTCAGGTGAAGAGCCTTATACCATTGCCATGCTTATGCTTGAGCGAGCCCACTATTTCGACGGATGGAACATTGAAATTATAGGAAGCGACATAAATCAAAGGGTTCTGCAGAGGGCAAGAAAAGGTATTTATAAAGCGAACTCGTTCAGGACTACAGATGAATATTACATCCGGAAGTATTTTGAGGAAGTTCAAGGCGGCTTCAAGATAAAAGATGAGGTTAAAAAACTTGTAAGCTTCAACTGCCTTAACTTGCTTGATCCGTCTAAGGTAAGACTCATCGGGAAGGTAGACGTGATATTCTGCAGAAACGTGCTTATTTATTTTAATACCGATGCAAAGAAAAAACTGATAGATAACTTCTATCAAATTCTCTCGGAAGGAGGTTATTTGCTATTGGGACACGCTGAATCTCTTATAAGTATATCCACGGCTTTTGCATTGAAGCATCTAAAGAGTGATATGGTCTATCAGAAACCCAGGAAGGCTGTTGTCTCGATGTCAGATGAAACTCTTTTTAAACTGGTGTGGGGAAGATGAGCAAGAAAGTTAAAGTCCTTGTCGTAGACGATTCCGCATTCAGCAGGCAGACCATAAAAAATATGTTGGAGACCGACCCTGATATAGAAGTTATAGGGTTGGCTTCAGACGGTATTGACGCCATTGCAAAGACCCTGAGACTCAAGCCTGACCTTATAACCCTTGATCTCGACATGCCTGAGATGGACGGCTTTAGTTTTCTCAGGTGGCTTATGATGCAGCAGCCTACGCCGGTTATAATGGTCAGCTCATACTCAGATGCAAAGACAGTCTTCAAGGCACTGGAACTCGGAGCAGTTGACTTTATAGCCAAGCCTTCCAAAAGAGCTTCTGCAGAGCTGAAGAACATAGAGAAAGACCTTCTGCTCAAGGTTAAGGGAATAAAAGACCTCAATATGAACGTGCTCAGCAAGAACCTTCAGCTTCTTGAAGAGCAGATTAAAGAACCGGCAGAGATTCCTCCTGAGAGGGGAGATGTTGAGGTCGTTGCTATTGGTGCGTCAACAGGAGGACCGCCAGCGCTCCAGATTATACTTACAAAACTGCCGGCGGATTTTCCATCAGGGGTGATTGTCAGTCAGCATATGCCGAAGGGGTTTACAAGGTCTCTTGCCGAGAGGCTTAACAAACTGACCAGTGTGCGTGTGAAAGAGGCAGAGGACGGTGATGAGATCGAAAAAGGCAAGGTTTTGATTTGCCCTGGAGGACACCATATGATTCTTAAACCCAGGGGGCAGAAAACATATGTGACCTTGAAAAAATCTGCATACGAGGACAGATACATACCCTCTATTGACACCATGATGGCGTCTGCTTCCGAACGGTTCGGAAGAAGGACAATGGGTATAGTGCTGACCGGTATGGGAAATGACGGCAAACAGGGTATGCTCGAAATAAAAGCAAGAGGAGGTTATACAATAGCGGAATCAGAGGAGACATCCGTTGTCTTTGGCATGCCTGCTGAGGTGATAAATGCAGATGCTGCTGATAAAGTCCTTCCTTTGCATGATATACCAAGGGAGATGATAAGGGTAATCATGGGTGAAAGACGTAAAGGCGGGTAAGTAAACTGATGTATAACCTCGTAAGTTTTGCAGGAATATTTATCCTGCTGACTTTTGCGTGGGTGCTTTCCTCTGACAGAAGGACAATCAACTGGCGTGTTGTCTTCTGGGGAGTCTTACTTCAGCTCATATTCGCACTGTTCATATTTGTTCTGCCTGCCGGCACCAAGATATTCCTGTTCATAAACGACGTTGTTGTAAAAGTGCTTGACAGTGCAAGCGCAGGCACAAGGTTTCTTTTCGGAAGACTTGCACTGCCACCGGGCACTACGAATGAGATGGGGGAGGAGTCTCTTGGATTCTTCCTTGCGTTTCAGGCTTTGCCTACAATAGTGTTTTTTGCAAGCCTTATGGCTATTCTCTACTACGTCGGGGTGATGCCGTGGCTGATAAAAGTCTTTTCTAAATTGTTCACAAAGCTGATGAGAATAAGCGGGGCAGAATCCCTGTGCGCATCAAGCAACATCTTCGTGGGAATCGAATCCGCGATGACAATCCGCCCGTATCTTACCGGAATGACACGCTCGGAGTTATGCACCATACTTACGGCAGGCATGGCAACCATTGCATCAAGCGTTATGGCGCTTTATGTCTTTATACTTCAGGGCGTGTTCCCGACGATAGCAGGGCATCTGGTCTCAGCATCCATACTTTCAGCACCTGCAGCTATAGTGATGTCCAAACTCATCCTGCCAGAGACGGAAAAACCCGAAACACTCGGAATAGAGGTAACCCCACAGTATGAAAAAGAATCCACCCTTATAGAGGCGATTATAAACGGTGCAAACGCAGGGCTTAAACTCGTGCTTGGAATCGTGGCACTGCTTTTGGCTTTTTTAGGTCTTGTAGCCTTGATTGACCTTTTTCTTACAAGCGTCGGGATGAGGCTGAACAGCCTGTTCGGCATCCAGATAGACTGGTCACTAAAGGGGCTTTTAGGTTATGTGTTCTATCCATTTACTCTTGTTATAGGTGTTCCGCCTTCTGATGCCTTTGAGGTAGCAAAGATAATCGGCGAAAGAACCGTTGCTACAGAGGTAAAATCCTATCAAGACCTTCAGGTTGTGCTTTCCTCCGGTGCAATTAAAGAGCCGCGTTCGGCTTTTCTTGCTGCTTATGCCCTCTGCGGTTTTGCCCATGTTGCCTCGCTTGCCATATTCGTAGGCGGTATAGCTGCACTTGTGCCTGAAAGAACAAAAGACCTCTCGGCAGTCGGCTTAAGAGCACTTCTTGCTGCGACCCTTGCCTGCCTTATGACCGCCTCAGTAGCAGGAACATTCTTTACACAGGGCTCTATACTTTTAGGGGGCAATTGACCTCCGTGCCACAGGCCTTATAAGTTTTAGAACCAGATAGCACTTCGTAAATGAAGAGTTTTTCCTGAAAGAACTGCTTGACTTGGCTGTAAATAATTTGTAAATTACAACCTAAAATTGTCCTGCTTGTATCAGAGGACAAAAGGGGAAATGAGGGAGGAGAGAAAAGTACAACTGTCCCATTTTCCATCTCACAGGGGGTTAGACGAGGAAGCTTTACGTTCTGCTTGTGATGAAATGGCCAGAATTGCTATATGGCAAACAACCCCAATCGATTTAGCGGAAATACAAAAAGTATCAGACACTTATTTTCAAGAAGCTGTCAGATATCTTGAATTTATTAACGATCAGGGTTGTGACCCTAATTTACTTGTTCGTGCAGTTAATTATCTCGTGACTCTTGCCTTACCTTCCATGCTTAATGACCTGCGGTGGTTTAGTGAAAAATTAGAGGTCTTGGTTGAGCTCGCTTGTCCCAGTGTTATTCAAAGTAAATCAACTGCCAGATTTTTTTCTGATATTGAGAAAGGAATCGCAAAATCAAGGTCAAAGATTCAAGATTAACAGCTCTCCATAGCATTGCCTGCCGTATTGAAAAGAACAGTCCGGAATGGAAGTATCTAAATCAGCCTCTGCCTTTAAGCCTGGGATTTTGATGCTGGCTGGAATTTAAAGCGTGAACAAGCTACTGAATATTGTTATAATTAACAATTAACTCTTTATGGGGGTATGAATGTCAGAGCTAAAACTTGACAGGCTTAAGCCAGAGGTCTCGGAGCGTATAAAGCCGTTCCTCGAGGAGGTGCTTTCCGGATACAGGGACAACATCCACTCCATCCACATCGTCGGAAGCTCTATAACAGATGACTTTAATCCCAAGACATCTGATGTCAACTCCATTTTTGTGCTTAAAAAGATGGACTTAAAGTTCCTTGAGGTGATTGCGCCCAGAGGCAAAAAATACGGAAAGAAGAAAGTGGCTGCACCCCTTATAATGACCCCTGAGTATATCAAAAGCTCCACTGATGTCTTCCCAATAGAGTTTTTGAGCTTCAAGCTCATTCATGAGACAGTCTTTGGAGAAGACATCTTGAAGGACATAGAAATACATATAAGCGACCTCAGACACCAGTGCGAAAGAGAACTGAAAGCAAAACTCATCTGGCTAAGACAGGGGTATATCTCATCACTTGGCGATACAAAGACGCTTACAGAAGGCTTTATAAGCTCCATTGCAGGATACATGCCGCTTTTCAGGGGAATTATCTTGCTGTTCGGGAAACAACCGCCTGTGCTTCAGCACGATGTTATTAAGGTATTGTCCGAAGTCACAGGAGTTGACTGCAATGTGTTTGAGAAAGTGCTCTGGGAGAAAAAGGAGAAGAAAAAACTCTCCATAGAAGAACTTAACACTATTTTTGAGGATTACTACGCTGCTACAGAAAAACTCGGAAGGATAGTAGATGAAATTAAGATATAGCCTATTTGTCATTGTCTTAGTCTTATTCAGTTCACTTGCCTTTGCTCTTCAGATACCTGAAGTACCGCCGAGGTATGTGGTTGATATGGCAGGTATCGTGGATGACGGCGTTGAGATGAAGCTCAACGGCTTTCTTCAGGAGCTTGAGCAGAAGACCACAGCGCAGATGGTCGTTCTGACCATAGATACACTCGAGGGCAGGGCTATAGAGGACTTTTCCCTTGAGGTTGCAGAGAAATGGAAACTCGGGCAGAAAGGCAAGGACAACGGCGCACTGCTTCTGGTCGCAATGAAAGAAAGGAAATACAGGTTTGAAATAGGATACGGACTTGAAGGCATACTGCCTGACAGCCTTGTGGGGACTATCGGCAGGCAGTATATCGTGCCGTTTTTCAGAAAAGGTGATTACTCAAACGGCATAGCCGCAGCAGTGCTTGCAGTAGCAGGGGAGATTGCAAAAGAGCACGGGGTTGAGATAACAGGCATGCCAAAGCTGAGGCCTGTTTACACAAGAGGCTATGGCGGAAGACCTGCCGGCAAGCCGAGTCTTTTAAGTGCGTTGCTTTCGGTTCTTGTTCTTATAGGTCTGGTAATATTATTTATAAGGCATCCAAGGCTGCTGCTTCTGATTCTGCTGTTTTCAGGAATGGGCGGAAGAAGAAGTTACTGGGGCGGTGGTTTCGGTGGCGGTGGTTTCGGCGGCGGAGGCTTTGGCAGTTTCGGCGGTGGCGGAGGCGGCGGCTTCGGCGGCGGTGGTGCTACAGGCGGATGGTAAAATAATAAACTGATAAAGAGGAGGGGATTCGATGTCTAAAGGGTTGAAGATTACGCTGATAGTTATCGGTATCGTTTTATTCATCGGTTTCGGTATCTTCGGATGGCTCATCAAGGGTTATAACAATGTCATCGCAATGGATGAGAACGTCAAGGGCAAGTGGGCACAGGTCGAAAACCAGTTGAAAAGAAGATATGACCTCATCCCGAATCTCGTGGAAACAGTCAAGGGCTATGCAGCGCATGAAAAAGAGCTCTTTGAAAATATTGCAGAGGCAAGAACTAAATATTTTCAGGCAAAAGACGTAAAAGACAAGATTGCAGCAGCAAACCGTCTTGAAGGGGTGCTCTCAAGACTGCTTCTTCTGCAGGAAAGATACCCTGAGCTTAAAGCCAATGAGTCATTCCTTAAGCTTCAGGATAGCCTTGAAGGCACGGAAAACAGGATAGCAGTGGAAAGAAAACGTTATAACGAAGCAGTCCAGATGCTGAATACCTATATCAGGACGGTCTTCGGCAGGTTCTTTGCAGCCCTTGCCGGTATAGGTCCTGCTGAGTATTACGAAGTGCCGGAGGCTGAAAAAGAAGCACCTGAAGTGAAATTTTAAGTCTTTATCTCAAGCATTCTGTCAAGTGCTTTTTTGGCAGGGATTCTTATGTCCTCAGGGACTTTAATGACATGTGTCATCTCTTTCAGTGCCCTGAGGACACTCTTAAGTGTGGTCTTTTTCATGTTCGGGCATATCATGTCTTTTCTAAGGGGATGAAAGATTTTGTCAGGGTTGTCTTTTTTAAGACGGTACATGAGCCCGAGTTCTGTGCCCACGATGAATTCCTTTTCAGTGGATGATTTTACAAACCTCAACATTCCTGATGTGCTTGTTACATGGTCTGCGAGTTCGAGCACTTCAGGTCTGCATTCAGGGTGAGCCATTAATACTGCGTTCGGGTGTTCTTTTCTTGCCCTGATTACGTCTTCTTTTGTGACCCTGTCATGCACATGGCAGAAACCGTCCCATGCGATAATCTCTTTTTTCGTGTTTTTCTGTGCCCACATCGAGAGGTTTCTGTCAGGAATGCAGATGATTTTTTCATCAGGCAGTGATTCAACGACCTTTACGACATTGGCTGATGTGCAGCATATGTCGCTTTCCGCTTTGACTTCTGCCGTAGTATTGACATAAGCCACGACAGGCACACCCGGGTATTTTGCCTTGATGTCACGCAGGGTAAACTCCGGCGGAAAAACAAGCGTGGGCTGCACTTCATAGCCTGGAAATGTCTTCCAGAGCTTTCTCGGAGCATTGACCCTTATCATGTCTGCCATTGGGCAAGTGGCTCCGATTTCAGGCAAAAGCACGGTCTTTTCAGGGGAAAGAATCGAGGCGCTTTCAGCCATGAAATTAACCCCGCAGAACACTATTACATCGCAGTCTATGGTCGAGGCAGTACGTGAAAGCTCAAGCGAGTCGCCGGTGTAATCGGCTATCTCCTGCACCTCGTCCCTCTGATAGTTATGCGCCAGTATCAGGGCACGCTTTTGTTCCTTTAGTTTTAAAATCTCTTCCTGAATAGAACTGTGCATCTAAAGTCTTGATGGCTTTTTTCTGTAAAATCCTGAATTGGTAAAAAGTATTGTTCCGTCTTTAAGCACAATCTTGTAGATGACAGTGCGGTGTTTAGACGGCTGCGGGATGCGTTTACTCCCCTTGTAAAAAGAATATACTTTCTTTATGTAGTTTTGTGTTTCTTTTATCGGCGGTACATTGCCGTATTTTTTGACATTTGTTGGTCCTGCGTTGTATGCCGCAAGGGCAAGATTGAGGTCGCCGTCAAACTTCTCAAGTAAATGCTTTAAATACCGGATTCCACCTTCTATGTTCTCCTCCGGGTTAAATGGATTGAGCACGCCCATGGCAACGGCTGTGGACGGCATAAGCTGCATGAGTCCCATTGCGCCTTTCTTCGATACTGCACGGGCATTGAAGTTCGATTCAGCCGCTATAATCGCCTTGATGAGCATGGGGTCAATGCGGTATTTGTCAGCCGCTTTGTTTATTATGCTTTCGTAATTCTTGTCGCTTGTCTTGTTTTCTCTTTTTACGGTTTTTATCTTTTTTGCATTTGCGTGTGGTATGTCTGTGAAATGGATAACACCGTTTTCGTCGGTGTACTTATAGACATCGGCATATGAAGTGGACGCCATTAATAACAGCAAACAGAATATTAAAAATACCCTTATGAGCATAGGAGATGTTATACCATTAAACACGTTGTCTGTCAAGGAAATCGGGTTGACCCGAAATTGCCGGTAGAGCTCTTGTTAATGCTGACAGCAGTGGTCTTCACTTATTCTCGAAGGGGCATCCTGTTCAAAATGCCTTGCACTTTTTTGCTCGCCCAAAAAAGTGCCAAAAAAGGGCGCCCCATGAAAATTTCCGGGCGGCTTACTCGGTCTGCCTCCGGTAAAATTTCTGCAAACTCGGTCGGATCGACCTCAAACACACTAAAATTTTTTAACCCTTCGGCAGACCTCGTCAGCCTGAAATTTTCAAATGGGGTTAGATAAGTTCCCTGTTTGTTTTTCTATCGGCGTTTCTGGGAGTTGTATTTTAAATCTCTGCTTTGATAGAATTTCCCTGCTGTGGATAATAAAGAAAGACTTATAAACTACGTCAAGACACATTCGTTTTTAAAAAGTGACAAGCCTATCTTCAGGTTATCCTCAGGCAAGATGAGCAATGTTTATTTCGACCTCAGGCTGACTACACTTTCCCCTGAAGGGCAATACCTTATTGGCAACCTCCTTTACGACATGATTCAGAAGCTTGGCTTGAAGCCGAAAGCAGTAGGGGGCTTGACAATGGGTGCTGACCCTGTAGCATCAGCCACTGCATATTGCTCTTATCTTAAAGGTAACCCTATTGAGGCGTTTGTCATAAGAAAAGAACCGAAGACCCATGGAAGAGGGCTTCAGATAGAAGGCAATGTCAAAGAAGGCGATGATGTAATCATAGTGGATGATGTGCTCACTACCGGAGGCTCTACCATCAAGGCTATCAATATAGCAAAAGAGGCAGGCTTGAACGTTCTTGCAGTGATTGTGGTGCTTGACAGATGCGAACAGAACGGAAAAGAAAACGTCGAAAAACTCGGCTATCCAGTATATTCCATACTAACGATTAAAGACTTCCAGGGACAATAAAGATTTTATGATTCTTCTTCTGTTTCCCAGAGCCTTGGGTCGAGTGCATCCCTGAGTCCTTCGCCTACAAGGTTGTAGCTCAGCACTGTAATGAGGATTGCCAGACCAGGATATAACGAAAGCCACCATGCCACTTCTATGTTGTCTTTTCCAGCAGTGAGGATATTGCCCCAGCTCGGATTCGGAGGCTGAACACCAAGCCCTAAAAATGAAAGCCCTGACTCCACCAGTATTGCACCGGCAACGCCGAATGTAGCTGCTACGAACACCGGTGAAAGCGCATTCGGCAGGATATGCCTGAATATAATCCTCAGGTTGCTTGCGCCAGAGACCTTTGCAGCAAGCACAAAGTCCCTTTCCTTAAGAGTAAGAAACTCTGCCCTTACAAGCCTTGCAACATCCATCCAGCCTGTTACTCCTATGACAATCATGATTGTGGAGATGTTCGGTTCCATTATGGCTATCACCGCAAGAATCAAAAAGAAGGTCGGAAACGTAAGCATTATGTCAACGAACCTCATAAGCACTGCGTCCACTTTTCCGCCGTAAAACCCGGCTATCGAACCGATGATAACTCCAATAGTTATGGCGATGCCCACGGCAACAAAGCCTACTCTTAAAGAGACCCTGCTTCCCCATATCATCCTTGAAAGCACGTCCCTGCCAAGGTCGTCCGTTCCGAACAGGTGTTCACTGCTCGGTGGTGAGAGCACGTTGTTGATGTCAATGGCAGTCGGCTCATAAGGGGCAATGACCGGAGCTAAAATGGCAATAATCATAAGAGCAATTACAGTGATTGCTCCTGCCACCGAGAGCTTGTTCCGTTTAAACCTTTTCCATGTAACAGTGATAAGCCTCATTGTCTGCCTTTTATCCTTATCCTTGGGTCTACGAGTGCATACGATATGTCTGCAATCAGGTTTCCAAGCAGGGTTAAGACAGCACCTATGACCAGTATGCCCATGACAGTTGGATAATCCCTTGCCATGGTCGAAGCATAAAAAAGCTGTCCCATCCCGGGTATCGCAAATATGGTTTCAAAGATAACGCTTCCGCCTATTAGTGCAGGCACTGACAAGCCCAGAATCGTCACTATAGGCATAAGAGCGTTCTTAAAAGCATGCCTCAGGATTACCCTTGATTCACTAAGCCCTTTTGCCCTTGCCGTTCTGATATAGTCCTGCCTTATGACCTCCAGCATGCTTGAACGGCTGTAACGGGACATGCCGGCTATGCCTCCGAATGCTGAGATGCTCACCGGCAGTATCAGGTGCTTGGCTATGTCAAGGATTCTCTCGAAAGTGCTCATCCCTGAGGTATCTATGCTTTGAAAGCCTGATATAGGAAGAATCCCAAGTTGCACACCAAACAGTATCATTAAAAGAAGTGCAAGCCAGAAAGAAGGCGTGGAAAACCCTATAAATACGAATACAGTGGCGATTTTGTCAAACAGGGAGTACTGCTTTACTGCCGAAAGAACCCCGATGGGAATGGCTATCAGCAATATCAGTATGATTGAAAGCACATTGATAAGCAGTGTCTTTGGTATGCGTTCGAGAATCTTGTCTGTTACCTTTCTTCCATCAACAAAGGACTTTCCGAAATCGAGTTTGACAAACCTTTTAACCCAGTTCAGATATTGTATGTGCAGGGGTTTGTCGAGTCCGTAGAGTCTTTTCAGATTCTCCCTTGCCTGTGCAGATGCCTTAAGCGACATCTCTGTCTGCACTCCAACAGGGCTTCCAGGGGCAAGATGTATTACGGTAAAGGAGATGATGGTGATTCCAAACAGAAGCGGAATCATCAAAAGAAGCCTTCTCAGAATATAGAGAAGCATTTTTTTATTTTAGCATATCGCTATAAACGGCTATATCTCTATCTGGAATCGCTGATAGAAAAACTGGCAAGGAGTTGAAAGGGCTGGCAGTATTGGTCTTTACCCATTCTCGAAGAATATCCTGTTCAAAATCCCTTGCACTTTTTTGCTCGCCCAAAAAAGTGCCAAAAAAGGGCGCCCAAGGAAAATCTCCGGGCGTTCCGCTCAGTCTGCCTCCGCTGAATTAATTCCAACTCGGCTCCGCCTCAAACACGAATTAATTCTTAACGCTCCGGCAGCCCTCGCTCCACTGAGATTTTCCAATGGGGTTATAAGGTTTACACCAATGCCGCCAGCCCTAACAAGAGTTCTATCGGTAATTTTATATCTCTACTGCCTCAGGTGTGTGCGTGAACAAAAGAAGTGCCTTTGTCCTTAGGGAGAAAAGCCTTTCCACGGCTTCTTTGTAAATCTCCATCTGAAACCGGTATTTTTCAATGAGTTCAGGCATCTCCTTGTCTTTCACAGGAAAGGTCTTATAGTCATAGATGAGGGCAGTATTCTTTTGGATAATCAGCCTGTCTATTCTCCCTCTGAAGATGCTTTTTCCCTTCTCAAGGATAAACGGTAGTTCGGCAAAGGAGTCTTTACGAGGCAGTATTATGTCTTTCATATAGCCGTGTGCTTTGAGCTTTTCGATGTCATCGAGTATGGCGTTAAGATATCTGTCGTCTGCTGCTGCCTCAGCACGCAAAAGATGAGATGTTCTTTCCTTTATGTGTTCTTCTTTTAATATGCCTTTTGAGAGTTCTTCAAAAACCCTGTGCATCACGCTTCCTATTATTACCCAGTCCTCGCCGTGCTTTACTCTTATGTCTGTGTCCTCGGTTACATCCCGCCACGTTGCTTTCGGCTCGTATGAGACCGGCTCTGTATAAACAGGTGCATCTATGAACGTGTCAGCATCAGTAAGCCTTAGTCCTGCTTTTTGATACCGCTTGGATACATCTTCTTCAGAAAGCACTTGAAACGGTAAATCAGCAGGGTTGTCTTTTTCTTTGTTTAAGATTCCAAAGGCATCATCAAGATAAGCAAGCCTTCCCTGAGGCTTTTTACCCTCTTTGACTGAGCCCAGCATGCACAGATAGTCCATGGCTCTGGTGACAGCTACATAAAACAGGCGCTTTTCTTCCTCCAGCTCCTTGAGTTTCTTCTTTGTGAAATATGGGTTCTTTTTCCTTGCTGAAAGCTCTTCCTCATAGCTGAAGATGATGTTTTCCCCTTCGTAGTCTATGACTACGGAATTGCTTCTTGGGCTTGTGCTTTCATCCAGGGAAGGTATAAACACCATTGGGAATTGAAGCCCTTTGGCTGCATGTATGGTCATTATCTTTACTGCATTCATTCCTTCTGCATTTATGTTTGCTTTTGCGACCTCTGTGGCATGACGCTGTCTTAAAAGTTTCTCCCTTATCTCTATAGGAGAAAGTCCCTGTGCCTCGAACGACTCAATCATGTTTATGAATTTTTTGATGTTTGCATGCCTTTGTTTTTCCGAGTAGTACACCCATGCGCCGGTATCGAGGAATACCTGTTCAAGAAGCATGGGCAAAGGGGTGTGACCGCTCGCATTGAGCCAGCCTTCGATTACACCAACTGCGTCTTTGAGCTTTTTGTTTTCAGATGATTTTAGTTTTTCAAGAAGCGGCTTCCTGCCTGTGACAAGCCGTGAAAGGGTTTTGTAGTCTATTGAAAATAGAGGAGACCTGAGAAGACAGAAAAGACTGTATTCGTCCGAAGGGTCTACGATAAAGCAGATAAACTCTCTTAGCACTGCTGTCTCAGGCTCTTCATAAAACCCCATACCCTTAAGCACTATGAACGGAATGCCCTCTTTTCTTAAGGCGTCTTCAAAAAGCCCGAGATGGGTTCTCCTTCTTAAAAGTATTGCCATGTCCCCGAAATTGCACGGTCTTCTGGAGTCTCCGTCGTATATCTCGTATCTTTCATGCAGGGACTTTATTGCCTTTGCAAGCACAGAGGCTTCTTTCGTGCGTGTCTCTTTTGTGGTTTCAGCACCTTCAAGCAGTATGAGTTCAACTCTGCCGTCTCCCTGCCTTGTCGCCTCAAAAGGCGTGTATTTCGTCTTCCAGCTTTCGATGAGTTCAGGGGACATGAGCTTTCCGAACAGGCTGTTTGTGAAGTTTGTTATTGCAGGAAGGCTTCTGTAGTTTTCCTTGACCTCTATGAAATGGTATTCCTTGCCCAGCCACTCTGAGAATTTTTCCTTTGCCTCATGGAATATGCTTACATTAGCGCCTCTGAACTGGTATATGGACTGTTTTTCATCTCCGACAAGGAATATCGTAGGCGTTTTCCCCAGGTCTTTTTTTGCCCCGATGCCTGAACGCCACTCCTCTGTGAGCTTGTCTATAATCTTCCACTGAAGTGTGTTCGTATCCTGAAACTCATCTACCAGTATGTGGTCTGTATGTTCGTCAAAAGAGTAAAGAATATTGTGCCATTCAGGACCTCTGGAGAGGGCTTCATAAGCAAGCATCTCAAGGTCAGCGAAATCAAGCAGATGCTTCTGTGCCTTCTTCTGCTTGTATCTGTGCAGGCATTTTCCGTATAACTCAAGAATCCTTTTACTGTCTCCATCAGGCGGAAGCCCGTCCTTCAGTATCATCTCAGGATAGGGGGTTTTTTTGTGCAGTTCTTCAAGTGCCCTCTGGAGGGCGTTCCATCCTCTTAAGCCTCTTTCTTTTATCATATGGAAGAAATCAGACGGGTTTTCTTTTTCAGCCATGAGGCTTTCGTATACGGCTTCTGTCCAGAGGGAATGGGCAGTAAGCTCGTCCATTACAGTGAGCGAAGGGTCAAGCCCGAGTTCAATGGAAAACCTCTTTAAGATTTTCAGGCAGAAGGCATGAATAGTGGATATGCGCATAAGGGGAATCTTGTCCCTGATTTTTTCAAACAACTGAGTGTCTTCCTTTTCAAGGATGCTTAATATCCTCTGTTTCATTTCTGCTGCTGCCTTCTCTGTGAAGGTAATACAGAGGATTTTTTCCACGTCAGAACCGTTGTTTAAGAGGCTTATATAGCGTCTGGCAAGCTTTTCGGTCTTGCCTGAGCCTGCAGGTGAGGAGATTATTACGCTTTTTGTTACATCAAGATATTTTTCCATCATGCACTCTGTATATACGGACAATAAGGGCTTTCATGACAGTTCCTGCATGTCTGCTCACTAAGGGGCAGGGCGGTGAAATCCCCCTTACGCATGCCCTCTACTGTTTCCGAAAGAAACTTAAGCGAAGCGATTATATAGTCATCCAGTGTTTTTTTGTCCCTTTTCCCCGGAAGCCATTTAAGCTTGATGTCTTTCAGGGAATATATGCCGACCCTTTCAGGCGACATGCCCATTGTCTTAAGCATGGCAGCATAGAGAAAAGGCTGAAGCGTAGCGCCTTTTTTCAGCGTCTGGGTGCCGCTGAGGTCTGCTGCCCCTGTCTTGTAGTCAATAACCTGAACCACATTGTCTGATTTAGCGTCAATCCTGTCTATCTTTCCCCTGAGTTTTATCCCTTTTACAGGTTCTCCTTCTACAACATATTCAGCGCTCTTGAAGGAGTAGCCGTCTGATTTTATGCCTTCCTCCAGTTCGTAAATCTCAGGGAGAATATCAAGGAATGACTCTTTTATAAGCTCCTTGAAATAGCTTTCGATGTGCCATTTGCCAAGGACTTCATTCAGTATGGCTTCGGCTTTTCTGGTAAATGTCTCAAAGTCCTCTATCGTATCGCTTATAAGCCTTTCCATTACCTCATGGGCGATACTTCCTATGGTCATTGCCTCTATTTCGTATTCTTTTATCTCAGGATACTCAAGCCCGAGGACTTTCTCTATGAAATACCGCCTTGGACATCTCCTGTAATCGTCAATGTCAGTTACGTTGAAGACGGATTTTTCAGTAAACCTCTGGATGCCTTTGATTTCCTTGATATGCTCTGAAAGCGGGGTTCTGCCTTTTCTCAACATATCTTCCTCTTTTGAGAACACGCCAAAGAGTTTTTCTTCCCTTTCTTCTGCCTCTGAAAGGAATATGGAAGGCAGGAAGAACTTGTCCCCTTCCATCGAAGGGTAGGACATATAAAGCCCTCCTGCAGATACTGTAAGACGCCTGAAGATGTGCTCCTGAAGGTGCAGGAATCTTTTAAGGTCAACAAGCCCGAGCTTGCCTCTGACACTGTCAGGCAGAAGGAAGTCTATCTCCGGCTTTGAAGGGATGTCTCCGTCCTTAAGACCTCCGAGATAAAGGAATTCAGGCTCAAGCCCCCTGACATTGAACAGCTCGTCAATCCGGACTCCTGCCTTTTCCTCATCCTTTGGCGCGAAATTAAGAAGCTTTCTAAGAATCTCAGTAAACCCTGCAAGATCCGTGTCTTTTTCAAGAACACTGTCAAGAAGCTTTGCCCTTCTGTAAACACTGTCCATTGCCTCAGAATCATCCGGAGGAGAGAAACCAAAGGCATCCAAAACATCATAAATTACTTTAAGATAATCGCCATAACTTGCTTTATTTTTTATAAATTCAAGAGGCTTTAGGGTCTTGAATATCTTGTTTCCCTGTGTGTAGGTGCCGTTGTCTTTGAATGCCTTAAGCCATGAGTCCTTGCCTTTTACGATTCCTGAGGCAAGGCATATTCTGGGTGTGGTTTTTTTGATGTCCTCAGGGATGTTTTTAAAATAAGGTGATGTAAGGAATCTTGAAAACAGGAGTTTTGGGTAGTCTTCTGAGATGGCTTCGAGCAGGCTCAGGAGGTCGAGATATGCTCTGGTTTCAGAGTATTTTTTCGGGGCTATATTATAAGGTATCCCATACCGTTTAAAGACCCTTTCCACTATATCCCTGTATTGGGACAAGGAAGGGAACACAACGAATGTATTGTCAAGGTTTCTTAGTCTGCCTGAGATGAAAGACCCCTTGATATGCCTTGCTATCGCCTCGACTTCTTCTTCAATAGAAGGTGCAGCGTAATAGTAGAGCTTCCGGGGCGTTCCATCAGGATGGACAAGCACAGGCTCAATATTAAAGTTTTGCTTTAAAGATTTCGAATAACAATATGATAAATCATCATTAATTCCACTAATAGGGATTCTTATAATTGTCTGTTTTGCATTAGTTATAAGGGTATTGATAAGGAGTTCTTCAGCAGGGGTTATCTCGTAGAATCCGTCGAGGATGAGGGTTTCTGTTTTGAGATATTTCCCGGCGATGTGTGATGAGAGTGTGAGGGCGTCGTTTTCGTCAATGAGGTTATGGTTGTTAAGGGTTTCTGTGTATTTGCTGAACGTGTCAAATGCGTTCAAGGCTCTTTTTATGACTTCCTCAGGGATTTCGAATCCGGTGAATGCTTCAATCAGGTTATCTTTAATTGATTCAAGGGGTTTTAGAGGGTATTGCTGTTTTAGTTCCTCGATAAAGTCAGCCACAATGGTGGCAAAGCCCATACCGCATTCTGAAAGCTCTGATATCAGCACTGGTATGAGGGCTTTTGGTATGATGATTTTGTCTCCGTATGTGTAATAAAGTCTTCTTGACAGTTGTTTCAGTGTCATTATTCTTGGTGGGATGTAGCAGTTGCCTGTGTGTTCGTGAAAGACTCTGCGCCAGTTATTTATCAACTGTGTAGTAGGGGCTATATAGAGAATACTCGAGTAATCATTACCCTTTATGTCTTTGAGAGCCTTCTGAAGGAGCGTCTCTGTGAAGTCCTTTACACCCGGGGGTACGAGATAGGCTTCTATCTTCATGTCTTAGGATAAAGCATTCAAAGCAGAGTATTCAATTCCTGTAAAGGCTGGCAGGACTGGTCTTCACTCATTCTCGGCAGGCATCCAGCCTGCCTCCGAGGCAGCATCACGCCTCACCGTGAGGCGTGATGCTGAAAACCGTTCAGTACCAGTCCTGCCAGCTATTTCTGTAATTATCTGTATCTTAAGTCCCAGAATCTTTCGAGTGTTTTTTTCAAAAAAGGTTCTTGTTTTTTCAAGGCGGCGTGCGGGCAGATTTCAAGGCAGCAGTAGCATCTGATGCATCTTTCGTAATCGAATTCAAGGTGTTTCCCCTGGTTTTTGAGTGCTTCAGCAGGGCACATCTTAACGCATTCGTTGCAGAGCTTGCAGGCGTTTTTAATGTTTACAGGCTTGCTCGTAAGGTGGCGTCTTAAGAGTTTGTGTGCGAATTTAGGTCCAAAAAGCAGGTCAGTTGAGGAAGGCATGATAAAGTCCTTTACAGCAGGCACTTTGCCTGAGACAGTAAAGTCTTTTGCAAGTCCCATCTTATCAGCGATTTTATTTATGGGGATGGAAAGCGGTTTGATGCCGAGCATTTCGCACACGAGCATATCCATGGACAGTGCGTCGTTACTGCCTATCAGGACTCCTATATGTCTTGGAGTGCCTCCTGTGCCCGGACCGTCTCCTTCCATTGCAAGTATTCCGTCCATGAGGTTAATGGAGGGTGAGAGGATTTTATAAATCGTAACGAGCAGTTCTGCAAACAGGTTTTTGTTTTCTCCCACTCTGTAATGCCACTGGGGTTTTTTAATCCCTATGACACAGCCGAAGAGGTTTTTTACAGCAAGGGTAAGTCCCATCTGGGAATGGGTCTTGAGTTTAGGCAGGTTTATGATAACATCTGCCTCAAGCACATCGGTTGAGAGTTCTATATTTTTGAATTTTCCTTCTGTTTGAACTGGTTTTGATGTTTTAAACTCCCTGATTGTTACAGGCATCCCATGAAGTGCGTCTTTTAAGCCACATACATTGATAATTTTGTCAAACGAGCCCATCGGAGGACTGTCTGATATCTGCGGTCTTCCGCCCTTGGCGATTACATACTCTGTAACGGCTTTTATTACAAGCGGATGGGTTGTAATGGCTTTGTCCTGTCTGGATGCGGTAAGGAGATTCGGCTTTATGATAACTTTCGAGCCTTCTTTTATAAGGTTGTCATCAAGGCGTGACAATATCTCAAAGACGTTTGTCCTTAGTTCTTTGTATTCATAAGATGAGTTTTTAACGATAACCATAGCCACGGTATATTAAAACAGGAATAAGAGGGAGAGTGCCAGCTTTTGATACATCTGAAATTTACCGTTAGAACTTTTGTTAATGCTGGCAGCATTGGTGTAAACCTTATAACCCCATTGGAAAATCTCAGTGGAGCGAAGGATGTCGAAGCGTTAAGAATTAATTCGTGTTTGAGGCGAAGCCGAGTTTGAATTAATTCAGCGGAGGCAGACTGAGCGGAACGCCCGGAGATTTTCCTTGGGTGCCCTTTTTTGGTTACTTTTTTGGGCAAGCAAAAAAGTAACAAGTTTGAATAGGGTGTTCTTCGAGAATGAGTGAAGACCAATACTGTCAGCCTTTTCAGTCCTTTATCTGCTTCCATCGGCGATTCTAGATTTAAGAGTAGGACTGTGTCCCTGAAAGATGGGACTGTGTCCCTGGAGAATGGGACCATGTCCCCTTGAAGCGGTATATCTTATAATGTAATATACATCGTGGTGGAATTGTGGAATTGTGAAATGGTGGAATTGTGGAATGATGTAATAATGCAGTGAGCCAGGAAGTATCATTCGGGGTGGGTGTTCCAAAAATATGAAAGTATCAGCAGGTAAATTAAAAGGCAGAAAGATTTTATGCAGAGTCTCAAAGGACGGGACTTTAAGGCCTACGTCCTCGAAGGTCAGGGAGTCGATTTTCAACATAATAGGGGAGAGGATTAAAGAGTCGGTTTTTGTTGACCTTTATGCAGGCACTGGTGCTGTGGGCATAGAGGCTATGAGCCGTGGGGCAAAGACTGTTTTTTTCATTGAAGCAGACAAAAAGAAGGCGGATGCCATAGAGCAGACCCTGAGCGGTTGTGGCTGTCGTCCGAGAGCAATAATCCTTAAAAAAAAGGCAAAAAGTTTTATTAAGAGTGCTGTCTCAGAAGGCATAGCATTTGATATAGTCTTTCTTGACCCGCCTTATTATTCAGACGAGCTTGAGACAATACTTCCTGTTCTTGCAGAAACTAAAGTGCTTAATGAGGATGCTCTGGTTATTGCAGAGCATCTTACGAAAAACACCCTGCCTGATGAAGTCGGGTGTCTCAGCAAAAAGAAGACGTATAAATACGGTGATACGACATTAACTCTTTACAGGAAGGTAGGATGAAAAGAATTGCCATTTATCCAGGGACGTTTGACCCTGTCACCAACGGGCATCTTGACCTTGTAGAAAGAGGTGTAAGGATATTCGATGAGGTCATCATAGCGGTTTCAGACAATCCGAGGAAGAGCCCACTTTTTAAACTTAAAGAGCGTGTAAAGCTGATTAAGGATGCAGTCAAGAACTGTAAGAACGTAAGGGTTGAGACCTTTAGCGGGCTTCTGGTTGATTATGTGAAATCCAGAAAAGGGGTTGCTATTATCAGGGGACTCAGGGCGGTCTCTGACTTTGAGTATGAGCTTCAGATGGCGCTTATGAACAGAAGGCTTAATTACGATGTGGAGACCGTGTTCATGATGCCTTCAGAAGAGTATTCATTTTTGACCTCTACAATGGTTAAAGAAGTAGCGTCATTTGGTGGCTCTATCAAAGGCCTTGTGCCTGACAATGTGGAAAAGGCTCTTAGGAAGAAGTTTAACAAATAAACACAGGAGGGGTGGGGGATGGCAAAAGAGGCATTGATAATAATAGATATGCTTAATGATTTCGTTCTCCAGGGTGCTCCTCTGGAAGTGCCTGAAACGCGGAAAGTGATACCTAATATTAAAAGAGAAATCGAGAAGGCAAGAGCAACTCAATCTCCTGTAATTTATGTCTGTGACAGTCATGCTCCAGATGACAAGGAGTTTTCCAAATTCGGCTGGCCTCCACATGCTGTTAAGGGCACGAAAGGAGCCGAAGTCGTGGATGAGCTTAAACCTGAGGAAGGGGATATAGTGATAGAGAAGACTACCTACTCCGGCTTTTACGGCACAGGACTCGATAGGAAACTGAAGGAATTAAACGTGGACAGTCTTAGACTTACCGGATGCGTGACGCATATATGCGTTATGTTTACTGCCTCTGATGCAGTCCTGAGGGATTACAAGGTTACAGTGGTTGAGGATGCCGTGGCAGGGATTTCAAAAGAAGACCATGATGCAGCATTGAGAATAATGAAAAACGTAATGGGTGTTAAGATAGAGTAGTAATGTAATAAGTTGAGGTGAAAAAGAATATGTTTCATACAGCAGAGCCGAAGGATATTTTAGATGGAAAGATTACGGATGTTTATTTTGAGCGAAGCCTGAAGATTCTCAAGGCAAAGGGGGTAAACCCTGTTGTCAAAGCCGAGTTCATTGCAAAGAGTCTTCCTGATGGCTGGCAGTGGGCTGTGTTTGCAGGGCTTGAAGAGGCGATGTATCTGATGAAGCATCTTCCCATAAAAGTAAGGGCACTGAGGGAAGGCACGGTGTTTTATCCATATGAGCCTGTAATGGAAATAGAGGGCAGGTATCAGGACTTCTGTGTTTACGAGACCGCTATTTTAGGGCTGATATGTCAGGCCTCTGGTGTTGCTACAAAGGCAGCACGCTTTAAAAAACTTGCAGGACAAAGACCTGTTATAAGTTTCGGTGCAAGGAGAATGCATCCTATCCTTGCTCCGATGATAGAAAGGAATGCTTATATAGGTGGCTGTGATGGTGTGGCTGTTGTTAAATCAGGTGAGATAATAGGCGAAGACCCGATGGGCACTATGCCTCATGCACTGATATTGTGTTTCGGCTCTACGGTAGAGGCTATTAAGGCATACGATGAAGTGCTTGAGCCTAAGTTCAAAAGAGTCGCCCTTATTGATACGTTTCTTGATGAAAAATTTGAGTGCTTGAATGTTGCCGAGGCATTGGGCAAGAGGCTTTTTGCAGTCAGATTCGACACGCCTTCCTCAAGACGGGGTGATTTCATGAGGATACTCGAGGAGTGCAGATGGGAGCTTGATTCAAGGGGCTACAAGCATATAAAGTTCTTTGTAAGCGGCGGCATAAAGGAAAAAGACGTGCCTGTTTTAAACCCGTTTGTTGACGGTTACGGAATCGGAACATCAATAAGCAGTGCACCGGTAATTGATTACTCAATGGATATAATAGAGATTGACGGCAAACCTAAAGCCAAAAGGGGAAAGTGGTCTGGCAGCAAAAGGCTTCTTGTGTGTCCTAAATGCGGTGAAAGAAAAATAGTGCTTAATGACAGAAAAAAACACAAGAGTTCCTGCGGCAAACTCTTTGAAGACCTGCTTATTCCGGTTCTTCAGAATGGCAAGTATCTTATAAAGCCTGAGCCTCCTGTAAAGCTTAGGAACAGGGTGCTTCAGAACGTAAAGAACGTTGATATTGACGTCTCCCTATAAACAGCAGTGTTTTCAGCCTGTCTCAATGGATTTAAGTATCTGAGGATTATTTTGTAATGGGGTCTTTTTATATTCTTTCTGCCATTCTGTTGTGGAGTTCTCTCGGTGTGGTCGTAAGGCTTTCCGGTGTGCCTGTGCATATCCTTATATTTTATTCTGCTGTCGTATCGGTGCTTGTGCAGGGAATGATACTGACGAAAAGTCAGTATCGTGGTCTGTTGCGCATAGATAAGAGAGTCCTCTATCTTCTTGTTCTTGGTCCTTTGATACTCATTAATAATTTTACTTTTTTCTATGCCTATAAAAACACGACGATAGCGAATGCCATTCTCACACATTACATAGCACCGGTTGTGGTTGCGTTTTTAGCACTTGTTTTCTTAAAAGAACAGCCTACGAAAAGGGTTTTGTTTTCGATAGTCATTGCGAGTGTAGGTTTATGGGTATTGCTCGGTGTAAGTCCACGGGATTTTCTTTCGTGTTTTAAGGAGCCGAGCAGGGATATGCTCGGGATTATGTCAGGGCTTTTCTCAGGTCTTGCCTATGCAGTGATAGTTGTGGTGACGAGGGTCTTTGCACAGAACTTTAACCCGCTTGTGATGTGTTTTTTACAGAACGTGATGATTAGTGTTATTCTCCTTCCTTTTGTCAGAGTATATCCAGCGGATGCTTTATGGAGCTTTCTTCTTGTGGGCGTGATTCATTCGACTCTGGCTCCGATTCTTTATTTTAAAGGCATGAGCAAGGTAAAAGCCAACAGGGCGGCGATACTGGGGTATATAGAGCCTGTTGGTGCTATAATTTTCGGGGTGATATTTTTTAGTGAATATCCAAAGATTATGTCCTTGATTGGCGGTGCGCTTATTGTCTTTTCAGGCTATATTACTCTGAGGGAGAAAAATGAGGGTTAAGGCAATAGGAAGTGTGTTTTTAGTTTTGTGTTTTGCGATTTCGTCCTATGCGCAGGAAGTGCTTGAACTGACTTTAGCTGAAGCTGTCAACATTGCACTCAGGGAAAATCTGTCTATGGCAGAGGAGAGGATTTTATTTAAAGTCAGAGAGGCTGAAATAAAGATAAAAGAGGGGGAGTTTGATCCGGCTTTAAAATTCGAGTTAAACAAGTATTTCGAGAGGTCGCAATCAGCTACTACTTTTATAAGCGGTGAGGAGAGGGGATTTACCTATGACATATCATTTGGTGGAAAGATAAAAACAGGCACAACGTACGAGCTCAAGTTGTCAGGTGCAAAGACAGAGGTGAGTGAAACGCCTTTTCTTCTTCTGAACCCGTATTATTCTTCTGAACTTGTATTGTCTGTAACGCAGCCTTTGCTTAAAGGTTTTGGAAAGAGTATTCAAGAGAGTAACCTTCAGGTTGCTAAGAACAATCTTAAGATAGCAGCCCTTGGCATCGAGCACAGGGCAATGGACATTATCGCCAGGACAGCAGGTGCATACTGGGATCTTTATTTTTCAAAGAGCAATCTTGATGTGGCGGAACTTTCTCTTGAGCTTGCAGAGAATCTTTTGAATGAGGTAAAGGCGAAGATTGATGCAGGAGAGCTTGCTCCTGTGGAGATTTACAAGGCAGAGGCTGAAGTCGCCATAAGGGAAGAGCAGGTGTTGAGGGCTAAAAAGGCTTTGTCTGATGCAGAGGATGCTTTAAGAGTTGTAATGAACCTTAACGATTGGCAGAAGAAGATAGTGCCTGTGGATGTTCCGCCTGAGCCGGATGAGATTCCTGCTTTAGAGACACTTCTTGGTATTGCGTTTGAAAACAGAAGGGACTATAAGCAGGCATTTAAGGAATACAAGAACAAGAAAATACTCAGAAAATTTTATGAGAATCAGAAGCTTCCTGAATTGAATATTGTAGCCTCAGTAGGTCTTAACGGATTGAATGGGAATTATGGTGATGCATTGGACAGGACGGCATCTGGTAATTATTATTCATGGCAGTTCGGGCTTTCGTTGAATATTCCTCTTGGCAACAGGATTGCTGCTGGGAATTATCTCAGGGCGAAGTACGATGAAGAGATGGCAGAGGTAAAGATTAAGGCTTTGAGGCAGAGGATTACGTTTCAGGTAAGGGAGGCATTGAGGGCACTCAGGCTGGCTCAGGATTCAGTAAAGGCGGCTGAGAAGACGAGAATTGCTTCTGAGAAAAGACTCAAGGCTGAACAGGAGAGATTCAGACTTGGCATGGCAACACTTAATGATGTATTGAGGTTTCAGGAAGACTATGCGAAGGCTTTGTCTGCAGAAGAGAGGGCGATAGCGGAATTTGCAAAGGCAGAGGTAAATCTTAAGAAGGCAATCGGAACCCTTTCGGCACAGTCAGAGATTCTCCATTACTGAGAGTTCTTCAGGTTGACAAATATATAAGATTTAGGTTAAGCTTAAACTTAGCTCTTTGAAAAGCCTAAAAGAGTGCGTAGCAAACCTGTCAGTTCAAAAGAGTTTCAGAGCTTTGGATGAGAGTTTGATCCTGGCTCAGAACGAACGCTGGCGGCGTGCCTAACACATGCAAGTCGAACGGGGTTACAGTTGGAAGTGGG